>WRIJ01000026.1 GCA_009782785.1 Propionibacteriaceae bacterium | reverse complement strand
TCATCGGATGTCAGAAAAACAGCACCCAGCTCTTCGGCCAAAGCCACGTAGGTTGCATCATAAGCAGACACGGCATCTCTGAGAACCCAGACACGATCCATGAGTGGAACCAAGGGCCACAATGCCAAGGGCAATTGTTGAAAATCAGTTATAGCTTCATTCGCTCGTTCCATGGTCAATGTTCCCCTTCGAACAAGTCTTCTGAGTGTCGAAATGATTTCGACAGCCACTATCTCTGGGGCATGAATTTGTGGTGAATGACCCTGTAGAAAGGGTTCCACTCGTTTTCCAATATCTGTGTCCAGCAAAACCTCGATGAGCGCAGACGCATCAATAACAAGACTCACGAACGCGCATCCCGCTCTGCACGAATAACGGAAGCAGCATCTACTTCACCCAGCGGTGGTGTGCGTTGCTTGATCCTCTCTAATACCTCATCAAGGGTTGGGGTAGCTGCAATGTCGTCCAGGCGTGCAGCCACATAGTCAGACAGGCTCTGACCCGCCTGAACCGCACGTACCCTCAAAATTTGATGGGTGTTTTCGGAAAGATTTCTCACTTGCAGCATTGACATGTGATAAGCATGTCATACATGCGATGCGCATGTCAATTGGAGGCTGTCAACTCCATGCTGGAGAACTAGAGTTGCTACGCATTATTTACACGAACAAAATAAGACGCGATCCCGCATAACAGTACGCTCTGGGCATCGGTGATCTCGCATGAAAGAATCACCTCAAGAAATAATGTCATCCCCTTGTGTTAGCATCCAAAGAAGCAGGAGATGGAGCTGAGATGACTGGAAAGATTTTCGTGAAAACAGAGCAAGGTGAACTGGCCGTGCTCAAGCAGGAAGCCTACTCACCACTGATAAGTCTTTCCACATGTTTCTCTCCATTGTGGATGACTGGCTTGCCAAGATTAAGGATTACGAGGCTCAGCAAGGCTAAGAGTGCTGTCCCGAAAGCTGGAAAGCCAGGAATCCAATGATTCAGCGACCTCGGCCTCATCGAAACGGGAAACAAGGCTCTCTATGGCATGTCTGCGAGGTAGCGTATCGGTGCCACCATACATTTCTGTCAACCATATTGCAGCAGAAGAAACGACCTGACGGATCTCTGAATGGTCTCTCACAGCTTCCAGCAGGACCTGGGCAACCATGACTGGATCGGACACCATCATGAGCAGAGCCACATCACCAGAATCCTTGGGTTTGATTCGGTGCGGACGAGAAATGGCATCCGCCATTCGTTCATGAACCTTGTGGGCTTTGGCAACCAGCAACGCTGCGGGACCGGCCACATGAACCTGCACGGATTCCACAGGCTCATCAATGGTTGACAGTGTTGTGAGTTCTCTGTCCCACACAGCCAACTCCAGACCAGCTGCCCGACTGGCAGCATTGCGTTGACCTGCTATCCGGGCCACTCGACGACCAGGACCCGCATACACTTCAGGAACGATAAGGTCAACAGTTGTACGCTGTCGCCAATCCAAATGGGCCTCTTCTGCAAACCCATAGATGCCTGGACGATCCTCTAATGCGGGAGTTATTCCAACGCTTGCCATGAGGTCGAGGAGCTTCGGGTCATCTGTAACAAAGACAGGGTTAAGAACGATATCGCCGTCGCGAGTAGCCTCCATGTCTGTTGTTCCCCATGCCTTTTCAACCCAAACATGGACGGCATGGGCACCAATAACAGTCGTAGCTTCACTGAATGGCCCAAGTGCTCTGACCGTATCAACCAGCAGTCTTCGTGAACGCGCTGCGCCGAAGCGCATATCTCCGACAGTTGCCTGCCGATTCAACTCATCCACCATGCTGCTTCCATTTCATTTGAAAATCATCTCGAGCAATATCACCCTGTCGGCCAGGTGATGCCATCGCATCTAGCCAGCCCCACTCCTGACATACCATGGACACCTCATGTTCATTCCTCTCCCAGCGACGTACGTTATCTGTGGTGGGAAGAAGAAGCATCGTCTGGAATGGGTGGCCGCCCGCTGCTTCAAAACCGCTGGCCTGATCGGGGTCGTTCACATAAACCAGCGGGACAAAGGACCGTATCGGATCTACGCTACCAACCACTGCTTCGATACTCGAAACAATGGGCGAATGACCTTGATTTTGTAGCATCTCCACTGCTGTTGTGAGATTCCCAGGGATGGCCACACGCCTCAATCCCAGGCGAGAAGCAACAGGTGCGGTTAAGGCAACTGATGGGAGTCTCGCAAACAACCGAGCGCGCTCAGCGACATCACTGCAACCCAATCGCTCCAAGATGTCTGCGTACGGTTGGTCGCTACCCATTTCTGTCACCACAGACTCGTACTGAAATCCTGCTGCTTGGGCGATCCTGGCAAGCATAGCCACAGTTGGCTCGATTTTGCCCGATTCAATGCGGGAAATCGTCGAAACCGGAACACCAGCAAGGTCAGCAAACCCAGCCATGGTCAACTGGCGCGACAATCTCATCTGTCGAACAATGCTACTGGGGCTCCCACTCATGGTTTCAATTCTATCTCTTCTTTGCTTATACGCAAACAACTAGCATTGGAGGAAGAATCGCAGGGTCCAACTCAGTCCTCAAGGATATCGAGCCCGTCACCAGCCTCATTCACATCGAACAGTACGCTCTGGGTATCGCTCAACTCCCCACCGAGAACCATCTTGGCCAGGGGATCCTCGATCACGGTCTGAATGAGTCGCCTCAAAGGCCGGGCCCCATACACCGGGTCGAATCCGTTCGTACCCAACCAATCACGTCCAGCATCAGTGACCTCAACAGTGATACGGCGATCCGCCAACCGCTTATTCAACCGCGCCAGATTAATGACCACGATCTTGGCGAGATCCTCACGGGTGAGCGCCTCAAACATGACAATGTCATCGAGACGATTCAAAAACTCGGGCTTGAAAATCATCCTCACCGCGGTCATCACCGATTCGCGCTGCTCCTCAGGTTCCAAGGTGATCTCCGTCAGGAACTGCGACCCGATGTTGCTAGTCATAATCAGGATCGTGTTCCTGAAATCAACAGTACGACCCTGGCCGTCAGTCAAGCGTCCATCATCAAGCACCTGCAACAAAACATTGAACACTTCCGGGTGGGCTTTCTCGACCTCATCGAGCAGAACCACCGAGTACGGGCGGCGGCGCACAGACTCCGTCAACTGGCCCCCCTCTTCGTACCCCACATACCCCGGAGGCGCACCCATCAAACGCGCCACCGAATGCTTCTCCGAATACTCGCTCATATCGATGCGGATCATCGCCTGCTCATCATCAAACAGGAACTCCGCCAAAGCCTTCGCCAACTCAGTCTTACCCACACCCGTGGGCCCCAGGAACAGGAACGACCCCGTGGGACGGTTCGGGTCCGAGATCCCTGCGCGCGCCCGACGTACCGCATCAGCAATCGACACAACCGCAGCTTCCTGACCTATCAGACGCTGACCAATCACGGCCTCCATCTCCAGCAGTTTCTCCGACTCACCCTGGAGCATC
>WRIJ01000025.1 GCA_009782785.1 Propionibacteriaceae bacterium | reverse complement strand
AACCAAGGAAGTGGTTGACGAACGAAGTGAGGAACACCACGACGCAGGTTGAGCGGAGAGTGCGCTTGCGCACTATCCCGAAACCAAGGAAGTGGTTGACGAACGAAGTGAGGAACACAGGCTTCGCGACTCGCAGAATCCACCACCCCATCAGCCTTGTCATTCTGCGCGAAGTCGCAGAATCTAGATACACGAGTCACCATAGATGGGGAGTCTGGGAGTGTTGAGTATTTCGTCAGACTCACCTTGATGGTTTCTGTGGTTTCTGGACCCCGCGAGTCGCTTCGCTCCGCAGGGTGACGAGGTACGGACCGCAGGGTAGTCTTTACTCTCGTGGGTGAGACCGTACGTACCGAAGTCATTGATGCTCCTGGCTCTTTGGTGAGCTATATGCCCGATGGGGAATTGGTGTCGTGTTGGTTGAGGTACGGTCAGGGTGCTGTGGGGATCGGTAGCCAGTACGCCAAGCAGTTCACGAGTGCTGAACAGATTGAATCCTGGTGGGCTGAGCTCATGAGGGATACGCACATCACCAACGATCTGGGTGAGGAATCCATGGCTGGGCCGCTAGCTTTTGTGAGTTTTCCTTTCGATTCTTCTGGAGTGTACGAGGTGGTCGTACCTCGGATCATCATCGGGTCTCAGGGCGAACAATCCTGGGTGACGAGGTGGGAGGGTTCTGAGGATGAGATCCGGCAGTACGATTCACACCCACCGTCGCCTGAGATCTGTTTCTCTGGTGGTGCCACCCATGACCAGTGGATTGACCTGGTCAACACGGTCATCAAACGGATCCATCACCTGGATGTGAACAAGGTTGTTGTGGCACGTGAAGAGATTGCACGTACTGGAGAGCGACTTGATCCGCGGTTCGTCTTGGATTCCCTGGCAAAGGACTACCGCCAGACGTGGACCTTCTGTGTGCAGAACCTTCTGGGTGCCAGCCCTGAACTACTAGTACGTCAGGATCGTGGACTGATCACATCGAGAGTGCTAGCTGGCACGATCCACGGTGATTCGGATCCTGCGAGTCTGGCTCTAGCGCTCAGTTCCTCGTCGAAGGATTTAGCCGAGCATGAGTTCGCTGTGGCGTCAGTCGCCCAAGCCCTGGCACCGCATTGTTCATCTCTACATGTTCCCGAAATCCCCTCAGTGCTGCAGTTGCCGAATGTTATGCACCTGGCAACCGATATCTCGGGCGTCGTGTCGTCCTCACTGTCCCCCTCAGTGGTGTCTTTGGCGGCGGCGATCCATCCCTCGGCGGCCGTGTGTGGCGCACCAACCGAGAAGGCGCGTGCCATCATTGCTGAATTGGAGTCTTGGGATCGCGGGAGGTACGCCGCCCCTGTCGGGTGGATGAACTCCCATGGTGACGGTGAAATGGCTTTAGCACTGCGGTGTGGACTCATCGAAGATGGCCAGATTCACATCTTCGCCGGATGTGGGATCGTCGCTGATAGTGCCCCTGAATCTGAGTGGCAAGAAACCGTGGCGAAACTGCTACCCATGAAACAAGCCCTGGGCGTGGAATAATGAAGCCCGTCATCAACAAGGAGGGGAGATCGTATGAAGTTGAGAATTGGATATGTCGTACTCGTTGCTGTGGGGGCCGCCTTGTTGACTGGTTGTGCTGAGAAGGCGCATCCAAAAGGTGATGAACCTCAACCACATATGTCAGCAGGACAGGAAGCACCCGCGTTTGATACTTCGATCAACTCTATTGAGCTAGGGATGAGTCAAGCTGATGCGATTGCTCGGTTAGATGCTATGGGGATCACATACTCGGAAGTCGACAATCATTTCAAAACAGACGACTTCAGGTTTTCTATTCGAGATGGGGTGGTCCATTTCATCGAGGTAGAAAACCCGTCCTATGAAACAAATCGCGGCATCAGGGTTGGTGACCCGGTGGAGAGGGTTGATGAAATGTATGGTGCTCCTGATCAACATTATTCCCTAGGAGGAGCCACTATGGAGGAGTATTTCGATGGGGAAACGTACTTAAGTTTTTACTGTATGTCAGGTATTTCTGCTTCTGATCATGGTGGGTGGGGCGTGTATTCGTGGGGCATCGGTCGCGTGAGCGGATGATGAGCTGCTGAGCTGAGTCGCGGGGTTGATGGTGGACCCTGCGAGTCGCGGAGCCTGTGCTCCTCACTTCGTTCGTCAACCACTTCCTGGGTTTCGGGATAGTGCGCAAGCGCACTCTCCGCTCAACCTGCGTCGTGGTGCTCCTCACTTCGTTCGTCAACCACTTCCTTGGTTTCGGGATAGTGCGCAAGCGCACTCACCACCGTCTTTCTGCGTACGACAACGGCCCCCTACCGCGTCATTCTGCGGAGCGTACTCACCACCGTCATGCTGCGGAGCGCGTTAGCGCGACTCGCAGCATCCAGAAAACCCACCAACCGCTATGGTGAGTCTGACGAATGCGTTCACCACTAACAGACTCCACAACTGTGGACAATCGTTGGTCTGGATTCCTGCCAAGTCGCTTCGCTCCGCGGAATGACAGGGTGGGATGCTGCTCCGCAGTCGTACCACTGGAGAGCTTGGCCTCAGTTCGTACCGCGCGTACCTATCGCACTAGACTTGGGTTCACGATTGAGTAAGGACGAACAATGGCTGATACATCACCGCAAGAGATCTCGTGGGGGCTCACCTATGATGATGTGCTCCTTCAGCCCGCAGCTTCCGATGTCGTACCCTCTAGTGTGAACACTGCCACGAAGTTTTCCCGTCGCATTGATCTCAACATTCCTCTCGCGAGCGCAGCCATGGACACGGTCACCGAATATCGCATGGCGATTGCGATGGCCCGTGAGGGTGGCATCGGCATTCTTCACCGCAATATGCCCATCGAAGAGCAGGCTCACCAGGTCGATCAAGTGAAGCGCTCCGAAGCGGGAATGGTGAGCGAACCGATCACGATCACCGCCGATAAAACGATCGGCGAAGTTGACGAAATGGCGGGAACCTACCGCATCTCTGGCGTACCTGTGGTCGATGACGATGGTTACCTCATTGGGATCGTCACTAATCGTGACATGAGGTTCGAGGATGATCCGAAGAAGCTCGTACGCGATGTGATGACCCCGATGCCCTTGGTGACCGGCTATCCGGGCATCCCTGCTGAGGAAGCTCTCGGTCTCATGGCGAAACACAAGATCGAGAAGCTCCCACTCGTGGATGCTAACAATAAACTCACTGGGCTCTTCACTCTCAAAGACTTCGTCAAATCCGATAAATACCCGAACGCTGTCAAAGACCCAGCAGGGCGACTGCGTATTGGCGCCGCCGTGGGTTTCTTCGGTGATGGATACACCCGCGCGATGGCCCTCATCGAAGCCGGTGTGGATGTGATCATCGTCGACACAGCCCATGGACACTCAGCAGCCGTGGTGGACATGATCCGCAAACTCAAAGCCGAACCACTAGCAGCAGAGGTGGACATTGTTGGCGGTAATGTGGCCACCTACGAGGGGGCAAAAGCCCTTGTTGATGCGGGTGCCGATGGGGTCAAGGTCGGTGTTGGCCCAGGTTCGATCTGCACGACCCGTGTGGTCGCTGGAGTGGGCGTACCCCAGGTCACAGCGATCCAGGAAGCCGCTCGTGCTTGTGCTCCGGCGGGCGTACCTGTCATTGGTGACGGCGGGCTGCAATATTCTGGCGACATTGCCAAGGCTCTTGTCGCAGGAGCGAGTACGGTCATGGTTGGTTCTCTGCTCGCTGGTTGTGAAGAGTCCCCGGGCGAGCTGGTGTTCATCTCGGGCAAGCAGTTCAAGTCGTACCGTGGAATGGGGTCCCTTGGTGCGATGGCCGCGCGCGGTCGCAAAGGATCGTACTCCAAAGATCGCTATTTCCAGGCGGATGTGGATGATGCGGACAAGATCGTACCGGAGGGTATCGAGGGGCAAGTCGCCTATCGTGGGCCCTTGGCAGCGGTGGCCTACCAACTTATTGGGGGGCTGCGCCAATCCATGTTTTATACCGGTTCAGCCACTATTGATGAGCTGCAAACCCATGGTCGTTTCGTACGCATCACCTCGGCGGGGTTGCGTGAATCCCATCCGCATGACATTCAGATGACTGTCGAAGCGCCCAATTATTCCCTCAACGACTAGGACTTTCATGTACGGAATAACCCCCGCGAACGGGATCGAAAAAGCCTATGACCTCGATGCGGTTGCGATCGTACCCACGAAACGTGGTCGTGACATCAAGGATGTTGATCTGAGCTGGAAGATTGATGCCCTCACCTTGGACTTCCCACTGATCGCTGCCCCCATGGATTCGATCATGTCACCTGCCACTGTCATCGAGATGGGTCGCTTGGGTGGTCTGGGCGTACTCAACCTGGAAGGGTTGTGGACGAGGTACGTCGACCCTGCCAAGCACTTTGAAAAACTGGCGACCATCACTGATGAGATCGACGCAGTGAAACTCATGCAGAAGCTTTATGCGGCCCCGATCAAAGCGGAGCTCATTGATCAGCGCTTGGCTGAGATCCATGATGCTGGTGTTCCTTTCGCGGCTGCGCTCAGCCCGAAGACAGTACGTGAGTTCGCACCTCACGTCGAAAAATCGGGTGCGGATTTCCTGGTGATTACTGGTACGTCGGTGTCCGCCCAGTACGTCTCCGAAACCCAGGATGCCCTCGACATGAAGGAGCTCATCCACTCCTTGGATGTTCCAGTGATCGTCGGCGGGTCTGTGGATTACTACACGGCACTCAATTTGATGAGGGCTGGTGCTGTCGGGATTCTTGTTGGTTTCGGTGGGGGAGCACGTCAGGCAACCCGCGACGTACTGGGCATCGAAGTCCCCATGGCATCCGCGATTTCTGGTGCTGCCGAAGCACGCAGTGACTATTTGGATGAATCGGGTGGGCGCTATGTTGCGGTGATCGCTGATGGGGGCATCACCGGCTCGGGCGATATCGCCAAAGCCTTGGCCTGTGGCGCTGATGCAGCCATGGTGGGCGTACCTCTAGCGCGTGCTAGCCAAGCCCCAGGGAAGGGTTACCACTGGGGGCGTGAAGCCTGGCATCCGACCTTGGTACGTGGGCTTCGCCAACAGGTGACCACCTGCGCTTCTCTTGAAGAGATATTGCTCGGGCCGAGTGTGGTTGCCGATGGTTCCATGAATCTCGTGGGTGCCCTTCGCCGTACCCTCGCCTCAACCGGCTACACCACGATCAAGAGTTTCCAGAAAGCGAAACTGATTCTGGTGTGAGCCTAGTTTCTTGCAGTTTTCTTGCGCAACGCTGGTTTGTAGACCGAGAGTATCGTGATGATGAGCAAGACGATTGTCTGGAAGGCAAGCAGA
>WRIJ01000024.1 GCA_009782785.1 Propionibacteriaceae bacterium | reverse complement strand
CTTTTACGACTTCTCCGCCCGACCGGAACTCGTCGTCAAACAGAGCGACGAGCGGGTCGAGAACGTGTGGCAGAAGAGCTTCCACGCCGACACCTACTGCTTCGACTCCCAGCCTGAGCGCGAATGCTTCTTCCAGTACATTCGCAGCCGGCAGGTCAAAGAGGTCTACTTCACCGGCATGTTCACCTCCAACCAGGGCGACTTCCTCATCCAGTACTACGACCCCGAGTCCGGCCGCATCCGCAGCTACTACCCGGACTTCCTCGCCAAGATGGTCGATGACTCCTACGAGGTCATCGAGGTCAAAGGCGACGATCAGATCGACAGCGCCCTGGTGAAGGCCAAGACCGACGCGGCCACCGAGATGGCGACCGCCAGCGGCGTCGAGTACAAGATGTACGCAAGCAGCAGGATCATGAAGTCGGCAACCCTTGCCGAGTTGGTGGCCGTTGCGGCTGGCCCTGCTGAGTCCATCGAGGGGCTGATTTAGGTGGACCCGACGCGCGTGATGGCAGATTCTCTCCGTCTGGATGGCGGGTAGCCATGGCGAGACCATCAGCGTGGCAACGGACTCTCGACGAGGCGCGACGACAGGCCTTGGTTGCCGTCGACTTCTACAACCGGCCTGGCGACAGGCGCAGCTTCACCGACTTCATCGTCCACATTCACCTGGCCTGGCAGAACTTGCTTCACGCTGACCGGATGCGCCGAGCGCGGGAGATCTATTACCGCGAACGCGGCAACAAGCATTTCGTTCGAAACCCTGACGGCTCGAAGAAGACGTGGGATCTCGCCAAGTGCGTCAAGGAGGAGTTCCCCGACAACGACCCAGTCCGGGCCAACATCGAGTTCTTCATCGGGCTACGCAATCATGTCGAGCACCGATTCCAAGACTCGGTGCTCGCGGTCACAGCGGCAGAGACGCACGCGTGCATCATCAACTTCGAGGCCGAACTGATCCGGCGCTTCGGTGTTCCCTATTCGCTATCGAACGAGCTGAAGTTCCCGATCTTCGTGCAGGCATTGGGGCCAGAGCAGTACGAAACACAGAGGAAACTACGGCACTCCTTGCCATCTGACGTGAGTACGTTCATCACTCAGTTCCAGGCTGGGTTGTCAGCGGACCTGGCGGCCGACAACCGCTTCGCCTATCGCTTGTTGCTGATCCCGATGAAAGGGCCGAAAACCGACGCCGACATGGCCCTCACCTTCATCCGCCAAGATGACCTCACTGCCGACGAACTCGACGGTCTGCTGGGCCAACAGGGCAGCGTGCTCATCGCGGAGAAGTACCGCGATGCGGTCCACCCCGAAGGTAGCTTGCCGAAGGCCGTCGCTGCCGCCGTGGAAGCAAGCATTCCGTATCACTTCTCTGTCAACGATTTCACACGCCTGCGCAAGCGATGGGAGATCGGACCCACCAAGACTCGCTCCACGTCTCTGCTGCCACGCTCCGACGGGTACTGCATCCCGGTCCCTGCCTTCAGCCAGTTCCTCTATACACCGAGAATGATCGACGAAATCGTGGCCGCCTGCGGATCGGCAGACGGGTTCGCCGAGGCGGTGGGGCACGATCCAGTGCCCAAGTCGTCTGCGGAGAATAGTTGAGGACCCAGATGTTGTCGTCGGTTCTGGGCCAGATCATCGCGGGATTGGTTGTCATTGCCGTGGCAGGAATCGTTGCGATGGCGTGGCGCAGCCGGTCCAGAATCCACGGTTGAACAAATGTGATTTCTGGACCCTGCGAGTCGCTTCACTCCGTAGGGTGACGGAGGTGATGTTGCACAGAACCCCGTGCGGGCGACCGGAGTGCAGCACAAAACCTTGTGCTTTCTGTTTCCCTAGCGTCCATCGGTGTAACCGGCGCTGACGTGTGAGGCATCGCAGTACGGCTTGTTGCTGGATTGGCCACAACGACATAGTGCCACTCGGTTGCGTACCTCGTACTCTTCACCATCAGCAGAAACCAACTGCACCGGTCCACGTACGGCCAAACCAGCCGAGACATCTTTCTGGGGATCCTGCAGTACGACAACCTCTGGGGAGAACTCTTCTTCGAGATCCTGACCATCGTCCTTGGAGACAGCCACCAACCTGCCAGCCGGACACTCCGAAGCAGCAATCAAAGCTTCTTCGCGACAAAACTCATCAGCATCCTGTCTAGTCAACGTCCACACATCACCCGCGTCGCGATGACAGAAGCGCGCGAATGCACATCGTCCATCATCCTGGAGCTCCATGGTCGTACCCTCCACGACATCGGTGAGGCGTTCACGATAGGGGACGGTGGACGCAGTTTCTGTGCCGTCGAATCCACTCTTCGCATGGGCACCATCACAGAAGGGTGCATTCTTGGAATGCCCACAACGACACAGATAGTATTCCTCGCTGTTAGCTGGAGTGATGTCCTCCCCATCGACGTACTCATACTGATGGCGTACGGGGGTGATAATCGCTTCGCTGATTGGTATTCCCCCACGAACTACATAGGGGCCATTCTTCTTAATATCGATGTTCATTGCCAGCCTTTCTCACTGGGGGTCATTACTACTCTAGTCGCCTTGCCTGGACATATGTGAGGATTTCTCAAGCCAAACTGGCATGTGTTGTTTCAGGATGTGGGATGGGGTTTGGTGTGTTGGTTCGTCAGCTTGGGGTGGCTGCGGAACCGTTGGAGGGGAGGTTTAATGGTCAGGGTCGTGTTGCTTTTGATCAGTTTAAGGCTCGTACTGATGAGATTGCTTCGAGTTTGAGTGCTGCGTTGAATGCTGTGTTGGGTGGTGTTCAGGGTCAGGATCGTGCTTTTAGTCAGGGTGATACTCAAACAGCTGACATGTCGAGACAGTTGCAGTCGTCGATTGATTTTGATGCTGCCAGGTTTGGTGCGCGGTAAGGGAGTGTGTGATGGGTGCGGTAATGGATCGTCGTTCGTGGGATGATGGCTCAGCTGAGTCTGCGATGGAGAATTTCAATCGGGTTGCTAGTGCTTTGGAGTCTTTGATTTCTCAACGTGATGATGATGTACGTCGTGCGATGGCTGATTATCAAGCTGATGGTGTGTCGGATGAATATCATGGGAAAGAACAGCGTTGGCATCAGGTTGCTGGTGAGGTTCGTGTGATTATTCATAGTCTTCGTTCTTCACTGGAACAGTCTCGTGATATAGCATCCTCAACATCGTTGAATGCCGCCAGAGCTGTAGCTGATATCGGATGATGGGCGGGTTTTGTTGTGGGGGTGTTGGTTGATCCTGATGCGATAGCTTATGTGAATCCTGTTCAGGGTTTGCCTGTGGTGAGTGTTGATGGGGTTCGTCAGGCAGCAGGGTCTCTGGTCGGGTTGGCATCTAGTTTGCGTGAGAGTGGTGCGGAGGTGGTCTCTCATTGGGCACCAATTTCTTCTTCGTATCATGGTCCTGGTGATGAGGTGGTGTGGTCTGCGATGATCCCGGTGGGTCAGACGATGGACCAGTTCGCAGCGAATGTGGAGGTTGTTGGTGGTGCGTTGAGTGGGTTCGCTGATGATATTGAACCGATTGTGGCCAGTTTGCAGCTTTTGAAAACCCTGGCACAGTCTCTGGTTGACAGGGTGAATAGTTTTGAGCCGAGTCTTCGTTTTCGGGGGAATCTGTTCGCTCCTAGTGGTGTGACTCCTACCGTGGTTGAGTCTTGGGCTCAAGATGAAGAGTTGAATACTGAGAACAACCAGATTATTAAAGCGGTGAATGTCCAGGTGGCGTTGTTTCACAGGGCTGAACGTGATTGTGCGGCCAGGATTCTAGCGTTGAGTGGTGGTGGTGTGGACTATCAAGAGTATGGGCATATTAGGGATTCGAACACTGAATATTATGGGTTTGGTAACACGACTTTGGATCAGATGGATATGGGGTGGGGTTTTGCCTCGCGTCGGGAGGAATCATGTCATGAACAAACAGTGATGTTTGTGCCGAACTTGAGGTTGACCCCACAATCCGGACAGTTATCTTGTTTGGATGCTCGCCGTTGTGGCGAGCTGTTGTTCGTATTGTAGTGGGCTTTGATGCCCGATCTTGGAATGACGGCGCTGTGTGTTGTACCAGGAATCAATCCAGGTGTAAACACCTTGACGGGCTTGCTCAATGGTGGTGAACACATGCCGGTGGTAGTACTCGTTTTTCAGGGTGGACCAGAATGATTCGACTTGGGCGTTATCCCAGCACACCCCAGTAGCTCCCATGGATCGTAGTAGTTTGAAACCCTGGGCGACCAGTGCGATCTGTTCAGAAGTGTATTGACATCCGCGATCAGCATGGAACACGATCCGATCGGGTAGTTCACCACGGAGCGTGACCGCTTGGGTGAGGGTGTCCTCAACCAGGTCGGCACGCATATGATCGGTGATCTTTCTACCCAGCACCCTGCGGGTGTGCCCATCAGTGACCACACAGCAATAAGCCCAACCCTGACCAGTTCGCAGATAAGTAATATCAGACAACCAGATGGTGTCCTTCATGCCCTGATCGAACCTCCTGCCCACGAGGTCACCCACTGGGAACGGGTTGACACCTGGAATAGTGGTGGTTGTGCGCCATGAGCGAGGACTGATGCCCGCTATTCCTGCTTGCCGCATCAGCTTTCCCACGGTTTTCACTGACACCTTTTCACCTGCTTCAACCAGATCAGCGTGAACCCTGGGAGCCCCGTAAGTGCCACCAGAAGCCTCATGACTAGCCACAATCTTTTGAGTGAGCTCCACCAGGCGGCATTCACGAGCACTCGGTTCACGGTCGCGGTATCGAACCCACTCGTAGTAACGACGCCGATCAACCTCAAGAAGGCGACACATCCGGGTGATCGTATAGTTCGCCTTCTCCGCGAAAATCAACGTGAAGCATTCCTGCCTGGTTGGTTGGCTGCGAAGAAGGCTGCGGCTTTTCCCAAGAACTCATTATCCAGTCTCAGCTCCGCGTTCTCTTGACGTAACCGATCCAACTCAACCCGTTCAGATTCAGACAACCCAGAGGCCTCTGCCAGCCCCATCCGGTCACGCTCCAGGCGCACCCAGCGACCCAATAGTTGCTCACCCAGTTGAAGCTCCCTGGCCACCTGGGCGATCGGCCTACCCGTGTCAATCACCAACCTCGCTGCTTCACGACGATACTCCGGTGTGTATATTCTTCTCTTCGATCCCATAAGGACATCCTTCCCGACGAGAACAAATCCCGCCATCTCAGTGTCCGGATTATGGGGTCAACTACAATCCCACACCACGACACCACCCAGAACCAGCCCACCCCACACCACATCCTGTAGAGCCTGCACATCCACACCCCCACCTAGAACCAGCCCATCCCACCACGCCCAGGGAACACCTATCCCCGGTTGCTGATTCACCGCGAACAGAACCATGGAGTCCACAAGACCCCATCCCACAGAAAGGTGAATCACACTGGGTGATAGGAAAGAACGATCCTATACCAGAACACCTCACCGAAGCAGTAGCGGCACGTCATACTGCGGTTGAAACCGCTACCGAAGCCTCCACCAAGCTCACCAACGAAGTCAACAGTTTCAACCGTGCCATCGACCAACACAACCTCACACACCCCAACCAACCCGTCACCCACATCACAACAAAAGACCTCAACGCAGAGAAAGCAGATCGCACACTTCGCGATCTTCGGAGAGAGGCCAGCCAAGACGACTTAGCGTTTTCTCAACAAATTGACGACTTGGCAGCCGCTTCATTAGAGCGAAGGATGGCCTTGGGTGCCCAGACAACAATTGGTGAGGCTTTTGGTGAGTTGGCTGGTCGTGAGGTTGCTGCGCGGGAGGGTTTGACACCGCTGAAGATTAGCTCTAGACCGGGCAGTGGCAGTATTGATCAAGCATGGTTGTCGAGTGATCGTTTTGAACTGGTGCTTCAGGAATGCAAAGGCCCATCAGCAGAACTGGGAACTAAGAAGGTTCTTGATATTGGTGGGGTGGAAGTCAAGACCCATCAAGGTTCTACTGCGTATCTGTATGAGATACTGCGTGAAGATATTGCGCTACGCGACGCGATCATGGCTGATCCACAGCTACGTCAAGGCCTCATCGATGGGTCTGTGACACTGCGATATAGAGAAATCAGACCAGATCAGTTCGGCCATATCCAAACAACAGAATTCATTATCGACACCAGTAAACTAGACTTGCTGGGATGGCTGAGATAATTAAGAAACCATTACCAACACCACTAAGAAAGAGCGGAGACCAGAAGAATGACCGAAGCTAGGGTTGTAAGTGATGAAGAGATCAAATTTATCCTTGACACTCTCCTAGGAATGACTTGGCCGATTGCCGCGACGGAGACGCAGGACATGATATTGCGTCTTGGGTGGGAACAGCTCAGTCGTAGCATTGCCAAAACGAACCTCTCAGTTTCACTTACCACCGCTTCGTTCACACCTATGGGGGGGGAGATCGCCCAGATAGATTGTTATGTTAGTGACACCTTTGGCTCAAATGAGGTTGATGGATGCGCTGTAGCGAGGCGAGTATATCCATCGATGGTGGAGACGATCTCCGCTTGTTTGGGTTTCGAACCTACTGGGCATCTGTGGGGGCAGGAGGGTGTGAAATGGGATCTGACGAATGGTGGGAGGGTGAATCTTCCTGCTGGTTTGGGCATTCTTTTACTTCAGGTGTGGTCCCCGCGTTTGGCGGATCTTGAGCGTTTTGAGATCGCTCATGGTGTTTCTCCTGATAGTAACCTTGATGACCGCGAGGTCTAGGGCAAGAAGCAGGCAAGGACTCTGCACTGCTTCAACAACTCCAAACACTTGGAGATGCCACTGTCGCCAGGTGCGTAGCCCGGTGACTCGGTCAACGACACGGGTTCAGCTCATCCTGCAAAGCAGGATTAGGGGAGAATTCCAATGTTGCGTCAGGAGCGATTAAATTATTCAGTGAGAAGTATCCCAACATGACCATCATTATCAAGTCACCAGGTGAGACTCCTAATCTCATTGTTCGCGGTGGCATCAAGATCGGAGGCTAACATGACCCACCAAGAACTCGTAGAGAAGGCAGTTTATTATCTCGGTCTAGCTGAGCTAGCACACCCGCGA
>WRIJ01000023.1 GCA_009782785.1 Propionibacteriaceae bacterium | reverse complement strand
CTCACCCGTTCGCCACTTTATACACCCCCGAAGGGGCTTTAATCGTTCGACTTGCATGTGTTAAGCACGCCGCCAGCGTTCGTCCTGAGCCAGGATCAAACTCTCCGTTGAAAAAATATCCACCGTCTGACGAATCAGTCAGTGGTCAACTTTGGGTTTGACATCCTGACATATCTCTTATTATTTAGGATATATCAAATATATCAAAGGAACCGTCTTGGTCTGATAAATCAGCCAAGATCGGGGCACTTAATTTTGTTTATTTAGTGCATTATTTGGCATTGACTTTAAGCACGCTATTGAGTTCTCAAGGTTCAGGTGCGACCCTTACTTTGGCTCTCGCCTCGGTTTTGGGGCAACTTAGCCAAGTCTACCGAGAATTTCGACCTTAGTCAATCCGGCTTCTTGGCCTTCTTCGTCCAAAATCAGCGCACAAAACCATCAAAGAAAAGTGATGATGTCGGATAAAGAAACCGGTGGTGATAAGTGCTTGATTCATCTGATCAGCACTTCACTCCCTCGGGCTAGATAAAGGTACCCTAGGCCCTTCACCTCTGTCAAATTCGCGACTAACCCCAGCTAAAACGTCCGGGAAGTGCCACGCTTGCCTCATGGAAGAATGTCCGGAGAGGACGGGTGGATTCATGTTTGGCTCACGTTTGTTAGTTGTCAGAAAGGTTCGTAGATCACACAGCAGATAGTGAGCTAGACTAGGAGGCTAGCAACTTTTCGGGAATCAGATCGGAGTCCATGTGACGAACCAGTCATCCTTGGAGCGGGAGCTCGCTAGCGAACAGGAATATGTCGATGTGGTCTTCAACCACCTGCGCCTTGCCGTGACTTCCGCTAAAGGACTAGCCGCAGAATCCCAGGCCCGTTTCACTGCAGACCGAGAAACTTGGATGCGAGAAGAGAACTCCACAGCACTATTCGAGCGTGACGCCTTCTCCTTTCTTGCTGCTCGCCGGATGGCTGACCTCGATTCCGAACATGAAGGGCTCGTCTTCGGGCGCCTCGACTTCCTGGATACAGAGAAAAGATACATTGGGCGCTTAGGCGTACGGACAAATGACTATGATCCATTGGTCATCGACTGGAGGGCCCAGGCAGCTGAACCCTTCTATCGGGCCACACCCGTTGAGCCCATGGATGTAGTACGCCGACGCGTACTGTCCTCACGCGATGACACTGTCACAGGAATAGAAGATGACGTACTGATTCCACACCAGATCCCTGAAGATATGACTGTCATTGGCGATGGGGCACTGATGAAAGCCCTTGATCGCAAACGTGGAGCCACCATGGCAGATATTGTGGCTACCATCCAAGCGGAACAAGACGAGGTCATTCGAGCACCGCATCAGGGATATACCCTCATCACTGGAGGCCCCGGTACGGGAAAGACAGTTGTTGGACTCCATCGCATTGCATTCTTGATGTACACCCACCGTCGACGATTCACCAATGGTGGGGTCCTCGTCATTGGCCCCTCATCAGTATTTATTGATTACATCGAAAAGGTGCTCCCCTCTTTGGGGGAAGAAACAGTGACATTGTTGCCCATCGGGCATATCGCTCACGATGTCCTCGGGTTCTCCAGCTCGAGGCGCGACAAGGATGACGCCTGGGTCATCAAGGGAGACACAGCGATGGTAGAACTCCTGACCAATGTGGTCGCACATCCTCCCCAAGAAACCCAAGTGCTCCATGTCATTGTCAAAGGGGAAGTACTGACCGTCGATGTTGAACAGCTCACTCGCATCCGCCGTGATGCCTTAAGCCGACACCCCTACAACCAGGGTCGTGACATGGCCGAAACTCAGATCATTGATGCCCTGTGGCACCAAGCTAGTGGGCTTGGTCTCACACAAGACCACAAAGAATTCGATGACCTGGTACGCAGTTCGTGGGCCTTCACTCCCTACATGGATTCCTGGTGGCCGCTGTTGACCCCCACCGAGACCCTGGCCCGACTGTGCGATCCCACACTCGTCACCTCACTGAGTAGCCTCAGCGGTGACCAGGCGGCCATTTTGAGCGCTTCCATTAACAAAGATGAACCCACTATTGGCGATATTCCGCTTCTCGATGAATTAGCTCAACAATTAGGGCCCATACCCATAAAAGAAGACCATGACAGTGTTGTCTTCGCCGACAATATTGATGAAGTGGTGACCATTTCTGATCGTCTCACCGATCACCGACACCACGAAGAGGGAACACCGCACACGACATACGCCCATATCCTGGTGGATGAGGCGCAGGATATTACTCCTATGCAGTGGCGAATGATCCACCGGCGAGGCTCCCAAGCATCATGGACAGTGGTCGGAGACCCGGCACAATCCTCATGGCCAGATCGTGAAGAACCCTTGCGCGTATTGAATTCCCTGATAGGGAATCGTGAACAACGCACCTACCATCTGACAACGAACTATCGTTCACCCCAAGAAGCCTACGACCTGGCCACTGCGTACATCACCTCGAAAGAGCCCAATTGCGATATACCTCAGCCTGTACGATCGACTGGGATAGAACCACGATTACTCGTCAGCCCCAGTCATGACCTGGGGTCAACCATGGCGAGCGAAGTTGATCGGTTGCTCGAAGAAGTCGAGGGAACTATTGGGATCATCTGTGAGCAACCCTACCAAGACCTAGTACGCACAGCGCTCCCAGTGTCCAATCGCGTCACCCAACTTGATCCGTTGAATTCGAAAGGCCTTGAGTTTGATGCTGTGATCGTGGTTGACCCCGATGGGATCGTCTCTTCGTCCATTGCCGGGCCTCGGATCCTCTATGTTGCTCTCACCCGACCTACACAGATTCTGGTGACCATCGACATTGACCGTACCGGCCAGTGGAGAGCGTCACTGCCGTAGAGTGTTCCAAATGGAATAGGTGGCTGTGGAACGATTCTGCGTAAAGAAATGCAATCCGGGAGCACCAAGAGCAATGAGTTCTTCAGACAGTTCGCAGGCAATCTGGGTACCAATCCGGCGTACCTCTTGAGGGTCACCTCCAGCTTCATCAAGTCGAGAAATGATGCTGGCAGGAATCTCTGCACCGCTAAGTTGGGCAAACCTCACCACCTGTGAGGTCATCGTGATCGGCATGATCCCAGGGATGATCGGAATCGGGCAACCCAAGCTACGTACCCGGTCGACGAGTTCCACATAAGAACGAGGGTTGAAAAACAATTGAGTGATAGCGAACTCTGCTCCTGCTTGCCATTTCGCGGTCAAGATGCGCGCATCCAGGTCCGGGTCGTGATGCGAAGGATGAGGGTCGGGGAAAGCAGCGACCCCCACGCAGAAGTCACCTCGGGACTTCACCAGCTCCACGAGTTCAGTGGCGTTATTGAGCCCATCGGGATGTTTCTCCCACGGTGCACTAGGCCCGGCAGGCATGTCCCCTCGAATAGCGAAAATATGATCAAGACCATCGGCAGCGTACTGGTCAATGACTTCAGTGATGTATGCACGAGACTGATCCACACAGGTGAGATGGCCCATAGTTCTCAACGATGTTTCACCTTGGAGGCGTCTGGTGAGTTCAAGAGTACGCTCGCGCTGGGAACCGTTAGCCCCATAGGTCACCGACACAAAATCTGGATTCAACACCTGTAATTTCTTGATGGTTGCCCACAGTTGCTGCTCACCCTCATCGTCCTTAGGCGGAAAGAATTCGAAAGAATAGAGCACCCGAGCATTATGGTGAAGAGTGGAACACAAGCTCACGATTGACGCTCCACACAAGCAGTGACCAGTTGGGATAATCCTTCAAGGCCACGATCACTCAGGCCCAGGGTGGGCAGAATCACCATCCCCGCTTGTACCTCTTGGGCAATCTCTTGCTCAGTGCGCTCCAGCGCCCCACAGTCGAGGAGAAGACCCCGAGCGCGATTCACCTCTGCTTCACTGAGATGAGCTTTACCCAACAACGTGAAAAATTCTTGTCGCGCGGGAGCAGACATATCGCGCAGGGCATACCCCACCAGTATGGTTTTCTTCCCACACCGCAGATCATCACCACTAGGTTTACCTGTCAGTTCTGGATCTCCAAAGACCCCCAGTACGTCATCTCGCAACTGGAAGGCCCGCCCAATATGCGCTCCGAAAACACCGAGTTGGTCGAGTGCTTCATCACTAGCTCCCCCCAGTGCGCCACCGATTTGTGTCGGGCGTGCCACGGTATATTTTGCTGTTTTGTAATCCAGTACGAGCCGGGCATCCGCCAAGACCCTATCGGCATCAAGAGGTCGACTTTCTGCGAGGAGGTCCAAATACTGGCCAACGAGTACCTCACTTCGTACTGCTTCACCCAAGGGCCGAATCTTGTGGGCGCTCGCGGAAGGAATGGCGGCTTGTTCCATCAGCGCCACTGACCACATGGCGAGCAGGTCACCCAAAAGAATAGAGGCAGACATTCCATAGTGATCGGCATCTGAACTCCACGCGTTTCGAGTGTGCTCTTCGGCGAACCAACGATGTGCCGTGGGACCTCCGCGCCGCGTTTGGGAACGATCGATAACGTCATCATGAACAAGGGCACTGATGTGGAGAAGATCTAAACTCGCTGCGACATCCATCACAGCACTGTCAGGGTCCTGGCCACTGAAACCAAGGTAGGCCCAGACACAGAAAGCTGACCGAATTCTCTTCCCACCTTGGGCATAGTGCAGCACCTGGTTAAACAATGGCTCCATACTCGCCCCTACACCTGCCACCTCCAGCGACTGTCGCTGAGTTTCCAAGAAAGATTCCAAGCTGGTATATATCGCTTCTGAAAACTCTTGGGTCAGTGGATGGTGATGATCAAAGAGGGTGGCTGACATGGGGGGCTTTCTCACAGTTGTTTGATGGACAGTGGAGATGGGGTGGCCAGCTTGCGGCAATGGTTCGCCCATTTCTCGACTTTACCTGACGATTCGCCACTCATCCACACCCGTGTCGCCCCCAGATCGGTCGCCCTGGTTAGTTCACGGAATTTCGTACAGCCACTAACAAACCACACAAGGGCGGGATTCTCGGTGCTCAGATCAGCCATGGAGCGGAGCAGGTCTTCATTGGATGCATCAATCACCAAGTAATCGCAACCTGCTTTCAGTGCTCTGGTCGCCTGAGCGTGGGTATCAATCTGACACCCGGTGAGGCGATTCACCCACCTTTTAACATTTCTGGAAGCGCTGAGATGGGCAACATCCGTACTGACCTTCCGATCAACTGGCTCACACGCAGCAATCAGTCCATTGGGGTGAGCAGCTCTGGCTGCACTGAGGATCTGGTCAGCAAAGGTACGATCCCATGTGTCATCCTGGACTGCGATCATTCCCACGCCACTATGGGCCATCTCGCGACACCACGAAGTCCAGGATTCGATATCTTCATGCAGCCCGGTGGATACGCACACGAACGTGTGGGCTAGTCGCATGGCGGGCGAAAACATGACAGTCATGTCTCCAGATTATCCCACGAGGGCCCATTGCACTTCTATTTTGAACTGGAGCAAGCGAGCGTCCAGATCACAGAAATCCGCTTTCGCGGTGAGCCTCACACCAAATGCATTCAATCTTTCTTAGACTCGAGTGTGGATTACTACGTCTCCAGGAGTGTGCCCATTGTCTACGTCTCGTCCTGACAGCCTCATTGGCTCTGTCTTGGGTGGCAGATATGAGATAAGCGCACGCGTTGACCATGGCGGTACTGCCGTGGTGTACCGGGCCATCGATCGCAGGCTTGGTCGTCCGGTCGCAGTGAAAGTCATCCATTCTGATCTCTCTGGTGACCCAGATTACGTGGAGCGTTTCGATCGTGAAGCCAGAGCTGCGGCCATCCTTTCGCACCCCAATATCGTTGCTGTTTTCGACCAGGGGTTCATTGGGGACCGTCCCTATATTGTGATGGAGTATGTCCGTGGTCAGTCACTGCGTCAGATCATCAAGTCCTCTGCACCTTTACCTATCGCCACAGCCCTGGCCTATGCTGACGAAATAGCTAAGGCGATCTCAGCCGCCCACACAGCAGGAATCATTCACCGTGATATTAAACCTGAGAATGTGCTCATCACCAATAATCGAGAGCTCAAGGTGACCGACTTTGGCCTTGCTAAAGAGATTTCAGCGACGACCTCTGCTGCTTCCCAAGGGGTCATCATGGGGTCGATTAGTTATATCGCACCAGAGATTCCAGCAACGGGCACAGCAGTTAAAGCATCAGATGTATATTCCACAGGGATTGTTCTGTACGAAATGTTGACTGGCCACAAGCCACACACAGGCAAAGACATTTCACAAGTGTTGTGGAAACACATGAACGAAGATGTCCCGGCACCGTCAACAAGACTCCCCTCCCAGCTCCAATCAAGGATTCCAGACTATCTGGATGGGCTCGTTGCGGCCTGCACTCAACGTGATCCCAACCTGCGATGGTCGAATGGGCGGCTTCTCCAGCAGAAGATTTCTCTCGTGCGCAGAATGGTGGAAGAAGGAAAAACCACAGATCCTTCACTCGTGGAAGAGTTCTCTTCCCTCACCTCCAGTGTGGAGAAAACACCAGTCACCCCCCCAGAATTGGCGGGTCCGGTGCCCGTACTCACTCCCAGTGATGATACCCCGGTACACACTAAGACCCCCATGGTGACGAAGCTTGCACATGCAGCTCGAGACCTGCCACGCCCGGCAAAGAAAAGCACCGATGACGGTGAATTGCGTCCTCGGAAGGCATCCAGTGATCGTAGGCGCCGCCAGATACCTCGCAGACCACTAGTGATACTCTCTGCGGTTGCCCTGGTCGTTCTTGGTTTCGCGTGGTGGCTCGGTTTCGGGATGTGGACAACAATCCCAGAGATCACCGGTATTAGTGAAGGCGATGCCCACACACTAGCAGCGGAACATCACTTAACTCTGGAAACCTCCTCGGAATATTCGGAGACTGTGGGGAAAGGTATGGTGATTCGCACTACTCCCGAAGCTGGGGAGCGCGTACGAAAGTCCTCGACTTTCACTGCCTATATTTCTCAAGGCCCTGAGCGTTATCCCATGCCGGACGTTGTTGGGATGACACTCCAGGAAGCAGAGGATGCGATCCACAATTCCCACTTGGCTGTCGGTGAGAAAACCGAGGTCTTCCATGACAAGGCTCCTGCGGGAGAGGTTGTCAAAGCTTCCCAAGAAAAAGGGGAAATGCTTAAAGCAGACACTGTCATTGATTTGTCTGTTTCGAAAGGACGCCAACCGATCAAGGTGGAGAATTTCACTGGCAAATCGAAAGATGATGCTGTTAAAAAACTTGAAGCTGCTGGGCTCAAGGTCACCATCAAACCAGATGAGGAGCATTCCCAGTACGACCAGGGTTTGATCGCCGTACAAAAACCCTCCGATGGGACCCTGTACAAGGGTGACACCGTAGAATTGACTGTTTCTAAGGGGCCCCGAATGATTAAAATCCCTGATGTGAGAATGATGAGTCGCGACGAAGCCAATGCTGAGCTTGCCAAGTACATTAAGAACGCTAAACAGAACATCAAGTTTAGAGATGACTATGGCACGGGTTTGGCTCTCAACCTTGCCAAAGGAACCGAACCAAAAGCGGGAACACTCGTCTCAGAGTATTCCGAGGTCACCATCATCATGGGTTAGGGCACTAACTCTCCGCGCCTTGGACCCACCGCGGGCAAGTTTCCTAGCCTCCCTCCTGTATCGCTTAGATCTCTTCAGCCCTCCGGGCTAGACAGTCGCCGAGGGGCTCGTCTTGGGTTTGGCAGTACGGAAGATCCAGCACGTGAGGATTCTCGTTGACTTTAGAAAAATCTATACACCCATCAAATCGGAGATGTCGTATTCCTAGTTGGACGCTACATCAACTTCAAAAGAGAACCTGCGAATAGCCATCCTCTAAGGTCTCAAACCTTAGAACCCCCACAAACACAACATCTGCCTAGCGAGAACACCCCAAACCAGACACACATTTTGTCCTATACCCCAGGATTCATGCAGTGCTGTTGTTTCTTTGCGGTGTGGTGGTCGCTTGTGTTGTTGCCATCGTGGTGAAAGGCCATTCCGAACAGCGAGAGTTTCCGCAAGTAGGTGACGACGAGACTTCCTGGATTTATTCGCCCAGACTGGGCTGGATATCCAAGCAATCTCTATCCAGGATGAGGTGACATAGCGCACGTTATCGGGCTTGTTGCCACCCACTGGGTTCCATCCCAGTACCTCAATGCACCTGGTTGCCCGTTAGTGTCGGTGTATCATCCTGGCTGTGTCATTCGCCCTCCCAACGAAACCATGTAGCCATGGTCGTTATTGGCCAGTCGCGAGTGTCAGCATCCTCGGCGACGAGTTGTTTGACTGTCGCATAATCCTCCTCGTCGAAGCAGCGAAGACTGACGTGGGCAAATTGTGTTCCCAGCTCAGGTAAACCCTCCTCCAGTGGCTGCACATATTGCTCAAATTGTTCCTGGCTGCTCATACCGTCACAGAGCACTCCAACGAGAACATAAACACCTGGGTGATCGGCGGTATAGCGGCCATCCCCGCGAACATACTCGAAACCAGTCCACGCATGAACATCAATCGACAGCGCATATTCCTGATACATGGTTTCTACGAGTTGCTGAGACTTCACATAAAGCTCTGGGTGCAACGCGAGACTGGCGTAATTGTCGAGAACCACCTTCCCTTTCTTCACCTCCCACGAAGCATTGAACTCGCTATTCTTATCGGTGGTTCCCACCACGCGAGCGGTCATGGCGTAATGGCGACCAAAGTACGGCAACGGATCGTGCGACACTTTCCTGGACCTAACAACCTCGAAATCCTCTCCGTAGCGGTAGTGAAGCACATCGAGCATATACTGCGTCGCTTCTTCCATTGATGGCCTTTTCGGTGGTACAGGTTCCCTAGGCCCGCCAACGCAACCGCTCACTGTAGCTAATAGCGCAAAGCACAGTGCCCCAGCTGCTAACTTGTGCCAGCTTCGGTGTTTACTCTTTTGATTCACGCGATTTCCTTTTCGGTGACATAACGCACGTTGTCGGGCTTGTTGCCACCTTGCGAAGCCTTACTCTTACTCATTACTGGGCCGCTTCCTACGCCGTGGCTTCACCATGGCATCAGCCTCAGCCCACTGCTGTCTCAACTCCTCCCACACCGCTGCAACAGCTTCTGGTGTGGCCTCATCT
>WRIJ01000022.1 GCA_009782785.1 Propionibacteriaceae bacterium | reverse complement strand
GGGAAGTTTTCCCCCCGGGTTTTTTCCCGGCCCCTCTGCCCCCCCCCCCCCTTTGTGAGGAAAGTTTTTTCTAAAAAGGGACCCCCCCCCCCCCCGGCGAAATGCAAATTCCATGTGGGACAAATGGGAGCTCACAAGGGAAAACATCATATAAGAAACCTGCGCATAGCAATTACCCCGTCATTCTGCGGAGCACTGCGAGTCGCCCTGGCGGGCTCCGCAGAATGACGGTGAGGGGCTTCAGGCGGGTAATATGATGACCACGGCGCGTACCCCCTTCGTGTTGCTCGAGCGCACAGAAAACGACCCTGATGGGCGTTAACTGTGCATGGGAACGTCATGCTGGGGCACATGATGATGGGTTTGGCAATGAAAGGGACAACCACGAGCTTTTCACGAGTTCACAACAGCTATAGCCGAAGTACGATGGGAACATGATTCCCACGGTACATGTTGTGACCATCAGTGCCCTCGTAGTGGTGTCGCTGCTGATGCCAATCATCGGGTGGTACGTGGTGAGGCGCTTCACCAAAGTCCGTGCATCGAGTTTCTTTGTGGGGATGGGGGTATTCTTTGTCTGCTTCATCATTGCAGTGGCCACCTCAGTGATCGGGCAGCAACTCATCGCGAGCCCCATCATCCTCACCCTCGTACTCGCCTTGCGTGCAGGGCTCGTCGAAGAATTTGGGCGCTTCATCGCCTTCAAATGGTTGCTCAAAAAGAAGAATGCTATTGGGGATTCCCTGATGTACGGGGTCGGACATGGCGGCATCGAAGTATGGCTGGTGTTCACTCTATCCATGGTCAGTACGCTCGTACTCATCCTCATGTACAACGCTGGTGGATTGAGCGCACTCGAAGCTTTGGCTCCCAGCCAAGCCGAAGTGATTGCCCAATCTATGCAACAAGTCGCAGCCACGAATCCTTTCGCTTTATCTATTGGCTTGTTCGAACGCATCACCGCGATGTGTATCCACATTTCGCTGAGTGTGATCGTGTTTTGTGCAGTACGCCAGCGCAAATGGTCGTACTTCCTGCTCGCTATCGCCCTACACACTGCGGTTGATGCCTCCCTTGTTCTCTACATCGGAGGGCACGTCGGGGTGTTGACCATCGAAGCCATCGTCACCGGTTGGGCAATCTGTCTCGCGGTCATTGCCTGGAGGATCGCCCGCGGATATCGCTCGCCCGTGGACGAGGAGACTGCCCTGTCCGGTCCGCCACCCCTCCTGGTGCCCGCCCAACCCACTGGCACCTCACCGAAATTCACCTACAATGCTGCGCACAATTGGGGGGCACAGAAGTGACCACCTATTATTTGGAACAAGACAAGCTCACCATTTCTGAAGGTGCAGATTCGTACACCATCAAAAATGATGCTCGCATTAACTGTTTCACAGCTAAGATCAAGCCTCCCATTGGTTTAGGCTTCATACTTCAAAACATGAGGAGGCAGACTCTTGCCACCTTGAAGAGTCGTTTATTCAGCACTCGTTCCCTTCGGCCATCGCTCGATATCTATCAAGATGGCGTGCTGAGTGCAACGGTTGTGTACGACAAGTCGAGAGCCTGGTATTCAACAACCAAAACAACACATCATAGAATCCTGGGCCCCAACTGGTTCATCACTGGTGATGAACGCAACAAGGTGTTTGACATCTGTGACATGGATGGGGGCCTTCATGGGCGCATCACCCGTACAAGCAAATTCACGGTACAAAGATTCACCATTGAGATCGAAGATGGAGAACCAGAAATACTCATACTGGCACTATCAGTGTGTGTTGCGCGCCTCTTTGTTGAGAACCTCGGCGTTCTGTGATCCCCCCAGTACCATGAGCACCCACACCCCGCAATACTATGGAACACCCACACCCGGTCATTCTTCGGAACACCCCTACCCCGTCTTTCCGCGGAGGGCGCCAGCCCGACTTGGCAGGAATCCAGAATCAGCAATCGCCACAGTGTGGAGTCTGTTGGTGGTGAGCACATTTGACAGACTCTTCATGGTGGCCAGTGTGATACCTGGACCCTGCGAGACGGTGTTCCTCGCTTCGCTCGTCGCCCGTCCGCAGGGTGACGGCAGTGGGTGCGGTGGGAATGAAGACGGGAGTAGAGGTGCAGGGTGGTTGTAGAATCGGGCACAAGGGAAGTCGTTTAGCCAAGGAGGGGCATGGAGAGCAACGTCTTTGATACGGCGCTGATCCTCGAAGGTGGAGGAATGCGCGGAGCATACACTGCGGGGATCATGGCACATCTGATCGAGCAGGGGGTCTTCTTTGACTACGTGGCCGGGATATCCTCAGGCAGCTCCAACACCGTGAACTATATTGCTCGAGATGCAGTACGCGCTCGAAAGTCATTCGTCGATTTCGCTGGACACCCAAAACTCGGCTCGTGGCGTACCTGGATCCAAGGCAAAGGAATGTTCAACGCCAAACACATCTACGAAGAGGCACCCCTACCTGATGGGCCACTACCTTTCGACTACGAAACCTTCATGGCAAACCCTGCACGTTGGCGACTCGGTTCCTTCAATACAGAACTCGGGGAAACCATCTATTGGGATCGCGAGTCGATCACGGACCGCATCAACCTCATGCGCAAAGTCTGGGCGTCCTCAGCAATCCCTCTCATGATGCCGTCAGTTACCCTCGACGGAACCATGTACGTTGATGGTGCACTCGGCGCTGGTGGGGGGATCCCCCTACCCATCGCTCAACAAGAAGGGTTCACCAAGTTTTTTGTCGTGTTGACCCAGGAACGCTCGTACGTAAAAACCCCCTACAAGGGTGGGGGTTTCGCCACATTCTTCTACCGCAAGCACCCCAATGTCGCCATGGGGATTGCTGGACGAAATGAGAAATACAACGCAACACGTGAGGAACTCTTCGAGCTCGAACGCCAAGGAACGGCACTGCTCGTTATGCCTGAGCAGATGAAAGCCGCCAACAATACTCGCGATGTGGGTTTACTCGGTGAATGCTATGACCAAGCCAAAGAACAGGCAGTACGAGAGTTTCCTGCGTGGAAAGAGTTTCTGGGGATTTAACGACCACGAAGGGCGGCACGCCCACCCTTCATTGACGGCATGGGACCCTTCGGGATGGGAAGTCTCGGGCCCGAGCCGTCAAGCGCCTTCAACCGTGCGGCGATCTCGGTCACTTGAGAACCCTTAATGACCTTGGGTAGCTTCTTGATCTGCTTATCAAGTTTCGACAAAGGAACCTGGTTCTTGGCATCACCCATCAACAAGCTCGTGACAGGCACTGAATATTTGATGGCCTCATGACGTTTCGTTTCTGTAGCGAGCATTTCACGTACACGACCAGGTTGGCCCTCTCCAACGAGTACGATCCCTGCAGGCCCCACAGCGCGATGCACGATGTTGTGGTGACGATCAACAGCAATGACAGGATCCTTGATCCATTTCTTGTTCAAAAGGTTGAGCCCAACTTCGGCTGCGCCAGGCTGTCCAGCGTACTGCTTAAACATTGCACCTTTCAGACGCCACGACAGAACATAAATCGGGACAAGCAAACCGAAGGTGACCCCGAAAACGACCCACAGCCACCACGGCTTGAGCCCAACAACGAATGCCAGCAAACATCCAAGACCGACACTGAGAAGAAAACCACCGACCATCATAGGTACGGCCAATTTGTCGTTCTTCCTGACTACTGAGAACGCTTCGCGCATCTGGCGTCCGCGTCCCCAATCCTGGGGGTCTTCCGACGTCTTCTTGCGCAGCTTCTCTGCCTTGATGGCGGCCTTCTGTTCGGCGGCAAGCTTCTTTGCGCGTTCGCTGGCCATGATCCTCCGATGTTCGTACGGGATTGCCGCACTATTCTAACGATGTTGACTCAGAACTCAGAATTCTGAGCCGAAATCTCCCGCCTCAAGTCGATCTTTGATCATGACAAGGAATCGAGCTGCATCAGCGCCATCAACGAGTCTATGGTCGTACGACAAAGACAGATACATGATGTCTCTAATAGCGACGATTTCACCCAGACGAGCATCATCAACAGCGACCGGCCGCCTCCTAATCGCTCCAGCTCCCAAGATCGCCACCTGTGGTTGATTGACAATCGGAGTATCAAACAGCGTACCCACAGAACCATAGTTCGTGATCGTGAAAGTACCACCAGTCAACTCATCAGCAGTGATCCTGTTATTGCGAGCGCGAGTCGACAGGTCGTTGATCTTCTTCGCCAACCCGGAGACCGTCAAGTCACCAGCAGACTTGATCACAGGAACCAGGAGCCCCTTGGTCGTATCCACCGCAATACCCAGATGCTCACCATCAGGATAAATGATTTCCTTTGCATCCATGTCGATGCTGGCATTGATCTTCGGGTACGCCTTGAGTGCTTCCAGGGCTGCCTTGGCAATGAACGGCAAGAAACTCAACGGTACACCCTTGCGCGCTTCGAACTCATCCTTCACCCGATGGCGCAGGCGTGCAATCAACGTGAGGTCCACTTCGACAGTAGCTGTCAGCTGCGCGGAGCTCTGCAAGGATTCCACCATGCGCGTAGCGATCGTGGCACGCATACGTGAGAGCTTCTCTGTCGTACCAGCAAGTTCAGGTTCGTCGTCAAAATCATCGTCGAAGTCGTCATCCAATTCGGGCTCTGGTTCGACAATTTTGCGACGGGTTTTGCGAGTACGTGGAGGAATCTTCACCTTCTGTGGGGTAGGTTCATAATCGTCCTCATCGAGAAGGTCAGTCATGTCTGTGGAATCCTCTTCGATAGGTTCAGTTCCACGATCACTGACCTTTTCAGGAGCCACAGGTTCTTCCACAGTCTTCTTTGCCCGAGTCTTCGCTGGCGCAATCTCAGCATCACTAGGAAGCGGCTCCACTAGTGGTTCCGCTTCTGTCATAGCCAATTGCGGGAGGGACGCTTCGGGTGCAGATACATCAACAACTTGGGGTTCTGGAGACATCTGAGTGGATGCTGCAGCCAAAATATCCTGCTTACGGATACGTCCGCCCACTCCAGATCCTTGAACCTTCGCCAAATCCACACCCTTTTCTTCAGCGAGCCGACGTACCAACGGTGTCACATATGCCCCTGAGCCGATCGTGTCCGCGACATCATGGGCGGCAACAGCTGGGACAAAAGACGATGGAGTGATGTTCAGTCCTGTGGCGTCAGAACTCGCTGGAGCAGGTGGTGGTTCAACCGACAGATCCGTCGGCAGTGGGGTGGCTCCTGTCAGAGGCTCCGGGGATGCGGCCGTATTCCCATCTGCGGCCGGTTGAGGGGTCGGCGGAGAAACAAAGGAAGGGATCTGGAAAGGATCAGGAGCAATACCTTTAGGCTCGGAATCGGGGGTTGGTTCTGCCACAGGTGCAGCGGCAGGTATGTCGAGCGCTAGCTCAGCAGTTGCCAATTCTATCGTCGCAGTCTCGAGAAGACTCTCCTGGGATTCTGTCTCGTTTAAGACAGCCAAGACGGCACCAACTGCAGCAGTTTCGTCTTCATGAATACGGATTTCGGCCAGTACGCCAGCAACGGGTGATGGAATCTCGGTGTCAACCTTATCTGTGCTGATCTCAACCAACGGTTCATCGCGCGCGACCGTCTCACCAACCTTTTTCAGCCAGCGCGATACCGTACCCTCGGTCACGGATTCACCCAGTACGGGCAGGGTCACTTCATGAGACACGGGAACTCCTTTAGCTCATTTGGTCCGAGCCTAGCGGGTTCCAAAGGGAATATGGGGGACTTTTCTGCGTTTGTTGAGATGTTTTTTGGGATCATTTCGCTAGAGCATGGGGCGTACCGTACTGCAAATCCTGGCGAACCTCCCGGCGTACCTTGTGCAGCCCCGCCGAAAAAGGCCAACAGGGCTGTACCATGGAAGGGAGATAATCTTGCTTCACCACCGATGAGAGGACACCCATGTCAACCATGAATCCGAACCCTGCACAGGGATATCCTTCCCCCACAGCGCCGGTCCAGATGGCTCCCGCCCCGCAGGTGGCACCACCCGGTATGCCAGGTCAACCTGGACAGCCACCCATGCAAGCAGTAACAGGAAAAAGACTCCAAGAGAAGCTTGCTCCATCCATTTCAGGTTTGGTCGGCGTGGTCTTGCTCCTCGCTTTGTGGATTGTCGGGATTGCCCTCATCGGCATAGGTTCAACCACTTATGAACCTTCAGGAGGTCTGATCGTTTTGGGTGTTGTCATCATTATTGTGGCTGTACTGTTCCAGTCCTCTTTCACAATCATTCAACCTGGTGAAACCAAGGTTTTGCAGTTCTTGGGAAACTATGTGGGCACCGTGCGTGCGACAGGTTTGCGCATGACGATTCCGTTCACGTCTAAGCGTCGAGTCTCTGTGAGGGTACGCAACTTCGAGACTCGCGAAATCAAGGTGAATGATTCCCAAGGAAACCCTGTGGTCATTGGTGCCATCATTGTCTGGCAGGTCAACGACACCGCACAATCCACCTTCCAGGTTGAGTACTACGAGAACTTCGTCCATGTACAATCGGAGGCTGCTCTTCGCCATATTGCCACCATTCACCCGTACGATAATGGCGAATCTGGGGAAGCCACCTTGCGTGGTTCAACCGACCAGGTTGCACAAGAACTTGCCCAAGAGGTGGGGGAACGTGTCGCTATTGCAGGGGTACGAATCGTTGAAACTCGCATTTCTTCACTCTCGTACGCTCCCGAAATTGCCTCGGCCATGCTCCAGCGCCAGCAAGCACAAGCCGTACTCGCTGCTCGCGCGAAGATCGTTGAAGGAGCTGTGACGATGGTTCAATCGGCTCTGACAAGGATCGATAAGGACGGGATCGTCGACATGGATGATGATCGCAAGGCAGCCATGGTGGCGAACCTGCTCGTTGTCCTGTGTTCGGATTCCCGTGCCATGCCGACAGTGAATACTGGTTCCTAGGGTCATGGATTCACCATTTCACGCTGGCGACTGGGATGAGGTGCCCGGGTTTGTCTTTGAGGACATCACTTATCATCGGGCCAAAGATGTGCCCTGTGTTCGGGTAGGTATTAATCGCCCCGAGGTACGTAACGCTTTTCGCCCGCAGACAGTCGATGAACTCTATATCGCTTTGGATCATGCTCGAATGAGCGCCGACATTGCGTGCGTACTGCTGACAGGAAATGGTCCGAGCCCGCGTGATGGTGGGTGGGCTTTTTGTTCTGGTGGGGATCAGCGGGTTCGTGGGTCGCAGGGGTACGAGTACGAGGGTGCCTCCGTTGCCAGTGAGGACGATCGTACTGCTGCAGCGCGTCTCGGACGACTGCATATCCTCGAGGTGCAACGCCTCATTCGATTTATGCCCAAACCAGTGATCGCACTCGTGGGCGGTTGGGCTGCCGGTGGTGGACACAGCCTTCATGTGGTGTGCGATATGACGCTCGCGAGTAAAGAGCACGCTATGTTTAAACAAACCGATGCCGATGTGGGTTCTTTTGATGCCGGATTGGGCTCTGCGTACTTGGCCCGACAAGTTGGTCAAAAGGTTGCGCGCGAGATCTTTTTCCTCGGTGAATCTTATGATGCTGAGCGTGCTTTTCAGATGGGTACGGTCAATGCAGTCGTACCCCATGAGGACTTGGAGAAGGTCGGACTTGAATGGGCACGCAAGATTGCTGAAAAGTCTCCCACATCGATTCGGATGTTGAAGTACGCTTTTAACGCTGTTGATGACGGGTTGATTGGTCAGCAGATTTTTGCTGGGGAAACGACTCGGCTGGCGTACATGACCGATGAGGCTCATGAGGGACGCGACTCCTTTTTGGAGAAACGGGACCCGGATTGGTCGGCTTTTCCGTACTACTACTGATGTAAAAGACACCCGCCCTGTCATTCCGCGGAGGGCGTAAGCCCGACTCGCGGAATCCAGACTGGTCATCAAGCTCGAATGTGAGTCTGTTAGTGATCTCTCACGGCTGACTGTCACCACCATAGTCAGTGTGCATTCTGGACCCCGCGAGTCACTTCGTTCCGCGGGGTGACAGAGCGAAGACAAGGGACACCCCCGAAACGGTTATTCTGCGGAGCACTGCGAGTCGCCCTGGCGGGCTCCGCAGCACCACGACGCAGGTTGAGCGGAGAGTGCGCTTGCGCACTATCCCGAAACCAAGGAAGTGGTTGACGAACGAAGTGAGGAGCACAGACTCCGTGACTTGTCACACCTCTCCTGTCACCCTGCGGAGCGAAGCGACTCGCAGGGTCCAGAATCCACATTTAAACTAAATACCGGTAGAGAATCGACGTGGGATCAACCACTTCACCGGCTACCGGACTCTCCGCCAACCGCTCGAGGAACGCAGGGAAATCATCGGGGTTGCCCAATTCAATACCCACCAGGGCCGGACCGGTTTCGCGGTTGGATTTCTTGGTGTATTCGAACAGTACGATGTCGTCTTCGGGGCCCAGGACGTCGTCGAGGAATCGGCGGAGGGCGCCTGGTTCTTGGGGGAAGGTGACCAGGATGTAGTGTTTGCGTCCTTCGAAGACCAGTGATCTTTCGATCACCTCTGAGTAGCGGGAGATGTCGTTGTTTCCTCCGGAGAGTACGCAGACCACCGATTGCCCAGGTTCAACGGTGAGTGTGGTGTCTCTCGTACCTCTTCTCAGGGAGGCTGAAGCGAGGGCTCCTGCTGGTTCTGCGATGATGCCATCGGCTTGGTAGAGGTTGAGGATCTCTGAACAGATCTGTCCCTCAGGGATCGCCATGACTTCTGGTTGGAGAGCAGTGATGATCTCCGTGGTGAGTGTTCCCGCCTGGCCAACGGCAGCACCATCCACAAACGTATCGATGTACGGAAGATGTACGGGTTCCCCTGCTTCGAGAGCAGCTTTCACACAGGCAGCACCCGCTGGTTCCACCCCCACGATTCGGGTGGTCGGGTGGTGGGTGGCCATCCAAGCACCACACCCCGCAAGCAGTCCACCACCACCCACAGGCAGGACGAGCACATCGGGTGCCTTTCCGAGCTGGTGGACGATCTCCTGAGCGACACTGCCTTGGCCCGCCATGGTTGCCGGGTGATCGAAGGCAGGTACGAGGGTGCGGCCGTGGGTTGTCGCTGTTTCTTCAGCGATGTGGGAGGCAGCATCATAGGTTTCCCCGGCCACGATGAGCTGTACCCTGTCTTTGCCCAGAGTCAGGATCCTTTCGCGTTTCTGCCGCGACGTGGTGGTGGGTACGACGATTTCCCCCTCAATGCCGAGTTGCCCGCACGCGAAGGCAACCCCCTGACCGTGATTTCCCGCCGAAGCGCAGACCACTCCGGCTTTGCGCTCATCCTCGTTCAACTCGCTCATGAGCTGATAGGCGCCGCGCAGTTTGTACGATCGTACTGGTGTCAAGTCTTCCCTTTTGAGATAAACACTCGCACCCGTCAGCTCACTCAACCGCTGATTGAACTGCAGCGGTGTCTCAGGCACAACCCCGCGAAGATTCTGGGCAGCAAGCTCTACCCGATCCGCCAGGTCGCTCAGTCTCGAAGTCTTCACCCCAGTGAGATTACCGTACGCACCCCTCCAGCAACATGCTTCCTACTCAGAATGCGCCCGCGTGGAAAGTTATTGTTCATTATGAAGGCCAAGTCTCCACGTGGAAGGCCCGAAGCTCCGATTCGTGTTACACTTAGTTCAGTTAGACATAGTTGTTTCAGATGGAGGAATACCATGGGTCCATCACTCGTGCAGGATGCCGAGGCACTCCACCGTGCTCTGGAGAGCCCTCTTGAACAG
>WRIJ01000021.1 GCA_009782785.1 Propionibacteriaceae bacterium | reverse complement strand
GGTGTTCCACACTTCGTTCGTCAACCACTTCCTTGGTTTCGGGATAGTGCGCAAGCGCACTCTCCGCTCAACCTGCGTCGTGGTGCTGCGGAGCCCGCCAGGGCGACTCGCAGTGCTCCGCAGAATGACGGAGTGGGTGTCACTCTGACTCCTCCTCGGTCACCCTGCGGAGCGAAGCGACTCGCAGGGTCCAGAAATCACATTTGCCTCATTGTGGAGTCTGGTGTGTTGATCAGGCCAGGGTTGTGTCGGGGGAATCCTGAGGATCCTCAGGTGCGATCTCAGGTATCCGAATCGTGAATTGGGCACCACCACTGGAGGCCACTTCGTATTCGATCGTACCCCCATGGGCACTGATAGTGTGGTCCACAATAGACAGCCCCAACCCCGTACCAGGAGTGTTGCGTGACAGATCTGAGCGATAGAAACGCTCGTAAATATGGGGAAGATCCTCGGCAGCGATCCCAGGGCCCTCATCGGAGATGACGAGTCCATCAGAATCCAGCCACACTCGAATCGTTGAATCATGGGGAGAAAACTTCACGGCATTGTCGAGAAGATTAGTCACTGCCCTCTCCAGGCTCGCTGCATCCCCCATGACATAGATCGGGGTCAGGGCGACATCGTAGTTCAGGTGCGGGCCACGACGCTGTACGCGAGCAATAGCCCGATCAACAACATCCGAAAAATCAACTTCACCAAAATCGACTGGCGCACTTTGGTCTCGGCTGAGAACCACCAGGTCGTTGATCAGTGATGTGAATTCCCCTAATTGCCCTGCCACATCAGAGAGGATTTCTTTACGAGCCCCAGCAGGGAGCATCTGTGCAGATTCGTCAGCGATCAGCAATTCCACATTTGTTCGCAGGCTCGTCAATGGAGTACGAAGTTCATGGCCAGCATCCGCAATGAGACGGTTCTGTTGTCGCCTGGATTGAATAAGTGAAGTCATCATCGTGTTGAAGGACTGTTGGAGGTCAGCCACCTCTGAAGGCCCGTGTACATCAATGGTGGTGAGCTCATCTGCTGATGCAATGTTCTCGACGACATCGGTCAGGTTGCGAATCGGGTTGAGGGTTGCCCCAGCAACAAAGATGGCCGCAATGATAGAGAGCATGACGGCGCAGAACCCGATAATCCACTGGAGGAGTGACAGGTTTGCCAAACTTGCTGACGTGGGTTCCAGTACGCGGGCAATGACCAGTGCGTACGCGTTGTCGTTGGCACTATCAGTGAAAGGTACGGCGACCACACGATAGGTGACCCCAACCTCTGAGGTGCCATTACGTGCACTCGATCCTGTTTGTATACGTGCGACAGCAATCTCAGCAGCTGTGGTGATCAATGGGTTGTCTCGATCCCCAACAAGGATCTCTTTGTTCCCATTGGCAGCCACAACCACGACGACCACGTTTTGAGCATCCAGTGAGGTGGTTTCTGCGATAGCTGATCCTTGGAAATCTAAGGCTAGTTGTGAGGCAACCTTGTCAGCAATAGAGAGCAGCTCCAAATCAAGTTGACTATAGAGTGACACACGGGCAGCTTGGTAGGTGCCTATGCCGGCCATGGCAGCTCCCGCCACGATGGTGAGGGCTGTCAGTAAGACGAGTCGATAGCGTAGCGAGGTTCGTACTTGGTGAACAAAGGAACCAACCGCAGACGCAAGCCAACTCATTTATCCAGTTTCCTTGAGGACATAACCGATGCCTCGTACAGTGTGGATTAGCCGAGAGCTGTCAGCGGTCTCGATTTTCCGTCGAAGATAGCCGATGTACACTTCGAGAGAGTTTGCAGTCGTGGGGAAATCGAACCCCCAGACTTCGTTGAGCAGCCATCCGCGTTCGAGTACGCGACGCGGGTTTTCCATGAATGCCAGCAGGAGGGCAAACTCCGTACGTGTTAAAGAAATCTGGCGACCAGCGCGGGTCACTTCGCGGGTTTGAGGATCCAAGGTGAGATCCGAGAAGGTCAACAGCTGTAGCGGGTTCCCTTCTTCCCCACTTTGGGCTCGGCGAGTGAGTGCGCGCAGGCGGGCCTGGAGTTCATCGAGGGCGAAAGGTTTGACCATATAGTCGTCAGCGCCAGCGTCGAGTCCATCGACGCGATCTTCGATCGCATCACGGGCTGTCAGGATGAGAATGGGTACGTCGTTCCCTGAAGATCTCAGCATGCGTGTGGCTTCGAGGCCATCGAGTCGAGGCATCATGACATCCATGATGACGGCATCGACATGCCCGTTGGAGAGTTTAGCCAGGGCATCAATCCCGTCAGTGGCAGTGGTCACCTGGTACCCGGTGTACGTCAGGGAGCGCGCCAGGGAATCGCGTACGGCTTGATCATCATCAACGACAAGGAGTTGCATGGTATTAACTGTGCCACGAAAGTGAAGCGAGTGCCACAATGCCAATGCTGGGTTGAGGCGTTCTTGGCTTTGTTGGGCTCGACTTCATGGAACGTACGAAGGTAGCGGCTCGTGGCCTGTAGACTCGTTGTGGTTTTGATGAGTACGGGGGGTGACTCCCTCTCAGTGTCCAGGTGAGGAAGTAGACGATGGGAAAACCTGTCAGGGAAGAACCGGCGTACTTGATGACGATGGCTGATGGGACGATCAAACAGGTCAACCCGTCAACAGGTACTCGGGTGTGGACGGTACCAGGGCGAAGTGAGCGCCCCCTTCTTCGTCAGGAAGTGACCGCAGGTCCTGTTTCTGATACTGACTGGACTCATGGGTGTCCTTTCTGTTCAGCTCGCTATTTGGAGACCCCGCCAGAAAAGGCCAGGATTGTTGGTGAAGATGGGGAACTCGTGGCGAACACCTCTGCCGAGCAACTCTTCGATACTGTGGCGGAATTCCGGGTCGTACCTAACCTTTTTGAGATCGTCAGCTATGCGTACTGGCATGAAAATTATGGCTTTGAACTCTCGCCACAGGAGGCTCAGCGTAAAGCAGACTATCTGTCGACGGATCATGGCCGTCGCCATGTCATGGCTGTACAGTCAGCGAAGATGCGTCTGGCAGGTATGAGTGCTGAAGAGATTTCGGCGATGGACCATGAGCGCATCATCGAGCAGGCGGATAGCTTTTTCGGTGGCGGGCATGATGTGGTCATTTCGCGGCGTCACTGGGTGGATGGTGCGCGCTCTACTGCTGAGCTGGCATCGGCGGGGTGCCTGAGTGTGGACGAGCATGAGTTGTACACGCGGTTGACGATTTTTGCGATGAAGAACCTTTATGAGGGCAATCCGTATGTGCGTTATGTTGCGGTTTTCCAGAATTGGTTGAAAGAAGCTGGTGCGAGTTTTGATCATCTGCATAAACAGCTGGTCGCTATTGACGAGTTTGGGGACAATGTTGATCGGGTGGTAGCGCGCGTACGGGAGAATGCGAATTTCTTCAACGACAATGGTGTTGACTATGCGGCTCGCCGCGGGTTGTTGATTGCCGAGAATGATTCAGCGATTGCGTACGCTGGTTTTGGGCATCGCTATCCGACGATCGAGATCTTTTCGAAGTCGGATCATGTTTATCCGTGGGAGCACAGTGATCGGGAGGTACGCGAGATGTCGGACCTCATTCATGCGATACATCGGGGTGCCGGGCGTGAGGTTCCCTGTAATGAGGAGTGGCACCACGTACCTCCCAAGGTTGGCGTTCCCATCCCGTGGAGGATCAATATTAAGTGGCGGGTGTCTACGGTCGCTGGTTTTGAGGGTGACACGAAGATCTACATCAACACTTTGTCGCCGTACGAAATTAAACAGCAGTTGGTTGCTCGTTTGTTGGAGATGCGAGCTGAGGGCAGCATTGCAGAGATCCGGATTGGCGACGAATGCTCGGATGTCCGAAACCAACTGAGGTACTCTTCCCACTGATCGGGCGACCAAGAAAACCTGAGTTTCTATCCGGAAATTCAACTTATGTACGATTCTTCCCCAGGGATCGACCTGGCATCTTCCGGCAGTACGCCTGAGGTCGGCCCCTGCACGAAAAAGTACGAGCTATCAGTCATGCATAACTCGCATTTTGGGGGGAATCGCCTGTCGCTTGGTTCCGACACGGCATCCCGTACCCCGTCTTCCTGCGCGCGAAGCGTGGCTGGACCCATGACCACCGCGGGGAAGACGCTCATTTTCCGAGTAGAGAGCCCGACCGGTATAGTAAGTCCGGCTACTTTCTTAGTACGCCGCCTTAGCTCAGTCGGTAGAGCGGCTCACTCGTAATGAGCAGGTCTCGGGTTCGATTCCCGAAGGTGGCTCCAGTGTTTCTCCTAGTCAGGGCATACTAGCCTTCGACCCGCGCATCTGTCCTTTCCGTTTTCATTGCTCCCTCATTGCACCCATACTGATTGAGAAGGGCTAGACCCGCCTTATCAGCAGAGGTGCCGAGGTAGTGAATGTATCGATTGGTAGTCGCTATGGATTCATGCCCCATCCAAGCTTGAACCGTTCCAGGATCAACCCCAAGAGATAACCACAAGCAAGCAGCAGTGTGGCGCAGATCGTGGATTCTTCGCCCTCTACCAGTCTTCTTCCAGTGAATAAGGCGCAAGAAGGCAGTACGCCATAATTGCCCACCATCAACCCCAGTGAACAACAGATCATCGACAGAAGCTGACTGGCATCGATCCTCAACTATGGGACGAACGCGATCAGCAACAGGTACAGAGCGTGATCTGCGCCCCTTAGTCACTTTGACCGAGTTTCCTTCTGGTTGAGATCGACAGACACGAATAGCCATATGCGGAACTTGCATCACATCAGCGACACGCACCGCCCGAAGTTCACCCCACCGAAGACCAGTCCATCCAGCAACAAGGACAATGTCAGCAAGTTCTGGACGAAACTCGCAACAAGCACGATAGACCTCTTCCAATTCATCGAGAGAGAAGGGCTTCATCTCTACCCGCTCTTCAAGCTGTGGAGGAACACGGGAAGCAGACACTGGGTTGGAAACTACCCTTCCTTCGTCTATGCACCAAGCAAAGAAGGCAGACAGACTTGCACGGTGTCGAACAATAGAAGCCCGAGACAGGCCCTTACTCCGCAAATAGTCAAACCAATCTTGCACATTGCGTTTCTCTACCATCGATACAAATAAGGCACCTAGAGCCGGAGACACCAGGCGCAGTAATTCCCTGTCAGCTCGGGCAGTTTTAGGAGCAACGCGGATTTCTCTCGTAGCTATCCAATCACCCAAGAGGTTACGCACTCGCACCTTGCCCGCGCGAGGATCAATTCCACTTCTGACCTTTACTTTTTCACCAGCTAACCAGTCCTCAGCCTGTTTCTTAGTGTTGAAGGTGGCAGAACCAGCAAAAGCCCGTCCAACTCTATGAACTGCCTGCCACCGCCCAGATTTGAGTTTCAGCACTCCCATCATCGAGCCTTTCTGCTACGCAACCACTCGTCCACATCGTCAATGTGATAACGAGGAGTGCCAGCAGTAACAGCCACCCACGGTGGACCCTCACCAGTGCCACGGAGTCGAGACAAGGTAGAAGGGTTCACGCGGAGATAAACAGCAACCTCAGCAGTATTGCCCCATGGCGTCGAGCCACGTGGCCATATAGGTTGTTTTTCTTCTGTCATGGATACTCCTGCGAGAAATGGGGGGCACCCTGGGAGGTGTGCCCCCTGCGGTCTAGCCCTTCACTTGCTGAAGTGGCTGAGCGCTCTTCACAATGTCTGCTATTTGATAGTATTTTTCTAAGTCGCTTGAGAGCTGGTGTTCGCGGGCGTCAATTTTGGCGAGCCACCCGTTGGCTTCTACAAGTTTCTCGCGGGCAGCGGTGAGGAATTTAGCTAGCTTGGGGGATCCATCGAGGGCCTCTATGCTATCTAGTATCAGTCCCAGTTCAAATAGAGGCGCTATCATATTAAACACCCGCCTTCAACGGGCTAACGGCTGAGGCGGACCAGTACAGCCCCCCACCCCTACCAGAATCAGATACCCATTGACCTACCCGTAATCCCTCCAATTTTACTGGTCCGGTGACGGCTGGTTTTTGCGTCGCAGGAACCGTGACGGTCATGGTACCGGCTTTGCCAGTCGTAAAGGTTACGAAGGCGTCAATAGTCCATAGCGGTACCAGTTTTTCATTCTTTTTTTGTTCGCTATCAGGTTTGCCGTCGATTGTCTTCGGGCCGACCGCAACAGCTGTAATAGTTGCCCCTGGCAGTTCACAGGGGAGGGGCGCCACCCCAAGCGGTTTCAGTGCCATGATAATTTCCTTTCTATTGGTGCTTGGCGCACCGTTAATAAGTATATTACTAGAAAGAAAATCAATTGTCAAAATGCGGAGAGAGCAAAGCGCAACACAGTTATTGACAAGAATGCCTCAGCCGTCATACGATCAAGACATGAACTATGAAGACAACGAAGCAACTCTCCGGGACTGGGAAGACGATGCACAAGCGCGCGACATGATCAATCCCCTAATTGTCAAAGAGATTATGCGCCCGCTACATGAGAGCATCGTAAAGCTATCTACTAAGATTCGGGCAGATGAATCGCCAGCGGAGACAGCAATCGCTCAAGCCTGGATTTCGTCACAGCTTGAGGATTTGTTGCCCATGGAAACAGCCGTGCATCTTGCGAAGGCCGAGAAACACGGCGTTCTCATTCAAAGGCTAGCCCAAGTAGTCGGTGCAAGTGGTTCGAGTCACCTTCGATACACGTATCCAGAAATGAAGCACATGCTAGATGCGATGAAGGCCGCCGATCTAACGAAGACTGCTATCAAAGTCCAGGGGCGGAAGAAACCCCGAGTGAAGAATGATGAGCCAGCAGACCCTCGTGGCTACCAATGGACTGTCAAAATATCTCCTGACTCAGACTAGCCCCAGTCAGAAGCAGTCACAGTAGAACGACGACCCAGAGCCGTGAACATCATCTCGCAGAAGTCCTCTTCGCCGTACTTGCAGATACCGTTCGTGAACAGGTTTCGATGTCGTTGGAATGCTTTCACCAGGCGTACGTCTAATTCGTCTTTGGATTTCTTGGTGTCGGCTCGTATGAGTTGTGGAGCGAAACCTTCCACCAACAGCGGAGCGAGAAGACTCGCCCACCGGCAGTAGCCCCAGATGTTGTCAGGTGTCGCTCGCGATGCTTCCACCCGCTGGTTCTTTTGCGGACGGATAACTAGCTCAACCCGTACCCAGGTGCTCTTCGGGTTTCCCAGTTGTTTGCCCTTTTCGTAGCACCGGAGAAACGCAGGCGATTTCCGAGAGCCGATATAAAGAGTGCGCCCATGAGGAGCGCCCTCTTCAAGATCATTGAAACTACTTCTTTTAATGTGGTGTTCTTCGGCGAAGGCGAGAAGGCAAGAATAGAGAGCATCCCAGGTTCCTTCACCCTCAAATTCAATAGCGGAGTCAACTCGGGATACTGTGTGACTATAGGGCAGGGAACGAAGCATCGATGCAATACCAGGGGAATGTTTCCCTCGTCCATGCACACTAGGATCTGCACCCATGTTTCCATCGCACCACAAAGTGAACTCATGACCGTCGTGAGTCATTCCATCGTAGGCTCGGGAATACCCGAACTTCCCGCGATCATTGAGAGACAGGGCAAGACAGTCATCCTGGAGATATTGCACGAGGGCTTGCCAGTCAGCTCGCACAGTCGCGCTGTAATAGTCGAAATGCGAGAAACAAGCGCTCTCACCACAAATGCTCTGGGGTTTCAATTTCCAGGGAGATGAGTCTTTGCATTCATTTTGACCCCCGTTATTACTGCGCCGGGGGTCTTGCTGGTCCGGTCCGCAGGCTTCGCCCGCGCCCCGTCCCGCGCCTATCGGCGCGATAGAACTGGGACCAGATGCCCGCACGACTCCACCCCTGGACTTGACTCCATGGCTAATGGTGCCGTCTTTTCCCTCAACCGCGACCCCAACAGCGGGAGGAGCTTCGCTCACGGTGCCACCCACACAATGCCCAGAAATCTCATCCTGGGAAGCAGTAAGGGCATTGTCCGGGACCCTGGCACCTCTCCCTTGTGAGGTCACTCCCTCATTCAGGGTATGGCACCCCGCCATGGAGTCAAGTCCAGGGGTAGAGGAGCGTTCATCCTCCTTGGTGAGTAAGTCAGCCTCGAATAACTCCATGACTAAGAGTGCAGCTTCGTCTGCTGGATTCAAGACAATGTCATCACTGTCCGTATTACTAGTCACTTCGAGCATTTCTACACCGATAGGCGGGTTCTGGGTGATTGCTCCCTCATTGCTCCCAAGTCATCATCCGGTGCATTTCATGCACTCAAATCAGCTAAACTTAGGCGTAAGAGCCAGTCTTGGAGCCGTCCTTACCCTCTCGTAATGAGCAGGTCTGCGGTTCGATTCCGCAAGGCGGCTCTGATGTTTCTGCTAGTCAAGGGAGTTTCTCTTCGACCTGCGCATCTGTCTTTTCTGTTTTCATTGCCCCCATGGGGCCCCGACTTTTTGCCGATGTGTGACAACACTGCCGGCCGCTGGCGACTTCGCCGTTTCATGGTGTCCATTGGCCGCAGCTGCTTAACGGCGAATACCTAGAAACGTCACGTGGCGGCTGATTCTCCGCGACCACCAGGCAGAGCACTTAGAGGATCGTAATCCTATACTGTCCCAGACCACAGAGAATCCACGGAAGGAAGGACTTTTTATCCGAAAACGCCTCTCGTGCACAACTCTGACCGGGCAAACTATGACCACGACCAGAAAAACCATGACTTTCATCAGGTAAACAGGGAAAAAATCGGCTGCACGAGTCCCCTGAAGCCACTTTTGCTATCACTGCATTGTGCACGAGGGCCATTTTCGGATAAAAATCCACTAAATCCGTTTCCTCCCGCTTTTTCTGTGCTGCCACCGTACCCAGTTACCCCACCACGTCACAGTAGTGCCCGTCAGTGACAGGTGATGATCCACAGACTCATCTTTGTGGTTGATCACTAGTCTGGATTCCGCGAGTCGCTTCGCTCCGCGGAATGACGGGGTAAGTGTCACCCCGCGGAGTGAAGTGGCTCGCAGGCCCAGAATCCACACTGGCCACCGTGCTGACCATCGGTGATGTGTGATCACCCACAGACTCATTTTCATAGTTGATCGCTTCACTGGATTCCGCGAGTCGGGCTAGCGCCCTCCGCGGAATGACGGGGTAAGTGTCACCCTGCGGAACGAAGTGACTCGCAGGGTCCAGATATCACATCAAGTTCGATGGTGGGTCTGTCGAATATGCTCACCACTAACAGACTCCGTACTGTGGTTGGTCACCTGTCTGTTCCTCACTTCGCTCGTCAACCACTTCCTTGACCTCGCTAGGTTCGCAAGCGCCCCTGGCCTCGGTCTTCGTCGTGGTGGAGTCCGTGAGTCGCTTCGCTCCGCGGAACGACGCGGGAGTGGGAATTAGTTGTGGCTTCACCTCCTTTGATTGGTGATACACTGAAAGCACTTGGGCTGGTCTTTGACCCGGGCCCACATCATGGCGGGGGGAACCCCCCGCCACTTTTTGTCTTCGGTGGTGCTGTGACCCAACTAAGCTTGTTCGTTGATGAGTCAGGAGACTTTGGGCCACATTCCGACTACTATGTTGTCTCACTTGTCCTCCACGAACAGAAAGACGATATTAGTCAGGAGATCACGCACCTCAATCGACATTTGAGGGAGGATGGGCTTGATCCTCATCACCCCATTCATTCGGGAGCAGCCATCCGAGGCGAAGCTGAATATCGGAATACTCCTGTGGAAATGCGGGTGAGAGAGTTCTCCCATTTGTTTGAATTCTCATTGCGCATTCCGGTCACCTTCCAGTCGTTTCGAATCAGAAAATGGGAATACTCGGATCGGCTGAAACTGAAGAACGCGATTTCGCGGGCAATTGGGACTTTTCTTCAAGAAAACGCTGATTATCTTCTAGGGTTTGATCAGGTGATTGTCTACTATGACAACGGTCAGGCTGAAATCACCGACGTACTCAATACGTTGTTCGGCGCGTTTTTCTTTGACGCTGATTTCCGCAGAGTTTTGCCGGCACAGTATCGACTATTCCAGGTTGCTGATTTGTGCTGCACTCTGGAATTACTCGCAGGCAAGTCTGAGGATGGAAGGCTCTCCCGCTCAGACTTATATTTCTTCGGGAGCCGTCGTGCCCTCATCAAGAATTTCCTAAGAAAGAGCAACCGAAAACGGTTTACATCTCGTCCGTTCTAACACACCGTTGTGTAGATGCGTATTGCTGGCTGGAAGCGAGTCGCCCTGGCGGGCTCCGCAGAATGACAGTGGGAGGGGGTAACAATGCTGTTCCACCCTCGCAGTCTTGCTTATCTAACATCACCTTGTGGAAGTCCTGGGTACTAGACCAGTTCCACACCGTTGAGTGCAAAATAGGTGTAGTGTTTGTCAACTTCGCCCCAGATGAAAAACCCGTTGTCGTATCTGATGCTGTCGAAGGCAGGTTCTATCAAGAAATCACCAGTTGCAAAACTGTAGACACCTATTCGCCCATCTACTTTAACTTTTGCGAAGTCAGCTGCCTCCGCATGACCGCCAAGATCTCCAAGATACCCCTCGAGTACGATCTCACCAGTGGAATCAATCAAGATCCTGCCGCCGCTTTCTTCGTCCTGAGCTCTCAACAAAGAAAAATACTCGTTGCGCACCACTCCAACGTCATGCCCCTTCCAACTCTTAATGGTGGCGTTCCTCGTATCTGGGAAACTCTGAATCGTATTCCCCTGATCATCAAGTAAGTGAACGATTGAGCAATCATCAGCATCGAAGACAGCAAAAACAGTCTTGTCGTCCGCGCTCATCGCTGCAGTAGGCATCCCGTGGCAGCCTAGCCAGTCCCGCCGGTGACCCACAGTTTCCAACACCTTATGCCCCTGATAATTAAAGACGCCCCAGGTGCGCTTGGTGATGTCCCGATCAATTCTTTCGTCTGCCAGAGGAACTGCGTAATAACCTGACCCAAGAGGATGTATATCGGAACCAAGTCTCTGATACTCTGTCATGCCATGTTTCGTCAGCACCTTGCGCATTGGCTCGTCAGCTGTGTCGATGACTAACGGCCCCTCGGCACTGAAGGATACATCTACGTGGTCATTTGGGAACACCACTTCGCTGAGGATTATCCCTTCAACAGGGTCATAGATCGCTCTTTGTCCATTGATCGGACTTTCGCCATCTTTGACATCTCGGCCATAGAGAACCCACAGGTCACCAGAGTCAACTCGAGCATCACTCCACCCTTCGATCCTGGTGGCCTGCCCACCATGAACCACATAGAGACCCAAGCTGTTTGAGAAAAACCCATAATCATCCGGGTGAGTGAACCTGTATTCACTGATTGAACCTCTAAGATTGTGTTCATTGCGATCATGATCTGTTGACAGCACGACTTGCCCAAAGGCCAGCATGTAGAGTTTTCCACCGCCGTTGACAGACGAGAGATTTCCTCTGGCACTCGTTTCGATACGGTCGTGCCCTTCTGGCTTAGCGTTAGTGGGTTCGACCAATACTTTGCCATATTCATCAATGATCCCCCACGTATCATCATCATTTTCGACAATGATGTATTTCACATCTGAGCGGCGATCATTGAGAGAACTCTCATAGTTGTACCAGCGATACTTTCCATAATCGACAATCACTTTCCCACTGTGGTCGACGAGCCCATGATCTCTCTCCTCATTGATAACCTCATAAGCATCAGGAGCGAATTTCTTGATCTCTTTTTCGCTCTCGAAAGTCACCTCTCCTTTGACACTCACAATTTGATATTTGCCATCCTTTTTGAGGACACCATACCCACCATCAAACCCGAACAGACTGTTGACAACCTCATTTTCAGGAAAGGACACCAAGTTCTCGCCAGTCGTAGAAAAGACAGTGGCCGTGTCATTTCGCGTGATGGTGATGAAGTATTGACCACTCGGTTGATTTGGGTCGAATTCGCTGTTGTCAGTGCCAGCACGATCACCCGATGAGCAGCCACTGACCACGACAGCTACCGCCATGAAAGCCACCAGTAGTAGTGATCTCTTTGTTCGTGTTGTTGTCGCGTACGTACGCGCAGAACTGCTTAGGTTGGACATGATTACCCCCCGGTATTTTCCTGGCCACTGCTGCCATCACGACACTGTGTCGAGCAAGTGCTTCTCAATAAGGATACCCCCCCCCCCCCCCCCCGCCCTACAAACAATAACGGTGCCCAATGAGTTGCCCAAGGGAAGCACCAAAACAACAACAAAATTTAA
>WRIJ01000020.1 GCA_009782785.1 Propionibacteriaceae bacterium | reverse complement strand
CGGGTTGTGCTTCATTCCACCAGGGGAACCCTGGAAGAACGGATTCATCGAGTCCTTCAACGGAAGGATGCGTGACGAATGCTTGAACATCAACGCATTCTGGTCACTGACACAGGCCAGGGTTGTTATTTCTGACTGGAGAATGGAATACAATCATCACAGGCGACATTCCGCGCTGGGATACAAACCCCCCACACAGTACGCCGCCGACCACCAAAGAGAAACAAACACTCTCACAACAAGTGGGCCAAACTATGGGGTCCCGTCACAGCCCCAGAACTCCACTGAGTTCAGCTAGTGAAGACATGCAAGTTTGTACGACTCACCCTAGAGCCTCAAGAATGATGGGTTCCAGGTATGGGGCTAGGGTCATGGAAAAAGTGTGCGTCATATGCCCGCTGTCGAAGTAAGCGATCACTCCGCCAATCACGGCATAGCAGGTGGTGGTTCCACAGATGGCATTTGTGAAATCTAGAGTCAAAACTCGTGGATCCTCAAATTCCAAGGCAGCCTCATAGAGCGGATCCTGGGCAGTGTGCGTGCCCCGTAAGCTATCGCAACGCGACAGGTCATCGAGATTCTCAGCAAGGCAACCAGGAACCAGATATTGGCTATAGGGGACATCTCTAATTATTAAGACTGTCATGCCGCCATCAAGGAGCATAGTGACCAATTCCTGGTTCATGGTTAACCTAGCACCATCTTGTAGCTCATAGGGGATATCGGCTAAAGCCAACCCCTGGCTGCTGGATATGACAACAAGGCTGACACCGTTATCGTGCATGTCCATAATGCTGTTGGTTGTAAAGTCTAGGCAACCTTGTGTAACAGCGGGACTCGGATATTGTGGGTAATAAAGTGGAAGTAGTGAAGGATGGCACGCTGAAGCAGTGTAGGTTCGCACCTTCCACTGATGAGTTTGACTCATGGCAATCAGCGGATCGAGATAACGAGTAGCATGTGAATTCCCGAATAGCGCGATCACAGGAGCTTCTTGATGATCGCTACCGTATTCGCAGAAGCGAAAATTCTGGGGATCGCTTGCATCCCACTGGCAGTGATAGGCCTCACTTCGGTCTTTGAGAGCTTGGAGTGGGGTCATGTAGAGGGTGTCGCCGTGGGGGTCTTGGCCAGCGCATTCTGGTTCGAGCATCATGGCGGCACCGACACAGGTAGCGTCTGCAGGGATAATAATGGGTTGGTTGGGTTTGCCGACCACGTGGGTGTAGATGATCGCACCATAACCAACGAGTGCGGTCACGAGCATTCCGGTCACCAAGAAAATCCAGGTTCTGTGGAGGGGTTTGCCGAGAGGTTTGGTTCCTCGGAAACGATCCTCGATCAAAGTTTTGGACAGGGCTGATAAACCAATCACCACACCAATAGCAAGGAGTTTCTCTTTCCAAGTCAGACTATGACCTAATTGGTAAGGCAGGAGAACCACGAAAGGCCAATGCCATAAATACACGGAATAAGAAATATCACCCAAGAATTGGATGGGACGCCACCCAAGAATAGTGTCGAAAGACAACCGGTGGTTGACTGGTCCTGCACCAATCACAAGCATGGCACCCACAACAGGAATAGCAGCGTAAGAGCCAGGAAAACCTTGGGCACTAATATGGAACCCTGACCACACCACTAAACCCATTCCCAAACCAACAGAAATGAGTCTCCACTCAGGAAGGTTCTTCAATAACGGTTGGAGTCTGGGATAGATCACAGCCAGAAATCCACCAGCACCAAGTTCCCACATCCGGGTAGGGGTCACGAAATATGCTGCAGCAGGATTCACCGTACTCAAATGCACACTATAAACCAGTGACACTCCTACAACGATTCCGATCGTGATCCCTGCACCACGACGGAAACTCACATTTGTTCTGCGAATAATCATCCACGTGGCGAACAACAAGATTGGCCACAGGAGATAGAACTGTTCCTCTACCGACAGTGACCAATAGTGTTGGAAAGCAGTAGGAGGATTCGTCGATGCTAGATAATCAACGGCTTTGTTCGCTAGATCCCAGTTCTCTACATATAACGCTGACCAGATAGCGGATGATCCGTTATCCATCCACTGGGTCATTGGGGCAACCAGGATCACAGCGATCACAGTCACAATAATCACTGTGAACGCTACCGGGAGTAAGCGTCGTACTCTCCGACCCCAAAACTGGGCGACATCACCCAAACGACGAGGAGGTTTGTTCAACAAATGAGAAGTGATCAAAAACCCGGAGATCACAAAGAACACATCAACACCCACGAAACCACCAGGCATCCGTTTCGGCCAAAAGTGATACAACAACACCAGTGACACTGCTAAAGCACGCATCCACTGAATATCAACCCGCATGGTTGAATCCGATCGAGAACTAGTGAGATCTTGTTTCATGAACACTCCGGACAGAAACTCTAGCAAACATCATTGCCGGACCCTGTCTGAGTGCGGGTGTCACGTGCGAGTCATCAGCGGTTTGATCGTTGCAACAAAGCGTGGAACTCCCGCTGCTTCTAGAGCTGTGAGGACATTCTGTGCAGTTTGTGGTGGTGACTGCAATGAGTCAGCAACATCGATGATGACCTGGATCATTTCGCTCTGGTGATTCGCGAGCAGAGAGAGCAGCAGTTCATCGGGGGTGACCACGGTTACACCGAGTGACTCAATCAGCCGTGCGGGGAAGTCGCGGACATTAGCTGTGACAATCGTGGATATATCAGCGGCCATAGCCGAAGCGATAACATGAATATCATCAGGATCGGGGAATAGGTGTTGATTGGGCACTTCTGAACTGCCCGACATCGAAGCATTCGGGAAAGCGCGCTGCATTGTGAGGAATCTGTTATGGACAAGGCCGTCAGCTAAATCAGGCCTAATTCTCTTGATCGCGCGCACTGCCTCTTCTGCCACCCGAGGAGACCAGTGCGGTAGGAAGATTTTCTTTTCCGCCGCAGTCAGTAGGACGTTTATTAGGTGAATTGGAACGAACACGCAGGCATCAAGGAAGACCGCGATCATGAATCACTGTTTCTCTTTGCTTCACGGAGAGCAGGAAGGTAATCATTGATATCTAGCATGAGAAGATCCATTTCAGCAGCGTCGCGCATCGATTCCTGAAAATAATGAGTGCGCAAGCGAGACCTTTCCTCTTTATAGGCGAGAACGTCGCTCAGGAGTACTTGGCGATGCACACTGGGCTGTTGATAGGGGATATGACCATCTTCGAGAAGCTTCACCATGGTCATCCGGGAGATATTAAGAATCTTGGCAGCCTCAGTGGTGGTAAGGACAGTGGACACAGGTTCAATCTGTACAGCTTCGCCACTTGCCAATGCGTTGAGAATCGCAGTTATCCCTACCTGTAGTGTTTGAGACATGTGGGGTAGGGCATCCTGGAGGGTCTTCAGTTCCGATAGGTCCTCTGGGGGGAGCACGGTCTGTGATGCAGTCATGGTAGGCATGCTCCAAGTATAGCGCATGAAACGCTAGAAACGATGAAAACGCCAGATGGGATGAAGCTCGGAGCTGAAAACCATCGTAAAGAAATCGAATCTTTCTCTTTCCAACTCGATAAACATTCAATTTCAAGATTGGAAAAGTTCAGAGTTCAAACTCTTTAAACTTCATAGTTCAAAGTCCTTAAATTCTAGAGTTCAAGATCGTAAAAGTATAGACTTCACTCATGGAGAACTACCGGCCCCGTGTCGTTGATGCTGAATTGGCGCAGAGAATGACAGTGATGGGTGCTGTGATGATTGATGGAGCTAAAGCTGTTGGTAAAACAGCCACGGCCTCACAGATGGCGGCGACCACTGTGAGACTCGACGTCGATTCAGCAGCAAGGGCAGCGCTCAAAACCTATCCTGAACAGTTGTTCACTCACCCCACACCAATACTCTTTGACGAATGGCAAGAGACCCCAGAGATTTGGAATCTTGTTCGCCGCGCTGTTGACGACCGTACTAGAAATGGTTTGTACCTTCTGACAGGCTCTTCCCGGCCGCGTGACAATGCGCGGATGCACTCTGGGGCAGGGCGAATTGGAAGGTGCCGAATGCGGCCCATGTCGCTCTATGAGTCAGGGCACTCCTCAGGGTCCATCAGCCTAGCTGGGCTACTTCAAGGTGACGAACCAGAAGGAAAACCTGCCCCCCTAGCCGTCCCTGACCTTATTGAGCGTGTCGTGGTGGGTGGATGGCCTGAATTGCTGGAGAATAACGAAAGCGATGCCAGAGTTTGGCTCACTGACTATATGACATCACTCGCCGAGATCGATGTGCCAGGTTTGGGGTCGCGGCGAAATCCGACCAATATCCGACGCCTCCTGGCAGCACTTGGTCGGCATGTTGGGAGTTCATTGAACCAGTCAGCTTTAGCTCAGGATGTCGGTGGTCATCAGGGTCCAGTTGCCTATGAAACCTTGTCGAATTACTTGGATGCCCTTGAGAGGCTCATGCTCCTTGAGCCGTTACCAGCCTGGCGCCCTCACTTGCGTTCCCGAACTCAGCTGCGAGCCAAATCAGTACATCACTTCGTGGACCCTTCTCTTGGAGTTGCAGCTCTCGGTGGTGGCTCATCTGAGCTCCTTGCCGATCTCAATGCAGCTGGATTCCATTTCGAGTCCCTCGTACTTCGGGATTTGAGAGTGTATGCCCAGCAACTAAATGCCACTTTTTCGTCTTGGAGAGACTCGACAACAGGTACTGAGGTTGATGCCATCCTTGAACTTCCCAATGGGCGTTGGGCAGGGTTTGAGATCAAGCTTGGAGAGTCCGGGGCAGATGTTGCAGCACGGTCCTTGCTCACTTGTGCAAGAAAAGTTGATGCCACCAAGCACGGAAAACCAACAGCCCTCGTGGTCATCACAGGTGGGCAGTACGCTTACCGTCGCCCTGATGGTGTCTGCGTCGTGCCGATCACTGCGCTCGGGCCATGATCCCCTAGGCCGATAGGGCGCAATCCGCTAAGGACCATAGTCAGATCACCATCACCTGAGGGCTTCGAGGATGACCGGTTCAAGGTAGGGGCGCAGCGTACTAGCGAAACTCTTCGTCAAATGCCCCTGGTTGAAATAGACAATCACTCCACCCACAACGTCGAAGCATGTGGTGTCGTCACAGATAGCGTCAGTGAAATCGACAGTGAACACTCGTGGATCCTCTAACCCCACTGCGGCATCATAGAGAGGGTCTTTGACGATGCGCCCGGCTCTTGGGCCATCACAAGCTGACAAATCATCAAGGTGGGCATCCACACAATCCGTGACATTATCTGGTGGGAAAGGAACATCACGAATAACGATCACTGTCATGTCAGCGTCCAGAAGCTGGCCCAGCAGATCAGCAAAAATGTCGAACTTCGCCTGATATTGCCCACCACTATTGACCCCCACCACCTCACGCGCATCAGATTGAACCGACAAAATCACCACATCAGTCCCATTCTTCTTCATGTCACTGATTGCACGCGTGGTGTAATCCCGGCATCCATTCATAGCCTTCTGGCCTGGGTAGGACAAGGTCACCAAAGACGGGAAACACAACTGCGCCAAGTAGGTTCTCACCGACCAGCCATGCTCCTGCGCCATATCAATGAGAGGATTCAAGTACGGGTCCGCATGCGAGTTGCCCATGAGAGCAATCCGGGGAGCATCATCGCTTTTCGCACCGTAACGACATGTTGGGAATTTTTGGGGAGTGTACGAACTCCACTTGCAATCGTCCGCGTACGAAATGGACTTATCTTCAGCTGCTTGAAGAGGAGTCATCAACAGTTCCTCGCCATGCGGATTTTCTGTTTCGCACCACGGATCGAGCAGCATCACCGCCCCAATGCACTCAACCGGCTCCGGGATTTCGTCGTCAGAAATGTTGCCCACAGGAAGAGTGATCTTTTCGTTCGGGTGACCAGCCACCTGGGTATAAACCATCACCGAAGCTGCGACCAGGGAAGTCACCAACATTCCAGTGACCAAAAAAATCCAGGTACGCCGCAGGGGAACACCCAAAGGGCGAGATCCGCGGAAGCGATCCTCAATCAGTGCCTTCGACAAGCTTGACACGGCGATCACCACGGCGATCAGAGCGAGCTTCTCCCACCCATTCAAACGGTGACCAACAACCCAAGGTGAAAGAACAATGAAAGGCCAATGCCACAAATAAATCGAATAAGAAATGTCACCAATATGTTGGATCCCTCGCCATCCCAGCACACGATCAAAAAAGAACCGACCATTCACTGGCCCAGCCCCAATCACTACCATGGCACCCACGATAGGAACAGAAGCAATCCAACCAGGGAACCCAGCCACATTAATAAACAATCCCGACCAGGCCATCATCAAGGTCCCGACGCCCACCAAGGCAACTGTGATTACTGCTCGACCACGGAGCAATTTCTGCACTTGCGGATAGATCACAGCCAAGAAACCACCAGCACCCAGTTCCCACATCCGGGTGGGTGTCACGAAATACGCAGCCGCAGGATTCACAGCACTCAGATAGACACAGTAGACGAAAGAGCCCGCCACTACAGCGCCAATGACCACACCAGCCCCAGCGCGGAAATTTAGGGATTTTTGGCGTACCAACAGCCAAGAACCCAGAATCAACAAAGGCCACAACAGATAGAACTGTTCCTCCACCGATAGGGACCAATAGTGTTGGAAAGCAGTCGGTGCCTGCGCTGCCCCCAAATAGTCGACTGCCTTCGCTGCCAGATCCCAGTTCTCGATATAGAGTGCTGAAGCAATCCCAGCCCAGGCGTTATCCATCCACCTCGTCATCGGAGCAAACAACACCACCATGATCAGGGTGACGATGATGACCGTGAACGCTACCGGCAACAGCCGCCGTACTCTCCTCCCCCAAAACGCTGCCACGTCACGCAGATGACGCGGAGGTTTGTTGAGAAGATTCGTTGTGATCAGAAACCCAGAAATCACCAAAAATATATCGACACCCACGAATCCACCACTCACCCTGTTTGGCCACAAGTGATAGAACAGAACCAAACCCACCGCTAGAGCACGCATCCATTGGATATCTGTACGTGTCACACTGCTCGACTTCGTCGGCTTTGGCAGGACGTACGTGGTGGTTAAAAGTTGCTGTTTCATGATTTCTCCGCGTGTCGAATCCTAGCAGGGGGTTCAAGCCCGGCACTGGCGGTATCGGTGTGGAAACCTGGACCAGGTGACCTCAAACGCTATGATCAACTTCTGACCATCACCGGCGAACCACAGGAGGTCCACTCATGGCCAGGCGAACACTCATCATCCTGACAACACTAGCTCTCTGTGTCCTGGCAGGATGTGCCCAGCCCATGCCCGAGGATGAGCCCACACCCACAGGCCTCCAAACTGACCAGATCACTATCGACATGGTGATACAACACTTCACGTTCGATCCAGCAGCGGTTGAACACTGGGCCGATCGAATGGTTGCCAAGGCAACCTACGACACACTAGTCACCTTCGCCAATGATGACACCACCACCGTGGTTCCCTCACTAGCCTCCTACACAGTCAACGACAACCTCACCGTCTACACCTTCACCCTGGTGGGGGAGAGACTCTTTTCTGATGGTACGGTGCTGACCATCGACGATGTGGCGTACTCCCTCGAAAAACCCTTGTCGAATGGTGTCCCCCGAGAGATCGAAGGAGCAACAGTCAAGAAAGTCGATGACCAAACCCTGACCATCACCCTCAAGAATCCTTGGGCCGGGTTGCCAGCAGTATTAGCATCACCCACATGGGGAATCCTCAACTCGACGATAGTCAAGGCCCAAAGCAGTGAAAACAATGATGATCGCCAAGCTTATCTGGATGAGAATACTGCTGGATCCGGTCCGTACATTCTCAAAACTTACGATCAGGATGGGGCAGTACTCGAAAAGAACCCGTACTATAACGGCTCCCAAAACCCCACCTATGACACAGTTGTTCTGCGCAACGTCACCGCGGCCCAACAAAGAACCAACCTGGTCAGTGGTGACACCTTGATGGCCCTCGACCTTGACGATGAACAGATCGCCACTTTAGATGCTTCACTCGAAGTGTTCACAGCTCCATACCCCAATGTCGTGTACATGAGCATGAATCAAAATGCGGAAGTCAACCAATGGACAGCCACCCCCCAGTGCGTGAAAGCCATCAAAGCTGCCCTCGACTATGACAAAATCGTAGAACTCGCTGGACATGGTGCCACCCAAGCCACCGGGGTTATTCCCCAAGGATTCCTCGGTGCACTACCTGCATCCCAAGCACTCATCTTTGACCTGGATACTGCTAGTAAAGATGCGGATGCTTGTGGGCTCGCTGGGAGAACTATCGCTGTTCGCTATGACAAGCCTGGTGAGTTTGATGAACTGTTTGCCGATCTTGCTCCAGTGATCACCCAACAGCTCGCCACAGTAGGAATCGTGGTGGAAATCAAAGCTCATGAGGGGGATGCAGTCCTTGATGTTCCTTCACCCATCACCTTGACATCCTGGAGGCCCCTCTACCAGGATCCAGTCGCCTCACTAGATTTCGGTCCTGGACAACCCCAAGGATTATCTGTGGGATGGACCTCGGCGATGAACAAAAACCTTGCCACGACAACAACCACACTCAAAGCAATGAGTCCAACTGAGGATCGTGGTGCATCATTTGAGGATTGGGGTCGTGCAATGAATACTGACTCACCGTACCTCCCCCTCATTCAAACTGGTGTCACTATCGCCCATCACCCCAGTGTCACCAACGTCAACTTCAATCCACTATGGGGGATCAACCTTGCGGGCCTCGGGGCGCAGTAGGGTGACGGTAAGGGGGAGATTGGGAAGGCATGCGGTAGGGAGCCAAAGTCGTAGGTCCACTAGGTACCATCGGTGGGAAACCAGGGTGTGGGGCGGGAGCTCGTCCTGCCAAAAAAGCCTGTCGGGCAACATCCATGAGCACGAGCAAGGCACCCTGTCGATAAATGAAAGTACGGGCGTCAATGATCCCTGCAGCAGTCTGGTCGTGAACCATCGTCAAGCGAGTACAAGCCTGTTGGTAGTCCCTCATTGCATTGAAACCATGCACACCATGCGTAGAGCGAGCCCACTGGCGCGCAGCGCGTCGAGATTTCAAACTGGAGAGCATATAAAGATCGGCTCGGGTCACCAACCCTGTTGGGAGGTATTCAGTCATGTATTGCCCAATATGTTTGATCGTCGCAAGCCTCTCAGCTCGAAGCCACAAGATGATACCCACCATGACCCCACAAATGATCAACAGCGCCAGCAGGGAGCCACCCACACCAAAGAAAGTGCCAGCATTCCAGATAGCATGCAGCACCATAGCGAGGATCAACCCTCCCACAGGGAGAAAAAATTTCGTTGGACCACGCCTAGTAATCGATAGGGCAATACCAATCCCAGTCATAGCTGTGGCAACAGGGTGAACCATGGGGGAGAGGACTCCTCGGCCAATGAACGTAGCGAACATCGACCAAGAACTGACGTAATAGTGAATGTTCTCCACAGCAGCAAAACCCAAAGCGCACATGGAGGCGTACACCACCCCATCAGTAATTCCGTTGATCTCGTGGCGGCGAAAGAAAAGGATCCCAAACAGCACCGCCCCCTTGCAGATTTCTTCCACCACCGGAGCAAGGATGACCACCGTACTCCACTCAACATCTGCTGAGGTTCCCACAACAATCAGGAAGGCCCCGAATTCCTCTACCAGAGCAGACACCAGAACCGCCGATCCGGCTCCCCACAAGAATGCCATCACCAACATGGGTACCGGTTCAGGTTCGAGACGATCCAAGGCCATGACCGCGATGACCATGGGTACGAGGGTGATCAACGCCAAAATGACAGCCATGAAGAAGCTAGCGATCCCGAAAAACATAGCCAGGAAGAGGAAAATGGCCGCACACGCACCAGAGATCGAGATCGTGACAATGACCCAGACTGGTACGCCACGGCGCGCCTGTCCCGACAGGATAGCTTTCGGATCGATCATCGTCACGTAGATATCGTAGTGTGGTGGGTTCGATCTTGGGAACTCGGGGATTCCGGCAGACTCTCCTACGTGGCTGATCGCTAGTCTGGATTCCGCGAGTCGCTTCGCTCCGCGGAATGACATTTGCTCGTCACCCTGTGTTCCGTCCACCACCATCAGACTCTGCATCGTGGTTGGTCACTTGCCTGGATTCCGCGAGTCGCTTCGCTCCGCGGAATGACATTTCCTCGTCACCCTGTGTTCCGTCCACCACCATCAGACTCTGCATCGTGGTTGGTCGCTTGTCTGGATTCCGCGAGTCGCTTCGCTCCGCGGAATGACATTTCCTCGTCACCCTGTGTTCCGTCCACCACCATCAGACTCTGCATCGTGGTTGATCGCTTGCCTGGATTCCGCGAGTCGCTTCGCTCCGCGGAATGACAGGGTGGGTGTCACTCTGCCTATCACCCCTACCTCGGTCACCCTGCGGAGCGAAGCGACTCGCAGGGTCCAGATATCACACTGACCACCAGTGGGAGTCTGCCGAACTCACTGACCACCACCAAACTCCACCATCGTGAAATGGCAGTATTGATGAGCAACAACGCAACGATTCCCTATGGTCGATGTGGAGCAGTTGTGGTCGGAATGACATTTTCTTGATATTTCACTCGATTTGGGGGATTTCATGTCAGCGCGTACAATTGATCCTCGGTCATCTATGCCTAGATGGCTAAACAACGATTCCGGAAAGGAAAAATGGCGAAGAAAGAGGGAGCCCTTGAATTAGAGGGTACGGTTGTTGAGGCTCTGCCCAATGCGATGTTTCGCGTGGAGCTCACCAATGGCCACAAAGTCCTCGCGACAATTTCAGGAAAGATGAGGCAGCATTACATCAGAATACTGCCCTCCGACCGAGTAGTTGTCGAGCTTTCGCCATACGATCTGACCCGGGGTCGAATCGTCTACCGACACAAGTGAACAATCCCGCAAAGACTATTCACCGGCAGACAACCCCCACCTATGAAGAGCGCAACCACGCCCTTCAACGAGAACAAGGAAGACCTCGATGAAAGTACAGCCGAGCGTCAAGAGGATCTGTGACAAGTGCAAGGTGATTCGTCGCCATGGACGCGTCCGGGTGATCTGCGAGAACCCTCGCCACAAACAACGCCAGGGCTGATTCGCCGAGAAGATCCTCTCGATAAGGATCACAACTAAACAACACAAGCGTGCACGCACCTAGGGAAACCTAGTCACCTCCGGGCGAAGGCCGGAGCCTCTGAAATGGGGAACGCGTCACGTCCACACCTTCGATCCTGGGACACCAGGAGACAACCGAAAGAGAAACAAGCCATATGGCAAGACTTATCGGTGTTGATCTCCCGCGCGAAAAGCGCTTGGAGATCGCACTCACCGCCATCTTTGGCATCGGGCGTTCCCGAGCAGCCAAGATTCTTGAAGCCACTGGAGTCAGTGGTGATCTGAGAGTCCACGAAGTAACCGACGACCAGTTCGTCAAACTGCGTGACTTCATTGAAGCCAATTACGAAATTGAAGGCGACCTGCGCCGCGCTGTGGCCGCAGATATTCGCCGCAAAGTTGAGATTGGCAACTACCAAGGTCGTCGTCACCGTTCTGGTTTGCCAGTACGCGGGCAACGTACCCGAACTAATGCGCGTACCCGCAAGGGCCGCAAGAAGTCCGTCGCAGGCAAGAAGAAGGCTCGCTGATCATAGATCAGAACAGAAAGAAGGATCATGGCTACAGCCACTAAGAAAGCAGGCGCCAAAACTAAGGTGCGCCGCAAAGAGAAGAAAAACATTCTCGTGGGTCAAGCCCACATCAAATCAACGTTCAACAACACCATCATCACGATCACTGACCCTGTGGGTGCGGTTATTGCTTGGGCTTCCGCTGGTACGGTCGGGTTTAAAGGTTCCCGCAAATCCACGCCGTACGCCGCACAGATGGCCGCCGAAGCTGCCGGACGTCGCGCCATGGAGCATGGAATGAAGCGGGTTGATGTTTTTGTCAAAGGACCCGGGTCTGGTCGTGAAACCGCAATCCGCTCCCTTGGCGCTGTTGGTCTCGAAGTGGGAGCCATCCAAGATGTGACCCCCATGCCCCATAATGGCTGCCGCCCACCGAAGCGTCGTCGCGTCTAGAAAGGAACAATCCCATGGCTCGTTATACAGGTCCCATGACCCGCAAGTCCCGCCGTTTGGGGACTGATCTTGTTGGAGGCGATAAGTCTTTTGAGCGTCGCCCTTTCCCTCCCGGCATGCATGGCCGTGGACGTACGAAAGACTCCGAATACTCTCAGCAGTTGAAAGAGAAGCAGAAGGCGCGTTTCGCATATGGGGTGATGGAGAAGCAATTCCGTCGCTACTATAAAGAGGCTGCGCGCGCATCAGGCAAGACTGGTGACATCTTGTTACAGATTCTTGAAACACGCCTCGACAATGTGGTGTACCGCGCTGGGTTTGCGAAAACTCGTCGCCAGGCACGCCAGTTCGTCTCGCACGGGCATTTCTCAGTCAATGGGGTGAGGGTGAATATCCCTTCCTATCGAGTACGCGCCCAAGACATCATCGACTTGGCTGACAAATCAGCCAATATCGTACCCATTGTTGAAGCACGCGAAACCTATGATTCTCGTACGGTTCCCGCGTGGATGGAGTCCCGCCCCACCCAGGGCCGGATCATCATCCATGCTCTGCCGATTCGTGAACAAATCGTTATCGACCTCCAAGAACAGCTCATTGTCGAACTTTATTCGCGCTGAATTGTTCCCCCCATCTTTCACCCATGCGACAACACTCGCCGTCAAATAGCGGTCGGCGGAAAGGAACAACATGTTAATCGCACAACGCCCAGTATTGACCGAAGAGGCACACGAGCCGAATCGTTCCACTTTTGTTATCGAACCACTAGAACCCGGTTTCGGTTACACCCTTGGCAATTCTCTTCGCCGTACCCTTCTCTCCTCGATTCCTGGTGCTGCGGTGACATCGATTCGCGTGCAAGGCATCAGCCACGAATTTTCTTCACTGCCGGGAGTTGTGGAAGATGTCACCGAGTTGATCCTCAACATCAAAAACTTGGTGCTGAGTTCTGATGAGGATGAGCCAGTCGAGATTCGCTTGTCCAAGACTGGCGCTGGCGAAGTAACTGCGGCTGATATTGAAACCTCGCCGCTGGTGACGATCCACAATCCTGAACTGCATATTGCCACCTTGAACGACAAAGGTTCGCTGACCTTGGATCTCATTGTTGAACGTGGACGAGGATATGTTTCGGCTGCCCAAAACAAGAATCCTGAAGCCGAAATTGGTCGCATTCCGATCGACTCGATTTATTCCCCCGTGTTGCGTGTCACCTACAAGGTGGAGGCCACCCGTGTGGAACAGCGTACAGACTTTGATCGTCTCATCATTGATGTGGAAACCAAACCGGCGATACTCCCGCGTGACGCGATCGCTTCTGCCGGGCGTACGCTCGTTGAACTCTTCTCGCTCGCCCATGAACTCAACACTGAAGCTGAAGGTATCGAGTTGGATTCGGGTCCTGTCGATGATCAACTGGTCGCCGATTTGGCTCTGCCGATAGAAGATCTGTCTTTGACCGTACGGTCGTACAACTGTCTCAAGCGTGAAGGTATTCACACCGTCTCGGAACTCGTGTCGCGCTCTGAGGTTGACTTGATGGACATTCGCAATTTCGGTCAGAAGTCTATTGATGAAGTGAAAATGAAGCTCGTTGAATTAGGGCTGACCTTGAAAGATTCTGTTCTCGGAATGGATTCCTATCCCCATGCCCACTACGATAACGGCGACGATTTCGCCCTCTGAGAATGGAGTCTCACCATGCCCAAACCAAGCAAAGGTCCACGTCTGGGGGGTTCACCCGCACACGAGAGATTGATGCTCGCTAATCTTGCTTCGCAACTCTTCGAGCATGGACGCATCAAAACCACGGTGACTCGTGCAAAGAGGATGCAACCACTGGCAGAGCGGCTCATCTCGAAAGCCCAAAAAGGTGATCTGCATAATCGTCGTGTCGTGATGAAGACCATCACAGATCCGACCATCGTGCACGTACTCTTCACCGAGATCGCACCGTCGATGGGGGAGCGCGCTGGAGGATATACCCGTATCACTAAAGTGGGTCCCCGCCAGGGTGATAATGCTCCCATGGCACTCATCGAGCTGGTTACTGAAGAACTAGTGAAAAAGACCCCGCGGAAGAAAGCCAAAAAGGTAGACACTGCCGAGAAGGTTGCTGACGTCGCTAGTGAGGACATCATTGACGAGGCCTCTGAAGAGATTGCTGATGTAGCTGAGGACATCGCCGATGCAGCCCAAGAGGCTGTTGACGAAGCCGTGGAAGCTGTTGAAGAGATCGTCGACGTCGTCGAAGAGGCTGTCGAGGAAGCGGTTGAAGTTGCCGAAGACGCCGCGGAGTTGGCACAGGATTAACCTGTCCACTGTGGGAGTTGACGAGTCGCCATGATTGATCCGAAACTGATTCGCAATGAACCGGATGTACTCAAACGTGCCCAGGAAGCGCGCGGGGAGTCAGTAGAACTCATCGACCAACTCGTGCAGGCAGACGAACAACGCCGGGATACGATCGCCTCTTTTGAAGCCCTGCGTGCCCAGCAAAAAGAACTCGGACGTCTCGTGGCACAAGCTACGCCAGAAACTCGCCCAGCTCTGCTCACCCAAGCAAGCGAACTCGCTGCACGTGTGAAACAAGCTGAAGCCGCGTCGAATGAAGCGGAACAGAATTTCACTACACTCATGGCCCAGGTGCCCAACCCAGTCTTTGATGAGGTTCCTCGAGGGGGAGAAGACGATTTTGTCGTACTTGAAACTGTGGGAACACCTAGAGATTTCGCAGCTGAAGGGTTCGCGCCTAAAGATCACTTGGAGCTCGGTGAACTGCTCGGCGCTATCGACATGGAACGCGGAGCCAAGGTTTCTGGGTCGCGGTTCTATTTCCTCACCGGTGTGGGGGCATTGTTGGAACTGGCGTTGACACAGTACGCCGTTGCTCGGGCACTCGAGTGGGGTTTCACCCCCATGATCGTCCCCTCGCTGGTGAAACCGTCAGCAATGGAAGGAACCGGGTTCCTCGGGCAAGCGGCCTCGGATGTCTATCATCTGCCTGCCGATGACCTGTATTTGGTGGGTACCTCAGAGGTGGCACTGGCGGCGTACCACAGTGATGAGATTCTCGACTGCGATTCTTTGCCGAGAAAATACATGGGGTACAGTCCCTGTTTCCGCCGTGAAGCTGGGTCGTACGGGCAGGATACTCGCGGAATCTTTCGCGTCCACTGGTTCGACAAGGTGGAGATGTTTGTCTATTGCCACCAAGAGGATTCCGAGGACCAGCATCAACAACTCTTAGAGTACGAGAAGCAGTTCATTTCGTCGTTGGGGATTCCTTTCCAAGTCCTCGATGTGGCTTCTGGTGATCTGGGGCTGTCGGCTGCCCGGAAATTTGACTGCTATGGGTGGGTACCCAGCCAAGAGAAATATCGCGAGATCACCTCGACATCGAACTGTACGAGTTTCCAAGCCAGGCGACTAAATATCCGTGCACGCTGTGAGGAGGGGATTGTGCCGGTTGCCACGCTGAACGGCACGTTGTGTGCGATCCCACGGATGATCATCATGATTCTCGAAAACTTCCAACAAGCTGATGGATCGGTCATCGTACCTGAAGTCCTGCGCCCGTACATGGGTGGACGTGACGTCTTAACGAAAGGCTAGTCATGGCCTACACCATGGTGAGGGTTCCCATCTGGAATACTTTCAAAAACCAAGAAGCCGATTTTGAATTCAAAACGAAAACCTATCCTGCACTCGACAACTACCTGTGTCTGATGGAATCTCGTGGATGGACGATTGAGCATGTGACCGCCGGGAGTGATGGAATGTCGGTACTGATCACCTTCCACCGCGGTGAAGTCTCTGCAGACCGGTGACCTGCCACACCAGCCCGTGTGTTGTCCACTACCAACAGACTCCACAACCGTAGTGATTGTTGATTCTGGACCCTGTTACTCACTTCGTTCGGTCAACCACTTCCTTGGTTTCGGGATAGTGCGCAAGCGCACTCTCCGCTCAACCTGCGTCGTGGTGCGAGTCGCTCCGCTCCGCAGGGTGACCGAGGTAGGGGTGATAGGCAGAGTGACACCCACCCTGTCATTCTGCGGAGCGAAGCGACTCGCAGAATCCATTGACTAGTCAACAATGGTTGAGACTATGGACCCTGCGACGGAGCCTGTGTTCCTCACTTCGTTCGTCAACCACTTCCTTGGTTTCGGGATAGTGCGCAAGCGCACTCTCCGCTCAACCTGCGTCGTGGTGTTCCTCACTTCGTTCGTCAACCACTTCCTTGGTT
>WRIJ01000019.1 GCA_009782785.1 Propionibacteriaceae bacterium | reverse complement strand
AGTGCGCTTGCGCACTATCCCGAAACCAAGGAAGTGGTTGACGAACGAAGTGTGGAACACCACGACGCAGGTTGAGCGGAGAGTGCGCTTGCGCACTATCCCGAAACCAAGGAAGTGGTTGACGAACGAAGTGAGGAGCACAGGCTCCGCGACTCGCGGGGCCCAGAATCCACACTGGCCACTGTGGTGACCGTCGGTAGATCGTGACTATGACAGACTCGGTCATGGTGGTGGATCGCAAACCTGGATTCTGCGACTTCGCGCAGAATGACGCGGTGAGGTTTGCTCCGTGGCATGACATGACTGGTGTGGTTCGCACGGTCAGTCACAACGCAACGATCCTGGGAAGGTTATTGATCGTCCTTCGCGGAGGCGGTGGGATTCGAACCCACGAGAGGGTTGAAGCCCTCAACCCGCTTAGCAGGCGGGCGCCATAGACCGACTAGGCGACGCCTCCGATTGCTCGAACAACTCTACAGTGAAGGCACCGACAAAGAAACTTCGCATTCCTCACCACCTAATTTCCATCATCCTCTACTCGTCTGGCGGAATCCTCCCAGGTGGGAAGACCAGCTTGGGCACAGGCACAGTGGGCAAGAACCTCGATCATCACTGATACACAACTTCTTTCTCCCCGAGCAATAGCTGCGCAGGTGGCTACATCAATCGTGAGGAAGCGGGCAATGTCGCTCCATGATTTTCCTGCTGTGCGCAGGTTGCGAATCCGAGTGGCCGTACGCTGGGCGTTCACTTGTGACGTACGCATCCAGTGAAGATCCTGGGGACGCAGGTTGATTAACCGTGAAGCCAAGTCTTGAGAAATCTTGGTACGTACCCGCCCTTGCCGCCCCTGCATGAGGGTACGAAGCGCGGCTTGGGGAACCCCTGCTTGATAGGCAACCACAGGCCAAGGTACCTCAGCGTTTTGAATGAGGTGCGACACGTGAGCCCGGAAAGGAGCAGCACTCACCCATTCTGGTTGAGGTTCGCTCACCCAACGATGGCCTTGAACTTGTGGTTGACGAGCAACAGTAGAGTTAATCACAATGACCTCCGTGGGTGAGAGAACCTACACTCCATAAGGCCACCCCAACCCGGCCTATGTGAGATTGGCACCACCAACTCGTGACCGTACTTTGTACGGAAACACGAGAATCTGGAGGAGACAACCACCCATGCTCCCCAGGTGGATCTTGGTGCGAACCGCTTCAGTAGGTGGAGGATTCCGGCTTCTGTGATTCCTTGTATTTACGAATCTTGCCACGAATCCCCACTGTGAAAACATGCCCGACACTCACCGCAAGAAGCAAAGTCACCACGAGTGGCCCTTGGCCCTCATGGTTTGATGCCCACCACAACCCTGCAGTGACCAGTGCCCCAGCAAGAAGAATGATCGTGATCCGACGCCCCGTACTAACCAGGAAACCGAAAATCACCCCGATACCTAGGCCCAGTCCTAGTGCATACCAATGTTCTACGGGCATCGTCTCTCCTTGGTAGTATCAGCGAATCTGCATGTCAGCAGGGTCGCTATTCTACCGTGATGAGCCCAATTCTCAGAGCTGGCTCGGCATATCCTTCTTGAAGGCTGCCACAAGCTTGGTCGGCCAATCATCAATAGCTTCCAAACGCCCAAAGAAGAACCTCATCTGTTTGGGTTCCTCCACGAACCGCAACCCGCCAACGAGGTGGCGATTCTCGTACAACCACCCCAACCGGTCAGCAACATATTCAAGCTGTGACAGGGTGAAAGCCCGCCGCGGCATCGCGAGTCTGAGCAACTCCATCTTGGATAGGTGATCGGTTCCATCGGCGTTGCGCTCCTCAGAGAGGGTGCCTCGTTCCATCCCACGAATCCCACCAACAATGTACGCGGCCACCGCCAGAGCACCAGCACGGTACTGCTCCAAGGGCACATGGTCGAGGAATTTCATCGCATCAACATGGCAACCGAGTCCCCCAGCTGGACGTACACTCGGAACCCCCTTCGACTCCAGCAGGTCAAGGCCCGCTTCCACGAACAAAGCCGTTTGCGAAATGACATGGAAATCACAAGACTCAATGAGCCCAATAGCGATCGCTTCCATTTCGCGTACGCTCATTCCCCCATAGGTGAGGAATCCTTCATTGAGTGGTACGAGAGGTTTCATCGTCTCGATGAGTTCAAGATTATTGGAGACAATTCCACCACCACGAGCACAACCAAGCTTGCGGGCCGAGAAATAGATGATGTCGAACAAGGGTGCGATCTCGAGAGCGATCTCGCGTACTGTCTTCGTCTTCGCCTCTGGTTCACGGGTCTTAATGAAATAGAGATTGTCAGCCAGAAGAGAGGCATCAAAGACGGTGAGTATTCCACGCTCACGGCAGAATTTCGATACAGCACGCATGTTGGCTAGGGACACTGGTTGCCCACCAATGAGGTTGGTCCCTGCTTCGACACGTACGAAAGCCAGGTTCTCTTTCCCCACACGCTCAGTCTCACTAGCGAGAAGGTCGAGATCCATGTCCCCTTTGAAATCGGTGAGATGCGCCGGGTCGAGGGAGGTTTCGGGTACGACCTCGATGACCTCGCCACCATTATTCATGATATGTGCTTTAGTGGTGGTGAAATGGTAGTTGGTGATGACATAACTACCCGGGGTCACAAATGAGGTACAAATGATGTTCTCGCAGGCGCGGCCCTGATGAGCGGGAAGAAAATACTCAGTACCAAAAATGTAGTTGAGTGCATTCTTGAGCCGATAGTACGTGGCTGAACCCGCATAGGAATCATCAGCTGTTTGCATGGCCGCTTGTTGGAAGATACTCATCGAGTTCACTCCAGAATCGGTGAGCATATCCAGAAAAACATCGCGGTTGTCGAGCAGGAAGGTGTTGTTTCCAGCCTGTTCAATACAGGCAGCGCGGGAGTCAACATCTTTCAGATAGAGGCGCTTCACTGTGGTGACGCGGTGCATTTCGAGGGGAACCTTCTTCCCTGAGAAGAATCCTATAGCTTGCTCAGCATCAGGGGAGAGCGAAGCTGTGTGGACGAGTGAAAAGTCTTGGTTGATCTCTTGGAGAGTGATAGGCGATTGAGTAGTCATGAAAGTCCCCTCGGGTGTCGTGCAGTGTTTATGTTACTTGATCCTGGCACGTGGGACCTGACCGTGGCTGAGTTTTACCCATCCCAGTCGTCGCCACTATCGCATTTCTCTAGGTGGGTGCGTATCTCTTCACGAATCATCATGAACTCGTGATCCATGACCCGCGCTGGGTGGGCGATAATCGTACGGCGGTCGGGGCCATGCCATAGGGCGAGTTTTCCGGTCGTACGTGAAACAGAGACATCAGTGACATCCAGCCATGATCCATGGAATTCTCCACGCGGGGATTCAACCGTGTACCCCTGGTCATCAAAGGTAACTAACACCCGTTGTGTCATCGTGGAAATGACTATTGCTGTCATGAGGATCAGCGCCACGATAGTGACCACACACCCGGTGATGCTGAGCGTCTTCGATGTGGTGGTCAGCGATGCGATGATCATCCCGATGCCGACAGCCATGATAAAAACCGTCAACCAGAAACCGCCAGGCATCTTGGGTTTGAGTTGATAGAAGTTCATCATGACTCATCATTTCACACTGAGGGGGAAGATGTGGGCTACGACTTTTCATGTTGGTCAATGGATCCTGCGAGTCGCTTCGCTCCGCAGGATGACGGTGGGACTGGGGGGGAAGATGTGGGCTACGACTTTTTATGTTGGTCAATGGATCCTGCGAGTCGCTTCGCTCCGCAGGATGACGGTGGGACTGGGGGGGAAGATGTGGGCTACGACTTTTCATGTTGGTCAATGGATCCTGCGAGTCGCTTCGCTCCGCAGGATGACGGTGGGACTGAGGGGGAAGATGTGAGTTACGACTTTTGCTTGTGCCGGTCACCTAGGATGGAGCCATGACAAAATGGGATGAGGCCATGGATCAGGCCCTGTTGTTAGCCCATACAGCAGCGACACATGGCGATATCCCGGTCGGTGCCATCGTACTCAACCGCTCTGGTGAGGTACTAGCCAGCGCAGGTAATGAGCGTGAACTTTCTGGGGATCCAACAGCACACGCAGAAGTCCTCGCTCTTCGCCGGGCAGCAGAAAACTTCGGGCAGTGGCGCTTGGATGGATGTACTCTCGTGGTCACCTTGGAACCTTGTGCCATGTGTGCTGGTGCAGCTGTACTCGCCAGAATCGACCACATTGTTTTCGGTGCTTTGGACCCAAAAACCGGAGCGATTGCTTCACTTTTTGATGTCGTACGAGATCCTCGACTCAACCATCGTCCACAGGTCACTTCAGGGGTACGAGCCGACCAATGCGGGGAAGTGATCCGAGCTTTCTTTGGTAAGATTTCTCGCGGTGACGTGTCCGAGTGGCCGATGGAGCTCGCCTCGAAAGCGAGTGTAGGGCAACCTACCGAGGGTTCAAATCCCTCCGTCACCGCTCAGTGAAACCAGAAGGGTGCCAACCCATGAGGAGCAGGAGATGGGACTTTTTTCCAAGAAGGTAGAGGCAGTCGAGACTCAGGCACCATTGAGTGAAGCCTATGTTGATGCTATCTCTCGCTATTTTGGTGTCGTACGTCTGCGCCAGCAGGCTTTTAGCGAACTCATTGTCAATTCTGGTGATTGGGACGCCGATCTGAGTGCGGGGACGATCACTTTTGGTGGTGATGTTTTCCCTGCTCAACTCTTGGGTTCGACCTCTTCGATCTCAAACACGTGGCTGTGGGGTTTCGCTAATCCTTCTTTCGCTGGCCGCCCTTGTGTGGCTGAATCGGAGGCTGCATTTGCGTTCTGCCAGGCGATTGGGGAGTTAGCCCTCGAACAGTTCCCTCTTCACGAGTCTCTTAATGAGCACCACATCGCTTCGATCGTGGTGGGCCCGCGTACTGATCGTACCTGCTATTTCAGTGGGCCTACCGGCAGCGGCAATGCTCTGATATTGGTCGGTGATGTGCCGTCACTGGTTTTCGATCCGGCTCCGGTTCCCGCTATTCTCGCTGCGGTGAGTGAAACCATTTCGATGATGCCTCTCAACCATCGTACGGTCGGGTCAACGATCCTTGCAGCGAACTGCTCCAAGGTGGAGGGCACCGATGACGGGATCGTGGGGCACCACACGAGCGGTTTGGATATTCGACTGGCTTACGACGAATATGACCGCATGGTGTCGATGAGCGCTGGGTAGTCCATCTTAGAAGAGGGTCAGTGCCTCCTCGGCACTTGGGGCGCTCACCTCTGGTTGGTCGATCGTGAGTCCCCATTTGGGTGGGAAGAAATAACGGATGGGTTGTGTTTTTGCGGCGAATTTGGTTTTGATTCGCGTGCGATTCGAGGCCAACTCTGGGACAGCCTGTCGGCAGTATTTGTCGGTTTCACAAAATACGTTTTGGGCATCAATAGCATGCAGTGGCCGTCCGAAGAGCCCACCAAATTCGATCCCGAGCCGATCAAGTTCTTCTTCTTGATGATCAACCATCCACATGATGACTTCTTCGGGAGTCCAACCGTTCGAGTCAGCAAAAACCTTGTCGATCCCCCGCAGAGCCCCAGGACCGGCCTTAGTGAAATCGTTCTCCGAAAAGTCGATGAGCTCCGAATAGTTCAGGTCGATCGCCGTTTGGTAGCTCATGAAATCACCCATGAGAGGGTACGAGTGTAGTTTCTCGTACACTTCGCCAAAAGTGTCCGCCTCAATGACGCGTTCGTACAGATCGCCGTCAAGGAACATGGCGCGAAACATTTCCACATGGTTGAGGTGTTTGCCTTTCCGTCCGTACGCCTCGTTGGCGCACAGGATGAAGGAACCTGTGTACAGCTTCTGACCGGATTCTTTCAAGGTGGTCAGTGCATTCTCGAAACTCCCATCATCAAGATCATTGAGGTTGGGAGCATGCCCGAGCATTGTTTTGATCTTGTCCCACACATCACCACGAGAGAAGGTACGAAAGGCCACGATCTCGAAGGCAAGGTCTTTTGCTTGGGCACCACCGTAACAAATATCGCGAATCATATATTGACTTTCGCGATCTGCTGATCGGAACACATTACAGAACTTGTAGTGGGTGAAGATTGGATCATCAGTCCAAGGGGGGGCTTCTCCTCGTACTCGCTTGTCAAAGATACGTTGGCGTTCGCCAACAAAATGCCAATACTTTTCGTAGACTCCTTCGCGAGGAACGAGAGGATATTTTGTCATCGCTCTTCACTTTCTGTTGTGCTCGCTGCATCTTTTCCGACTTTTGCCATGAACTGTTGGTAAGCCTGCGGCGCGACTTGGGTCAGTGTGGACACGAGCCCCACAGATTCTGTAATTAAATCTGTGAGTGCGGTGGTCTTCCCTTCCGTGGTGTCTCGTTGTTCCACAATGTCTTCCAGTTTTTGGTAGGCCGACTTGATAGCCTGAACACCTGTGTCGAGGGGGGATCCTGGTGTTGGCTCTGAGAGCACTTCAGACAGCAGCGCATTGAATCCGGCAATCCCATCACTCATCGGTGATGGTGTGGGGTCAACAGTGGGTGGGGCAGAGGCTTCACCCTGATCAACGAGGTAGGTGAAATATTTCACGCCGTACACGAGCAAATCAATAGCAGTGTCGAGTCCTGTTTCGTCAACGTCTGTGGAAGCCAGGTCAACATTTTCTAACCTGTCAACCTTGCGGGCCAGATTGGCCATAATCCCAATGCGTTCCCCTCGGCGCTTCCAAGAATCACCGTACGCCAAGGATTTCACCTGGTGAAGCAGGGAGATCGTGTCATAGAGCCCCTCAGGAAGATCACCTCGTTGAAGTGAAGTGTGGTAGTCGTACTCGGGGAATCCTTTCACCTGCCGCGAAGCATATTCTGTAGCTGCTTCACCGAGGTCTGTTCCTTGTAAGGGTTCCATGAGTGCGGTGATCTCGCTGACATCTTTCTTGGTTTTGATCGCCCAATAAACCTGCACCATGAACAGGAATCCTCGAAGGAGTGGATCTGGGAAATCATGGATTTCTTCTGCGCACGGCACACCAGTGCGTACTTTTTCTTCAAGATCGAACCACGCTTCTATGCGTTCTTGGGTCTGTTCCCAGGGTGTGGCAAAGTGCAATGTTTCCAAAACTTGACGGTTGTACGGGTCGAAGGACACTGGGGTTTGGAGGATGGTGGCAGCACGCTCGAAATGTTGTTCATAGAGGTGCTCAGAGGTGATGGAGAAGGTGAGTTGACCGACCTCGACGTTCAACCAGTACGCCATCATCTCCAATAACACACTCCATTCGAAGGCGTTGATCCCAGACAATCCCCAGATGACATCATTGGAACGAATAGCAATGTGCGCATTCAGGGCACCGTCACGGCAGGTGAAGTGAAGCCAATTATTGCAGGGGATGTCCTTGGAGACAGTGAAGTCTTGCGCAGGATCATAAATGGTGGCGACCGCGCGCCTCGAGGTTGGCTCAGCAGTGAGAATCTTACGTACCTCATCGAGTTGGTCAACTGAGTGCCAATTCCGTAAGCGCGGGCCGTACCCTGCTCTCCACGTCGACCCATCATCGGAGAAATCACCAGCCCGGGGAAGATAGTGACGGAGGAACTCCACATCGTTGCGTCCAGCCAACACCCACATGGTTTCAGCAATCGAAGCGAAGATATTGTTACCTCGCCCTGGCAATATCAGGCAGCGTTGTCCAGGGTTGGTCAGCGTGAACTGGATTGGGCCGATTTCTTTCGTGGCAGAACCACGAGTGGTGAGGTCACGGCCCTGGGTGGAGATAGTGGAGAGCAGGCCCAGCAGGGCAGTATTGATGTTCGAAAACTCCATGGTTCTTCTTAACTCCGTTGGTAGCATGAGTACGCGGGTTGGCGCGTACTCATGCTACCTCAACGTCTGCTGTGCGGGGGTGCAGGTGAGTTGGATGTCGCTTGCTTTAGGTCACTTCACCCAGCAGGTAGGGAAGAGAGTTGCTTGACCAACTGGCTGTGAAGTAGGCCACAGCAGTGGTGGAGCCATCCGCTGCACGTACTCGATAATAATGACCGTCATTCAATACTTCGACGGAGAGTCGTGCTTTTGACAAGGTTCTTAGGCGATCCCACTGGGCTTTGGATGCGGTGGAAATAGGTGATTTGCGACTTTCCACTGGGTCGAGGTAGGTCAAGTGGTTAGTATCCCAGATGTGCCCACAATCTTGGTCGCAGAGAAGCCAATAGTTCTCTCCATCGCCGGCATGGACGGGTTTGCCATCATGGACCGCTAGGATACGTTTGATCCGCCAGGATGCTTCAGAAGGAGTGAATTCAGTGTGTGGGCAAGCGTACCGGCTATTGAACTCCTCGTGAAAGAACCTCAAGGACAGATAATCGCCCTCCCAGTACGCCCCAGCCGTGACTCCCTGTCCGGGGTGACTGAGTGCCTCAAGAACAGCACCACGGTAGTTGGGTGAGCCGAAGACTCGGCGGATCTCATCAGGGGAGCGTGTCCAACACCAGGTGACGATCTTCTCAACATCACCAGCAGCGACATCATCAGCGAAAGCCTGCACGGAAGCCACAGATCCCAGATCTCCAGCATTCACTTTAATCTTTCCTGTTGGTAGTGAGGGGGGCGCTTTTTCATCGATTTCGGGAATAGTGGACTCCACGGGAGGATCATTGGGAAGCGGATCTGGGGTTGGTGTCGCTTCCGTGGTGGGGGTTGGTGCTGGGGCAGATGGTGTTTCCACCGACACATTGAGATCGCAACCACCTAGGGTGAGTACGCTCACCAGTGCGCAGAGCACGGTTGCTGTCAAGGTTTTCTTCATGGGATTCTCCTCACGTGAGTTTCTTCAGTTTATCTCAGTTCAATCTGCGTGATTGAAGCCATGACATACATCGTAAACAGGTGAAGAAAACCTGCCGATGGGTATTAATCCCCATGGGGTACGAGGATCTGAGAAAGTTTTTGGTTCCGTTGTCGTGTTTTGTTCTCCTGGCGCGTCAGAAGCTGAAGTCCCCTTGTGAAGAGATGATTGATACCCTAAAATGTTTCCACAAGGTCGAGTGATTTCTTTCTGGTGGTGACCAGACAGTGTAGTGAAAGCCAAAAAACATGGTACGAGAGTCCCGCCATAGGCGGTGGTTAGTTGGTGGGTTCGCGCTTGCCTTGACCGTACTGCTCGTGGGTTTTCCCGAACCAGCTGATGCAGGGGATGCGACCTCTTTTAAGGTGGCTTATCAAGACACTCTCCACGGTGGCTTTGTGACGATCGGTAACATTCTCGCCTCCTGTACTCCTGGTGTTGGTGAGTGTAATTCGGCCATGAATGACCTTGGTGTAGGAACAGGGAACATAAGCTTGAGTGGCATCAATATCGATGGTGACCCGTCTTTGAGAAATTCTTCGTACGCAGAGCTTGTTCTTCCACCGGGAGCTGAAGTGGTGTGGGCAGGGCTCTATTGGGGAGCGCGAACAACCCCGGCGATCAACATTCCAGACACCATGTCATTCAAATGGGAGGAAGACCCCTTCGACAACCTCAACCCCTATGAGGCGGTGACCTTTGATGCCTTTTGGGGTGAGGGCACCTCCACCATCAACTCCTACCAACGGTTCGCGGACGTCACTGACTATGTCAAAGACAAGGGAAGCGGTTTCTATTGGGGAGCGAATGTCATGCAATCGGCAGGAAATAAACGCTATGCCGGATGGTCCCTGACCGTGGTGTACGAGGACCCCAGTGCACCGCTTCGCAACATCACTATCTATGATGGTTTCGAGACGGTGAGTTCTTCCTCACCAAATAATGTCAGATTCCTCCAGGTGCATCTCCCTGACATCCAAGTCCCGATCACTGCTGATGTTCAGGCCCGTACTACATCGATGGCCTGGGAGGGTGATGGGAACACTGCGAACACGTTTGCTACTTTGCGGCCTTGTGGTGATGTGGACAGTTACTTAACGACCACACCCTACGCGCCTCCTTATCAAAATGACCCACCTGTTGAATGGTGGACCAATCTGTCAACGAGTCTGTCACCGGCACAAATCTATTTCAATTCCACTATTGACACTGATGGCGCTTCGGTGATGAACCGTATGCCGAACCATCTCAATACTTTTGGACTCGACATCAAGAACCATGATGTGACGGGCATTCCTCCAGGAATTGACCCCAAGAACACATGCTTGGTAGCCACATCAGCTGGTGATCTGTACTTCCTGGGTGTTTTTGGTTTGGCCATCGATATTCTTTCCCCCGAGCTGAAAGACTCCACCAAGAAGGTAGAAAACCTCTCTGGTGGTGACCCGGCGAAAATCGGTGACCAATTGCGCTATACCGTTACGGTGAAGAACACTGGTGACGACGGGATTGCTGATGTGGTGATCACCGATGTGATCCCCGCCAACGCAACGTACGTACCTGACTCTATGACACTGTTGCGCTACTACAACTCGACGGGCACACCAGTGACAACACCGCTGCCTCTCAGCGATGAGGTCGATGATGATGTGGGCAGTTTTGATGCTGCGACCAAGTCGGTGACGATCAATGCTGGCATTGGTGCGACAGCTGATGAGGGTGGAATCATTCCCCACAAGGGCGAGGTAAGTTTCAGTTTCGATGTGATTGCAGACGATGAATCTGCGGGAACAACCATCACCAATCAAGCCTCCTTCGTGTATCGCGGTGCACCCACCTTTGAGGAGGAAACCTTCCTCATCAAAGAGGCCACTATCGACGTAGATCCCCTGCCTGAACGTTCGGAACTGACTTTAACAGTGACACCTATCACCGCTGATACCAATGACAACGGCCACCCGGCGTTCTATGCTGGGGGGCCGTTCGGATATCTCTTAGAGACGACTGTCGCCCCGGATGTTTCCCATGCCCACGACGTGACTGTGACTGCTTATCTACCCTCAGGGTTCAAGGCAACCTCTGTCTCCTCATCTTTGGGAACATGTTCCATCGGTGGTGGGGGAACTGTCGTGACCTGTCATCTTGGTTCACTGTATTCACGGGACACGGTGACAAACTCCACGGCAGTCGACATTCTCATTCAAGGTACGGTCGGGAGCACTCTCGTCACCTATGGTGAACCTCGATATATGCTGCAAGCAATCGTGACTAGCTCCACCCTGGGTCGCACAGGAGATGACACGTTGGCGGTGAGTGCCATGGTTGGTGTCGATGTGCTGACTGTCATCTCGACCACGGGTGGTTTCGTTGCTGGGTCAAGGGCGATCACATACCTGTGGTTCTTCCTTAGTTTTATTTCGATGGTGGCGCTCGTACCTGCTGGTTTCTCACACCTCGGCCAGCGCTTCCACTGGACTTGCGAGCGCTGAGCGTCGACCGGGAAGGATCGAAGCTAGTACCGCTGCCAGTACGAGGATTCCCAACAATGCCAGAGTCTGCCACCAGTTCACAGCGAAATGAGCAGTGAGTTCCACTTCTTCAGCGCCGAATTGGCTCACCATCGCTTGGGTGCCGAGCCAGCCGAACCACACGCCAACCACTATCCCAACGACCGCTCCGACGATGGTGAGCAGCAGTGCTTCCACCAAGAGCATGAGACGTAGTTGATGGCGCTTGAATCCCAAAGCTCGCAGGATCGCATTGTCATGGTGGCGTTCCATGACAGACAAGGTGAGAGTATTACTCACGCCGACCACGGCAATGAAAACTGCAATGGCGAGCAAAGCTGTGGCCACACCAACAATGATGTCGAGCACCTGGGAGATCACGTACTTGTCAAACAGGCTTCCACCCACGGATGCAATCCCTTGATCTCCCCCAGCGATGTCCTCCACGGCTCGTATCACTGAGATCATCTTGGATGTGTCGGGTGCTGAGCAGAAGAGCACACCAGGTTCTTCCAGATCACCGACAAGTATGGCGAAGGTTGCTGGTGATACGAGCATGACATCGTGGCTGGCCACCTTGGAGGCAACTGCTGTGAGTGTCGTACTCTCCCAAGTGATCTGCTTGCCTGCCTCGAGGTGCCAAGAGTTTTCGTGTACGAGAATCTCACCATCGGCGGGTGGTGTTGATTCGCGGGTAAGGGTTGAAATTTCTGGAAGATAGGAACAGACCAGTTGGAGGTTTTCGTAGCCTTCCCCTGGGGGTGCGAAATCCATTTGTCGACATGGGAGGGCAACCACTTTGTCAATACCGGGGACCTGTTCCACCTGTTGGGTGAGTCGCGCTGGGAGGGTTCGTGCTCCATCAGGATCACCCAGAGCGGTGACCATCACATCAATAGGGAATGCTGACTCCACTTTTGCCATGGCGGTTGCGCCCATAGACGCAGCACCCACCTGTAGGGTGACGATGAGTCCCACGGCCAACATGAGAGCAGTCGTGGTGGCTGAAGCCCGACCAGGATCGCGTACCGTATTTTTGGCTGCAATGGCCACGACTGAGCCCGAGTGCTTCACGAGACTCCCGGCGGCTTTCAACATAGGTGGTACGAACACCCGTGCTCCTATCAGGATGCTGAGAGCAACGATGCCTGAACCGAGGATGGCGAACATCAAGGCGCTTGACCCTAAGGTGAGAGCGACAATGCTCAAGGCCAGCCCGAGCCCCAGACCAGCGATGCACAGGATGGCCCGTACCTTCGAGACGTGGGATGTGTGTTCGCCTGTGACCGGGCGCAGTGCCTCCAGGGGTGTAACTCGAGTGGCATGGCGGGCCGGGATCACACAAGCCACGAGTGTGATCAGAACACCGAGCCCGGCAGCGATTCCTGTCTCCATCCATGGGATGGTGAGCCCGAAAAGAACCGAGCCGGTGAATATCCCCAACAGCGCGGAGATTCCACAGGCCACACCGATTCCGAGCACTGCACCGACCAGTCCGATAGCTGCGGCTTCTAACCAGATCGAATGCCGTACTTGGGAACCTGTTGCACCGATGGTACGCATGAGACCGATACTGCGACGCCGCGTGGTCAGCAGGATCGTGAACGTGTTAGCGATGGTGATCATTCCCACGATTCCTGCGATCCCAGCGAAGACCCACAAAATGTATTTGAACACGTCAACATCGTTGGTCAAAGACAGTTGATAGCTGTGAGCGTACTCGGTGGGAGTGTAGACATCAGCGTCAATGCCGAGTCCTTTGATGCTCGCCGCGAGTCCTTCCTTGACCGCTTGTGCATCGGCGTGGTCACTCAGTGAGATCCACCACTTCGTACTGGTTGGGTAGCTTTCCCCAAAGTGTTCACTCATCCACTCGGGCGAGACCATAGCGCGAGACCCGGAGAGCCGAGATGTACGATCTGTCGTGATCCCCACGACGGTGAGTTCTTGGCCGAAAACACTGATCCTGTCGCCGAGTGTGACCTCCAGTTTCTTAGCGAGATGCCCATCGACGGTGACCTCTTCACCATGTGGCCATGTCCCCTCACGAAGACTTGTCCAGAGGAACCTATCGTGGGGTTGCGTTACCAGTTCAGCGAAGGTTTCTTGATCCCCGCTCTGGGTGGACAAGATTGCTGTTACTCCCGACAAGGGTTCTGCTGACTCGACGTTTGTTACCGCTGATAAGGCCCTCGTGACCTGTGAGGAGGTTATGTCGGGCATGATCTCGGTGGAAGCTGCCACTTTTGGAGCGACAATCAAGTCAGCAGTCATGAGCGGAGCTGTTGCTTGCTTTCCGATCGCTGATGATTCTGTGGCAGTGATCATGGAGGCGGCTGCCATGAACGCTACCGCGATAGTGACCGCGAGTACGGTGGCAGCGTACCGTGCGGGATGGAAGGTGAGCTCGCGCCAGGTGGCTCGAGCCATCGTACGGCGAGTTGATGGCCTGGTCATGACTCGACCTCCATGGTGTTCATGGCTTCCACGACCGCAGCTGATGTGGGTTCGGAAATATCGTGACGGATCTTTCCGTCGCTCAAGATCAGAGCGCGGTCGACATAGTGGGCAGCGCGAGGGTCGTGGGTGACCATGATGATGGTTTGCCCGCGATTCTGGCTCGCTGATTCGAGGTACTTCAGGAGGCGTACCGAATTGCGGGAGTCGAGGGCGCCAGTGGGTTCGTCAGCAAAGATGACCGCCGGACGTGCGACGAGTGCGCGGGCGATGGCCACACGCTGTTGCTCGCCACCAGAGAGCTGTGACGGCAGGTGGTTGAGGCGGCCAGTGAGACCCAGGGATTCGACAATCTCACTCAGTACACTGCGGTTGAGGCGGCGGCCAGACAACTCCAAGGGGAGCAGGATGTTCTCTTTTGCTGTGTGAGTCGGAAGCAGGTTGAAGGATTGGAAAATGAATCCGATCTGGTCCCGGCGTACTGTCGTCAGAGCATTGTCGTCAAGGTTGTCGAGTCGTTGTCCGGCGACAGTGACCTGGCCAGAGGTGGGTTTATCCAGACCTGCAAGGCAGTGCATGAAGGTTGATTTTCCGGAACCCGAAGGGCCCATGATGGCAGTGAAGCTTCCCTGGGTGAAGGCGGTGCTGACTCCATCAAGTGCATGGACTTGGGTGTCCTTGTCACCATAGACCTTGGTGAGGTTGTGCGCAGTCACAACTGGAGTGTTGTCGGTGGGATGAGGCTGGGAGTGTTGTTCAGTCATGATGGTGACACTAAGTGGTTTCTTTCCGGGCTGACAAGGGAAAGTGAAGGAGTTCAGGGTACGGGAGGTGGATTCTCCTTCTTGGGGTGGAGCGGTTCTCCTTCGATAGTGGGAGAGGTTGGCGTACTGAAGAGGGAGGCGGATCCTTTTTCATGGGAGACACCCCAGTGGGGGACCGGTTTGCCAGAACCCCAATATAACTGTACATTTGTACAGGTAAAATTGTGGAGGTTGCCATGGCAGAAACTGATGGGCGCAAAGCCCGAGGTGAAGCGAGCCGATCATCCATGCTCACCGCAGCCATGACCGTAGTGGTCTCCCATGGTATTCAGGCACTCACCCATCGTGCGGTTGCAGAACAGTTAGGGATCCCCCACGCTCGAGTTGTCTATCACTTTCCCACGATTGTCGATTTGAGGAAAGCAACTCTGGGGCAAGCAGGTGAAACCATGGTGGCTCAACTGAGAGCATTGATAGCTGGAAATGTTGACAGTTTTGAGCGCAGCGATCCTGCACAAGTCCCCCACATTGCTGCAGAGTTGGCTACCACTTTGGTGACGGCCCTTCATCAAGAGACAGTAAGTTTCTTCACACTGGTGGCTGAGGCCACACGGATTCCAGAGTTGCGCTCTCCTGTCACCTCAGTGACTGACCAGGTGGCAGAACTCCTCGAACCTCTATCACAGGATCGGGGACTGGCACGTTTGGCTGCCTCAGCTTTTCTGGGGTTAGTCATGACCACGATGGCAAGCGAACCGCCATGCGATCTTCAGGTATTGCGTACGCAGGTGAAGCAACTCATTGAACACTTCGATCCACATCGAGAGGAGAAGGAATAATGGCAAAAGGAATCACTGCTATTGGTGGACTTATGGGGATCACTATTGCCTGTTGGGCACTGACCACCCCCACCATCCATAGTGCTTTCATGGGGCGATTCACTCAACTTTTGGGTGGTTTGTCTCTCGTCGGATTCGCTGTACTGTTCATCATCGCGAGCAGGGTCAGTATTGTGGATGACCTTTTCCACGGTCTCGATAAGGCGTACGTCGTACACAAATGGGTAGCAATCATCACAGTCGGGATTGTCGCCGCTCACTTGATCACACATGGAGGGGCACACACCCGTGGAGGTCTTGAGCTTGGCCCACGAAGAGGCGGGCCTGGAGGAGGAGGCCCAGGTGGCGGTGGACCGGGCAGTGGTGGTGGACCGTTGAATGGGGATGGTCCTTTCAGTGGGGGTGCATCGCCATCCGCCCTGCTCGGAGCTCTCGCACTGATCGGATTCATTGTCCTTCTGGTTGTTGCACTCACCTCACGAAAGTCAAGTCATGAAGGTTGGAAGACAGTTCACAGTCTGATGGCTGTGCCGTACTGTATCGGTTTGGTTCACTACTATTCTGCTTCCCAGTACGATCCGTTCGGGCTCAACCCTTTCAGCGTGTGGCTGATGGTGGTCAATGGTATCGGGGTAGTGGCCATGGTCTATTCGGTGATTCTGTGTGAACGATTGGCTTTTTGCTATAAATATACGGTCACTGGTTGTCGCAGTGTCGGGGAAGGAAACCTAGAGATCACTGCAACACCGCTCAACAAGGAACTTCAGTGGAAACCTGGACAGTTCACGTTTATTAAATTCCCCAGGTGGAAGGGTTTCAGTTCTCATCCTTTCACTATTGCGAGCGCACCCGGGAATAGCAGTATCCAGTTTGCGATTCGAGCACTCGGGGATCACACCACAGCGCTGCCGAGCCATGTGAAAGTCGGTGACCAGGTGGTGGCGACGAAAGCACATGGAAGATTCGATTACCGCAAGGGGTCTTTTGCGAAGCGAGGGAAGGATTCGAGTGGAAGGATTCACCAGATATGGATCGCAGGTGGTGTTGGGGTCACACCGTTTCGTTCGTTCATCCTCGCTGGAGTTCCTTCTGAGTATGTGATTGATTTTTTCTATAGTTATCAAGGCGACCAAGGTGCGTACCTTGATGAGTTGTCTCAGCCAATCGATGGCCTGCGTACCCACCTCGTGGATACCTCAGTCAGTGAGTTTCTCAGCGTACAAACCATCCTTGATCAGGTGAAACCAATAGGCCCAATGGACGTGTATTTCTGTGGTCCTGCACCCATGCGAAAGGCTCTCCAACAAGAATTCACCACCCTATGGCCCCACCCGTACCAATTCCACAGTGAAGAGTTCACCTTCGGGCGTTAGTGAACCGGGATATCAGAGCGTCCCCGGATGTCCCACACCACCGCCCCCTCCTCCGTCGTCCTGCGCCTTGACCCCCACCGCGTCGTCCTGCGCCTTGACCACCACCGCGTCGTCCTGCGCCTTGACCACCACCGCGTCGTCCTGCGCCTTGACCCCCACCCCGTCATTCCGCGGAGCGAAGCGACTCGCGGAATCCAGAATCCACACTGACCATGGTGGTGATCGTCGGCATTCAGTGATGAAGTCCGTCTCACAGGATCTGTAGCACACTTTCCCCCGTCATCCTGCGCGCGAAGCGGCGCAAGATCCATTGATTCCCTGCGGGAGGTGATAAACGTCCATCAGGGATGCGACTATCAACACCGCGTAGCCGGGCCAGAAGAATACAAAATCGGAACAGGCAAGGACGTCATCTGGTCGGATGGTCTCCGTATTGATGCTGATGGCATCACAGCAGTTGACGCGAAATATGTCATTGAGCCTGGGAGTGGACGGGCAATGTATGAAGGAACTCGTCCTGACTTTCTCTTGACGAAGTTCGATGATGAGATGGCCCGCTATGGTGTGGCTATCCGAGACGGAAGCAATCCTGTGGCAAGGCTAAATATCATCACCAACACTGAAACCGCAGCAGAGTTCCTTGGGGCGAGAGCACGATCATTATTAGGACCAGACATTGATATAGTAGTAACGGTGATCCGATGACAAAATACCATTCTAATGGCTGGTTTGCCCTTGACGGGGCGTTGATTTTCTGCCCAAACCAGTCGCTGCTACCCATCACTCCTGAACAGCTTGCAAAAGCCAGTGAGTCACGCTGGCCTGGGCGAGTTTCCTATGAGTTATTCGAAAACACTTCAGCAGGGGTATCCATTGATGTACGTGCCAAAGGAGAGTATTCATTTGTGTTGAACCTATATGAGGGTGGTCAACTTATTGGCATGGATTCAACTCCCGAGTTCACGGTGAGGAATGCCGCTTGGGTGAGGTCACTGATGCCTGAGGATGCTCCTAGGATTGTGGTG
>WRIJ01000018.1 GCA_009782785.1 Propionibacteriaceae bacterium | reverse complement strand
CGCGACTCGCCCCAGTCATTCCGCGGAGTGCGCCAGCACGACTTGGCAGGAATCCAGACAGGTGAATAACCACAAAGATGAGTCTGTGGATCATCACTAATCACCGACAGTCACCACCATGGCAAGTGTGATATCTGGACCCTGCGAGACGGTGTTCCTCGCTTCGCTCGTCACCCGTCCGCAGGGTGACGGAGGGGATGTTGCGCAGGGGGACAGGGGCCCTAACGCCCGTACCTTCTCTCGCGCTGGGCGAATGACCTGATAGCTCTTAAGAAATCGACTCGGCGGAAATCTGGCCACAGTGCTTCGTGGAAATAAAACTCCGAATGTGCTGATTGCCAGATGAGGAAGTCAGAGAGTCTCTGTTCGCCAGAGGTACGAATGATCAAATCAGGATCAGGTTGACCAGCGGTATAGAGATGATCAGAGATCATGTCGATCTCTACCGTCTTTGCTAGTTCCTCCAAGGTTGTGCCCTTGGACGCTTCATGGGCGAGCAATGAACGGAAAGCATCGCGAAGCTCCTGGCGTCCAGCATAAGATACCGCCAAGTTGATGTGCATACCAGTATTCTCAGCTGTTGATTGCGAAGCATCTCGCAGAGCCTGCGCGGTGGCAGCTGGCAGAAGATCGAGTGCACCAACAAGCTGCACCTTCCACTTGCCGGCTTGCCCAAGAGATTCCACCAAGGAGACAATGACATCGAGAAGCGGGCCCACCTCATCTTCTCCACGATCGAGGTTATAGGGCGACAGTACCCAGAGGGTGACGATCTCGATGCCCACCTCATCACACCAGGAAGCAAATTCCCCCAGCCGCTGTGCACCAGCTTGGTACCCCGCAGTCAACGTCCCATCGGGGGCATTGAGTCGCGCCCACCTCCTATTGCCGTCAGCCATCACAGCCACATGACGCGGCAAGCGACTCCTGTCGAGGGATGCCAGTAATCTGCGTTCGTACGTCGAATACAGCAGACCTGTGGGAAGCAAGTGCTGCTGGATCGCCTGGAACCGATCACCCATAGTCACGAGAGTACCCTATTGGGGAGCAGTACGGTTTTCAGGTGCAGGTGGACTGGAAATCTCTGTCAGCCAAGGTCGAATCTTTGAACAGATCTACCTGCTCGTGGTTGTGCCTAGCACTCGAAACGAGTAGATTACCTACGGCAAGGTAACCTACCGTACCGTAACTAAGGAGAGTCGATGACCACCACCTTGGACAGCGTCGAGCAGACAGCCCCCACCAGTGAGGTCATACCACCAGAGAAGCCCGTCCTTCGCGGATGGCTCCATGCTGGTACAGTCCCGCTGCTCACAGCAGGAATCATCGTGCTCATTTGCATAGCTCCTGGGGGTCTCAACAAAGCCTCGTTGGCTATCTATCTCGGATGTGCCGTACTGCTCTTCGCCCACTCTGCTGTCTATCACATCGGCAGGTGGGGAGAGCTGGTCAAAGCAATACTGAGGCGAATCGACCATGCGAACATTTATCTGTTTGTCGCGGGTACCTATACCCCACTGTCGATGATGCTACTCACCGGTTCAGCCCGCATCACCATTCTCGCAGTCATTTGGGGGCTTGCCATCGCCGGGGTCCTCTTTCGAGTCCTGTGGATCTCCGCCCCACGCTGGCTCTATTCCGCGATGTACGTCATCATGGGGTGGGCAGCCATCTGGTGGCTTCCCGATTTGTGGAAAGCTGGAGGGCCCGCCATTGTCATCCTCGTTCTCGTCGGTGGAGTGGTCTATTCCTTGGGTGCGGTGGTCTATTCACAAAAGTGGCCAGACCCATCAAAAAAGTACTTCGGTTTCCACGAAGTCTTTCATGCGTGCACGGTTGCCGCTGCCGCCTGTCACTGGGTTGCAGTCTTCTTGTGTGTTCTTCACGCTCGGGCACTTGTCGGAGCCTAGGAATCGATGAAGCCGGGACACCACAGTGCCCGGGCTTCTGCTTAGGTGATCTAGGCCACGCGCGTACCTGGGGCTAATGTGCGGTACGGAATCCTCAGTCGCCGTACAGTGATCCAGAAGAAACACCCACCCATGAGCAGGTTGATCCCAAGCCCCCAGGGCCACAATGGCATATCCTGGCTCGCTGGTCTCTGTGAAATCGGTGCTAATGGAACATCAGCAGGTTTTCCGGTGAGAGTCTTCACAGTCCAGGACCCATCAGCATTCTGATAGGCGTTGTACTCAGGAAAATCCCCATAGAGCCAGGTGCAGTTGTCATATTCTGTTGCTGGTGGGCGAGACAATTCACGAACAGTAATTCGAATCCCTGAGAGCACATCATTGATCAGCACATCATCAATGTCAAAAATGTCGGGGTAACTTCTCATCATCACTGGTGCAGCATCAGCGACAATAACGAAAGGATTAGCAGCAAGCAGCCACCACACTGATTCTGTATGGGTTACCCATGTAGTGGTTTCATGCCATGCACACTCCTCTACCGGTGGACGAGGAGCCAAGACAGTTGGATCCACTGTGCCCAGCGGAAGAATAATATCCCCATGATCATCCCACGAGTACTCGTCCCAGATCTCATCCCAATAGAGTGCGTTTTTCTCAAGGTATTCATCCATCTGTGCTTCCGTGAGTCCCCATTCCCGTACGGGCATATCCTCTTCTTGGATGAAAGGCATTGACAGTCCCACTAATATCGGCGAAATGACAGCAAAGACAACAACCGAGAGATAGGTCATCACTGTTGAGGCAGCCGTACGATTGAATAAGGCAGACCATCCCAATCCGATGACACACACCACGCCGATGAGAAGAAACAAAACGACCAAACACACGATCACCCGCAGTACAGAGATGTTACCGAAAACCATGGTGACGACAATAAAAGGAAATGCTGAGGCGAGAAAGCCTCCTGCTGTCAGCCAGGCAGCAATGAACTTTCCAGCAGCTATTTCCACAGCAGACAGGCCAGTTGCTTGCAAGGTGGCTAACGTACCGGCGTTACGATCACCATTAATGGAGGTTGCTGTGAATGCTGGCGCGACCACCAAACCCATCCCAATGATAAACATGACAATGAGGGAAAACGCCATTGGCCCAGCAGCTGTGTCCTGGATTCGGCCAGGAGCATTGTAAGTGCGTTCAAAAGTGAAAGTTTGGTACACCGCCCACATCACCAACATAGTGATCGCCCCAATGGTGAGTGCCCAAGCAACCAGCGCCCACTTCCATTTCTTGGAACGCAAGCGCTGCATGACCTCTAGGCTCAGAACGGTTTTTAACCCTTGCAGGGATAGTGACCATGTATTCATCGTCTTTCCTCATTCAACTGTAGATAGGTTTCTTCGAGACGCCCAGCCATGGGAGCCAAGGTGTGCAAAGGTACGTTCGCACGAATGGCTGCCTGCATCACTTGAGCAGCTGATTCGATGCTCCCCAAGGAGATCACAAACTCTCCAGAAGCTCCCGGTGCACTCTGGTAGGGAATGTCCGCTTTGGTCAGGAAGGTTTGCAGCGCCACAGGATCGAGTGCGGCAATACGCCAACCCCGAGCCGTACCCGCAAAATCAGCTGGCTCAGCATTCACCGTACGCCCACGTGACAAGAAGACAGCATGATCGGTGTATTCATCCAATTCGGATAGTACGTGTGAGGAGACCAGTATCGTTTTCCCTTGACCAGCAAGATCATGAATGATGTCTCTAAACTCTATTCGGGAACGCGGATCCAATCCTGAAGCAGGTTCATCAAGGAGAAGAACCTCAGGATCATGGATGAGTGCTCGAGCCAAACCTAGGCGCTGCTTCTGCCCCCGAGACAGTACGCGGGCAGGGCGATCAACATAGTCTCGAAGATAGAGCTGTTCGAGCAGTTCCTCACCGCGATCCACGGCCTCCATTTTCTTCATACCGTACGCCATCCCAAATATTTTCAAGATCTCGGTACAGGTCAGCGCATCCCAAGTGCCAAACGAATCAGGCATCCACCCCACTCGTCGTCGCGCCTGATAATTGTCCTTCACCACATTCCAACCGCAGACTTCTGCCACGCCCGAGTCGGGTTGAAGCAATCCAGCCAATATCAGCATCAAAGTTGTCTTGCCTGAACCATTAGGCCCGATGAGAGCTGTGACACCACCTGCGGGAGCCTCAAAGGAAACTCCATCAACAGCTCGAACCGTACCAAAGGATCTTTTCAGGTTCTGAGCAATGATCCCTGGTTTCTGCACATCACGAGCAGGCTCCTCCTGGGGAGGTTGACTCGGTGGACTATCAACAGTTGGCTTTGTAGCTGGGGAGTTTTTCTCAGTCATCTGTCCATCCTAGGAAATTGACTGATGTGTTGTGATCCCCCACAGGGATGGTTCTTTTATCCGCCGTTGGTCGGAGGATCGTCGACAAAGGATTCATCACACGCTACAGCAAGTCGAGCACAGATCACCTCTTCACGGTTGGCCAGTACGAGCCTCCTCAGATCAGGTTGCCTCGCACCGAGGTCATCCAACCACTGATCAGTCATCGCCAAAACATCCACGTGCTCGTCATTGGCCAAGCGCACCGGGTAGACGGCCTTGACGATATTTTGTCTCATGTGTGTGGTACGGGTCTGCCATACATGCTCGATTGCCGAGAAGTATTGCCCAGCAAACTCTCGTAGAAGACTCGGGTCTTGGACCTGGGAGAAACCAGCAAGAACCTCGCGTTGTGTTGCGTTAGTGATGGTGTCATCCAAGACACCGAATTCCCAGGCCTGTCTCTTGGCTTCTATCGTGGGGATTGCTGCTCGTACTCCTGCAGCCTTCTCAGCTCCAGACATGGTGGGGTCCAGTTTTAGCTCTTGGTCTATCTCGTCTGGCCCTAGTCGTCCACCTGCCACGAGTGCGCTGAGTATCTCCCATCGAAGGTCCGTGTCCATGGTCAAAGATGGAAGCTGGGTTGCTCCCGTGAACAGATCATTCAAGAAATCGAAGTGCTGATCCGTACACGCTAGCGAAGTGAAACTCTTCAAGAACTGAAGCTGGCGATCAGTTCCTGGTGGTGCCTGCTCGGTCATGTCACGCAACCAATCAGCTGTGAGTTGGCGGGACTGGGCTCTCACACGGGGAGACACATAGAGGTGTGTGGCACTGCGCAGCCGAGCAAGGACCGACAACAATGTCATCGAGTTTGTCTCACCGATGAGGGCACCGCGGGCGAGTGACAGGTATTGACGAGCAGGCAGTTCACCGCCACGTACGCTATCCCACGCCGATCCCCACAACAGGGCTCTGGTGAGAGGATCATCAATCTTTGACAGTACGCCCGGTAGTCGCGCCGAAGAGCGATCATCAAGTCGCAGGGTGGCAAAAGTCAGATCCTCCTCGTTGACCATGAGGACATCGGGTACCTTCGCACCACTCAACTCTTCGACCTGTGTCAAGGCACCTTCAACAACCACCGATAGAGACAGATGTTTCACCATCGACTCACCATCAAGGTCATAACCTGCCAGTCCAATCTTGTGGGGACGCAGACTGGGAGTGACCGAGATCGCGGGCAGGTCACGATGAGGGATGTCAGCGAAACGTCCATAGACCGCTGGCACTTCTTGGGCGATAGAGACTTGGGCATAGGTTCCATCTCCTTTTTCTTCCACCACCGGGCGAAGGGTGGTCACTCCGGCTTCCTCCAACCACATGGTCGACCATGGGTGAAGGTCTTGACCTGAAGCTGCCTCGATCTCGCTAAGGAAATCCACGAGGGTGGCATTTGACTCGGCGTACTTGACGAGATAGTTGTGGACCCCAGTCAAGAAAGCTTCCTCACCCACCCAAGCCACGAGTTGTTTCAGTACGGAAGCCCCCTTGGCGTAGGTGATCATGTCAAAATTGACCAAGACATCAGCCAGATCATGGATATCCGCCATGATCGGATGGGTGGTGGGCAACTGGTCTTGGGCATATCCCACGAGTTTGCGTGTCGCATTGAAATCGGTCCATCCGTTTGTCCACTGGGTGTTATTCACACAGGCATAGTGAGCCATAAACTCAGCGAAAGACTCGTTCAGCCACAGATCATTCCACCATTTCATGGTCACCAGGTCACCGAACCACATGTGAGCCTGCTCGTGAGTGATCGTATTCGCTCGTGCTGCGATTTCTGCTTCGAGGGGTTTGGAGCGAAACACATAACTCTCAGTTAAAGTGACTGCACCAATATTCTCCATGGCACCTGCGTTATATTGCGGAGCGAAAATCTGGTCGTACTTCTCGTACGGGTAGGCAAGGCGGAAAGACTTCTCGAAGAATTCAAACCCTCGCTTAGTCACATCAAAAATGTTCTCGGGGTCAACGTACTGGGCCATCGACTCTCGAACAAACAACCCTAAAGGGATGCTACGGCCATCCATGGAGGCAAAAGAGTCCCTCCACTGCGTGTATGGCCCAGCAATCACAGCCACCAGATAGGTGGACATGATGGGTGTCTGCGCAAAATCCCAGCGAGCCACATCACCAGTGATCTGTGGTTCAGGTGTGGGTTGATTAGATATGGCTGTCCAATCTGCATCAGTCACCAGGTGGAAGGTGAATCGCGCTTTCAAGTCTGGTTGCTCGAAACAGGCAAAGATTCTTCTCGCATCAGCAACCTCACATTGGGAATAGGTGTACGAGCGGTTGTCGGCTGGGTCCGTGAAACGGTGCAGGCCTTCACCAGTATGAGAATATTCGCACTCTGCTTCGACCATGAGAGTGTTCTCCGCCTCCAGGTCCACCAGGGTAATGCGCGAATCAGCGTACACTTCCTGTGGATCCAGTTCCCGACCATTGAGTACGACTCGTCGTACTTGCGGGGCAATGAGATCAACAAAAGTGGAGGCACCCGGTTGTGAGCAGGAAAACTTCAGAATTGTTGTCGAAGGAAAAACCGTTTCGCTGGCGGTGAGATCCAAACTAATGTCATAAGACGCGGTAGTGATGATCTGTTCACGGGCTTCGGCTTCTTGGCGAGTGAGGTTCGTTCCTGGCATGGGGACATCCTTCTTTATTCAAGTACGGACAATATTCTGTCAGAAGAAACCTGGGCGCAGGTGTTGAGCCGTCTCACACATCCTGTGGTGGCTCAAGGCGAGCGGCCCGGCGGATAGTACGACGTTTGGCTTGCTCAGCAGCATCCGGCAGAGGAACAGCGGCAATCAATTCCTGGGTATAAGCCTGTTGGGGATGGCGCAACACCTGTTCGCGCGTGCCCAATTCAACCAATTGGCCATGATGCATGACCGCAATCCTGTCAGCCAACATGTCAACCACTGCCAGATCATGGGTGACAAAGAGACAAGCAAAACCCATCGACTGCTGCAAGCGTACGAAAACCTCCAAGACTCTTGCTTGAACCGAAACATCCAAGGCTGAGGTTGGCTCGTCGGCGACAACAAACTCTGGGCTTGTCACGAGTGCTCGAGCCAGGGACACCCGTTGGCGTTGACCACCAGACAATTCGTGAGGGTAACGCTGGGCATAGTCGCGGGGAAGTTCCACTGCATCGAGTAATTCGTTCACTTTCACAACCTGGTCAGCGTTCGTGCCCATATGATGAATCACCATGGGTTCTGCAATGCACTTGCCCACAGTCATCCGAGGGTTGAGGGAAGCAGCAGGATCTTGGAAAACGAAACCTATGCGACGGCGAGCATCGCGCAACTTTGATCCACGTGCTTTGACAATATTCACCCCGAGAACATCAACAATCCCTGAGGTCACTTGTTGAAGACCGACCGTACAGCGGGCGAGAGTCGTCTTCCCGGAACCGGATTCTCCCACCAAGGCAACAATCTCATGGCTGTGTACATCCAGGTCGACGTGGTCCACTGCATGGGTTGGTTTGCCCCCCCAACGCCCAGGGAAATCAACACAGAGCTGATTCACTCTCATCACTACATCATCGGTAACTGGTGTCGAAACAGTGTCGAGCCCTGCTGGGCGTGGACGACCCAGATAGGGAACAGATCCCAGCAAATGCTTCGTGTAGGGATGGCGAGGGTTTTCAAAAATTTGGCGAACCTGACCGGTTTCCACTAACTCCCCTTGGTACATCACTGCTACTCGGTCTGCCATGTCAGCAACAACACCCATGTTGTGAGTGATGAGGATGATGGCGGTACCTAGAGTGTCTTTGAGATCATGGAGAAGGTCAAGAATGGAAGCCTGGACTGTGACATCAAGGGCTGTTGTCGGTTCGTCAGCAATAATGACTTCCGGGTCACAACTGATCGCCATAGCGATCATGACACGCTGTTTTTGCCCTCCCGACAACTGGTGCGGGAAGGAATGGACCCGCTGAGCAGGATCTGGGATACCCACAAGATCGAGCAATTCGATAGCCCTCGTGAGGGCTTGTTGCTTAGTCATTTTCTTGTGGACCAACAGTGCTTCACAAATCTGCCAGCCCACTGTACGAACCGGGTCTAGAGCTGTTGATGGTTCTTGGAAGATCATGGCGATACGCTCACCGCGTACGCGGCGAATGGTCTCCCCTTTGAGGCCAATCAGCTGGGTACCTGCCAGTTCAGCACTACCGGAGATGGTCGCCGTGTCAGGCAGCAGCCCGACCATGGCCCGGGAGCCAACAGTTTTACCCGATCCTGATTCACCCACAATAGCGAGGACTTCCCCTGGGGCAAGGTCGTAACTGATTCCTTGAACAGCACGTACTGGGGAGCCATCTGTACGAAAAGAGACAACGAGATTGTCTACCCGCAGTAGAGTGTTCGAATCGAGCGGACTCATGAGCTAGCTCCATCCTGGTCGGGTGACACAGGTGGATCGGGGGTATCCCCCTCGACACTCACGGTGGCAGGCATCATCTCAGCCATACTGGATTCGACAACGTCAGCGATCTCTTGCTCATCGGCGGTTGTCGCCCCACCTCGGGTCCGCAAGAGCGGATTGAGAACATCGTTGAGTGACTCACCAATCAGTGTCACCCCTACAACGATGAGTACGATCGCTAATCCTGGGAAGACAGCCGTCCACCATATTCCATTCGAGATGTCCGTACTGGCTTTGTTCAAGTCGTACCCCCACTCTGCGGCTGAGTTTGGCTCAATTCCGAAACCCAGGAATCCTAGCCCGGCCAGAGTGAGAATCGATTCTGAGGCATTGAGTGTCATGAGAACCGGGACAGACTGGCTGACATTGGGCAAGATGTGTCTGAACATGATGCGAGTGGGGTGGGCTCCGGCCACTCGCGAAGCATCAACGTACGGTTCGACTTTGGCAGCCATCGTCGCATTACGCGTGACCCGGAAATATTGGGGGACAAAAACCACAGTGATCGCTATTGCTGCTGACAAGATGCCCGCAAATGCCCCTGATCGACCTTGGGCAATCGTGATCGAGACAACAATGGCCAGCAGGAGTGAAGGGAAGGCATACAGGGCGTCCATCACCAAGACGAGGAGGCGGTCCAGCAGGCCCGACACATAACCAGAAAGAAGTCCCAAGGGAACCCCGACAACGATCGACAAGGCCACAGCGAGCAGGATCACTTCAATGGCAGTACGCGCACCGTAGATGATTCTCGACAATACATCGAAACCACCCACGGTTGTCCCCAGCAGGTGAGTTGACGACATGGGTTGTTGAGGGGTGAAGATCTGAGAAAACCCGTACGGTGCAATCAGTGGAGCGAAGAGAGCCATGAGAACGAATCCCGCCACAATGATGATCCCCACCAGGAGCATTCCTCTTTGCATTCCGTGAGTGGATTTGATCAGGGCCACTCCAGGGATTTTGAACCGTTTTGTTGTCGTCGGTTGTGTGAGATCCATGTCGGGAGTGTGAGCAGTGGTAGACATCTAGTACCTCACTCTCGGATCAACAAGGGCATTGATGGCATCGATCAGGAAGGACGCCACTGCGATGAGCACAGCTATCGCAGTCGTGATCCCTTGTACGGCGACAAAGTCTCGGGCTTTGAGGTATTCCGCGAGCTGGAACCCTAAACCTTTCCATTCAAAGGTTGTCTCCGTCAGGATGGCACCACCCAGCAGCAGGGCAATTTCCATCCCCATGACGGTGACAACAGGGATGAGAGCATTTCGAAAAGCATGCTTCGAGACGACCTTCTTTTCAGCTACACCACGAGCTCGTGCCGCTGTCACATAATCGGCACGCAAGGTCTGCAAGAGGTTGATTCTGATCAGCCGGATAAAGACACCAGCAGTGAGTAAACCTAGGGCTACTGCGGGCAAGATGGCATGGAGGAGCACATCACCGACGATGGCCCCATCCCCGTACCGGAGAGCATCGATGATATATATATTGGTATTGACTTCTAGTTTAGACTCCAAAGTGTTTTGGGCAAGGACATTTGCCCTCCCAGAGCTGGGTAACCACCCCAACCAGACCGAAAAAATGAGCTTCAACACCAGGCCAACAAAGAACACTGGGGCGGCATAAAACAACACAGCAAAGGATCGAATAGCAATATCGGGGCCCTTATTGTATTTGCGCGCAGCAAGTCGACCCAAAGGGATACTGACAGCGAAAGCCACGATCAATGCCCAGAACACAAGCTCGGCAGTAGCCGGTCCATAATCTGTCAGGATCTTAGTGACTGCCACATTGTCAGTCGTACGACCAAAGTCGCCATGGACAACCCCCTTTAAATAGCGCCCGTACTGCACGATAATGGGGTCGTTGTATCCCGCCGCGTCTTTGAGTTTCTCAAGTTCCTCCACAGACGTACGTCCACCTTTGGCAGCAGTGATCGGATCACCAGTGACACGCATGAAGAAAAACACCACGGTCACCAGAATGAAAACGGTGGGGATGATGAGGAACAAACGCAGGATCAAGTACTTGGCTAGCGCTTTTCGAGAACTGACTGCCTTAGCCATCACTGCCTTCCTCGTGCATGTCAACTCCCGCTGGCGAGGTGTGGGCATCCACTGTCAGTCGATGACCTTCGATTTTGATCGGTGCAGACTCGCGGCGATGCCATCCCCGGTACGGTGGTACTAACCTACATCATTGTTGCCTGCAAAGAAGCGGGCACCCACTCACATATGAGAAGGTGCCCGCTGAGATAACTCACCGTCGGTTGGGATGGTCGTTACCCTTTCTTTAGGACTTTGTGATCGGGCCGAAGTGCAGATTCTCATCCACACCCAGTTCGATTCCAGTCACGTTAGCTCTTGACACAGCCCACTGCGACCCTTGGAGTAGGGGCAAGGTGGACATATGCTTCTGAGCCATGATGGTTTGAATGGTCCCAATCAATTCAGCACGCTTCGCTGGATCAGTAGTGGTCACTTCCTCAGCAATGAGAGCATCAATCTCAGCATTACTGAAATGGTTCTCCAAAAAGTTATTCGTGGCGAAGAAAGGATTGAGATAGTTGTCAGCATCCGGGAAGTCTGGGAACCAGCCGAGCTGATAGACCGGGTAGCTATCGGCCACACGTTCCTTGTTGTAGGTCACCCATTCTGTTGACTGAAGGTTAACCGTAAACAGACCTGTTGCTTCCAACTGCTGCTTGATCAGACCGTACTCCTGATCGGAGCTCGAACCATAGTGATCAGGGTTGTATTGCATGTTGATCACCACTGGTGTTGCCACCCCAGCATCTGAGAGATACTTCGCAGCCTTGTCCACATCAGGGGTTGAACCATATTCATCACACACTGCTGTATTTGCGCCGACATAACCATCAGGAATGAAGGAGCACAGCGGAGTGAATTGACCCTTGTATACCTGGGTGGACAGGGCTTCACGATCGATAGAAGAAGCCATGGCTTGGCGTACGGCCAACTTCTGGACCGGGGTATCACCAGGCATAGTGTTTAAATTGAAGACAATATAGCGAATCTCGCCGCCCTTAGCTGACCATACAGTGACCGAATCATCGGATTGCAGGGCTTCAATATCGGTGGGTGTCAGTGAGCGATAGGCCACGTCGATCTCACCATTGGTGATCGCCAACTTGAGGTTGTTTGCATCGGCGAATGTCTTCTGGATGACACCCACATTCTGCAGAGCTGGTTGTGAACCAACATAATCCTCATTAGGTGTGAATTCAACGGTTTCATTCTTCTTGTAGGACGTGATGGTGTAAGGGCCGGAGAATGCATTCGCCGCAACGATATCCTCATCAGCCAGGAGGGCATCCATGGGGAATACTTCCTCATCAACGATCGGTCCCACCGAGGTGGCGAGGACTTGCTCGAAGGTCTGGTCATTGGCCGCATGGAGGTTAAAGTTCACCGTCAAGTCATCAGGTGCATCAACACTAGCAAGATTGTCCAACAAGGAAGCTGGGCCATTGGGATCATTAATAGCTACCTGGCGATCAAAAGTGAATTTGATGTCCGAGCTGGTCAGATCGTGACCATTGGCAAACTTCAGTCCTTCGCGAATCTTGCACTGGAAGACTGTTGGCTCGATGAATGAACATGATTCTGCAGCATCAGGCTGGGGTGTGTTTTGCCCAGGCACGAAGCTGTAGACGAACGAATAAACATTAATGTGAACCGCGAGTGACCCGTGATCGAAAGAACCAGCGGGATCAAGGGTGGTCAGTTTGTCTGTGGTCCCAACAATGATTTGTTCAGAATCATTGCCAGATCCGCCACAGCCAGTAAGGCTCAAACTCAAAGCCACACCAATGGCCGAGAGTCCAAGAGCTGCTTTGCGCAACTTCATATTTACTCCTTGTTTGTTGTTCCCTGAGTTGGGAATCCTCGGCTCTCCTGCCGGTGTGCTCACCGCATGTCATCTGATGCTCAGGGGTGTGTACTTCAGAAACAAAGTAAACAATGACCAGCGAGAACACCGCTTTGGAAAGTCGTGGGAGAAGTCTATAGCAACGAGACTTGAAAAGACCTACTTGCGAGTGTGCACTGATCCTAGCGAGAATCAAACAGGTAGACTCTTACTTATGGAGACATCCCTGCGACGCATGAGGACCATTAGCCTCCCGGCTCGAGTAGACATCGATCAGCCTCATGGGCGAGTACGCCGTCTAACAGTCTCTCCCCGCGGTCAAGCTCCTGTTGATGCACTCATTGCCATCCCTGAGGATCCTCAGCGCCTGATCTTGCATTTCATCGGTTTCAACCAAGCGATGGGACCCTGGGAAGCAGCAAAACTGGCCACGTGGGCAGCCCACGCACAAGCGGCCATTGTGGCCTGTGAATTGCCAGGATTTTCGCGCTACGGTCAGCCCTTGTCAACGAAAGTGCGCCAGGATCTTCTTGATGGTGATCCACTATCGTGGGGCACTCTCACCTTGTCCTACCTCCAAGCAGCAATCGACGAAGCAGAGATCCCTGCCTTTGACAACAGTGAGGTTCTTGCCTATTCGACTGGATGTTCACTGGCAGCAGCAGTTTTGCCGGCTATCCAAGCCTCTTTTCAGGTGTCCAGCCTCACGTTGGTCGAGCCAGTGACTTTAGCTGTTCGTACTATTGGCCGTCTTGCGATACATAATGCTTTCGATTGGTTACGGTTGATGCAGAATTCTCCGAGAAAATATCCCAAGTCATGGGTACGCCCAGTGAGCTATTCGCAGTGGAAAGAACCACGTTTGCGCTATATTTTCCCGGATTTCCTCGCCTCAGTCACGATGCTGGCTGGTGACGATACCGGGGTACGTCTCGACGAACTCGAGTTGCCAACGACACATCTTGCTCGCGGAAGTGCTTCAAAACTGTGCAATAGTGAAGAATTTTCAGCCCTCAATGAGAGACTTGCTTCCAAGAAAATCTTAGGCACCACGACCACAGTGACTGGGTTCGGGCACCAGTTTTGGCACAGCCTTGCGGCTGTGGATGCCCTTGCTCGTACGATCTACCCTTGATGGTGGTTGGTCACTTCATGGTGGTTGGTCACCGAAAAAACCCGTTCAGCCTTGCCCCCCACAACCCAAAGTCCCTGAATTCTGTTTGTGTGAAGACTGAACCCCAGCCATGAGGGTTAAGTCTTCACACAAACTCGATTTCTCACCCAGGGTGAGACTCATAGAGGCTCACTGGGAGAAAGATCGCCCGACCCATGGAATCGTGAATCAGGATCATCCCTAAATCGGGACATCTGCCCTTCAAAGATGACGTGAACAGTTTCCGTACGCCCATTTCGGTGTTTGGCCACAATGAGGTCAGCTTCACCAGGGTGATCATCCTTGTTGTAGTAATCAGCCCGATGAAGAAGAATCACCATGTCGGCATCCTGTTCCAAGGAGCCAGATTCACGCAGATCCGACAGGAGAGGTTTCTTGTCAGCGCGGGCTTCCGTACCTCGATTCAACTGAGAGATCGCCACCACAGGAATATCCAGCTCTTTCGCCATCAACTTGATTTGGCGCGAGAACTCCGAGACCTCCAACTGGCGTGATTCAACCTTGCGCCCAGAGGTCATCAACTGAATGTAGTCAATGATAATGAGCTTGAGGTCATGATGCTGTTTCAACCGACGAGCCTTGGCCCGAATTTCGAGCATGGTGAGATTGGGGGAATCATCAATAAACAGCGGGGCGGCAGAAATTTGAGTCGTGACCGCAGAGAGGTTATCCCAGTAATCATCAAGTTGGCCAGTACGAATATTCTTCAGTGGAACTGAGGCCTCTGCAGAGAGCAAACGCATCATGATTTCTTGGGAACTCATTTCGAGAGAGAACACTGCAGTGGTCATCATGTTGTGCACAGCTGCTGAACGCGCCATATCTAATGCAACAGTGGATTTACCAATGGATGGGCGAGCAGCCACAATGATCATTTGCCCAGGATGGAGACCATTAGTGAGCTCATCGAGTTTCGTGAAACCGGTGGGCACACCATGCAAGCGCCCTCCATGAGCAGCCAGGGCATCCATCTCATCCCAGGTCTCCTGAAGGAGCTCGGACACACGTTGGTAGTCTTCCCCCGAGACCCCATCTGAGATTTCGTACATCGTCTGCTGGGCTTGATCAACAATGTCATCCACATCGCCTTGGCCTGCGTACCCTAACTGTGCAATGCGAATCGAGGCATTCACTAACCGTCGAAGAATCGCCTTCTCTCGTACGATATGGGCATAGTATTCCCCGTTAGCAGCAATAGAAACAGCACCATAGAGATCAGAAATATAGGGGTATCCCCCAGCCCGGGCAATAGCTCCTTGTTTGTTGAGATCTTCTGCCACAGTAATGGCATCTGCGGGGACACCCTGAGAATAAAGACTGAGAATCGTGTCGAAGATTAACTCATGGGCAGGTTTGTAGAAATCGCGACCTTTGACGATGCCCATGACATTGGCAATAGCGTCTTTGCTCATGAGCATCGCACCCAAAACCGACTGCTCAGCGGCGATGTCTTGAGGTGGGTTCCGATCCGGGGCATCCGTAGGAGCGTACGAGAGCTCTTGAGTGATAGTCATGAGATCGTCCTTTCCTTGATCGGTGCCGTGATTGTGGTGAAAAAGTCACGGTTGTTACTACTATGTATGAAGGGTCTGACATTTTCTTGTGTGGCGTGTCGGACCTTCGTGTTAACCAGGTCAACGTACAGGTGAAACTACCCCGAGCCAGTGTTGAACCCTAATGAAGAGTCCACATGCTCACTGTGAGTAGATGTGGATGAATCCTTCTTTGAGCGCAGAGTTATCCACAGGGCCTTGTGGATGATTCGGATTCTTTGGTGGATAACTCTTGCGACATGCCGTTTCACTAAGAGAAACACAACTCGATGAGAAATTTCTTGGAAATCCACGCCGTATTCCACCATATGGATGGCGAGAGATGTGCACTGTTCGTCTGATATTTGTCCAGGACAGTCGCTTCGCGTGCATCATCGCCAAGGCAGGATTGTCATCAATTATCCACAAGTTATCCACAATGGAGACTTTTATGTGTGGTGTCTACGGGTTTCACTGGTTCGTATAGCCATGGTTGGGCGCAGGTATAGCCCATGTTAGCCACGAGTATCCGCGACCTCTTGCGCTCAACGAGTACGATAGGTGCTGGATCAAGGAGGTCAAGAATGGATGCCACATACGTCGTCAGTGGTTTGACGTGCCAGCACTGTGTCGGGCACGTACTCACCGAAATCAGGGATATCCCTGGAGTGCTCACAGCCACCTTAGACATCCATGGTCACCTGGTTGTCAGCAGTGAGACTGCTATCGACTTTGCAGCCATCGTGGCCGGTGTGAGCGCAGCAGGGGATTACTCTGTCTCACCGAATCACCCATGACTGTTTTTCAGGCACGACACCGAGTTCAGTGGGCGACCCTCCTGGGGTGTTTCCTGAGAGATTCTCAGTATTCTCTTGGATTTCTGGGGGCTGTGCAGTAGAATAGTGTCACAGCCCACCCAGATGGGTTCGAGTGCGTCCACCACCCTAAGGAGAAATTCGTGGCCTTCATCAAGCCGTCATTCGTGCGAACAATCGTCTTGACACTAGCCGCAGTCATGGTGGTCAATCTCTACGGTTTCGGCATGCTCATGGCCTTCGGCAAACCAGTCACCCTCGTTGTTGACGGGGAGCCGACCGCATCAATGAGAGTCCACGGAACAGTCAGTGACGTCGTACTCCAAAGTGGAATCTCCCTAGAGCCGCGAGATCTCATCTCACACGGGATGTTTGAACCCCTCACTGATGACATGGTCATCTCTGTCCAGCATGCCCGCCAAGTCGATCTCACCCTCAATGGTCAGCGCGGTACGTACTGGACAAATGCCTACGATATCAATGGGCTCATAGAAGACCTTGGCTTGGAGGAAGCCTCCCTCAAAGTCTCAATCAATCGCCAAGCGCCACTGCCACGAGAAGGGGCCATCGTGACGATCGAAACCGGTCACATGATCACTGTGGCAGCTGACGGCAAAACCGAGAAGCTTCGCGGTTACGGTACGGTTCGCGCCACCCTCGAAGAGCTCGGAATCATCTGGAATGACGACGACATCATCACTCCAGACCCAGCGTCTTTGCTCGCTGACGACCTGGCGATTTCCCTAGTACGAGTCACCTACGACACCATTACTCGTGAAGCCGACATCCCCTTCCCCATCACAGACACTAAAGACGCCAAGAAGCCTAAAGGTGTAGTAACCGTCACCACCAAAGGTCAGAAGGGCCTCAAAAACCAGACCGTGGACCGTACCTTCCATGATGGTCAACTCTTTACAGAAAATGTCACCAGCGAAGAAATCTTGAAAGAACCAGTCACCCAGGTGCAAACCACTGGCACAAAACCCCCGGACGTACTCGCCAAAGTCAGTCCAGGGTCTGCCCAAGCTATAGCGTACGACATGGTCAAAGCCCGCGGGTGGAACGACAACGAATTCCAGTGCCTCGTCAACCTGTGGCAACGCGAATCGGGTTGGCGTACCACTGCTGGAAACAAGTCGTCCGGTGCCTATGGGATCCCCCAAGCCCTGCCCGGATCCAAGATGGCATCCGCTGGTGCTGACTGGCAGACCAACCCGGCCACCCAGATCAAGTGGGGGTTGGGATATATCTCTGGAAGGTACGGCACCCCCTGTGGGGCGTGGAATGCCTTCCTCTCTAAAGGTTGGTATTAAATCCAGTCCAGAGGAATTATCCTTCCTCTGAGTCACTTTCTAGTCTAAGCTGGGCTACCAGCACGCGTAAAAAACACGCGACTATTGACGGTTGGTCTACCCCATTTATCTGCCAACCACGAGAAGAACATGGAGAATATCGTGTATACAAGCGACGACAAGGTCGTGCTGTCAGTCAGTGAAAAGAACCGCCTTCGAGGCCAAAAGGCTCTCATGGATTCATCGGTACTACAAGAAATCCAATCACTGAAGAAAACTGCCACGGCGGCACAGAAGGAACTCGATGATGCTGTAGCTCAGGCACGCTCAGAAGGCTACTCCTGGGTTGCTATCGCCGCTGGTCTGGGAGTCTCCCCACAAGGGGCAAGGCAAAAGTACCTACGCATCACTTCCTGATACTTTCATACGATAAGACTCCCGCTCCCACGATCGGGGGTCTTGTTGTTTCTAGAAGAGTTTCTCTGTCGATAAACGAACACCGCGACGACCGTCCACCAGTCACCACTACCTCCACGTCCGTCACCCTGCGGAGCACTGCGAGTCGCCCTGGCGGGCTCCGCAGCACCACGACGCAGGTTGAGCGGAGAGTGCGCTTGCGCACTATCCCGAAACCAAGGAAGTGGTTGACGAACGAAGTGAGGAGCACCACGACGCAGGTTGAGCGGAGAGTGC
>WRIJ01000017.1 GCA_009782785.1 Propionibacteriaceae bacterium | reverse complement strand
AACACACCCCACCAGTAGCGGCATCCCCCCACCCCATCAATTCCCCCACCAACCCAAACCGACTAGACTCACCCCAACAGTGGAAAATCCACCCCGTGTTGCAACGACCACTAGAAACCACCTACTGCGACGCTTCGCGCGCAGCATGACGGGCGGGTGGCCAACAACGCAACGATTCTTTGGCCCTGCGAGTCACTTCTTACCGCAGGGTGACGACAGACCAGCGAGTTTCCCTTGGTTCATTTTGACCGCTTGAGGCGTGGTTTGACACTGATGTGGATGGGGGTTCCCTCAAAACCGATCTCTTCACGCAGTCGACGTTCAATGAACCGTACGTACGGAGGGTCAAGCTCGCCAGTGGTGAACAAGATGAACGTGGGCGGACAAGACGAAGGTTGGGTGCCAAACAAAATACGGGGTTGCTTACCACTACGTACTGGATGAGGGTGTGCGGCTACGGTCACACCCAGCAAGGCGTTGAGTTTCCCGGTGGAGACTCTCGTCTCCCACCCTTCCAGAGCAGCTTCTATTCCCCTGGTCAACTTGGAGGTGTTACGCCCAGTCAAGGCAGAAATATTCACCGAGGGAGCCCAAGCGATGTGGGGAAGATCACGTTCAATTTCACGGTCCAGATAACGCCGACGTTCCTCGTCGATGAGGTCCCATTTGTTGTACGCCACCACCATGGCTCGCCCAGCATCCTCCACCATCGACAAGATGCGCAGGTCCTGTTCAGTGACCGGTTGCGAACAGTCGATCACCACGATGCACACTTCAGCGCGTTCAATAGCAGTTTGGGTACGCAACCATGCGTAATACTCATGCCCGGATGCTTCCTTGACCCGGCGGCGAATCCCTGCCGTATCAACCATGTGATAGACCTGCTCACCAATGGTCACGATCTCATCAACAGGATCCACGGTCGTTCCCGCAACATTGTCGACCACCGAGCGCTGCTCCCCACACAGCTGATTGAGCAGGGACGACTTGCCCACATTAGGTTTGCCAACGATCGCTACACGGCGCGGACCACCTTCGGGTTCTTCGGCAAAGCTGGGTTCCGGGAGTGCATCAACGACCGCGTCGAGCAGGTCGCCTGACCCTCGCCCATGCAGGGCTGACACGCTACGCGGCTCCCCCAACCCCAGGTTCCACATCGATGTCGCGTCTACCTCCTGGTGTTCACCGTCGACCTTATTGGCTGCCAAGATCACCGGTTTCTTCGAGGTACGAAGAATTTTCACCACAGCTTCATCCTCATTGGTGTAACCCGTGGTGACATCCACGACAAACACCACCACATCAGCTAGCCCTATCGCTATCTCTGCTTGCTCAGCGATCTGCATGGCCATTCCCTGCGCGTCAGGTAGCCACCCCCCGGTATCGATCACCACAAAGTCCCGGCCATTCCACTCGGCGTCATAACTGACCCGATCGCGAGTCACCCCGGGAACATCCTGGACGACTGCTTCACGTCGGCCAAGAACCCGGTTGACGAGGGTGGATTTTCCTACATTCGGTCGACCGACAACAGCAACAATCGGTTTCATGATTCCTCCTGGTGTGACCCAGGTGCGTGGTTGTGGCCACAAGAGTTCGTGCCACCTGTGATTCCTGCGCGAGTCGCAAGACCCATGATGGCGTCCACCACCTCGTCGAGGGACATATTCGTCGAATCTATCGCCACCACACCATCAGCAGCCTCAGAAAAATTCACCAAGGTTGAATCCTCACGGTCGCGACGAATCACCTGGTCATGGAGTTGCTCCTGACTCACCTTCTGGCCCAACTCAGCACCACGCCTGGCTAGGCGTTCATCCGCATCAGCGCTCAGCAGTACGCGTACCTGGGCATCCTTGGCCACCACTGTGGTGATGTCTCGGCCTTCAGCGACCAGATTCGCCGAAGCAATGATGTCTTGTTGGCGGCGAACAAGATCCTCGCGGCATGCCGGATTAGTCGACACCTTCGATACCCACGCGGAAGTTTGAGGATCCCGAATAGCCTGGGTGATGTCCTCCCCGCCCAGGGTGATTCTCGGGTTATCAGGGTCGGTGGAAATCTCCACCTCCATCTCTCGACAGAACTCCGCAATCTCAGAAGCCTGCTCGCAGCCTTGCTTCATGCAGCCCACAGCCACAGCTCGATACATCGCACCGGTATCCAAGTATCCCCACCCAAGAAGGCGAGCTAGTGTCTTTGCCGTGGTCGTCTTGCCCACCCCGGAGGGACCATCAAGAGCAATGGTGTACATATCGTCCTTTCGAGACTAGGGTTTGAGAACCCAACCGGCATTGACCATCTCCTGAGCGAGGGATTCAGCATTTTCAGGTTCCACCGCAATAGAAATGAAACCAACCTCGCGCAAAGAGTCGTGACTCAGTGACAGGTCTTCCACGTTAGCACCAGCAGACTCAATATCGGCAAAGAGTCTTGCCAGTGCACCAGGAGAGTCAGGAATCTCCACAGTGATGTGCACGTAGTCCTCGGCCAAACGCCCATGTTTGCCGGGCAAGCCATGGGCTCCTGTTACACCTGCGGCCAAAAAAGATTCCACAGCCTTCTCAGAATCCAGGTTTCCGCGAATCTCATCCAAGGAGGAGGCGAGTTTGTCGAGTTGGGTAAAAATGGCCCCCTGGTTGGCCGTAATGATCTGTGTCCACAGATTTTCATCACTCCCCGCGATACGCGTGACATCTCGTACACCCTGCCCAGCAAGTTTCAGGTACGATTTCGGAACGTCCACCAAATTGCCGGCCATGAGCGTACTGACAATTTGGGGTACGTGAGAGATCGCAGCGACGGCCATATCGTGGTCGCTAGGATCCATGGGTTCCACGTTGGCCCGACATGCCTGAGCAAGGGCGTGAACCTGATCGACACGATTAACTTCAGCACCAATATGAGCGGTCACGACCCAGGTGCATCCTTCAAACAGATCAGCGCGTGCCGTCAGTGGGCCGACGTGGTGAGACCCAGCCATCGGATGGGTTCCCACATATCGTGAGAGGTCGATGCCCTTCTCGATGAGTTCATCCAAGATCGTGGCTTTCACCGAAGCAACATCAATAACAGTCGCCTGCGGATAGGCACTCAGAGCTTCAGCAACGATGGTGGCAGTATGGCTAGGAGGAACAGCCACCACGACCATGTCTGCTTTCTCGCAAAAATCCACGCTACCAGCCCCCAAAGAGGAGGCAACCAGGGCGTGACTAGGGGTTTCATCCTGCAAATAGACCTGGTAGCCGCGCTCTTTCAGCGCTAACCCCATGGATGTTCCAATCAGCCCCGTTCCAATAATGAGGACAGTTTCACAGGCTCCCACGTCGATCATTGGTCAGCCACCTTCTTGGCCGAGGTACGCGTTCGTACTGCCTTCACTGGTTGACTAGTCGAGGTGATCTCTTCGCCACGTAGGCGACGGAATTTTCGTTCCTGGGTTCTGGTCCTGTCCAAAATGGCTACTTCCAGATCACCGTGAGCCAGTGGCTGAACTCCACGAGCATCACTACCCAACGCAACCTGTGCGAGAGAAATACACTCCCCTAAGGAGAGACTCGTGGAGTATTTCTCGCGGAAGTTGTCACTAATCCTCTGAGCAGCACCACCGATGACAATGAACTCGGTTTCTTGGGTAATAGACCCATCGAAACTCACCTGGAAGATGTGATCAGTATCAGGTGTCTCTCCCACCTCAGCGATAATGAGTTCCACCTCATAGGGTTTCTCCATTACTGAGGAGAAGATCGTACCCAGAATCTGGCCGTAAGCTCCGGCAAGCATGCGGCCAGTCACATCACGGCGATCATAGGCATACCCACGGATATCAGCATGTCGTATCCCTGCAACACGCAAGTTCTCGAACTCGTTGTATTTCCCCACTCCTGCAAAACCGATACGGTCATAGATTTCCGAGATCTTGTGCAGGGAGGGGGAACGATTCTCGGTGATGAACAGGATTCCATCCCCGTACCGGGCGACAATGACCGAACGGCCCTTATTGATGCCTGATCGGGAAAATTCAGCGCGATCCTTGATCTGCTGTTCCGGGGAAACATAGAACGTTGGCTGGGTCATAGGGCTGCCCTCGGTCCATCAGGGCGGTCAGTACGTTTAGCTAAGACCAGTTCAGTGAGTTTTTCCACCTCGTCGTCGGGATACTGGGTCGCCCCCTCGCCGCTCACAGTGATGACCGTCGGGAAGATTCTTCGAAGTACGTCAGGGCCACCCGTACCCGAATCATCATCAGCCGCGTCGAAGAGAGCTTGGATGCACATGGTCACACCCTGTTTTAAGTTTGCTTGTGGGTTGTAGAGCTTTTTCAAAGACCCTTTAGCGAAGAGTGACCCGGAACCCACTGCGTGATAGTCAGACTCGGCGTACCATCCCCCCGTGGCATCGTAGGAAAAAATCCTGGCCTGGTTGGTGGCGTGATCCCATCCGGCAAAAACGGGAATGATGACAAACCCTTGAAGAGCCATCGAGAGGTTACCGCGGATCATCGAAGCAAGACGATTAGCTTTCCCTTCGAGGGTCAGAGGCGCACCCTCGATTTTCTCGTAATGCTCCAACTCGACGCGAAAAAGCTTCACCAGGTCAAGAGCTAGACCAGCAGAACCCGCGATACCGATACCAGAGTATTCATCTGCCACGAACACCTTCTGAATGTCTTTTTGCGCGATCAGAGAACCCATGGTGGCTCGCCGATCCCCTGCGAGCACCACCCCACTCGTGGTCGCCACGCCAACAATCGTGGTCGCTGTGGGGCTCAAGTCACCACCAGAAGAGCCGCTTGGAGCTTGGGGTAAGAATTCTGGCGAGACTCGCCCCAGAAAATGGGTAAAAGAACTCGTCGGCCCACCAGCCAAGACCATCGACAACTCATCGGTAAACATCTGGGCTAGTTTACTCGTACTGGTCGTATTCCTCGACACCCGGTGGGAGCGGGCCATGGTAGTCCTCGCCGTAAGCTCCCGGGGCTGGGCGTCGGCGCTTGATGGGTGCTCGTACGCCATCAGCGAGTCTGCGGGTAAGAATGATGAACCCGGTGTGGCCTCGTCCTGCGTGACCCGGGCGAATAGCGAGCCCCTCAGCGTGCCATTCGCGAACATTGACCTCCACACACCGTGGCTCGATCCATCCGCCGTGAGCACGGATCGTGTCCATCGTACGACCCATCTGTGTGGTGGTTGCCACGTAGCAGCACAACCATCCACCCGGTTCGAGAGCCCTATGGACGGTGTCGATGCATTCCCACGGTGCGAGCATGTCAAGGATGGCGCGATCTACTTTTTCGCCTGCGTAGTTCTCGTTCAAGTCCCCGACACGCAGGTTCCAGGCAGGATGAGGGCCTTCAAAGAACTGCTCGATGTTTTTTCTCGCCGTTTCGGCAAAATCTTCACGGCGCTCGTACGAATAGAGACTGCCCTCGGGCCCGATAGCCCTCAGCAGGGAGATGCTGAGACCACCCGACCCAGCTCCCGCCTCCAGCACTCTCGCACCAGGGAAAATGTCGGTGTACATCACTATGTACGAAGCATCCTTCGGATAGATCACTGTCGCACCGCGTGGCATCGAGACAGTGAACTCCTCCAAGATCGGACGCATCACAATGTGGTCAACTCCCCCAGCCGATTTCACAACAATACCCTCCGGGTGTCCAATGATGTCGTCGTGGGAAATCGTTCCCTTCGTGGAATGGAAGACCCCACCTTCTGCCAGCAGCACCGAATAACGCCGTCCCTTCGGGTTGGTGATACTCACCCGCTCCCCAGCGCGGAGCGGGCCACGGCGTACCCCTGACCAGGTCGTGGATTCAGTCATGTGGTGTCCTCACAGAGAAATAGCGGGCTTGTGGGTGGTGAACGAGGATAGCTTCAGTGGATTGTTCAGGATGGAGTTGATACTCCTCACTGAGCGTTACACCAATGGTCTCCGGGTGGAGGAACTCCATCAGGATCTGGCGCTGGGCGAGATCAGGGCACGAAGGATAACCCAAGGAGTAACGCTGGCCGACATCCACGCCGAGACCTAGTTCTGCGCGAATCAGGGCGTGCCAATATTCGGCGAGGGCCTCGGTGAGGTGGACGGATAGCCCGTGAAGTTCATAGTAGTCACGGTAGTGGTTGTTCTCGAAGAGTTCCTGGGTTTTCTGTGACATCTTCTTCCCGATGGTCACCAACTGGAGGCTCACTACGTCAGGGCCGTACTGGTCGGTTTCTTGCCCGTCGCGGAAATAGTCTGCGAGGCAAAGAAACTCACCATCATCTTGGCGTGGGAAAGACAGTACGCGCGATTCACCCATGGAATCATCTATCACCAGGGTGTTCCCTTGCGAATGACACCCCCAATGCCCCCACACAACCTGGCCATCAATGAGGTCCTCATTGCGCAAGCGTGTCATCCAGTGTGCCAAGCGTGCCTCAGCTTCCTCGCGGTCACTCACCTGCCCTGGTGAGGTGTCTCCTGTCAGGGACAAACCCCACCCTGCGGTGAACAAGGTCCTGTGATCGAGGTGCCCCACGATGTCATCGAGAGTGGCGCTACCGTGACGTACCCCATAAAAAGGCGGAACTATCTCGGGGATGTTGGGTGGAATAGGCCGCGTGACACGCGAGCGGGTGAGTGTGGGTTGCGGGGGTTTCTTTACTGAGGTGGGAGCAGGTGGCTTGGGTGCGCCTTGGTCACTGGTCTTCCCCATGACCTCTTCCATGAGTTTCAAACCCTCGAAAGCATCGTGGGCATAGCGAACCTGGCCTTCGTACACGCTCGCGCAATCCTTCTCGACGTAGGCTCTAGTCAAGGCCGCACCACCGAGAAACACGGGGTAGGTGAGTCCTTGGGCATTCAACTCAACAAGGTTCTCTTTCATGATCTGGGTCGATTTGACGAGCAAACCCGACAAACCGATCGCATCAGCATTCACGTCACCAGCTGCTGTGATGATGTCGGCAATAGGCTGTTTGATGCCCAGATTCACCACCTTGTATCCGTTGTTCGACAAGATAATGTCCACGAGGTTCTTGCCGATGTCATGGACGTCCCCTCGTACTGTTGCCAAGACGAGTGTGCCCTTGTGGTGATCGTGGGTGCGATCCATGTGTGGTTCGAGGAAACTCACAGCCTTTTTCATGATCTCCGCAGATTTGAGGACGAAAGGAAGCTGCATCCTCCCGGCACCAAAGTTCTCCCCCACCTCTTTCATCGCATCCAACAAGTCGTCATTGATGATATCCACCGCTGACTTGGTGTCGAGGGCGAGGTGGAGGTTGGCTTCCAGATCGGTGCTCACTCCAGCAATGATGTGGTGGCGGAGACGATCACTGACCGGCAGGTCTTCCCCCACGGTGGTGGTCACAGTCGCTGTAGCCTGGTCAAACATGGTGACAAAGCGTTCGACCGGGTCACCGCGTACCCAATCATCACCCAAGAGTGCCAAAGCAGCCTCAACGTGGTCATCTGGGATCTGAGCCAGCGGAAGGATGCGCGCTGGCGGGACGATACCGGTATCAAGCCCGCGGAGTCGACATTCGTTCAAGAAAACAGAGTTGAGTACGACCCTGGCTGCCGGTTTAAGCCCGAACGACACATTCGAGATACCCAGGCCGGTGAGAACCTCCGGGTAAGCCGACTTGATCAGGCTCAAAGCTTCCATCGTGTTCAAGGCGTCACGGCGATTCTCGTCTTGGCCTGTCGCCACAGGGTACGTGAGAGGGTCAATGATGATGTCGCGCAGGTCCATAGAGTAGTCACCGACCATCAACTCTATGAGACGGCTGGCGACCTCGAATTTCGCTCCAGCGCTGCGAGCCTGTCCACGCTCGTCAATGCACAGGCCCACCACGGCAGCACCATGTTCACGTACCAACTCCATAGTCTGGGCAAACTTCGAATTGGGGCCACTGCCGGATTCAAGATTGACCGAGTTCACGATTGCCCGCCCCGGGGTGTTCTCCAAACCAACACCGATAGTCTCTATACGAGACGAGTCGATTTGCAGAGGAAGATCAACGTCCCTCGATAGGCGCGAAGCTAGTTCGGCCATATCAGTGGCGCCATCACGACCAACATAATCCACACACAGATCGAGTACGTGGGCACCTTCGGCTGCCAAGCCTCGGGCAACCTCCACGCACCCATCCCAGTTGCCTAAGATCAGTGCTTCACGAAAGGCCTTCGAACCGGAAGCGTTCGTACGCTCCCCAATCGACAGGTAGGAGATCTCTTGGGTCAGCGAGGTGGCGGTGTACATTGAAGAAATGATTCCCGCGCTACTGCGATCTGTTTGGGTGGGCGGGGTTCCCCAAGTGGGCCGCGCCTGGTCGAGTGCACGAATATGGTCGGGTGTGGTCCCGCAGCATCCTCCGACGAGTCCAAGACCAAAGTCGTGGACATAGGTGTTGAGCGCCCGAGCAAAATCTTCAGCCCCCAACTGGTAGTAGCCCCCCGGTGTGGTGAGGTCAGGCATTCCGGCATTCGGCATACAGCTCAGTGGCACAGGGCTCAGGTCCGCAAGCTGACGCAAAGCCTCACGCATATCCTCCGGCCCGGTGGCGCAGTTGAGCCCGAGTGCATCAATACCTAGCGGTACGAGGGTGGCCACGACAGCCGAAATGTCAGCACCAACCAGCATGGTTCCGGTGGTTTCGATCGTGATCGAGACAAAGATCGGGTGATCTCCCCCAGCTTGGCTGATGGCTTTCCTAGCACCCGCTACCGCAGCACGCGTACAGAGAAGATCCTGGCTCGTTTCAATCTGGATGGCGTCAATACCGCCACGAATCATCGCGGCGACTTGGCGCTGATAGGAGTCACGAAGTTCGCCGTACGTGATCTGAGACAAGCTCGGAAGTTTCGTTCCGGGTCCCACTGATCCGAGCACCCACCGGGGGGACTTTGGCGTGCTCACCTCGTCGGCAACCTTGCGCGCTATTCGAGCTCCAGCTTCCGCAAGTTCTTCAAGGCGATCTTCGACGCCGTACTCTCGCAGTGCACTGAGGTTAGCTCCGAACGTGTTCGTTTCGATGAGGTCAGCTCCCGCATCGAGATAGGTTCTGTGTATCTCGGCCACCACCTCGGGACGTGTGATGTTTAGGATTTCGTTACACCCCTCGTACCGGGAAAAATCATTCGCTGACAAGGGGAAGTCTTGGAGTGCGGTTCCCATGGCCCCATCGGCGATGAGGGTACGTGTTCCCCACACACTGCGCAGAGGAACCGGGGATGACATGGGTGCAAGAATACCGCGCCAGTGAGCTAGCATGGAACGGGAGAGGAGCCCATGACAATCTATGTACGCGAAGTTGAGCGCTCACGCCTGGCCGATGACACCCGCACCTTGGCTGAACTGGCTCAAGTGATTTGGCGGGAGTATTACACCGACATGATCGGGGCAGATCAGGTGGAATACATGCTCGCCAACTTCCAAACTGCGCAGGCAATGAGTGCTGATATAACGGAGAAGGGGTTCCGCTATTGGTTGGGGTTCGATGGCGAGGTTCCTATCGGCTACTGCGGTGCGACGGCGGAGGATTCTCGAATTTTCTTATCCAAGTTGTACGTGCTGAGTTCATATCGTGGGCGTGGGGTTTCGAAACTATTCATGAACGAGCTTCTCACCTGGAAACAGGATGCGGGTGTACCAACCATCCAACTCACTGTCCACAAAGGTAACGAGCAATCGATTGCTGTGTACGAGAGGCTCGGGTTCACCATTGTCGACGACTGGGTGAAAGACATCGGCGAAGGATTCGTCATGGATGACTACCTCATGTCACGTACGTAACACCACTCATCGGCCGCGACTGCCCAACGTCGGAGTCGAAGAAACTTTGCGTAGTGACTGTGGCCCCACCCCTGTCACCCTGACTTCATATAGAACGACGGAGTCGATGTCACCCTGCGGAGCACTGCGAGTCGCCCTAGCGGGCTCCGCGGAATGACCTTCTCAGGGGGATGCGACAACCGTCAGTGGAATGACGGTGGAAGAGAACCACAATGCAACGATGACCCATGGTCACCGTTGGGCAGAAGCAGCCAATGAATGAGGCTTCTGGTCACTCCATTGCGAAGCCGAAACCACACCAACCGTGTGAACAGAAGACTCTCTGAACCAGCGCGTCAGCGATGGTGCAAGAGAGGCTTCTGGTCACTCCTACTCGTCGACGATGACTTTTCCTTCGCGGTCAACCTCGACCTTGCGGTCAGGCATGTCGGGCTTACGGGGTTTGTAACTGCCCTCAAACAGCGGTGAGGAAATGATCATGTCCGCGGTCGCCGTGTTACATGCAGTCGGGGCATTCCACAGGGTCGCTAGGCGTAGCAGTGCCTTCACATCAGGGTCATGGGGTTGGGGGGATTCCGGATCCCAGAAGAAAAACAGGATGTCCAACCCACCAGTGGCGATCATGGCGCCAATTTGTTGGTCCCCACCACGAGGACCGGACAGCAACCGAGTCACCTTCAAGCCAATTTCGTGTTCGAGCAGAGTACCGGTCGTACCCGTGGCAAACAGTTCGTGTTTCGCGAGCGTACCGCGATTGAAGGCACACCACTCCATGAGTGCCCCTTTACGTTCATCGTGGGCGACCAAACCGATTCTCATGAAAACTCCTATACATCGGCTCCATTCTTTCACGCCAGTACGGCGATCGTTACCCTTTCTATAACACCCACCGCAGGTTTTACATTCCCACCATGGGATACTTACATCCGTGACCACCATCAATCTGGATGTTCAGGGAATGACCTGTGCCTCGTGTGTTGCACGGGTGGAAAAAACACTCAACAACATGGATTCGGTCACCGCCACTGTTAACCTCGCCACATCGATGGCAAGAGTGACCATGCCTGACACTGTCACCACCGAGAGTGTCATCAGCGCTATTGAGAAGGCTGGATATTCAGCCACCGTACACACCGTTGACTCTGAGGAGGCTCCACCACCCAGCCCTCGTACCTTCATCATCTGCGCCCTCCTCACTATCCCCGTTGCACTTTTGTCGATGATCCCCGCTCTCCAATTCCCTGGATGGCAGTGGGTGAGCCTCGCACTTTCAATTCCTGTGGTGACCTGGGGCGCTTGGGGTTTCCACCGTACTTTTGTCAAGAATCTCCGCCACCTGACCACCACCATGGACACCCTGGTTTCACTGGGAGTGATCGCATCGTTTGGATGGAGTCTCTATGCGCTGATCTTTGGTGGAGCAGGCACAATCGGTATGACCATGGATTTCCACCTCATGCCCGCGCGTACCACCACAGACATGATGATCTATTTCGAGGTGGCCTGTGTGATCACCACCGTCATCCTCATTGGACGCTATCTCGAAGCTCGTGCCACATCGCGGTCATCAAGTGCGATCCGCACCCTCCTCACGATGGGTGCTCAAGAGGCTCTTGTCGTACGCGGTGGTGAGGAGATACTGATTGATGCCCGCCAGATCGTGGTTGGTGATTCGTTTCTGGTACGCCCAGGGGACAAGGTCGCCACCGATGGGGTCATCCTCGACGGGGAATCAGCCCTCGACCTCTCCTTGCTCACCGGCGAATCGATGCCGAAGGACGTCGGCCCAGGTGATGAGGTCATCGGAGCCACCATCAACACCTATGGCCGTCTCCTGGTGGAAGCAACACGCGTGGGCGCTGACACTCAACTCGCCCACATGTCGCGGCTACTAGAAAACGCCCAGCTCGGCAAATCACCGATTCAGCGTCTCGCTGACCGTATCTCGGCTGTGTTTGTCCCCATTGTCCTGGCCTTAAGTGCGCTGACCTTGATTGTTTGGATTCTGCTCACTGGCAACATCGCACAGTCGTGTGGTGTGGCCGTATCGGTTCTTGTGGTGGCTTGCCCGTGTGCCTTGGGCATCGCCACACCAGCGGCCCTCATGGTCGGTACGGGACGAGGAGCACAGCTGGGAATACTCGTACGTGGGCTTGACATCCTGGAATCCACCAGGAAGATCGACACGATCGTACTCGACAAGACGGGAACCCTCACCACTGGGAAGATGCAAGTGATCGACATCCATTCGCTGGATTCGACAAGCAAAGAAACCCTGCTCACTATCGCTGCTGGACTCGAAGTTAACTCCACTCACCCCCTCGCGCAAGGGATCGTGAATGCAAGTGATGGGCCACTTCCTCCAGTGAGCAATTTCACGTCACATAGTGGATATGGTGTGGAAGGGAAGATCACCCACGAGGGGTTCCCCACGTCCGCACTTCGCGTGGGCAAACTCTCCTGGCTCGAACAAAGTGCACGGCTCTGCGATACCCATCGAGGACTTGTGACCAAAGCGGAATCGGTCGGTCACACCGTGGTGGGTATTTCCTGGGACAATCAGATTCGCGGGCTCATCACACTGGCCGACGGGCTCAAAGAGACCTCAACACAGGCGGTTCACGAACTGAAAAACCTGGGCCTCACCTGCCATCTCGTGACGGGCGACAACCAGGAGGTCGCCTCACAGGTCGCCTCACACGTGGACATCAACAACACGTGGGCAGGCGTACTACCTGAAGACAAGGTGCGTATCGTCGCTGATCTTCAATCCTCTGGGCGCGTCGTGGCGATGATCGGTGATGGGGTCAACGATGCGGCGGCACTGGCCCAAGCCGACCTGGGGATCGCCATGGGAACAGGTAGTGATGTAGCCATCGAAGCTAGTGACATAACTTTGCTGAGGCCTGACCTCCTGGCGGGAGTTGATGCTATCCGTCTCGGGCGTGAGATCCTTCGACGAATCAAGGGGAATCTGTTCTGGGCTTTCGCCTACAACGTGGCCGCGATACCCCTGGCGATGGCTGGTTTTCTGAACCCGATGATCGCCGGGGCCGCTATGGCTTTATCCGATGTGATCGTTGTGTGGAACTCTCTGCTCCTGGCTCGATTCTCGCCGACAACACCAGATATCGACTCGAAGCGGTAGACTGGTGGGCGGCATTCACCGTGAACGCCCACCCAAGTACACCGCGGGTAACCGCCGAGACAAAGGTTGAGAACCCTGTCCGAATCAATGACTTTTGCCGATCTTGGCATTAATGACTCCTGTGTGGCTGCCCTCGAGGCCGCCGGGATCACTTCCCCTTTCCCGATCCAGCGCCAAGCTATCCCTATCGCGATGAAGGGTACAGATCTGATTGGTCAGGCGCGTACGGGAACAGGAAAAACTCTAGCTTTCGGGTTGCCGATCTTGGAGCAACTCACCTTGCCCGCGCCCGATACCCGTCCACAGGCGCTCATCATGTGCCCCACCCGTGAGCTCGCGATCCAGGTCAATGACTCGTTGACTATTGCCTCCAGTGGCATGGGTGTGAATCTGTTGACCGTCTATGGAGGGGTGGGGTACGAGCCACAACTCGACCAGCTGGCCAAGGGTGTGGATATTATCGTGGGCACTCCTGGCCGTTTGCTTGATCTGGTGGATCGCAGGAAACTCGATTTGTCGGGTGTGAGGTTCCTCGTACTCGATGAGGCTGACGAGATGCTCGATCTTGGTTTCCTTCCCGATGTGGAGAAACTCATTGCTCGTACGTCCACTGACCGCCAGACCATGCTCTTTTCGGCCACGATGCCCACAGCGATCATGACCCTGGCTCGTACTCACCTCAACCAGCCGATCAATATCCGTGCCGAGTCATCAGCTGAACAATCCACTGTTCCCGAGACGACACAGTTCGTCTATCAGGCACACGACCTGGATAAACCGGCTATTGTGGGCAAACTCCTGCAAACCGAGGATGCTAGTCGGGTGATGATTTTTTGTACGACCAAACGGGACGTGCAACGGCTCACTGATGATTTGAAGGATCGCGGTTTCTCGGTAACCTGTATTCACGGGGATTTGAGCCAGTCGGTTCGCGAAAGGTCGTTGACTCGTTTCCGTGAGGGACGAGCTCAAGCGATTGTGTGTACGGATGTGGCTGCCCGTGGGATCGATGTGGATAATGTCACTCATGTCATCAACTATGCGTGCCCGGATGACGAGAAAACCTATGTGCATCGTATTGGGCGTACGGGGCGGGCTGGTCGCAAGGGTATCGCTGTCACATTCATTGAATGGTCTGAGATTCCTCGCTGGAAGACGATCAATCGCGCACTTGATCTGGATTTCGCTGACCCGATGGAGGCGTACTCCACCACACCTGAGCTGCTGAGTGACCTGGGCATCCCCGAGGGTGCCACGGGGCGACTCAAAGACCCGGCTCCGCGGGAATCCAGTGAGCGCACTCGCGGTGGTGAGCGACCACGTGGGCATCGCAGTGAGTCGCGTGCATCTCGTCCGCGCAAAACCTCTCAGCGCCAGCGCCGTCGCAATGGTGTCGTGGTTCGCGAACGAACTGATGAAGCTACCCCAAGTACTGGTGGAACCACCCCAGACTCCCGTGGGGCCACCACTGAACCCAAACAGGGTACGCCACGTCGACGCCGTCGCCGCCGTTCCTCACAGGCGTCGTCTTAACGAGCAAACCTCACAGCGTCATTCTGCGGCCCATGGACGGCCTGAAGCAGTCATTCTGCAGAACGCGCACCCCAGTTCCCTGTCATTCTGCGGAGCGAAGCGACTCGCAGAATCCAGAATCCACATTATCCACTGTGGCGACCATCGGTCATCAATGACCATCCACAGACTCACTTTCAGCGCTGGCCACTAGCCTGGACCCCGCGAGTCGCTTCGCTCCGCGGGGTGACACGGTCGGTGTCATTCGGCAGACGGGCGAACACCCATTGCCGTCACCCTTCCCAAACTCACGTATGGCCCGCCGATTGCCGTCCTTATTATACTTTCATCAGCTAAACTATAATATGGCTCAGGAGTAGCGAGCCATATTATACGTTGAGGAGGTGAGTCACCGTGGATCATCGAGCAGGAACCATGCGTACGAATCTATCCGGTGAAGTTGCGTACCAATCCTTCGTACCTGCGGCTCTCCCGCCTCGACCGCCCCTTGAGCTCGACGCTGAAACCATGGAAGTGCTCATCACCGCACATCAACACCTGGCTGTGCTCAACGGCATGCCGACACGAATACCAAGTGTCCCCCTCTTCATCTCCATGTACGTACGCAAAGAAGCTCTCATGTCTTCACAGATCGAGGGAACCCAAGCCACCTTAGAAGACGTGCTTGATCCACACAGCGAAAGCAACACCAATCGCGATGTCACCGAGGTTATCAACTCCATTCGCGCCACCGAATATGCGATTACACGCTTGGATGAACTCCCGCTCTGCATTCGACTGATCAAAGAAGCTCATGGAATTCTCATGAAGGGCATCAGAGGTCAGGAGAAAACCCCCGGAGAATTTCGTACCTCGCAGAACTGGATCGGACCGCCGGGAAGCACCCTCACCAATGCTCGCTTCATTCCACCAAACCCGGAAGACATGGTCGACGCCTTGTCTGATCTCGAAAAATACATCAACGATAACAGTGGGCTTGATGTCCTGATCCGTGCTGCGCTCATCCACTACCAGTTCGAAACTATTCACCCCTTCCTCGATGGAAACGGCCGAATCGGGCGACTACTCATCACCCTCTATCTCATCCATCAAGGGGTTCTCGGGGCTCCGGTGCTGTACGTGTCGTACTTTCTCAAAAAGAATCGCGTGGAGTACTACGATCGTCTCACCGAGGTGCGACGCAACGGGAATTACGAGCAGTGGGTGAAGTTCTTTCTCGAGTCGATTGCTGAGACTGCCCAGGATGCCATCACAACTATCGACCAGCTGATCGCTCTTCACGACCATAGTGTGGAACTCATCAAAGGAATGGGCCGAGCCTCCGCGACTGCCAACAGGTTGCTTTCCTATGTGGAAGCCCATCCCATTATCGAGCTGGGCAAAACAGCTGAGGCGTTGAGGATATCCTTCTCCACTGTGGCAAAGTCAGTGCAAAGACTGTGTGAGTTGGGCATTTTGAAACAAACATCCACTGGCAGGCGCAACAGAAGATATTCCTACACTGACTACCTTGATCTCCTGCGCGAAGGCACCTAAACCACTAGGGGACCAATTCCAGCCATTCGCGAGTGGCGAACTTTGACTGTACGAGGGTTTCAGCTGCTTGTTCTTCCTCGTCAGTGACGCGGGTTTCGACCAGGGTGTACTGGGAAGAAAAAGACTCGATGAAAGATTCGATAATCTCTTCGCGGGTCATTGGGGTCTGTGATTTGAGAGGATCGACCCTCTTGATTGCGGAGCGTACTCCCTTGTCTACGAGTTTTTCTTTGCCGATCCTGAGCACCTCGGTCATTTTAGTGGCGTCGATATCGTACGCCATGGTCACATGGTGTAGGACCGTTCCATCCTTGAGGCGCTTCTGGGCTGCACCCGCGATCTTGCCTGCCGGTGACGTGATGTCATTGAGAGGTTGATAGGTGGCTTCGATTCCTAGGTCGCGTAAAGCGCGGATCACCCATGAATCCAGGAACTCATAGGATTCCTCGAAACTCATCCCGTCGACCAGGGAACCGGGAACCACCAGCGAGTACGTGATGGTGTTGCCAGGTTCAACAAACATCGCTCCCCCTCCAGAGATACGACGGACAACCGTGATCCCATGTTGGGTGGCTTGCTCGGTGTTGACTTCATTGGCCAGTGACTGGAAGGAACCGATCACCACCGCAGATGAAGCCCAATCCCAGATGCGCAAGGTTGGCCCCCTCGTACCCGCCGCTAGAGCCTCAGCGTAAACCTGATCGAGCGCCATCTGCATATGAGGGCTGCGCGGGCCATCAACAATCAACTCAAATTGGTGATCCTCCCAGCTCGTAGCAGAACCCAGGGCGCGCCGTACGGCAAATCCTATGTCACGAGGGGCGAACCCGATGAGTGAGTCGTCTTCATCCAGTGCCACCGTGATCGCCTCCCCGATCTGGGAAACCCGCGCCGAGGTAGATAACCCCACCAGCGCAGAGTTAATTCTTTCCAGTGCTTCCTCGGGTTCTAAAAAGAAATCCCCTGCCAGATGAGCATTCGTGATTCGATCGTTTTCGGTTTCCAATTCGACCGTGACGAGTTTCCCCCCAGGTACTTTATAGACTCCACGCACACGAAGATTCTAGTGGAACACAAGGGGACCTTTTGTGCTGTTGCAGAGGGCCGGCATCAACTCGTCATTCCGCGCGAAGTCGCGGAATCCAGACATACGGTTCACCACAGATGTGGAGTCTGTGGGTGATCATGCACCACCGGCGGTCGCCATGGTGGTCAGTGTGATATCTGGACCCTGCGAGCTGGTGTTCCTCGCTTCGCTCGTCACCCAGCCGCAGGGTGACGGGGCTGGTGGGGTTCGCCGAATGACGCGGCTGGTGCGGTTCGCAGAATGACGCGGCTGGTGCGGTGAGCAGAATGACACGATTGGTGAGAATGACGCGGTGGGCGGATGCTAGGGGTGGGATGACAGGGTGAGAGGCCGCGGGCGCATGAAGACTACGAGAATCACTGCTGCGATCAGGGACATGGAAGCTCCGAAAAAGAACGGTACGGCCGAGCCATAGGCATCCCAGAGGAAACCGGCGATGATACTGGCCGGGAGAAGGGCAATTCCAGCCACCGTGGATTGCAGACCGAGCATCGTACCTTTCAATTCGGGTGGGGCAATCTCGGCAACGTACGCCCGCTCGACACCAGCGATCATCGCGGTGTACACCCCGTACATCATGAAAGCAACGACCATGACCAGCGGTGTCTGAGCGAGGGCGAATCCGAGATAGCACACAGAGAAGGCGAGGTATCCAGGAACCAATAGTTTCTTGCGTCCAATCCGATCCGAGAGTGAGCCCATGGGCATCGCCAAAGCCGAGGCAACCACATGGAAGATGAAAAACAACAACACAACATTGACCGTCGTGAACCCCACATCTTTGGCTTTCAAGATTAGAAACACGTTCGAAGAATTCCCGAGAGTGAACAAGAAAACCACCAGCAGATAGATCTTCAACTGCCCATCGATCTTTCGGATGTTGTGCCAGAAAGGTTCAGCAGTGGCCTGCGTTGTGGTGTGCTTGCGCTCGCGTACGAAAACAAACATCAACAATCCCAAGATCGCGGGAATCATCGACACTGCAAACAACCACTTGAAGTTGAAAACCTCCCCTGTTGACAAGGATTTCAACAGGAAGAAGGTGATGAGGATGCCGAGAGCTGCCCCGACCATGTCCAACATCTTATGCAGGCCAAAGGCTTTGCCCATGTTGTCGTGGTCAATGCTGTCAGAGACCAACACATCTCGAGGAGCAGTACGAATCCCCTTGCCCAAACGATCGACCACCCGAGCACCCAAAATCCCCACCCACGAGGCAGCAAAAATCAACGCAACTTTGTAGAGCAAACCCGCTGCGTACCCTGAAAAAGCGAGTGCTTTCTTCTTCTGGAACCGATCCGAGACGTACCCACTGAACACTTTGAGCAGACTCGCTAGTGACTCAGCGATCCCCTCAATGACACCGACCAAAGCCGGGGTCGCCCCCAACACCGACACCAGATAGATGGGGATGAGTGGATAGACCATCTCTGTCGAAAGATCGGTGAAAAAGCTCACCAACCCGAGAAAGAAAACATTGCGTAGGCCTGAAGTTTTCTTGCGCTGGTTGGGATTGGTCATGGGTGAGGTTCCGCTGGTGAAAGGTGTGAGGAACGTGGCAGCCCCGAAGGGATTCGAACCCTCGCTACCGCCGTGAGAGGGCGGCGTGCTAGACCGCTACACAACGGGGCCACGCGCAAACGCGAAGACAAGTGTAGCAGAAGCAAGAGGCTTTCACTTTTTCCCGCTACTGAGGCCTAGCTTTTCGAGAGCATTCATGTGTGGATCATACAGATGCTTTTTCCCGACCTGGTCCACGATTTGGGTCACATCGAAATCTGGGCGATCGTTTCCTTCAACAAACTCTACCTGCCCTGGGGCCGTGACACTCAGATCCCAACCGATGCTTCGGATCTGGGGAATCGAAAGACAGGCTTTTCGTACAGCTTCCAGCACGTCACTCCACCTGGGTACGTGAAAACCCTTGAACGGGAGATCAGAATCCGGATGTCGTGCAAACCGAGTCAACGATCGATCAACACCATCAGTAACAACCCTACCAGTCTCGATATCGACACCCACCGCAATACCGCCAGCATGGAAATTGTCGACGACTGCACCCAGACGCCCGAAACGAATCCCAGCAAGGGTGATCAATGGCTCATCATCACCAGTCAGCAACGAGTAGACCCGAATGGTGTTCAGCGTGTCACCATTGACCGCAGCAAGGTCCGGATGCTGATCGATGATTTGTTCAACCAAGAGAGAATCCTTGCGACATGTCTTCCACAATCGGGAAACATTGTCCGACTCCATGATGCGAGCACCCGTACCCACAGAACCACGAATGGGCTTAGCAAAGAATCGAGGAAACTTGGCACAGAACTCCTCGAATTCCTCAAAGCTACACGAGGTGGTGTCCAGGTAATCGCGGTGAACATAGTGCGAAAACCTCTGATTGAACAGTGCCTTGTTTTTGAACACCTCCTGGTAGCCAGGATCTCGGCACACCCGCGCTATCCGCCTTCTGTCATGTTGCGAGATGAACGCCAATGCCTGGTCAACACTTTTGTCATAAAGTTCATATCCGAAATAGTCGTCATAGTGGAACCCCAGAGGTTTGAACACGTACAACCATTCAACAAACATCTCCACCAACTGGAGATCACTGTGATCGACAGAAGAAATCGAAGCATAGAACGGTTTGAATCTGCCCAGATTCAGTCGCAGATTCGCAGCAAAAACTTCCCCGAAATACTGTGGATCATCCCCGATGGTAGGCACATCGTGACGGTTTTTCACTAACTGAAACACCGAGGTCTCCGTGACCGGTTTAGCTTTCACCAAGCGAAGCTCATCAGGAACCGCAATATCCAAGACCGTGCAGATCTCAGTGATCATGAGCACCGGGTCACTGCTCAAGAGTTTGTTCAGTACGCGCCGCCTGCGACGCTTCGTCATTCGCCTTTGCACAGCGCCGACCACATAGGAGGTTTTCACACCGATACCCTGATAGTGAGCTAGGTTCCTTCGTCCCCTATGAAGTAATCCCTCCTTCATGGTGTTACCCATGCCCTGTCAACACCCTCGCCAGAGTCAACTGCAGCCTCGCTCCCCACAAGAGTCTCCAGGTGTGAGTAGTCCTCGGCAGTATTGACATTGACTACCGAACCAGGCACTTCACGGTAATTCTCTTGTCTGGTCAAGTCCCCTGGTGGCAGGTCATTGATCGACTGATAGAGCGTCCAACCACGAATATCCTCCGCCTGGGAATCTTTGATCAATTCCAGACAGTGTTTGAACCCATCAACGTCCTCAACCCTGATTGCGACAATGGAATCCCCAGACCCCAAGAAAGCAATGCTGTCAGTTTCCTGAGCAACAACAAAATCCATAGCCTGGTCACTATAATAAGTATCACCATAGAGAAACAGGGTCGGGCGATCCAGCATCTCATAGCAAAACATGTCGAAAGCCTTATTGCCATGGCGATCCACCACTGTGGTTGTTCCTTCAACCTGGTACAAGGGGTCACTGACACGCAGAAAAACCTCATCAGCAGTTCGACAGCGCACCTGTCGTACGATTCGCTCAAGCAAGGTAACGCCGTGAACCTCCACCAAATGCTTGGGCACACCCGCGTCGTGATGCCAGCGCCGAGAGACGCCACCGGCAATGATGATGACCTGAGCCATATCCTCTACTTTCTGATGACCCCATGGTGGCGATAGAAATCCCCCAGCTCACCAAGGCGTTGTCCTCCCCAAATCTGGATGATGTTATTCCCCGTGGAGGTATTCGCTTCGACAATACACACACCGTCGTTGGTGAGGAGAACATCCCACGCGATAATGTGCAAGAAAGGAAAATAGTCACACAGATCCAGGATTTCTTGGCAAACTCTCGTCCAATCCGGAATCATAAGCCCCTTGATGGGATTCTGCGAATCTGGGTGAAACTCGTGAGCGTTGCGGGACCTCAACGACTTAGCTTCACTGAGTTCACCAGTGCCAATATCAACTTTGGAAATCAACCCTCCCCGGCTTCCATTATCGACAGGGATCGTTTCTTTCGTACCAATCCTCAATACTGCGAAGAAAATCTTGAACTGACCCGTTTCAGGATCTTTCAGTGTGACGAAACGTAAAGTATTGGACGTGCGATCATAAATGCCGTTCAGGAAGTCGGATTGTTCAACAAACTCAGACACATAGTAGTCATTGTTCGATTCCAAGAAACGCATCATATCCTTGGCACTGACTTGCTTGTTACCCACGTACAGGTTCCCAGAATCGCAGCGGAGAAACCCGATCCCCCGACCTCTGCCCGCAGCTAAAGGTTTGAGGATCATTTTCTTTTCTTGGTGGAGCCTCTCGACCAGGTCACGAGCGGTGCGAATGCTTGGATCGTACGATGACCATCCTCCCCTCTCTTTGATGAGAAAGGTTTGGGGCACGTGAGCGTGCTGAGACAGGATCTTGTCACACACGATCTTGTTATTCAGCATGGCGGAGAATGGTCCGTTGATATAGCGGGATCGGTACCAATCGAATTCTGAGAGATATAGTTTCTTGTTTTTTCTTGTCAATCCATAAAGGGCCACTTGATCACCGGTGAATCCTCCAGCAATATTGAAATAGAGTCTCTTCAACAAGGAGACTTTCAGGTGGCTTGTCGTGAACAGGATTCTGCTCACATAGAGGTACGCGAGTTTGCCACAGCGAATAATGCCTCGTGCCAGACCCACCATGACTATCTCCAGTACTTCTCCAAGTGATCCACAATCTTCTGTGTGGATCTTCCCAATTCCTTTGGTAAGTAATTATTCCTGAAAGAAACAAGTTCTGCTTGAACATAGGTGTCATCCATCACCGTACGATAGATCTGGTCAACATCGTCGAAACAACAAGAGTTCATCATCTGGTGTGGGTCAAGGTTCAACCCCGTAATTTCTGTATACAGATCGTGATCGGGCAGAAAGAACAGCACTGGTGTTGAAATGGCAGCAGCTTCGAGGCAGATTGCTGAATAGTCCGTGACAACGTAGTCACTGACCGCCAACAAGTCGATGACACTGAACTCTTTCGGGCAATAGATATTATCGGTTTCCTCGATCTCATAGGTGAGTACTTGTTTCGGGTGAATAGCAACGATCAGTACGACATCCTCACCCAGGAACCGTGTGATCATGGCCTGTGGCGCATGATCGTCATAGGGTTTAAATGTCGGTGCGTACAGCACCACTGTTTTCCCTATGAACTGAGGGAAAGCGCTCAAGACCTGGCTTCGACTCTCCACCGATTGGTTGATGAGATAGTCAATTCTGGGCAGGCCAAAGTTCAACAGTTTGTCGTCCGTAGCGTTGAAGGTTTCCATGTAGAACGGATTAAAAAACTCTGCACCTGCCACGATAGCGTCATAGTTGGCGTGCATGTTCATTTTCTTGGCAACTGTGGGATTGTTCTCAAAATCGAACCAGCCTTGCGCGCGGCGATGGTCAATAGTCTGATGTCCTGATTGTTTGATTTTGCCGATCGCATGCCACAGCTGGAGGATGAAAAGACTTGGTTTATGTGTGAGTAAAGACACCGGAATACAGTACGAATCCAGGATGCATATTCGAGAGGTGGCCATATGAAACATCTGGCGGATGATAGTAAAAAAGTACCGAACATACCCCATCACACCTGTTGGTGTGCGCCTACACAAAAAGACAATCTTCACCCCCGGATCGCGTAAAAGAATCTCCCCACTCAGGAGTGAAAAATCTAGAGGTACGGTGTCACTTTGGCGAGACATGAAAACAATCTTCTTGCCCATGGGAAGAAACTTGAAGAAGAAATAGATCACCGACAAAGTCATCTTCAACCATGCAACCACAGCATCATTCCTTCCGTACTCTTGGGCAAGTCACCACTCACTGATGAATCGTACAAGGTTGCCAGGTGAACGGGAGCGGAATGACCCACCCACGTCTGCCAAACCCCGTCCACTACCAACAGACTCTATATCCGTGGATAATCTTGTCTCTGGATTCCTTGTGGTCTAGTGGTGGTTGCAACACTTTGTCGCATGGAGGTGTTGGTGTTATGTCTTATCAGCGGGTTGTGTTGTCTAAACATTATGTTGGTTTTGATCGGTTTGTTGAGTT
>WRIJ01000016.1 GCA_009782785.1 Propionibacteriaceae bacterium | reverse complement strand
CAACCTGCGTCGTGGTGCTCCTCACTTCGTTCGTCAACCACTTCCTTGGTTTCGGGATAGTGCGCAAGCGCACTCTCCGCTCAACCTGCGTCGTGGTGCTGCGGAGCCCGCCAGGGCGACTCGCAGTGCTCCGCAGGGTGACATAAGAAAAGTGCAGGGTGGCGGAGGTGGAGTGCAAAGTGTCAGCAGCACCGTCCCCAAGGACCAACACCCTAGCCAGCCACCAATCAACGTACTAGGGTCAAGACATGGAAGAAAAGTCCACTGATCCGCAGATCCTGGTGATCGGGGAATCCTTGATTGATATCGTCCAACGCGAGGGCGAGAAACCGCAATCCTGCCCAGGAGGTAGCCCAATGAATGTGGCCATCGGTCTAGGGCGTCTCGGGCATTCACCCACCTTGGCGACATGGTTCGCACAAGACAAGTACGGGAAGATGATCACCAAGCATTGCGAAGAATCAAGGGTGACGATTCTTCCCGGATCCGACCAGGCCCCACGTACCTCCACTGCGATGGCACAACTCGATGAACACGGCCACGCGACTTACACTTTCGACATTGACATGTCTCTCCCTGTCCTGCCTGAGGCGATCCCCCCACTGATCCATATTGGCTCTCTTGGGGCTCTGCTCCAGCCCGCACGCGACGTCGTCCTCCCCTATTGCCAGAGGGCACAAGACACGTCCATGATTTTCTTCGACCCGAATGTTCGCCCTTCGATCATGGGCTCACCAGACACAGTACGACCAGTAGTCGAAGAGTACATACGTACCTCAACCGTGGTGAAAGTCTCCGACGAAGACCTGGCGTGGCTCTACCCATCACCGGACATCTTTCACGCCCACGCCAAACGCTGGCTAGAGGGGGGTACGACCAGACTCGTGGTGGTGACCTTGGGAAGCAAGGGTGCCCGGGCGCTGACTGCTCAGTCAGAATTCACTGTTCCCGCTCACACCACTTCAGACATGGTCGATACTGTGGGTGCCGGGGACTCATTTATGGCAGGACTCATCTCTGAGACCATAGCGTGCGGATACCTGGAGAAATCTCTTGGTTTGGAGCTGGGTGAAGAACCCGAGATCGTGGAATACATTCTTCAGCGGGCTTCCCAGGTAGCAGGGATCACTGTGTCGAGAGCAGGTGCGAACCCACCATGGCATGACGAGCTGGACAGGAAGTTGACATGACTCTCAGTACGACACTGCGCGAGGAGTTTGCGACACACACCACGCCACTCCTTGATTTCGCCCTCGGTTCGATCTGCGAGGAGGGTGGTTTCGGATGGTTGGACAGTACGGGAGGGGTCGATCGTACCCAGAACCGTCAACTGTGGATCAACTGTCGGATGACCCATGTAGCGGCGGTTGGTACGCTGCTTGGTCATCCTGGGTGCCGTGAAATGCTCGACCATGGGGTACGCGCCCTCACTGAGCTCTTCGGTGACAATTGCCGAACTCCCACTCCCGTCTCCCTGCGCGAAGTCGAAGGGCCCAGAATGCTCAATCCTGAACAACTGCGGAGTCTGGATTCTGCGAGTCGCAGTGCTCCGCAGAATGACGTGGTGGATGAGTTCCAGCTAGGGCCCGGTGGATGGTTCGACACCGTCGACTGGGAGGGGAAACCCGTCAACGAGACGAAGGCTGCGTACGCCCATGCGTTCGTGATCCTTGCCGCGTCTAGCGCTGTTGCCGCCGGGTCGTGCGACGCCGTACCACTCTTCGAGCAGGCTCTGCAGGTTTCCACCGAGTTTTTCTGGGATGAAGAATACGGGATGGTCGTCGAAGAGTGGGACCGCGGTTTTACGACCTGCTCAGACTATCGGGGTGTCAACGCGAACATGCACACCGTCGAAGCCTACCTGGCGGCTGCAGACGTGATCGACCTGCTCAAACCTCCCCCGTCACCCTGCGGCTGGGGGACCCTTCGCCTGTCACCCTGCGGAGCACTGCGAGTCGCCCTAGCGGGCTCCGCAGCACAGGCTTCGCGACTCGCAGGGTCCACCAGTCACCACTCGAGTCAGCTGTGGAGACAGCGTGCTCTGCGAATAACCAACCGCGTAGTGAACCAAGAAGCACGAAACAACAATTGGCGGATCCCGGAACACTACAACGCACAGTGGAGCGCGGACTTGGACTACAACCGTGACACCCCTGCTGATCCTTTCCGCCCGTACGGTGCCACCATCGGGCATGGGTTAGAGTGGGCCAGACTCTGCCTCCAGTTGGGGGCCAGCCTGAACGACCCACCGGCATGGATTCCTGAAGCAGCCGAGGCACTCTATGACCGCGCACTGAAAGATGGTTGGGACACCGATGGTGCCCCAGGTTTCCTCTACACCACCGATTGGTTGGGCCAACCAGTGGTCTACGAACGTATGCACTGGGTTCTTGCTGAAGCTATGGGGGCAAGTTCCGCCCTCGCCACAGCCATGGTACGCGACACCACGAGCGACCTTGAATGCTGGTGGACGTACGCCAAGCAACACCTCATTGACCACGAGTTTGGCTCCTGGTTCCACGAACTCGATCGCCACAACCAACCATCAGTACATGTGTGGAGTGGCAAACCCGACATCTACCATGTACTCCAGGCCATCCTCCTCCCCCGACTCCCTCTAACCCCCGCAATCGTACCTGCCTTAGCTCTTCAACTTCTCGACTGACGACCCACTCTGCGCAGACTTCTGCACCAAAGAGCAAGAACTTGTGTTACAATTGTCGGACATAGATAGTGAACAAGAGGAAAGATCATGTCAATGTCAACAGTGACCGTACGAGTCGACGAAGAGACCAAGCAGGGTGCCACCTCAGTCCTCAGCGACATTGGGTTGGATGTTTCCACAGCTGTACGAATGTTCCTCAGGCAGATTGTCTTGCGCGGGCAAATGCCGTTAGAGCTCACCCAAGACCTTTTCTACAGCCAATCCAATCAAAACGCCCTTCGCGAATCGATTCAGCAATACCATGAGGGACGGGTTGTTGTGAAAACCCTGGAAGAACTTGAGTCGCTGGCATGAGAATCACCTTCACTGAGAAGGCTTGGAATGAGCTTCTTGAGCTGACACAAGAACGGCGTCAACTCAAGCGGCTCACACTCATTCTGGCTGATATTCAACGCGGTAGACACTCCGGCCTTGGAAAACCTGAACGTCTGTCCGGCGATTTGGCGGGTTTCTGGTCGCGACGTATCGATGATCGCCACCGACTGGTCTACACCATTGAGGATGAATCCATCATTGTTTACCAATGCCAAGGCCACTACCAAGACTGATAGGTCTGGTGGTGCTTACTATCCAGGGAGTTCTCCATGAGTCAAGAGTTGAGTGCTCGTGGCGTACTGTTCGCTGAAGGTCACTTGGCGACTGATGACTATCTTCTTTCCCAAGCGATCATGGGCAACACAGTCACCACAACACAACTATGGAGTCGTTACTACACCCGTACCCTTGTTGAAGCCTCGAGGCGAGCCACTAAAGCAGCCCCACCAGACAAAGTGATGCTCAGAGGATTCCAGCGCGCACTCACCGAAGCGAAGAAACACGACTACGATGCAAACACCTTCGTGACTACCTGGTTTCATGACATCAAAGCCCCCAGCCCTGACAGCATAGACCGCTCAATCATCTGGGCTTTTTATGCACTCCCTGCAAGAAACCGCATCCTCGTTTGGCGCCACAGCGTTGACGAATGGACGCCACGCAAGCTTGCTCATGCGACAGACAGTGACGAGAACTCTATCGACCTCACCCTTGATCAGGTCCTGCATCAGTTCGCTGGACATGTCACTCTCGCCATGGCACTGTTGGGACAAACACCACAACCAACGACCTACCTCGACCCCACCTGGCGAACGACAGCACTACCTCAAGCACTCATGGATTCCACCCAGAGCATTATTATCGAGTTGGGTCCGCGTGTTCCTATAGAGTACGTCATCACCCCTCCGCCACTAGGGGCATGAAAGACCCAGACCATACAGTATCCAGACTGCCCCACGCGGGTACTCAGGCTGTGTTCAGTACCAATGATTCTTCTGCCAGAAACTCCATGCACCACACGGCGTACCATAACGCGACTTGATGTACTTCAATCCCCACGAAATCTGAGTCACTGCATTCGTACGATAATCCGACCCGGAGGACGCCATCTTGGATGCCGGTAATGCTTGCGGAATCCCATAGGCTCCCGAGGACGGATTCTCAGCTGACCAACGCCACCCAGATTCGCGATTCCACAGATTCACGAGACACTGGAACTGTGTTTGATTCTGCCATCCATAAGAGGCCATCATGCCATAGGCTGTTGACTGTGCCTGCGCTGGGGTCAGTTGACCCGACCCACTTGAACCAGTCGTCCCGCCCGCACCAGAGTTTCCAGTATTCTGCTTGTTGTTGGCTTCGGCAGCTTTCTTTTCAGCAGCAATCTTGGCATTGATGTCTGCTAGGTCTGTCTTAGCTTGAGCGAGACTCGTCTTCCTATTCGACAAGACCATGGCTGCATAATCCTTGGCTGCCTGTGCCTCCTTGAGGGCTGAAGCCACCTCAGCTTCAGCGCGCTGGGCTTCGGCTCGTACATTCTCATTGGCTTCCACCTGCGCAGTGGCTTCCTGCTTCGCTAAATCTGCTGCCACCTGCGCCTCTGCGGCTTCTTCGCGAGCTGCCTCCAACTCACTTTGTATCGCAGAGAGACCATCTAAATCCACCTGATTGGTGAGCAGTACGGTGTCTACCCACTGTACACGGTTCGCCAAATCTGATGTCGACTCAGCCGAGAAAAGAATGGCCACCGACACCATCGGCATATTGTCTTGAACCATGGAGCGAGCATAGGAATTGATTCGTTCTTTTTGTGCATTGATTTTCGCTTGCCCAGCATTCACTTTCGACTGGGCCTGATCAAGCACCTGCTCGGCTTCAAATAGTTCGATCGCCTTGCGGGCTTCAACTTTTTGAGCTTCTTCCCATGCAGCAGTCGCTTCAGCGAGTACGCGTTGAGCGTACTCAACTTTCGCTTCACTCTCTGCAACTTTCGCCTCTGCTGCTTCCATGGCTGTGGTGGCATTGGCCACATCACTTTGGGCCCTCGAAATGGCTGCATCTGCCCGCTTCTTTGCGGCAGTCAAATCTTCGGCACATGCTGGTTCGTGACATATGGCGGTGAACATCACTAGTGCGCACAATGCACTAGCAACCCTCCGCAGCGACGAATTCATGGCCCAGACCCTCCATCTTGTGATGGCCCCCTGGGCAGCTAGCCGCCACGCGAATCCATCAAATGAACCTCCCCACCATAACCTGAGCGCTTCACGAGGGCGAGAATGCCGCTAACCCTGCGTGTATTCACGCAGGAAAGGCTCAAGACATGGTTGAGGAATCACTCACGAGGGTGATTCTCCTCTTGGGTCTCACAACCCATGTGCGCCGCGGGAAACCAGGAGCACCACAGGCACACTAGACTGGTGCCTATGACTGCGCCCGCCCTAGATTTTTCCCGTTTTGACACTGATGTACGCCCTGGTGACGACCTCTTCCGGCACGTCAATGGGGGGTGGATGGCCTCAGCAATAATCCCTGCTGACAAGTCAGCGATCGGGTCTTTCGATGACCTTCATGACGACTCTCTTGAAGCCATTCGCAAGATCTGTGAGGAACTTTCTGAAGCAACCGACCGGGATTCCGCCACGGAGGAAGGAAAAATTTCCGGGTTGTACCTTTCTTTCATGAATGAGGCGCGATTGGAGGATTTGGGGGTGAGCCCTATCAGTGGGCTGCTCGAGCGCATTGATGCTATCGCGAGCATTGAGGATCTTCTGGACTGGATTGGTTGGTGTGTACGCCACGGGCTCAATTCTTTGACCGGTGGTGATATTGACGCTGACCCTGGGAACCCTGAGCGCTACCTCTACTTTGTGGCTCAAAGCGGACTGGGGCTTCCCGAGCGGTCCTACTACAGTGAATCCCACCACGAAGAGGTACGTGGGCACTATCGCAGGTACCTTGCTCAAACTCTCGCGCTGGGGGCGGGACGTACGACACCAACCGCTGAGGACTTGAGCGATGCGGACACTATTTTTGAGTTGGAGACCGCTATTGCTGCCACTCATTGGGACAACGTGAAATGCCGCGATCTTCAGCTGATGTACAACCCTCGTACCCTCGAAGAACTCACCACAGAGGCCCCTGATTTCGGGTGGGCACGCATATTGGAAGCAGGTGGATTGACACAGTACGTCTCAGAGGTCATCAACTGCCAACCGAGTTTCTTCGTCGAAGCCTCCGCTTTGCTCACTGAAGATCGCCTCCCGGCCTGGAAAGCGTGGGCCCGATTCCATTTGATCTCGGACCTCTCCGATTTCTTGTCGAAAGAGTTTGTGGACAATCATTTCGACTTCTATGGCCGCATTTTGACTGGCCAGCAACAACTCAAACCCCGCTGGAAGAGAGCAGTTGCTTTCACTGAAGCAGCGATGGGTGAGGCTTTAGGCAAGGTGTACGTCCGTACGTACTACCCTGCGGAGGCCGCAACTCGAATGTCAGCCCTCGTAGACAACCTCTTGGGGGCTTATCGCGAATCCATCACCAACCTGGCGTGGATGGGGGAAACTACCAAAGCTGAGGCGCTACGCAAACTTGATGGATTCCGGCCTAAGATTGGGCATCCGAAGAAATGGCGAGACTATTCGAAACTTCAGGTTGCCGATGACGACCTGCTGGGAAATATTCTCGCTGAAGGTGAGTTTTCTTTCGAGTATGAGATGGGCAAACTCAGTGAGCCGGTTGACCCCGATGAGTGGATGATGTTTCCTCAGACAGTGAATGCGTACTACCATCCTCTGCGTAATGAAATCGTCTTCCCTGCGGCCATCCTTCAACCACCGTTCTTCAACCTCGCGGCAGATGATGCTGTCAACTATGGAGGTATCGGAGCGGTTATCGGCCACGAGATTGGCCACGGATTCGATGATCAGGGTTCAACCTGTGATGGTTCTGGGAAACTTCGCGACTGGTGGACAGCTGAGGATCGTGAAGCTTTCGAACTTGCTACCAGAGCTCTCATTGATCAGTACGCCGAATTAAGCCCTAGCCAAACTCCGGAACTCAAAGTCAATGGTGAACTGACGATCGGTGAGAACATTGGTGACCTGGGTGGTTTGGGGATAGCTATCAAAGCATGGCGGATGGCTGGTGGTCACCCAGAGGAGGTCATTGATGGCTATACGGGCCTCCAGCGTCTCTTCCTCGGATGGGCTGCCTCGTGGAGTTACTACGCTCGCGATGAATTGGTTGCCCAACGTTTGGCCACCGATGAGCATTCACCGCCCGAATTTAGATGCAACCAGGTTGTTCGTAATATTGACGAGTTTTATGAAGCCTTCAATGTGGATCCGGAAGACGCTCTCTGGCTCCCCCCCGAAGAGCGCGTCACCATTTGGTGAATGTGTCGGATGGGGACGGTTCCAAGCAGACACCCAGAGGTGGTCAATGTGAATTCTGGATTCTCCTGTTCCCCGTCATTCTGCGCGAAGTCGCAGAATCCAGGCTTGCGATCAACCACCATGACGAGTCTGTCATAGTCACGATCCACCGACAGTCACCACAGTGGCCAGTGTGATATCTGGACCCTGCGAGTCGCTTCGCTCCGCAGGGTGACCGGGGTGGGTTGTCATTGCCCGCAACTGTTCAACGGTAATTATCGGTCATCGTTGCGTTGTGACTCTGTTTCCATGTCCGCGCACCCCACCCAGATGGTCTTTCCGCGGAGCGCGCTAGCGCGACTTGGCAGGAATCCAGATACTCGAGTCGCCTGATGTTGAGCCTGTGTATAACGCCACGGCGCTCAAGGAGAGGTCAATAGGCTGGCAGTCGCACTCAACTGGAGCGCATAACGGCTTGGTCGCAGACCACATTGAGCAGGCGAGTGGAGGCCGATTCTTCAAAACCACTCAGGCAGGCGCGGGCCTTTTCTGCCCACTTGCGTACCTCATCTCGTGCCTCTTCCACAGCAGGATGTGCTCGTACTAACGCAAGTGTCTCTGAGAGGTCGCTATCACTGACTGGGCCCGACAGCAGAGATAATAACCGCTCATCTTCACTGCGGCGGTGGGTCTGAATCAGCAGAGTCGTCAAAGTTGGGACACCTTCTCGAAGATCTGTGCCAGGCGATTTACCAGATTCATCTGAGACAATATCGAGCAAGTCATCGGCCAGTTGAAAAGCCATGCCCAGGTTTTCGCCGTACTGTGTCAACTGCTCAACCTGGTCTGGTTCCAGTCCACCGAACCATCCACCATACCTCGCTGCAGCATTAATCAGTGCAGCTGTCTTGCCTTTGATGACTTCCAAGTGATGAGTGATAGGGTCCACGCCCTGGCTTGGGCCGACCATCTCCGCAATCTGACCTTGGACAAGTCGAGAAATGGTGTGCCCCTGGTAGCGAACAAAATCGACCCCCAGACTTGCGCCCAAAACCGAAGCCTCGGCCAGCATATAGTCACCGATCATGATCGCAACCGAATTGCTCCATTTGCGGTGGGCGCTCGGGGCGCCACGCCGCAACTCTGCTTCATCCATGACATCGTCATGGTAGAGGGAAGCAACATGGGTGAGTTCTACTGCCACAGCAGCACTCACGAGTGCATCCTCATTGACTGTACCTTCCTCAAGACCGAGCCCCCCAGCAGCCATCACTAATGCTGGACGAAACATCTTGCCACCAGCATCGACAAGGTACCGTGCAGCTTCTTCCACAAAGTTGTGGGGAGTACGCAGGGTTTCCAGTAAGCGGGACTCTACTTGGGCTGTGAGACCCTCAATCCACTCTTCTAATTGCTCATCAGTGAAAGCCATGAGGTCATCCTAGTGGGCTATAGGTAGTAAGAACGACGAGACTGATTGCAGCGCGTCCAATAGCGGACCAGGGACAAGTCCGAAACCGAGCGTACCCAGCAGGCAAATAATCAGCACGATCCATGTGCCAACACCAGGGGAAACCACTTCACTCGAGTCTTTCGGCTGGCTCAAGAACATCACTTGAATGACTCTGACATAGATGTACACTGCGATGACAGCCCCCAAGACACCCGCGAGGGCCAACCACCAAAATCCACCACGCCAGGCAGCAACGAAGGCAACGTACTTGCCAATAAAACCAGCTGTCAACGGTATTCCTGCCATCGACAACAAGAAGATCATCAAAATCACAGAGATGAGCCGATTACGTCGGCCTAATCCTGCCCATGAATTCAAGTCCGTGGCTTCACGACCTTGCGAGCGTACGAGCGTGACAATAGCGAAGGCACCAATCGCAGCAAACCCGTAGGCCACCAAATAGAACATGATGGAGCTCACCGAACTTGGGGCTGAATGATCACTGTTGGTCGCCACTGTGAACGCGCCCACTAGCGGGATGAGGATGAAACCTGCATGGGAAATGGCTGAGTACGCCAGCACTCGCTTAATGTCCGACTGATTGATAGCAACAACGGAACCCACAACAATAGTCACGATAGCTACAACAGCAAGCATGGGTTGCCATGTCCAGCGCAAGCCACCCAAGGCTGCATAGAACAGCCGCAGGAATCCGCCTACCGCTGCGGTCTTGGTTACGATCGACATGAAAGCAGTCACCGGTGTGGGAGCCCCCTGATAGACATCGGGAACCCAAGAGTGGAAGGGGACAGCACCAATTTTGAACAGCAAACCGACAGTGACCAGCCCAAGACCGGCAATGAGCAAGCCATCTCCACCCACTACAAAGGTCACACCCCAGGCGAGCGTACTGTAACTAAAGCCACCGGCGTACCCGAACAGGAAGGCAATCCCAAACAAGATGATAGCTGAGGCCATCGCTCCCAAAAGGAAGTACTTGATCGATGCTTCTTGTGACACCAGGCGTCGATAGCGGGCAAGACCGACCATGACATACAACGGCAACGACAAGATTTCGAGACCAATAAAGAAGACCAGCATGTCGTTGGCTGAAACGAGCAAGGCTCCGCCAGCGAGAGCAAACATGGCCAAGGGGAAGACTTCACTGTGGACGAGACCTTCTTGACCGGCTTCAACTTCATCACGGGACCCGGGAATGGCTGCCGCTGATGGGGTGAAAGCTGTGGCACCAGCGTGGATCTTTCGCTCAGCGAAACCGATGATGGCAATGAGGCCGAAGGCGAACAGCAATGCCCAGAATCCTTGGGTGGGCCCATCGATCATGACCGTGGAGGTTACTAATGGTTCATAGCCGAGCGCTGGTGGATCCAGGAGCGCTGGGTCAGCTACATCAAAGTATCCCCACTGCCAGATCAACGTACCTAGGGCAGCGATCAAACCGGTCACAGCCAAGACTAACTGGGCAGGGAACCGTCCACGGCGAGGGACGAACGCCTCAATGAGTAGGCCCAAACACCCCACACCCAACACAATGAGAAATGGTGTCAGCTGAAGATAATTCAACTGCGGTACGACGAAGTCGAATATAGTCATCATCGTCCTCCCTCGATCATTGAATCGGGGTCTGTCAACGACGCAACCGCCATGTAGTAATCAGTAGATGGGGCAATTTCATCGAGCGCGGGTTGGGGATAGAATCCCAAAACGAGGAAAGCCACTACGAGGGGAATCAGCGCAAGGCGTTCCCTCCACGAGAGGTCACTGGTGATATGTGAACGCGTAGCATCAGTCACTGGGCCGGTCATCATTCGCTGATACATCCACAGGACATACACAGCCGCTAAGACCGTACCTGGCACAGCAATAGCAGCAATGACGGGATACCTGCTCCAGGTTCCTGCTATAGCCATGAACTCTGACACGAACGGTGAGGTTCCTGGCAGGGCACAACAGGCCAAACCAGCAACGAGAGTGAACCCAGCTGCTAGTGGTGCCACCTTGATCACCCCACCGAAGTCACTGACCATGGGTGAACCGCGCCGAGCAATGAGGTAACCCACAACAAGATAGAGTGCACCCGTGGCGAGGGCGTGATTGACCATGTAGAAGATCGACCCGGAAATAGATTGGCTCGTCATCGCAAAGATACACATCACCATGAAACCAAAGTGGGAGATGGAGGTGTACGCAATGAGGCGCATCAGATTCTTGGAACCAATAGCGGCAAAGGCACCATAGAAGATTGAGATCAGGGCTAACACGAGGATCACTGGTGTTGCCCACTGTGCTTCTGCAGGGAAGACCCCCACACAGATGCGGATCATTCCGAAGGTACCTAGCTTGTCGAGGATCCCGACCATGAGTGCAGCAGCACCTGGCGTGGTTTCTTCGGCTGCATCTGGTAGCCAAATATGGGCGGGAACCATCGGGGCTTTCAGAGCAAACGCGATAAAGAAACTGAGGAAGATCCACTTAGTCAACGAGGATGTGGCCAGAGACATCTGTCCGAGTTCGATAAACCCTAGGGAGTTCACGTCGTTGATCGCAGATAGTACGGTCGTACCAATGACACCCAAGAGCATGATGAGCCCACCGGCAAGACCGAACAGCAAGAATTTTGCGGCTGCGCGGGTTCGCTTGGCACCACCCCATCCACCAATGAGGAAATACATCGGAATCAGGGTAGCTTCAAAGAACACATAAAAGACCAAAAGATCGAAACTCATGAAGGTGAACAGCGAGAAGCTCGACACGAGCAGTACGAGTGCCACGAAGGTCTTGGATGAGAATCGGCCAGTTTCCCCCATTCCGGTCTTCCACTCGGCAACGAGCACAGCTGGGACAAGCAGTACGGTGACTGCTACCATCACCAATCCCATACCATCGAGATTGAGTGAGTACGATGATCCAACTGCGGGCAGCCACTGAAGTGATTCCGCTAGAGAGTTGGAGGTTGCTTTCGAATACGCAATGACAGCGATGGCGTACCCCAGATCTATCAGAGCAACCGCGAGTGCGATCAAACGCGCAGTATTGTTTTTGGCTGTTGCAACCAGCAGGGCACCCAGGAGAGGGATAAGTGCTAATACACTCAGAAATGGAAATATCATCATGCTCCTCTCATACCAATCTGCTGATCAAGAGGATCAAGCCAAGAAGGACTGCCCCCATAGCCATCGTGAGGCCGTAAGTTCTCACGTACCCATTTTGAATGAAACGAATCTTGTCACCCATGACTTGAACAAGGTGACCGGTTCCTTCCACACCAGGAGTGATGATCTGTTCATCTGTGGCAGCCACCCCACGGGCAAGGATCTCAGCCGGTTTGACCACCATGTACTCATTCACCACGTCGCCGAAGAGATCATTGCGGCCCATGGTGGTGAGAATCGACACCTTCGCCGGAGCAGTGTCCGGCACATTCTTGTTGTTCAGCCACCAACCTAATGCCACACCAGCTGCGACAACCACCATGGTGATCAACCCAATCGGTGTGATCGCTGGCACCCACGAGGCGTGCTCACTGGCTTGCGCACCGATAGGAGCCAGCCACGAGCCGATCCAACCATTGAGTGCCATGCCACCAATCAGCGAGCCAATCGCAAGGATCACCAAAGGAATCCACATCACTGCAGGAGACTCGTGCGGGTGTACACCCTGACGCCATCTCTTCTCGCCAAAGAACGTCATCATCATCAACCTGGTCATGTAGAAGGCTGTCACTCCAGCACCGATGAGGGCCAACACACCAAGAATGGGCTGCCCATGGAATGCTGCTTCAATGATGTGATCCTTGGAATAGAACCCAGCGAACATCGGGAAACCAATGATCGCGAGGTAACCCATAGCGAAGGTCACGAAGGTGATGGGGAGAACCTTGCGCAAAGCACCATAGTGACGCATATCCACATCATCGTTGGTGGCATGCATCACTGAACCAGCACCGAGGAACATGTTCGCTTTGAAGAACCCGTGAGTGAGCAGGTGGAAGATCGCGAAAGCATAACCAGCCGGCCCGATGCCAGCAGCAAGCATCATGTACCCGATCTGCGACATGGTCGAGCCAGCCAACACTTTCTTAATGTCATCTTTGGCGCACCCAATCCAGGCTCCAGCAAGAAGGGTAACCGTCCCCACGATCGCCACAGCTAATTGGGCGGTTGGTGATTGCTCAAAGATCGCACCTGAACGGACAACTAAATAGACACCAGCAGTGACCATTGTGGCAGCGTGGATGAGGGCTGAGACCGGTGTGGGGCCTTCCATGGCATCCAGCAACCAGGATTGCAAGGGAACCTGCGCGGACTTCCCGCAAGCACCCACCAGGAGCATGATGCCAATGAAGGTCGCCCATCCTGGGGAGAGCTTGTCAGCCCCCGCACTCACGTCCGCGAATGATGTCGAAGAAAATAGTGCCAACATGGCGAAAGCTGCGATGAGTAACCCCATATCACCTACGCGGTTAACGATGAAAGCCTTCTTGCCTGCAGCTGCAGCACTCGGTTTTTCTTGCCAGAACGAGATCAGAAGGTACGACGCGAGGCCCACACCCTCCCAGCCAACGAAAAGCACAAGATAGTTGTTGGCAAGAACAAGCAGGAGCATGGCTGCGATGAACAAATTCAGGTACGCAAAGAAGCGACGCCGATTCGGATCATGGGCCATGTAACCAATGGAATAAATATGAATAAGCGACCCAACACCGGTAATCAGTAACACGAAGAGGATCGACAGTGGATCAATGAGAAGACCAGCAGAAATATCCCAGCTCCCTGATGATATCCATGTGTACAGCTGGACATTGACGCTGCGTTCACTGACCGGGAGTTTGAGAAGATCGACGAAAAAAATCAGTGCCCCAGTGAAGGAAGCCAAGGGGGCTAAGGTGGCAAGGAAGTGACCGAAAGAATTAGTCAGTTTCCCCACGACCAGCAGAAGCCCCGCCATCACTGCTGGGATAGCAATGAGTAGCCAGGCGTACTGGTCGATGATCGCCACAGTGTAAAGACTCATCATTACCCCTTCAACACATTCTCAACATCAACTGATGTTGAACGGCGAGCACGGGTGATCATCACGATGATTGAGAGACCTATCACCACTTCTGCAGCAGCAACGACCATGACGAAGAAAGCCGCCATTTGTCCATCGAGGATCCCATGGTGGGCGCTGAAAGCAACAAAGAGCAGGTTGCAGGCATTGAGCATGAGTTCAACACACATGAACATCACCAGGGCATTGCGGCGAATGAGGAAACCGATCAAACCAAGAGTGAACAAGATGACGGCTAAGGCAGCATAGAGACTAGTCATCGCTCACCTACCTCGGTTGCAGAATCCTCGACAGCAGAAACTTCGATCTGGTCTGGAATCTCATCGTCTTCATCATCGAGTTCCAGGTCTTCATCACCGGCAGATTCCAGCACGAGAAGCACTTCATCATGGGCAGCCCACAGGTCTTCGCTGGATGGGATAGGCACACGGCTGGCAAGAATCTCTGAGACAGAATCCTGAGCGACACTCCCATCGGGAAGCAGAGCCGGAGTAGCAATAGAGTTGTGGCGAGCAAAGACACCCGAGTTTGGTTTAGGCCCAGGATGGGTTCCTGCTTCAACGAATGCCTCCAAACGCTGCGCAGCACGTTCACGCTGACCCATCTTCTTCCTGATTTGTTCCGGGTGAGCAAGCACCATCGCAGCAACCGCAGCAGTGATGAGCAGGGCTGCCGTACTCTCAAAAGCAATGACATAACGGGAGAAGATGAGTGAAGCCAACCCTTGGACATTACCTCCAGCTGCCTCATTGGCCACCTCCACACCTTGTGGAGAACCGACCACTCCTTGGAGGACCGCGAGGATGAGAAGAATCGCAATGCCCGCACCAGCACACCCCACAGCTATCCAGTGACCTTTGAGGGTTTCAGTGAAAGAATCATGAGAGTCCACACCGACCAACATGATGACGAAAAGGAAGAGCATGAGGATTGCACCGGTGTAAACGATGATCTGAACCGCCATGAGGAAGGGTGCCCCGAGGCTCGCATAGATGACTGCGAGAGAGATCATCACCAGGGCCAAGCATAGGGCTGAATAGACTGGTTTGGTGAAGCTAATCAACCCAACAGCTCCGAGAATCGCTAAGACAGCGCATATCCAGAAAACGATCTCGGGACCTGTCACCATGAACATGGTCATCACTCATCCCCCCCTTCGCTGGATGGACGCAAAGGTACGCGGTTATCAGCACCAGTGTCTGGCAGCCCCAGGAAATAGTCACGTTCATCATCAGCCAAGCGGCGTGGATGTGGTGGGTTGTCCATCCCCTCCAAGAGCGGAGCTAAAAGTTCTTCTTTGGTATAGATCAGGGATGCACGAGTACGATCAGCAAGTTTGAAATCATTAGTCATAGTCAAGGCGCGAGTGGGGCAGGCTTCGATACACATTCCGCAAAAGATGCACCGTAAATAGTTGATTTGGTAAACCTTGGAGTACCGCTCGGCGGGTGAATAACGCTCATCATCAGTGTTAGCAGCTGCTTCGATATAGATAGCGTCGGCCGGGCAAGCCCAGGCGCACAGTTCACAACCCACACATTTCTCCAAGCCATCACCCCAGCGATTGAGTTGGTGACGGCCATGGAATCGGGCCTCTGTCACCTTCTCTTTACCCTTTTGGGGATACCCCTGGGTGAAGGACTTACGGAACATAGTGGCGAAGGTGATCCCAAAACCCTTCCATGCATCAAGGAAACCCATCACTCCACCTCCTGGCTTTCTTGCACCTGCATAGCGGGTTTGGTGGGTGTCGTCGAGGCGCTCACCAGGATGTCACTAGATTCTGCAAGCGTCTGCCCAGGCATGGGGGGTACGGGATAGCCGTACTCGAAAGGATCATAGACCCCCGTTTTGATCTCGGGCACACGAGAAACCTCGGATCGTACCTTCGATTTCTTGTCAGGCCACAGCAGAACAACGACCAGCAGTACGAGCAAAGCTACCGTGATACCGATCATCAGCTCTTGGGAGAACCATCCCACAGTGAGGATACGAGACGAGATGAAAGGTGCCACAGCAACGAGCAGGATCCATACAAGATTGATCGGGATTAGCCACTTCCACCCCAGATGCATGAACTGGTCGTAGCGCAATCGCGGGAGAGTACCTCGCAGCCAGACGAAGAAGAAAATGAAGGCCAGAACCTTGCCAAAGAACCACACGGGCCCCATCCACCCAGAATCAATCCAGGCCCAGCCCATGTGATCACTCACCCATGGAACGAGAGGCCACGGAGCGTGGTACCCACCGAGGAAGAGTGTGGTCGCCACTCCAGAAACAGTTGCCATGTTGATGTATTCCGCCAAGAAGTAGATCGCGTACCTGAACCCGGAATAGTCGGTGAGATAACCCGAGACGAGTTCTTGTTCGCACTCGACCAGATCGAAGGGTGCGCGGTTGGTTTCTGCCACCATCGAAATAACGTAGATGATGAAACTGGGGAAGAGCAGGATCCCAAACCATGAAGGGAATTCAAGTTGTGGAAGAGCACCCCAGGTTTCCATTTGCTTGTCAACAATGCCTGAGGTGGACATCGAGCCGGCATACATAAACACTGCCACGAGCGACAAACCCATGGCGATTTCATACGACACCATTTGGGCTGTGGACCGAATCGAACCGACAATCGCGTACTGAGAGGTTGAAGCCCATCCTGCCAACACAACGCCATAGATGCCGATGGAGGCAATCGACAAGATGAACAGTACGCCCATGGGAAGATCGGTGAGTTGCAAGCGCGTAACCTCACCAAAGATGGTCACCTCACCGCCAATAGGCATCACTGACCATGCGGTGAAAGCTGCCGTGCCCATGAGAAGGGGAGCTAGGTTGAAGACGACTTTGTCTGCTCCCGTGGGTCGGAAATCTTCTTTGAGAAGGGCTTTGGTTCCATCAGCGAGAGCTTGGCCCAGGCCGAGGGGACCATTCATGATGGGGCCTTTGCGTTGCTGCATCTTGCCCACAACGCGACGCTCAAACCACACATTAAAAATGGTGAACACCAGTAGTACGACAAATAGCCCCAAGACTTTGATCGCTACGATCCACCAGACATCTGTGCCGAAGACAGCTGACTGCGGTAGTAGTTCGTCAGGGTTCATTTCTTGCCTCCCTTCACTGGTGTTAGCGAAACCACAGACCCGAGACCCACACCCATATCAGTCAAGCCTTGGTGAGGTGCATGAGTGGGAAGCCACACGACGCCTGGCACCATGGTGGGTTCGATGACAACCGGCATGATGAAGGAAGCGTGGGGTCCGTCGACTTCAACGACTGACCCGTCAACCAGTCCAGCTGAGCGCGCCGTTTCGGCAGACATTCTGACCACTGGTGGTCGCGCTGAAGCCCTCAAACGAGTGGCACCATCAAGGCAACGGGAATCATCGAGAAGTTCACGCCAAGAGTAAACAAGTGCTTCGTTCTTTTTCGGTTTGGCGTACTTTGCTGGTTTCACTGATGTGATGCTTGGACGAGCAGTCGTTGACACGGGAATCTCATCGAAAGATTCCAGTGCACCTTCTGAGGTGCGGAATCCTAGAGGTGTTCCGAGAGCGTCCGCCAGCGCTGAGAGGATTCTGATCTCAGTAAGAGATGTTGAGGTGGGTTTCACGACCCGATTAACTTCTGCTCGGCGGTGCTCCCAGTTGAGGAAGGTGCCAGAGGTTTCTTCAAGCACTGCGACCGGAAAGACCACGTCCGCTTCGCACGCAATGGCTGAGCGTCGAGTTTCGAAGCTCACAGTGAAAGCTTTCTTCACTGCTGACATGACCTCTCTACGGTCAGCGAAATCTGCAGCTTCTACACCGGAAATAATCAGCGCCTTCAGCTCACCTGCGGCTGCTGCGCTCATCTGTTGAACGCTATTAAGACCGACTGTGGTGGGCATGTCTGTCTTCCAGTGCGCCGACATGATGTCGAGTGACTCTTGACTAGTGACCAGGTGCCCACCTGGGAGGAGATCCGGCAGACACCCCGCCTCCAAGGCGCCCATCTCGCCAGCACGTCGTGGAATCCAGGCCACCTTCACCCCAGTGTTGGTGACCAGAGCTGCCACAGCAGTCAGAGCACCAGGAATCTGAGCAAGTGTTTCACCGGCCAAGATGATCGTACCCTCGCCCACTGTGAGGCTCTCAATGGCCCCAGGGAGATCCGCTGGACGAGTAGGAGTGAACACCGCTCCCAGCTTCTTTGAAGCTCGAGAATAGATCGGAGAGAGGGTTTCAACTACGAGTTTGTTCTTGCGTACTGCTTTCTTCAGACGCAAGAAAACCATGGGTGATTCATCCTCAGGTTCGAAACCAACCAGGATGACCTTGGAGGCGGTTTCCAGATCGCCATAGGAAACAAACTCTGTTTGCCCAACAACACACGAAGCCAGGAATTGGGCTTCTTCTACCGACGAAGCTCGACCACGGAAGTCGATGGAGTTCGTGGCGAGAACCTTGCGCGCAAAAAGACTATAGGCATAAGAAGTTTCCATAGTGAGGCGACCCGAGGTCACGATTCCGACCGCGTCACCAGCGTCGGTCAACCCCTGTGTTGCCACCTCGATAGCTTCATTCCAGGATGTGGGAACGAGTCGGCCATCTCGGCGAACCAGGGGAGAAGTGACACGATCTGTGGCGTGGGTACTGTGGAAACCAAACCGGCCTCGGTCGCACGACCATTGCTCATTGACTTCCACATTGGACTCGGCTTGGCGGCGAACAACCCGGTTGTTGCGGGTTTCCACACGAAGTGCACATCCTGAGGCACAATTCTCGCAGGTAGAGGGCGTAGATGTGAGATCAAAAGGTCGCCCCGAGAAGCGGTAGTCGGCACTCGTGAGGGCACCCACGGGACAGTGCTGGACAATATTGCCTGAGAAGTACGAGTCGTAGGGCTGATCCGGGAAGATATTAACCTGTTGGTGCGAACCACGTTCGACCAGTTGAACCATGGGATCCCCAGAGATCTGGTCAGAGAACCGCGTACACCTCGTACATAGAACACAGCGTTCACGATCGAGCAGAATCAACTCTGAGAGCTCAATAGGTTTAGGGAAAGAATTCTTTTCACCATCAAACCGTGTCTCACTACGCCCAGAAGACATTGCTTGATTCTGCAAAGGACACTCGCCACCCTTGTCGCACACTGGGCAATCCAAGGGGTGATTCATGAGGATGAGTTCGAGGATGTCTGCTTGTGCTTTTGCTGCACCTTGGGAGCTTTCCTGGGTGTTGAACACCATGGAATCAGCAACTGGGGTGGTGCACGCTGGTTGGGGTGTGGGGAACCCGCGCCCATTTCCGGCATCTACGATGTCCACCAAACACTGTCGGCAGGCACCCACCGGATCAAGCAAAGGGTGATCACAGAATCGTGGTACATGGATTCCGGCAGCTTCAGCAGCTCTGATAGCGAGAGTGCCCTGGGGAACAGTGACCTGGTTTCCATCAATAGTGACAGTGACCATCTCAGCGAGGGGAAGGTTCTCGGTCATGAACTCACCTCCTCACCAGAGATATCCGCTTCAGGGAGAATATCTGCGTGATCCTGGGTGAATAATGCACTGCGCTCGTAGGGAAGATATTCCCAGGCTGGAGTGTCGTACCCCACCTCAAATTCTTCACGGAAATGTTGGACTGCACTCGACACACATCCAACTGCACCACCGAGCAGTGGGCAGAAACTCTTCGAGTTGATCATGTCGACAACATCCAAGAGGCGATCCACGTCACCTTGCTTACCTTGACCGGCTTCGAGCCTGGTCAACAATTGCACGAGCCACCGGGTTCCTTCGCGACACGGTGTGCATTTTCCACACGATTCATGGGCATAGAACTCCACCCAGCGTAGTGTCGTACGCACCACTGAGACTGTCTCATCAAAAACTTGCAAAGCTTTCGTGCCAAGCATGGTTCCAACCTCAGCTAGTGATTCGAAATCCATGACTGTATCGAGATGCTCAGCAGTGAGAATCGGTGTGGACGACCCCCCAGGAGTGAAGAACTTCAACTCGTGGCCTTCACGGATCCCACCAGCCATGTCGAGGAGCTCCCTCATGGTGATTCCGAAGGGAGCCTCGTACTGTCCGGGACGTTGGACATGCCCCGAGAGGGAATAAATCGTGAATCCTTGGGATTTCTCGGTTCCCATCCCTGCGAACCAGTCTTTCCCGTACTCAATGATGGCCGGTACGGACGCAATCGATTCCACGTTGTTGACCACGGTTGGGCACTGATAAAGCCCAGCGACCGCAGGGAAAGGAGGGCGAAGTCGCGGCTGCCCGCGTAGACCCTCGAGCGAATTAAGCAGGGCGGTTTCCTCCCCACAAATATAAGCACCGGCACCCGATTGTACGATCACATCCAGGTCAAAACCGGACCCGAGAATGTTCTTGCCGAGCAGACCGGCCGCATAAGCCTCTTCGACTGCTTGACGCATCCGGCGGATCGGGTGAACCACTTCCCCGCGGATATAGATGAAAGCCATGTGGGCGTTGATGGCGTACGAGGAGATGATGACACCCTCCAGGAGAGTATGCGGGCTCGCCATCAGCAACGGGATATCCTTGCAGGTTCCTGGTTCAGATTCGTCACCATTGACCACCAAATATTTCGGATTCGGGTTGTCTTGGGGTACGAAACTCCACTTCAATCCTGTCGGGAACCCTGCACCACCACGGCCCCTGAGTCCAGAATCCTTGACCTCGGTGATCACGTCCTCGGGGGTCATGGTGAACGCTTTTTTGAGCCCTTGGTAGCCGCCTTGACTCTGATAAGCCTTCAGGGTCCACGAGTTTTCCATTCCCCAGTTTTTGGTAAGGACGGGGGTCAGTGTTGCTGTCACTTCGTTCCCCCCTTCATCACCTTGGGGGCCGATTTGGGTTTCACTGCTTTCTTCGCTGACGGAGCAGTCCACTTCTTGTCGGCTGCGAGACGTACTCCTTCGAGGGAGGGTTCTCCTGCTGATGGGCCCTCGCCCGCTTTCCCATCGCTGAACCCGGCAAGAACCTTTTCACTGTCAGCAAGTGAGGTGAGTTCGGGGCCACGAGTTGAGTGCACTGGTGTACCTGCCCTGAGATCATCAAGGAGTTGTTCTGCCTTCTCAGGGGTCATATTGTCCATGAACTCCCAGTTGACCATCATCACCGGTGCGAAATCGCAGGCCGCATTACACTCGACTTTTTCCACCGAGAACATACCATCAGAGGTGGTCTCACCATGAGTGATCCCCAGCTTGTCTTCCACCACTTCCAGCAGGGCATCCCCACCCATGACTGCACACAGCGCGGTCGTACACACTCCAATATGGTGTTTGCCTGCCGGGCGGCGTTTGTACATCGTGTAGAAGGTGGCCACACCCACGACTTGTGCTTCTGTGATTCCCAGAATCTCAGCACAGGCCTCCACTCCTCGCGGAGAAATCCGCCCATCGATGGCTTGAACATAGTGCAACATCGGGAGTAAGGCTGAGCGCTTCTGTGGGTAGCGTGTGGTCAATTCGATCATCTGGTCGATCGCTGCTTGATCAATATTGGTCGTACGATCTGACATGTCGATACCGTTATGGGATACGTCGCTCATCGGTCGACACCTCCCAACACAGGATCAAGACTCGCTACAGCCACCACCACATCTGAGAGCATTCCACCCTCGCACAGGAGAGGCACTGACTGGAGGTGATGGAATCCGGGGTCACGTAAGTGCACGCGGTAGGGGCGCGTACCGCCATCAGAAACCAGGTGGCAACCCAGTTCACCTTTAGGGGACTCAATAGTTTGATAAACCTGCCCTGGCGGAACAGCAAACCCTTGGGTCACCAGTTTGAAGTGGTGAATGAGTCCCTCCATGGATTGGCCCATCACTTTTTTCACATGCTTCGGGGAGTTACCTTGCCCATCAGGCCCGAGGGTAAGGTTGCCAGGTTGAGCAATCTTGGGGTCTTCAGTCATGACCGGCTGACCAGTGGTTGATGCCAGTTTTTCATAACATTGCTCAACAATCTTCAGCGACTCCCACATCTCAGACAGTCTCACACGGAATCGCCCGTACGCATCACACGTGTCCCAGGTGATGACATCGAAATCGTACTTCTCATAGCCGCAATAGGGCTGCTTTTTGCGCAGATCCCACGGATATCCGGTCGCGCGCAAAGGTGGGCCGGTCACCCCCATGGCAATAGCTTGCGGGAAACTCATGGTGGCAACATCCGCCATTCGCGCAGCAAAGATAGGGTTTTCATTGCAGAACCCGGCGTACTCGGGGAGATGTTTGTGCAGCCATTCGATGACAGTACGAAGCCGGGCAAGACCGTTATCGGGAAGGTCAATGCTGACCCCACCAGGACGAATATAAGCGTGATTCATGCGGGTCCCGCACAGGGCCTCAAAGAAGTCGAGAATCATTTCGCGCTCGCGGAAACCAATAGTCATCACTGTCAAGGCACCGATTTCCATTCCGCCGGTTCCTATAGCAACCAAGTGGCTGGCGATGCGCCCCAATTCCATCGTGAGGACGCGCAAGGTATTGGCCCGCTCAGGCACATCGATGCCAAGCAGTTTCTCCATAGCAAGGCAATAAACTACTTCATTAAAAATTGGAGCGACATAATCCATTCGAGTGATATAGGTGACCCCTTGAGCCCAGGTACGGTGCTCCATCGACTTTTCGATCCCTGAATGCAGGAATCCGATACCTGGCTTAATTGACAGGATGGATTCCCCATCAAGTTCCACCTCAAGTCGTAGAACGCCATGAGTGGAAGGATGTTGCGGCCCCATGTTAATGACGATGATCTCATCGCTGCGGTTGAGTTGAGCTGTCACGACCTCATCCATGTCACCGCCAGTGATGAGGTATTCCGTAGGAAGATTCATCTGCTCACCCTCCTGTCTTCAACCGGAGCGGTTTGGGCACCTTTGAACTTCAGTGGCACACCACCAAGAGGATAGTCTTTGCGCCCTGGGTGTCCATCCCAATCATCTGGCATGAGTATGCGCGTTAGGTTGGGGTGGCCGCCGAAAAGGATCCCGAACATGTCCCATGTTTCGCGTTCATGCCAGTCGGCGTGGGGATAAATGGAGACTATTGAATCGAGTACTGGGTCCTCATCTGGTACGGCAACCTCGATACGCATGCGTCGATTGTGGGTCATCGACAGCAGTTCGTACACCACGTGGAGTTCTGAACCTTCATTGTCGGGATAGTGAACACCAGAGACTGACGTACACATCTCAAACCTCAACTCGCTGTCATCACGGGCTGCACTCATGAGATCGAGTAGTTTGTTCTTGTCTGCGGTGATGGTCAACTCCCCATGATCGCGGTTTGATGCCTTGACCGATCCGGGTACGAGAGTTTTGCACCTCTTGATTGCAGCAGTGAACCATGTGCTCATCGCAGTGAGCCTCCCACTGGCGGTTCGAGGGAACCGATGAGGGAATCTTCGGCTGCAGAAACCTGTTTGGCGATGTTCTTACCAATAGGATCCCACTGGACTTCTTTCTTGCGCAGTTTAAAGATCGCATCGATGAGCATATCCGGACGCGGTGGGCACCCGGGGACATAGATATCAACAGGAAGAATATGGTCACAGCCTTGGACGACAGCATAGTTGTTGAAGAGTCCACCAGTGGAGGCACAAGCACCCATGGAGAGTACCCATTTCGGGTTCGGCATCTGGTCATAGACCTGGCGTACGATGGGAGCCATTTTCTGCGAGAGGCGACCGGACACGATCATGAGGTCCGCTTGGCGCGGTGAGGCACGGAACACTTCCTGCCCCCATCGTCCGGCATCGAATCGTGGTGCACCGAAGGCCATCATCTCAATGGCACAGCAGGCTAGACCCATGGTCGCTGGCCACAGTGATGCTTGGCGCAACCATCCGAAGACCCCTTCAACAGTGGTCAGCAGGAATCCCGGTACCTTATCTTCTATGCCCATTTCTTCTCATTCCCAATTCAAGCCACCACGGCGAAGAACATAGATGTATGCAATGAAAACAGTGGCGATAAACAGGATCATCTCCACCACGGCGAAGAACCCCATGGAGTTGTACGACACTGCCCATGGGTAGAGGAAGACTATTTCAATGTCAAAGACAATGAAGAGCATAGCTGTGATGTAGTACTTGATCGGGATTCGGCCCCCGTCCAGGGGCTGGGGTGTGCCTTCGACTCCACACTCGTAGACCTCGTACTTGGCTTTGTTCTTGCGATGTGGTCCCAGTACGGTCGAGATCATAATGGATATGGCCATGAATCCCGCTGTCAGCGCTAGTAGCCCGATAATCGGAGCGTACAGATTCATTTCAGTCCTTCGTACGGGGAAGACGATCCGAGTTTCCTCCGTGAATACGGGAGCAAGCTCGCGACCATCCTACTGTATATAACTATGGATGAAACTATAAATCTGACCACATGATGGACGCGCTAGGGCTCCCCTCCCCGGTCATGCGGAGCGCACCAGCTCGACTCGCCCCCGTCATTCTGCGGAGCGCGCCAGCGCGACTCGCAGAATCCAGATACTACTCTAACCACCAATGGGAGTCTGCCGACTAGGCTCACTACCAACAGACTTCGTTTTGTGGTTAGTCGCTTGTCTAGATTCTGCGAGTCGCGGAGCCTGTGCTGCGGAGCCCGTTAGGGCGACTCGCAGTGCTCCGCAGAATGACAGTAATGGATCGCCTTGAGGCGGTCCGCAGGATGTGCCCCCCGCTACGTCACCTGCGAGTCGCTTCGCTCCGCAGAATGACGTGCGAGCTTTTCGGCGTACACTGGATGTTATGAAGCGCGTACTCTCCATACTGGCAGTAGCCCTCTTCACCTGTGTGATGGCGCTACCCTCGGGGGTTGCCCACGCAGATCAGGGAGAAGAAATCACCCGCTTTGAAGTGGTCGCTGATGTCGATCGCGACGGGACCTTTCACGTCACCCAGACGATTGACTACAACTTCACCTACCCTGGTCACGGAATCTACGCCTATTTCACCACGCGACAGGAATTCACAGGGACGCTCGATCGGCTCATCAACTATACCGATTTTTCTGTCACTTCCCCGACTGGAGCTCCATCCAGCTTCACGAGGGAATCTGATCGAGAAACAACGTACATTCGCATCGGCGACCCCGATGTGAGCGTCATCGGTTTGCAGACGTACGTCATCTCCTACACCGTCACAGGAATCGTCAACCCTGAGGTTGAAGAATCCGGCATGGATGAAATCTTCTGGAATGCAGTCCCACCTGGCTGGGAAGTGCCAATCTCGAATGTCACGGTCACCATCAATGGTCCTGTTGATGTCGTCAAGACTGCCTGTCTGACTGGTCGTTTCAACACAAACTGGACAGACCCTTGTATATCTCATTCTTCTGAAGGATCCTCAGCCACGTGGACCCACGATCGTGTATCACCAGGATCAGGTGTGGCTGTTACTGCCGGATTCCCAGCCAAAACCTTCACTGGTGTCAACATTGAAACCGTATCCAAGTCTCAGAGCCCCTTTGACCTCACCACAACAGGAGGCAAGGTCGCCGCAGGAAGCTCCGGAATTGTGGCTGCCATTGCAGGATGGATCCTGACACACTTCACCAAGAGGGGCCGCGACGCGCAGTACGCTAATGTCGCTCCCGGTATGCTGCCTGTCGCCGGGGACAAGGTTGAAATCAAGTACGCGGAAGTCACTGATGCACCAGTAGCTTTTGCTCCACCACCGGGTGTTCCCCCAGGTTTGGTGAGTGCCCTGATTCGTGAAGGAACCAAAGACGAGGACATTACTGCCACCATCATTGACCTAGCAGTACGAGGGCACCTGCATTTCGAGCAGGGAAAAGGCAAGGACTTCACTATCAGTCCAGCCAATTCTGGTCGCGACCCTCTCACACCGGTTGAACAGAGCATTCTGAAAGGACTCATTGGTTCGGGTCGACCGATCACTAGTACGGAGATGACTAGTGCGAAATTCTATTCAACCTATCAAGGGTTCAAAGCCATGATAGATAAAGATTTCCACCACCAAAAATGGTACAAATCCAACCCTCAAGCAGTTGTTGCTGCCTGGCGTACAGGTGGGCTCTTCATTGCTGCTGCTGGCTCAGCTGGAGCTATTTATCTAGGTTCGCAATTAGGCAAGTCTGGGTTGGGGGGGCTCGGATGGCTTGCCATTCCTTTCGCTATTTTTGGCCTTGGAATGGCAGCTATTGCTGGCAAGATGCCCGTACGCACACCTGTGGGTTCCGCTGTTGCTTACCAAGGGTTCGGGTTCAAGAAATACCTCGAAACAGCTGAAGCCAAGCAGATTAAATGGGAGGAAGGCCAAGACATCTTCTCCCAATATCTCCCCTATGCTATCGGTTTTGGCTGTGCTGATCGTTGGGCGAAAATCTTTGAACAACTCGTTGCCATGGGGGCCCCCGTACCACAACCGACGTGGTACACCGGATATCCGGGCGCACGCGGCCCGGTGTGGGGATCCATTAATCGTTCCATGGATCGGATGGGATCCACCTTTGGTGAGTCTGTGAGAGCCAATGCCATGGCCCAAGCCCAAGCCACGGGTGGTTCCATCGGTGGGTCAGGATTCTCTGGTGGCAGTTTCGGTGGTGGGGTTGGTGGTGGCGGTGGTGGCCGTTGGTAGCACGGTCCCACGCAGAAATGGTAGGGTTTTTCCATGTGACTTGGGTAAGGAAGTCGCGCTCGTACATCTCCCGGAGAGCTAGAACCGATAGCTCAGGGTTGAAAGGGGTGGAGGATGTTTTGCAATCAGTGCGGTTTTAACTTTGCCGACGATCAAGCATCATGCCCGTCTTGTCAGACACCAGCAGCCCGCACTAATCCGTGGGTTGAAGCATTCCCATCACAAGGAGCGGCACTTCCATCGAATCCTTGGGCATCCTTGGGTACGCCCGAAGCTCCGCCACCGGCACCACCAGCCCCACCGGCTCCCCTGCCACCTCTTCCCCCACTGCCAACCCCAGGTGCGGAACCTCCTGTGGTTTCCGGTCCTTCCCCAGTTGGTGGAACACCAACCCCCGCACCAGCAGCTGCACCGATCCCTCCCACACCTGTGTGGGATGATCAGATCCCTGCCTTCGACACCCAAGAGGGCCTTGCTCGGTTTGAGGAAGTCTATGGTGGAGCTGCCCCATCTTTGAGTACGCCTGCGACACCGGTCGAACCTCCCGTACCGCAAACACCTTCACAGGTTCCTGGGGCTTTTGATCAATTCTTCACCCCACAGGTGCCACCCGCGCCAGTTCCACAGGTAAGTACGCCACCGGCCACCCTGCCACCGATGGCACCACCAGTACCAACCAGCCCACCTCCCATGGCTCCCGGTATACCAAGTACCCCTGGGTCAGTATTCATGGAGGGTACGCCTGTGGCCACCGGTTATCCACCGGCAGCGGTCGTACCTCCGGTTATCCCCCCCATTCCTGAAGGGTACGGGGTCACTGCAGCAGGGCCACCAGTCCAGCCACCCATGCAACCCCCGGTTCCCAGTCAGCCATCGATGATCGATCAACTCATCGCAGAGTCGGCCACACCAGGTGTCGCTGCACCCTGGTCACCACCAGGACAACCACTGCCCGGGCAACCCTCACCGACTCCCGCACCACCTGTGGGGACTCCATCAGTCCTCGATCAGATCATTGCTGAAACTGGAAGCCAGACCCCTGTACTCAATGCGGCAGGTGTCGTGGTCGGAACTCCATCAATCTCGGGGCCATCCACATCAGAGGAACCCTCACTGCTTGAACAGATGCTCGGTGTCTCGCCGACTGGTGAGATTGACGCCAGTGGATCCCCTGGTGTGACGACATCGTCAGAAACTCCGCGTCTTGATGCGCTCGTGGGTGGGGAGCTTCCCCCGGGAGCACCCCTGCCAGACGGGATGGCTTATCCACCAAATATTCCCGGAGTCACACCAGCTCCGGGTGTGGGTGCCATACCAACAACCATGTCTGCCCTGGATGCCACAGCGGCCATGCCTGTACCTCAATTCGATGAGCGGGTCCAGAACCCACCCCAGCAGGCTCCGATTTCTCTGCCGGATTCTTTCTTCCGTACTGAAGCTCAGGCAGGTCCCGCACTCGATCCTGGGTATCTTCCAGCTCCTGACGCCGCCGTCTCGGGGATGATGGGGGCTGAACCGCAGACTCCTGCCCCACGTGGCATGATGACTCCCCCGTCTCATCTCCCCACAGAGGTCATCGCTAGTGAGGAGCTTGGCGACTTGGTTCCTAGCAGTGACCAGGATCCTTCATCAGTGATTGTCGAAGGGCGTACCCCGGTTGAGCTGGCTTCGAATACGGTCAAGCGTGACCGTACGACGTTGAGAATCGTTTTGCTGATCGTCACCGGATTGATTCTTGTTGCCACAGTGTCGGCACTGCTCATCTGGGTACTCTAACCAGAGCGTCACCTATCGCCCGCAACTGCTCAATGAGCATTACGAAGAAACCTCGCGTGGTTGCTGCACTGCACCCAACCTAGTCGCCCTAGCGCATCCCCAGCCCTGTCACCCTGGCGTATCCGCAACCCTGTCACCCTGGCGCATCTACCTCGGTCACCCTGCGGAGCACTGCGAGTCGCCCTAGCGGGCTCCGCAGCACAGGCTCCGCGACTCGCAGGGTCCAGAGATCACACCGGCCATGGTGGTGACTGTCGGTGGTGAAAGATCACCAACACACTCACTGGAATGGTTGATCAAATGTCTAGATTCTGCGAGTCGCTTCGCTCCGCAGAATGACAGGGTTGAAGGTGTCGCTCCGCAGAATGACGTGGAAGGTGTCACCCTGCGGACGGGTAACGAGCGAAGCGAGGAACACCGTCTCGCAGGGCCCAGAATCCACACTGGCCATGGTGGTGACTGTCGGTGGTGAAAGATCACCAACACACTCACTGGAATGGTTGATCAAATGTCTAGATTCTGCGAGTCGCTTCGCTCCGCAGAAGGACAGGGTTGAAGGTGTCGCTCCGCAGAAGGACAGGGTTGAAGGTGTCGCTCCGCAGAATGACGTGGAAGGTGTCACCCTGCGGACGGGTAACGAGCGAAGCGAGGAACACCGTCTCGCAGGGTCCAGATATCACACTGGCCACCGTGCTGACCATCGGTGATGAGTGATCACCCACAGACTCATTTTCATAGTTGATCGCTTCACTGGATTCCGCGAGTCGGGCTAGCGCCCTCCGCGGAATGACCGAGGTCGGGTATACGCAAAATGACAGGGAAGCGGGGCCGCAGAATCCAGGGAAGGAAAGACTTTTTATCCGAAAACGCCCCTCGTGCACAACTCTGACCGGGCAAACTATGACCACAACCAGAAAAACCATGACTTTCATCAGGTAAACAGGGAAAAAATCGGCTGCACGAGTCCCCTGAAGCCACTTTTGCTATCACTGCATTGTGCACGAGGGCCATTTTCGGATAAAAATCCACTAA
>WRIJ01000015.1 GCA_009782785.1 Propionibacteriaceae bacterium | reverse complement strand
GTATGACATACGCCTGATGCTGTGTGTACAGTCTTAGACTCCTGATGATGGACGGAAAGACCGTCCGAAACATATAGAGTGCTGATCCAAAATAAAATAAATTTGAGATATTGCGCATCTAGTTGGTTTTACTATAGAAATACACAAATGAAGCAGCCATGTTAATAATCTGAAACCTACAGTCTCCTGTGCTGTGACTTTGTGTAGTTTGGAGATATGAACTAATGCTTTGGAGGAACATACTGCCTACATTTCCAAAACAAAGTCACATTTTGAACACCATTTATTTAACGACTCTGTCTGCAGCTTAGGCTGATCAGTATACAAGAACCCGCAAGTATGTGGAAGGAAGTGGTTATGACCTATTGAACCCAGTATCTGCCTGGGAGGACAGATAAAAATCATGAAAAGTGTTAGTCATGATATTAACCCAACACAGATGTCAAAATACAAAGATTCCTATATAACTTTTCTTTTTTTAATTTCCAGATTTGCTCCACAGGAAGTGCAACAGACAGAACTCATTTGAAAATGAAAAGCTAAAATACTTTGGACTAAACAACACATGCACAAAAAGATCATTCTGAATGAGACATCTTTTCTTTGCTCCCCAACCACCACGAGCAGCCAAAACCATAAACACCTGACTTATTACCTATCACGTGCAATGCAAACATTAATAATGTTCTATCAACCAATACATCAACCTTGCGAAATAAAAATAATGAAGAACGCAATCAGATTGACTAAGTCCTGTCAAAAGGAAATCTACACTTAACCACACTTTAATAATTTTAAAGTTTCAAAAGGGTCATATATACTCAAATTTTCTTTGATATGTGTTACAAACACAAGGTTTCCTTAACTTCCTGACACTGCAGGAAACAATTCCAAACAATGTACAAGTCACTGTTCGATAACTAAATACACAACACTGCAAAACTGCTAGAACAGACTGCTAATATTTTGATGTTAAAGTAAAAAGAAAAACGATAAATTCAGAACACTGTTATAAAACGTTATTACTGTAATGGTATCAGCTGAAGTTTTAACCTCTCCACACTTAAGGCGACAAGGCTTTTATAAGAATTTGTCACACCTCGGCGACAACTGTCAAAGATAATCGATCCTTTTACAGTTTTTTTGTATTGTGCGTTTAACGTCAGCCTGAAGGATTACATGAGGCTTGCTTACGGGTATGCATCTGTGCAGACAAGCAACCAAGTTACATGACACCAATTAGGTTAGAAACAATCGACATGATAATTACAGAGACAGTTCTATTACACTTACACCCCCCCTTCTTAAGCCCCCCCCCCCCCAGCTATCGAATAGCCCTTTAGTCTCATCGGCGGTACCTCCTGGATACGCCCCGCAAGCAGTCCCACCCATCTCGCCGGTTTTCCCTCCCCACTACCCTGGCGGCGTCTACCCACCCACTGCCGGGAGCACCGGTTTGCCAACCGAGTTTGCAACAGTATCAACACCCGCCGCAGTCCAACAACGACCACCTGCCGCCAGAGCAGTACGGGTGTGGGCGATCCTTCTCATCGTCTTCGCAGGTCTAGCTATTCCGGGATCAATCCTGAGCATCACTGCACTGATCTTCCCTCCACTCGCCTTCATTGTCTTCCTGTTCCTGGGCATCTTCGCGAAGTCTTTCATGAACCAGTTCCTCGAGGCGGAAGGCTTGACGCCCGCACTTAAAAGAATCCCCCTCGCAGATTTCGTGACCAGTATTGCTTTTCTTGTCCTTGCTACGCTGATGATCATCCCGCTGTTTTTCTGGGAGATGAAAGAGCTCCTGTATAACAATCAGCTCATGATCGTCATCATTCAGGCAGCCATTGGTGTAACAGCTATCGCCTTGTACAGTTCAGGGCTTGGTCAGATCAAAGCCACTAGAGAGTTCTCCACACCACTGACGATCACCACGATTGCCATCCTCAGTCTGTGGATGATCTTGGCGATTCTTCCCCTCTACTCTTTCTGGTCACTGACTTTCATGCTCCCAGCAATTGCGCTCATCCAGCGTGGGGCTTTCTGGTTGACCGCTGTCGGACGCATTTATCCCGCACCCATTCCAGTGGCTACCATGGGGCAGTACGCGCAGTTCAACCCTCCCACTGGGCAGTACGGCCCAGCGCCTATCATGCCACTGACGGGTGGAGCGAAATTCGGGTACTTCATCCTTGGATTCTTCCTCGGACTGATCGGCGTGCTCATTGCGTGGGGTACGACCAAAGACACCCCCAAATCCGGGCCAGCGATCAAGTTTTCCGCCATCGGTGCTGGATGCATGGTGGGACTCAGCATTGTGTTGACGATCATCTACTTCGTCGTGCTTGTCTCCGTCTTCAGCGCATATTAACACTGAGTCTGTCAGTGGTCAGTGAGCCCGACAGGCTCTTCACGGTGGTCAGTGTGATATCTGGACCCTGCGACTTCGCGCAGGGTGACAGCGGGGATGTCAATCGACCACTACTGCTCCACGGTGACCATGGGCCATCGCTGCGTTGTTGCTCACCCACTGCGCCATTCTGCAGACAGGGTGGGTATTCTTGTACCCAACACCAAGGAGAATCCATGCCTCGACTACGCTCACGGACCACCACGGAAGGTCGCAACATGGCTGGCGCCCGCGCACTGTGGCGCGCCACCGGTATGACCAACAACGATTTCGGAAAACCCATCATCGCGGTAGCGAACTCGTACACCCAATTCGTACCCGGCCACGTTCATCTCAAAGACATCGGATCCCTCGTGTGCGACTCGATTGCCGACGCTGGTGGTGTAGGGCGCGAGTTCAATACGATCGCCATCGATGACGGCATTGCCATGGGCCACTCGGGCATGCTCTATTCCCTGCCAAGTCGCGAAATCATTGCCGACAGTGTCGAATACATGGTAAACGCCCACCAGGCGGATGCCCTGGTCTGCATCTCCAACTGTGACAAGATCACCCCCGGCATGCTTCTCGCAGCACTACGACTCAACATTCCCACCGTGTTTGTCTCTGGTGGCCCGATGGAATCCGGACGTACGACCTTCGCTGATTCGACTCAAGAAAAATCCCTCGACCTCATTGATGCGATGATCACTGCGGTGGATGATACGGTTGCCGACGAGCAAGTGACCCAGATTGAAGAATCCGCCTGCCCGACCTGTGGGTCATGTTCGGGGATGTTCACCGCCAACTCCATGAACTGCCTGGTCGAAGCCCTCGGACTCGGACTGCCCGGTAACGGTTCCACTCTCGCCACCCACACGGCACGCCGTACCCTCTTCGAGCAGGCCGGCAGACTCATCATGGAGCTCTGCCGGACGTGGTACGACCAGGACGACGACTCGATCCTGCCACTGAGCATTGCCACGAAGGACGCCTTCCACAATGCGATGACCATGGATATCGCCATGGGCGGGTCCACGAACACGATCCTGCACCTGCTCGCGGCAGCCCAGGAAGCCCACGTCGACTTCACCCAGGTGGACATCGACCGGCTCTCGCGGCAAACCCCCTGCTTGGTGAAGGTTGCCCCGAACTCAACCACGTACTACATGGAGGATGTTCACCGCGCGGGAGGAATCCCGGCGATCCTGGGTGAACTCAATAGGGCTGGACTGCTCAAGAACACTCACGCTATTCACGCACCCGATGTGAGCTCCTGGCTCGCGACCTGGGATATCCGCAGCGGAACAGCCAGTACGGAAGCCATCGAGCTCTTCCACGCTGCCCCTGGGCGCATCCGTACCACGGAAGCTTTCTCAACCTCCCAGCGCTGGGACACTCTCGACACCGATGCTGAAACTGGATGCATTCGTGACCTCGATCACGCATACAGTACGGACGGGGGCCTCGCGATCCTTTTCGGCAATATCGCTACCGATGGGTGTGTGGTGAAAACTGCTGGCGTACCCGCGGACCAATGGACGTTCACCGGACCGGCCAAGGTCACCGAATCCCAAGAGGAAGCAGTCGATGCGATCCTGAGTGGAAAGATCCAACCCGGTGATGTTGTTGTCGTGAGGTACGAGGGCCCGAAGGGGGGACCCGGTATGCAAGAGATGCTCTATCCCACGGCGTACCTCAAAGGGGTGGGTCTTGGCCCGCACTGTGCACTCATCACTGATGGGCGCTTCTCGGGTGGTTCCTCAGGGCTGTGTCTGGGCCACATCTCCCCCGAGGCAGCTGATGGTGGTGCGATCGGGCTCATCCGCGATGGGGACATGATATCCATCTCGATCCCTGATCGCAGTCTCACTGTTGATCTGAGCGACGAAGAACTCGCTGGGCGACGCGCTGAACAAGACCAGGCAGGATGGGCTCCGAAGGTTCGAGTACGCCCAGTGTCGAGCGCTTTGAAGGTGTACGCATCACTGGCTAACTCCGCAGACAAGGGAGCATCACGGCGTACTCCTTTAGGTCACTAACTCACCAAAGAGAACAACATTGTGGGTGGTTTTTCCACTGCCACCCTTGTTCTGGTAACAGGTGATGACGATCAGTTTTCCTGGCTCTTTGGACCACACATCATTGCGTTTACCGAGTTCTTCTTTCAAGATGACCTCAGATTTGACGAAAGAATACACTCGATCATTGACTTCGATGAAATCCCCAGGGTTGAGGATGACTTCGCCGTCCTTCTGATAGTAGTTACCGGGGGCCTTGCCTGGTGCCCGCAGTGAGTGGGTGACGATCACCACAGTCCCCTTGTCCGCTTCTTGCGGGCTCACCCCACGTTTACGAATCCAGAAAGCAGAAGTGAAGTTGGGGGGATTCATGCTCCCTTTAACAGGGTTGATCGAACCGAGATTGACGTTCAGCCCGGCCACTGGAATAGAGAAACCTTTTCCACCCTCATTTTCGACCATGTCAGCTTCAGCAATAGCTTCAGGGTCCAGGGCTGAAGGGTCTTCGAGTTGTACTCTGTTTCCCGCCAAGTCAGTCAAAACCTGTTCACCTGGTTTCAGGCTGTTAATCCCCAGGACGACACCACCAGCAAAAAGGCAGACGGACAGTGCACCAACAACGAAAGGAATAACCCTCTTTTTCTTTTTGGGTTCCTCGTCGTCAGTGTCGTTTTCTTCACTGTCACCGTCTGCATCGTCGTCAGTATCATCGGACTCATCAGAATCGTCGAGTTCTTCATCGTCAAGAAGATCCTCTGTTTCGAGTTCTTCATCGTCGAACAGATCGTCTACATTCTCGTCAGATGACATGACTGGCCTCCTGCTAACCCATCACTCCTGTGGTGATTATCACCACTTTACCATCCGAGTGTCTAAGAAAACTCTCATAACTCTCCCCAGGTGGGACAGATGGGGACTGTTTGATCTGTCCCAGATGCTGATCACCATTCACCGGCGGCCACCACCATGGTCAGTGCGATATCTGCGAGTCGCTTCGCTCCGCAGGGTGACCGGGGTTGGTGGTCTTCGCTCATTCACAGGGTGACGGAGGTGCAGCGTGATTCCGCAGGGTGACGGGAGTGCGGTGTCGCTCCGCAGGGTGACATGACTGGCTATTCCGTGACCGCAACCCCTTGGCGGCGTGCTCGCAAGATCGTTGCGTTGTGACTCATCGTATGCACCTCACCGGATCAGTACACGGGGTAAAGCAATCAGTGCACAAGCAGTCACTACGCGACGTTTCTGGACTTTCGTCCTCAGACAGTTGCGGTCGATACGTGACTTGAAAAAGTCATTCCGCGGAGTAGAGTGACCAGTCCGCAAGCGGTCACTACGCGACGTTTTCTTGGTTTCACCGCTAAACAGTAGCGGTCGGTACGTAACTCACAATGTCATTCCGCGGAGGGCGCCAGCCCGACTCGCGGAAGGAATCCAGACTAGTGGTTTCCCTTGAAGAAGAGTCTGTGGGTGATCATGTATCACCGACGGTCACCACCATGGTCAGTATGATATCTGGACCCTGCGAGTCGCCCTAGCGGGCTCCGCAGGGTGACAGGAAAGAGAGTGCGCCCAACCACGTCGCGCAGGGAGACGGGGTCGGTTACGCAGGGTTAGCGCGATGAACACCCCCTTCTGTTCGTGGAGCGCACTCACCACCGTCTTTCTGCGTACGACAACGGCCCCCTACCGCGTCATTCTGCGGAGCGTACTCACCACCGTCATGCTGCGGAGCGCGTTAGCGCGACTCGCAGTGTTCCGCAGGGTGACAGGGGTGCGGCGAAAACAGAGTGGCTTAGTTGAAAGAGTCCCCACACTGGCATGTACCAGCGGCATTAGGGTTGTCGATGATGAAACCCTGCTTGCTGATGGTGTCAGCAAAATCGATCGTGGCCCCACCCAGGTATGGTGCTGACTTATCGTCCATGACCACTGTCACATCACCGAAGGTCATGATGACGTCACGATCCAACTCAGTATCATCGAAATACAACTCGTACCTCAACCCTGCACATCCGCCCGGTTGTACGGCAACCCTCAAGAAAAGGTCCTTTTCTTCCGCAGCCAACAATGCAGTGATCTTTGTCAGGGCAGCTTCAGTCACCAACAAGCCGCCCATGGTTTGAGTTTCAGTCATTGCTCTAGTTTACCGGGCTCACGGTTCCAGCGACATGGAATAGATCTCTTCGCCATCACAGAACAAGGTGACCTCGTCAACACCGTCATCGAGAAGATCAGCGAACATTTCGCGCAGCCACTGCTCAGCCGAATCCTGGTCACTCCATCCTTGTTCAAGATCCAGAGCCAGGTCTACATCACTGATCGAACCGATCACCTCCCACGTCCAGTTCATGATGACCCCTGATAGGGCCAAACAAACTTCGTACCGCGTTTCACTCTGGGTTGTGGAATCCGGGACCGCCTCATCAACATGGTGCGTGACATGGCATAACTGAACTTGCCCTTCATCGGTTCATAGGGGAAATGGTTTCTTAATTGGTTGCGGCACCCTATCCACATCCATGCCGTATCCAGAACAAGAACACCGAAGAAACCCCAGATGACAAAGGGGAAGAAGGCAGCCATCTGTGTATAGGCGTACGACATGATCAACGTGCCGACAAACAAAAGCAAGAGTATCGGTAAGGCAAATTCGGCCATATTCCAGCGATGATCCACCCAGTCGCGAATCATTTCGTTGTACGGCAAAGCGTTCGTCTTCGCCATCTGCTCATCACGAGCACGGTAGCGGTCTTTACGCTCTTGAGCTTTCACGTCTTTGCGTGTCATGACTGGCTGCAAGCGATCCCTACGAGCTGCTTCGGCTTGTTTACGCGTCGGAGTGGGTGCTGATTTCTTCGCATTTGACTTCGAATTTTCACCGCGAGCACTCTTCCCCTCGCGGGATTGGACCTCCCGATCAGTGGTTTCTTGATCATAGGGCTTGAATAGTCCCACAGTGTCCTACTTTCCGTTCCTCTTCTGCGTACGCCACACAGTAGCGCCCCGGTGGACTCAACTCAAATCATTGAGAATGGCTGAGGCTTCGTCTTTGGTCAAGGTCCCTTCAAGAATCGTGACAACAACCCCTTGGCTGTCGATGAAAACGTGTTTGGGAATCCCATAAACCGAATAGTGACCTGTGAGCTTTCCACGGTGATCAGCAATGAGTGGGTGGCGAAGATTCTTGGACTTCTGGTGTTTAATAACCTTGCGGGTGTCCTCTTCAACAAAGATCGACACCACATGCACCTTATCTTGGTACTCGGCGTAGGTCTCTTGGACAGCCTCGATTTCTTCTGCACAGGCGCCGCACCAGGTGGCCTCAAAGATCAGCCACACTGGTTTGCCTTGAAGATCCTGCAAATTGAACACCGACTTGTCCACGGTTTCTGCAGTAAACTGTGGTGCAGGATGCCCTTCTCGAAGTGGCCCGCTCGCTACCTCATCGGCTATTTCCACCTCGATAGGCGAGTTGACTATCCACGGCTGGCGGATAAAAAAGATCGCAGTGAGGACCAGTAGGGTAGTAATAGCCAAGATGATGGCTGTCCGTACATTGGCATTCTTCATGGCAACTCTTTCCTTGTTGTAGACGTGGATTTTACATGTACGAGTGGAGCCCACCAAAGAAATGATTACCGAAGAAAGCGAACATCACGAGTGCAAAGCCAATGACTAATAGCCACGCACAGCGTACGCCTCGCCACCCTCGGGCAACGCGAGCATGGAGGAAAGCGCCGTACATCAGCCAGGTCACCAAAGCTGCAACCTCTTTAGGATCCCAGCCCCAGTAACGACCCCAAGCTGTATTCGCCCACAGTGCTCCCATGAGGATCATGATGGTCAACAGCGGGAAGGTGATCACTGCAGCCTTGTAGCCGATCTCATCGAGGGTATCGAGTGAGGTTTTCATTTTGGTCAGCGGATGGATGAGATAGAGTACGGCAGCGCCAAAGGAGACACAGGCAGCGCCATAGGCGAGCATGGCCAAACCAACATGGATGGTCAACAACAACCCATTTTGGAGGGCAGGGTTGAGTGACTCGATATCTCTGGGCATCAGCAGTGCATAGATCATCATTCCTGTGGCAATCGGTAAGACGATGAGTGCCATCATGGGCACCTTCAGTCTCCACTGAGCAATCAGATAAGCGGCCAGGATTCCCCACACGAAGCTCACTGCGAACTCATGCTGATTAGAAAAAGGTCCATGCCCTGTGACGACGATGCGTAAAATGATGTACACACTCAGTGCGGCCAGCGCAGCAACAGTGAATCCGTGAGCAAAGGTGCCCACGTTGATCGATTTTTTCGCTGTTGGGGGTGTTAGTGTCGCTGTGTTACTCATGAAAATCCCTCTTCCTACTTCTTGGTCCTGCTAGTCGTGGCAGTTTTCGCTGCGGACGTCTTGGTTGTTGTGGTCGCTGCCTTGCGAGTGGATGCTGCCTTAGCTGCGGTGGTGGTGGCTGCTGTTTTCGTTGCAGTTGTCGCCTTCGTGGCGGTCACTTTGGCAGCGGCTGTCTTCGTGGCAGCGGTCTTCGTAGCAGTCGCCTTGGCAGCTGTTGCTTTGGCAGCGGCTGTCTTCGTGGCAGCGGCTGTCTTCGTGGCAGCGGTCTTCGTAGCAGTCGCCTTGGCAGCTGTTGCTTTGACAGCTGTTGCCTTGGCTGGAGCCGTCTTCCTCGTGGTGGCAGCCTGCTTCACCTCCACTGGTGGTGCACTGACCTCAACAAGCTCAGCTTCTTGGGGTGCCACATTCAACTCAACCTCAGCAAGTGGAACCACTGCATCATCGTCGTCAAAGAACTCAGCAAGCTCATCGACCTGGGTTCTGGCACCTTGATGGGGCTTGGATGACAGTTGCCCCACAGAGATAGCAACCAGGGCGACAATAAACGCCAAGACGATGAAAAACACAGCCGCATAGAGGAAGATCTCAGCGATCTGGAAAATGAGTTGTTGTATCGGTGTTAGTTCTTTCATGATGGATTCCTTGAGTTAGTCAACCAGGTTCGTGCCTGCTTAGTTATATCTTCAAACTCGCGAGTGAAACCCGAGTCTTTCTTATCTGCTGAAGCGAGAAAGAGGGTGCCCTCCTCTGCTCGCATCCAGATTCTGCGGTGCCTAAACATGAACGTCATTAGCATACCGATGATGAGGAGCAAGGAACCAATCAGCATCCATAGTGCTCCAGGATCCTTACGCATATCAATTCCAGTGAAGGTTCCATCACCATGGAAGGTGATCTCCACCATGCCTTGTTTCGACCCATTGTCGAACTCAAAGACTATAGATGTGGGTTCGGATGTTTGACCTAGTTCCACCATTCCTGTGGCATTAGAAACGGGTTGTCCCATTCCGTCATAGTGCACGATGAAATACACACCAGTACCCTCAGGCAAGCTTGGGTTCTCAAGATCGGAAAATGCTGGAATGAGCATTCCCACACTGATGGGAGCCAGAAGTTCTTTGACATCGCTTTGGTCACCTATAGTGATCGGCGTGTCAAAGGTAACAAAGTCGACGCTACCAGCAATAGCTGGCCCGCCTCGTTCTTCTGAGCCGAACCAATCAAAATTGAGCGGGTCTTGAGGATCTGTCGTCTGCCTCACAGGGCCAGAGTGAACCACTTGGCCATCGATAGATACGGAGAAGTCGATCGTACGCCCATGGTGCATTTGATGGAAAGAATATCCGCCATATTTCAACGGGGAGTTCACACGTACATCCTTCTTTTCAGCGACAACCTCACCACCTTTTCTCACCACCAGGTGGGAAACATAGTCAGAGTATTTCTGTACCAACCCTTCATTACCTTCTTTGTCTGTCTTTTTCTCCCAGGTGTAGGGAGCCTCAAAACTGACTGCCTCAATAGTGACATCGTCGAGTTTGTTGAGAGCAACCTCTTGACCGGCTCCAGCATGAAGATTGAGACGCTGCTCAAAGGTGAACAGCGAAGTCAAAATGAACGCCCCAATGATGATGATGAAAGCCAAGTGGGCGAGCACTGTCCCCAAGGGGCCCCAGGAATTCTTGTCCGCAAACAGAGCATTGTCACCTTGGCGAATGACGCGATAGTGTCGAGCCTTCATTTTCTGTGCAGCGACGTCCATCGTTGCTGCACTCGCACCTGGTGCATCCACGTGCGCACGGTAACGAGTCTTGGTGAAAAACTCCCTTGAGACAGCTACTTTAGGATGGCGGAAACGCTGCCACAATCCCGGAATGCGATAAGTCGTACATCCCAGAATCGAGACCACTAAAGCGCCCAAAACGATGAAGAACCCGATGGAGGTAAACACATGGAACAGGCCCAAGGCGTTGAGGATGGATGCGAAACCACCGTACTTCTGCTCCATGGAGAACAGGAACTCTTCTTTCTCGGCAGGATCGCCCATCACTCCCTGAGCTTGGGTGACCAGGATCCCAATCAACGCATAGAGTGTGAGGAGCAGGATGAGAATGACCCCAACAGTTTTGGAGTAGGTCACTTGATAGAGGCGCCCAAAGAACTGGCGTACGGAAACTTCAGGGGTTTCTTCGATGTCGGGAAGGCTCACCGCTTCCTGGGCTGGCTGGTTGTCAGCCAATTCTGCGGCAAGTTCTCCAACTTCCGCTTCGGTGGTTGGCCCCGGCTTTCGTGGGGTCCGGCGCTTGGTGGACGGTTGGTCGTTCATAGAAAACTCCTCGATTAGAATGCTAACGCATTAGAAAGTCGGGTGAAAAGATCGGCCATCAACAGGAAGCCGATGATGACGATGAAGAGCCCCACCACGAGATTAACTACTCGTTGATGGGCCGTGAACCAGGATAATCGGTTCAACAAAGATGAAGCTCCAGCACAGATGAGTACGAAAGGAAGACCAAGTCCGAGTGAATAGACACTCATCAGCAGTATTCCTGTGGCTGGAGAATTCGACGACGAGGCAAGTGCGAGTACTCCCCCCAGGATAGGGCCGATACAAGGAGTCCATCCAGCTCCGAAAGCCAGCCCGAGCAGAATGGAGCGTCGAAGATTCGGCTTGCTCGCTCGATCAGGGGAATAGCGCGGTTGGAGGACACGTTCGAGTGGGCCAATAGTGATGAGCCCTGTGACGTGGAGCCCAATGATGATCAGGACGATTCCCGCACCGATTCTCAACCACTGGCGGAAATCACCAGAGAGGTGCCCCACCATGGTGATCATTGTCCATAAGGCAAGGAAGACAACCGAGAAAGCCACCATGAAGGCCACAGCTTGACCAGCGCCCACCCAGTCAATGACCCGAGTACGTTTGGTTTCTGCTTTTGTTAATACTGCGTCCTGACCTGCAGGTACGGGGTCATCTGAAGACTCTGTCTGAAGTTTCACCGTGGGTTTACCAGCTAAATAGGTGATGAAGACAGGAACCACGGGGAGGAAACATGGTGAGGCAAAAGAGACCACTCCCGCCCAAAAAGCAACAAGGAGACCAGGGAGCAGAGTTAACGACGCGAGCACCATCACCACTCCTGGAGGTGAGAGTCTTGGGGGCGAGAGAACCTTCCTCGCACTGTGATGGGCGCCATGACTACTGTCCTGTAGGCAACACTGGTGAGCCTGCTTGAACGTAGCATTCCCGGAGAGCCTTCATGATGCCTGTGGCGTCGCCGTCAGGGTTGAGTTCGAGGGCTTTACCCCAATTCTCTTCTGCTAGTGAACATTCTCCTGTCACGTTGTAATAGACACCCAGGACATAGTAGGCCACGGACGAGTCTGGTTGAAGGGCAAGGACGGCTTCAGCATCTTCTTTGGCTAAAACGAAGTTTTCCAGATTGGCATTGAGCACCGCCCTTTGTATCAATGCGTCAACGTCTTGAGGATTGGCCGATATTCTCTCATCCAACTCACTCATCTCGAGAACCTGTTGTTCGCTGACAACTGGGCCAGAGTCTATGTCGGGATGATCGGAGGGCATGACCGGCCCAGGAGTCGGCCTCATAGTGATCGCGATAATAGCGCCAACAACCAATCCACCGAGAATAGCGATCACTACCGGGGCAATGCCCCACCCCGACTGACGTCGAGGTGGGGCATTCCTAGGTTTTACGATGTCGTCTTCTGTTTCTTTCAACAGCTCGTCATCGTAGACTTTTTCGCTCACCTAAGACCTGTTTCCAGAATATGCTTGGCATTCTCTTCAGTCTTAGCAGATGGGCCGAGATCCGGTACTGCTGCGCCCTGAGCGGCTAGCAAAAGCTGGCCTTGGCGAGAAGCATCGAGGGACTGTCCAATAATCCTCTGGAAATAATCAGGGTTATGGAAGCCATAGGAGTTCTCCGAGTACGCATAGTCAATATAGAAACCGGCCTTGCGATAGAGTTCCTTCGCCTGGGTCAAGGTCGCAGGATCAATGGTCACAGTGGAACCATCAGCCTGAACCTCGGTCAGCATCTGGAGTAGAACCATCTGGGAATCAAGACCCGCATCGCGAGAAACCTTGAAACGGTTATTGATGGTACGTACGCGGTCACGAATGACCTGATCAGAAGCCGTGTGGCAGGTGCCACAGGAGCCGTTAATGTCTGACAGAGGATTCTTCACATCGTGATTCGAGACCTTCTGAGCACCATTACGCATGTACGGCATGTGGCAATCTGCACAGGTCACACCGTTGGCAGCGTGCACTGAACTTGACCATGCTTCGTACTCAGGATGCTGCACCTTGAGGGAAGCAACCTTGGCATTGGGGTTCACGAAGTCAGCGAACGCGGTCTTTTCAACAGGATCCCCGCCACCGAGAGGAGCAGACTTAAAGACTGGCTCTTGATAGTAATCATAAACTTGATCAATATCGAGACCGTTAGCCCATGGGAAGACCACATGCTTGTTGCCTTCTCCACCGAAGTAGTACTCAATGTGACACTGAGCGCACACCAGAGCACGCAGCTCTTGAGTGGTGGCGTCCTTGTTCACGTCGTACTTCTCGCCCTTGAGGTCTTTCATACCGTTGATGAGCCCTGGACGCGAAATGCGCAGTTTCATGGTCTCTGGATCATGGCAGTCGATGCAACCAATGGGGTCACCATTGACAGTGTCAACGCTGTGCTTCTTGATCATGGATTCCATGTCAGCTTCAATATCGGCGCAATAGGTGGGATCCACTTCTTGCTTCGCTGCAATAGCTGTCGACTCACAGTTGTAAGGAATCGGGTTCAAGTTTGCGAAACCAGACTGCATCTTCTCATTGAAGTTAGCGCCTTCACCAGCTGTGCTGTTCGCTTCCCACATGTGAACGGTCGAAGCGTGGCAGTGGATGCAGGCACCGGGTTGGTCCCTCTCCAAGACACGCAAGGTGTTCATTTGGTCGGTCAGCATGTGCATATGACCACGAGCATGTCGATAGTCAATGGCGAATGCGTACCCGCCCCAGAGTCGCTTCACTCGATCATCTTCTTGAATCTTCGAGGATGTTACTTCTGTTCTTGTGTCAACTACGTCATTGCCCACAAAATCATCATCGGTCTTGGCATTCCAAGCGATGAGAGTGTCGGGCTTATGATCCGACGACTTGTAGTTAGCTGTTGCCTTCCACCCATCGTACTGCGCTGGGAAGTTTTGTCCCCACTTCGCTGGATCGTAGGTGTCTTGCTTCAGCTCAACCACCTGTGTGTATTGCGACCCTGATTGTCCCTTCTTCTCTCCTATATTTGCAATAAGGAGAGCAAGCAGGAAACCAATCGCCGCTGCCGCGATCGCAATGACGGTGAGCACCCACATAGGTGTCGCACTGCGAGTCTTGGCGTCGTTCTGGTTTGTCATCAGTCCGGCTCCTAAATATCGTGTCCAATAGTTGTATGACAGCGTGAACACTGTTGATCCTCACCAGTGAGGCCTACGGTGTAACGCATAGGATCTGTCATCGTGTCGTGGCAGTTGAGACACAGCTCATTAGTAATAGCTCTGCTCTTGTCACGGATGACAATATTTTGGGGATAATTCCCCGTCGTGAATGCAATTGCATGCAGCACACCATCCTCGGCTTTCACCCCAAATTGCCTAATGACATTGTCATGAGGCAGGTGACAGTCGTTGCAGGTTGCCACATTGGCGTGTGATCCGCGCGACCATGCATCATAATGGTCTTGCATCACATGACAGTTCGCACAGGTTTCGGGTTTGTTCCCGAAGTATGACGGCAATTCAGAGTACCCAACTCCAAACAACGCCAACCCGATTGCGACACCGCATAGTGCGGCCGCTACGAGACTGAGTCTGCGACGCTGCCGTGGCGCGGGCTTCTTTGCTGTGGCCATGGCTCACCTTTCAGTGTGTAACAGGTCTTATGAACCTATCATGGTGCGAATCATAGGGTCAACCACAGTTCTTTAGTACGGGAATATGCCTTCTGCGACCAAGAAAACATCCTTTGACAAGGGGTTACTTGGTTGGTTCTCTGATTATTTCTATAAATAATCTTTCCACTATGAGCAGGTGAGCTCCACGGCTATTTGAGTCTCACCCCTTGGGCGGTTTTCTTGGTACTTTCGTACTTCATATAGTATTAACCATGTTGATGAAATGAGGAGGAAGATTTGGCGGTACGAGTTGACCACCCTGTCTTTGATGGTACGACCGGAGGTTCCGAGCACCACGGTCGACGTACCCACATTATCCGATTGCTCCGCGATGCCAAAGAGCCTATGACTGTTGAGTACGTTGCCAAGCGGGTCGGACTGCCTCCCAACACTGCTCGGTTCCATCTCGAATCCTTGGTCGATGCTGGATTTGCCAAGCGTGAAGCACAAGAACGTACCACGCCTGGGCGTCCCAAAGTGACCTATATGGGTACCCTGCCCAATCAGACCCACGAGCGTGCCCAAGGGTTCCGGTTGCTCGCAGAAATCATGGCAGCGACTGTAGCCCAGGCTAATGGGGGCGCCGAAGAATGGATGTACCGGGCTGGCACCGATTGGGGCCACTACCTGGCTACCCCTGGTGATCCCACCCAAGAAATCGACGAAAGTACGATTATCACAGCGCTGGTGAACAAACTTGATGCCCTGTGGTATTCCCCTGAAATCGTACGCAAAGACCCACCCAAACTCGTCCTACACAATTGTCCCTTTTGGGACTCCACTCGCAGGCACTATGTCTTGTGTCAACTCCATGTGGGAATGATCAATGGGTGCCTCGAAGAGATGGGGTCAGGGTATCGAGTGTCCAAGGTGCGGGCTCAGGACCCTGCACACCGCTGTGAAGCTGACTTGGGGCGCGGAACTTCGCGAGTTACCAAAGCAAACATCGAGGTGGTCTCCCCGCGCGGATAATCGCTTGTCTGGATTCCTGCCAAGTCGCGGAGCCTGTGCTCCTCAGAATGACGGGGCAGGAGTCACCCTGCGGAACGAAGTGACTCGAAGGGTCCAGATATCACATCAAGTGCGATGGTGGGCCTGCCGAATGCACTCACCACTAACAAACTCCACAACTGTGGTGAGTGTGGATTCTGGATTCTGCGATTTACGCGCAGAATGACGGGGCAGGCGCACCAGACTGATCGGGATCGCCCTAGTTCCGTACATGGGTGGTCACGAACGGGGGGCGGACCACCTCGAATTCTTCGGTGCGGTTGCGGATCTGAACAAGAACGCGATCACCAACCTGGGTCGTACTGGGTAACAGGGCTAAGCCAATACCGAGCTTGAGGGTCGGGGAGAAGGTTCCTGACGTGACCTCGCCGAGGATGCCACCTGCTGAATCAACAACCTCCATGTGGGCACGAGGAATCCCACGACCGACACAACGAATCCCGAGAAGGGTACGATCGACACCGTCCGACTTCTGGGTACGGACCACCACATGACCATCAAAGCGATCCTTCTTCCAGCCCACAGCCCATCCCACACGGGCCTCCACTGGTGATATCTTCAAAGAGAGATCCTGGCCATGTAAGGGGTAACCCATCTCCAATCGCAGAGTATCGCGAGCACCCAAACCACAGGGTTGGATTCCGTGAGCTTCACCGGCTTCCATCAGTTGGGTCCACATGGCTTCAGCCATCACAGCAGGTACGACCAACTCGTACCCCAATTCCCCGGTGTACCCCGTGCGGCAAATCGTGAACGACGCGCCACTGGGTTGGTCAACTGTGGATTCTGGATTCTGCGAGTCGCGGAGCCTGTGCTCCTCACTTCGTTCGTCAACCACTTCCTTGACCTCGGCATGGACGCAAGCGCCCCGCCCTCGGTCTGCGTCGTGGTGCTGCGGAGCCCGCCAGGGCGACTCGCAGTGCTCCGCGGAATGACCAGAACAGGTACCATCCGTGGACTGGTGGAAGGAGAACTGCTCAAAACTCATGTAGTCCATCTCGTGAGGGAACCCGGCGTCAGCCATGACCTGAGCACTCTTGGGACCTTGGATAGCGATAATCGCATCATCGTGGTGGCGATTCGTCCAAGAAAGGTGCTCTGGGGAGGAATCCATCAGTCGAGCCATGACCTCGGAAGCATTAGCAGCATTCGGAATCACCATGGCGTCATCATCGGCGCGTACGTACACAATCATGTCATCCACGACCCCACCCGATTCATCCAGCAACAGAGTGTACTGGGCTTGACCAGGGGTGATGCGACCCAGATCATTGGACAGTCGAGTGTTGAGGTACGCCACGGCACCATCACCCTCCACGAGGAAAGTCCCCAAGTGTGAGACATCAAAGAGCCCGACACGGGTTCGTACTGCCTCATGTTCGGCCAGTACACCAGCGTACTCTAAGGGCATCTCCCAACCACCAAATTCAGCGAATTTCGCTACAAGGTCCTGGTGGATGGCTGCTAGCGGGGATTCGATCATGTCAAGTCCTTTCCTGGTGGGGCATCATGGCGAGTGCTCGATCGGGATGGTTGGTGAAGATTCCATCCACTCCAGTATTGATCATACGTACCATGTCAGGGGTTTCATCAACTGTCCACACGTTGACGTCCAGACCGACGTGGTGAGAACGCTCCACCACCTCAGGAACTATGTCGACATATCGATAGTGAGGATGGAGTGTATGGACCCCGAGCTGCTGGGCATAATCCCACGGACGTACCAGAACATCAGAAAAGAGAAGACCAGTCCGAACATGTGGGGACAATCGAGAAACCTCCCCCAGAGAAAGATGGTTGAAACTCGACAGAATCACCTGGTCATGTAAACCACGAGACTCCACCACAGCTACGACTTTCTGCGCTAAACCCACGTAGGGGACAACCGAGTCCTTCAATTCAATATTGATCAGCAGGTCCTGGTTCTCACACACATCCAGGACCTCAGCCAACGTGGGGACGTACTCGTCGGGGAAGAGAGCTGAACCCATCGAAGCATTGAACTCACGCAGCGAAGAGTACGTCATGTCTTTCACCCATCCTGAGCTATCGGTCGTACGATCAACTGTCTCATCATGGATGACCACTAGTTCCCCATCGCAGGTCATTTGAACATCAAGTTCGATCCCGCCAGCACCCATCTGGCAGGCAAGAGAAAAAGCGGCAAGAGTATTCTCCGGTGCACACCCACTCGCGCCACGATGAGCATAAACCCTCGTCATAGGCTTAGGTCAGTTAAACGACATTTCCCAGTCTTATCGGTGAAAACCTCACAATGCGCAGCCATGGTCATCCTCTCTTTGCTCAGGGGATTCAAACCCTGGCACTTTAGCCACAGTCTAGTACGCTACCCGACCAGCCTTGCGGCCTGCCTCAGCCACTAGGAAATCAGGTGTCGCAAAACCTTTCTGGTCGAATGCGGAACCGATCCACTCCATCATCTCTCTCAGTGATTGACGATAGACCAGCGCGATAGCAGAACCACCAAACCCTCCCCCAGTCATGCGCGCACCGAGGGCTCCACACTCCAAGGAGGCGATGACTGCCACATCAAGTTCTGGACATGAAATCTCATAATCATCACGCATCGATGCGTGAGAATCCACAAATAATTTGCCCAGTTCAACAAAGTCCCCGGCTTCCATTGCTTGGGCTGACAACCGTACCCTGTGGGTCTCAGACACAATATGGCGTACGCGCCGTCGCAGCCGATCATTGGGGAGACGTTTAAGCACGCCATCAAGATCATCGACCGATATCTCGCGGAGAGTATCGATGCCGAGTATGGCACAAGCTTCTTGACAGTCGGAACGTCGATGTCCATATTCACCAGTCGAATGGGCATGGGTTGCGCGCGTATCGATCACGAGCAGGGCGAGTCCAGTATCGTCCAAGCGGAAGGGGATGTGGCGAATCGACTGATCAGCGCAGTCGAGATACAGGGCGTGTCCCTCACGTGATCTCAAACATGCTGCTTGGTCCATTCCACCCGTGGGTGCTTGTGCAATGATGTTTTCTGCACTCTGGGCGAGGTTCGCCAATGTGGCCCGTCCCTGGTCATCCTTGGTGAGACCCAGATCCCACAAGTCAGATAGAGCGACAGCCATGGCACCTTCGATCGCTGCAGAACTGGACAACCCCGCACCGACAGGCACTTCGGAGGTGAACACGGCATCAATACCTGTCACCTGGTCGGCGTACCCATGGTTGGCGAAAGCCCAGATCACCCCAGCCGGGTAGCGTTCCCATCCTTTCGGGGAACCTGGAGCGATGTCTGTGATCGGGATGGCTTGGGCTGGGGGCATCCCCACTGACATGAGCCGAACAAGCGAGTCGTCGCGTCGGCGTACTGCAGCGTACGTACGTTGCGGTAACGCTATGGGCAGTACGAGCCCATGATTGTAGTCCGTGTGTTCCCCCATGAGATTGACGCGCCCTGGGGCTTCCCAGACTCCTTCAGGGGTGGATGAAAAGTGGGTACGAAAGTGCTCCACAACCTGGTTGATTGCTGTCACGAGTTTCTCCTGGTCATGATCCAACGATAGTGGAAGACCAACACAAGGGGACCTTTTGTGTTCCCTCTCGCCGTCTTTCTGCGGCTTTCCTTGCCCAGTCATTCCGCGGAGTGCGCCAGCACGACTTGGCAGGAATCCAGACTCCACAATCCAACGAAATTGAGTATCTGGACCCCCTGCGAGTCGCTTCGCTCCGCAGGGTGACGGGGCTGGTGTCACCCGGCGCAACATCACCTCCGTCACCCCACGAACGAAGTGAGGAACACAGGCTCCGCGACTTGTCACACCTCTCCTGTCACCCTGCGGAGCGAAGCGACTCGCAGGGTCCAGAAATCACATTTGTTCAACCGTGGAGTCTGGATTCCTAGTGTTGTCACCCCAAGGAACCGCCCTGGGTGAAGGGCGGTTCCTTGGGACATGACGGCTAGCTCATGGACTATCCCAGGTCACTTCGCATCGGAGTTCCGACGGATTCGTACCATCAGGAATCCAACAAAGGAAACCAGACTCCCAGCGATGAGCAGATATATGGCCAACCACGATCCACCCTGGACCACCCCGCCAGTAGGTACATAGGGGATCTCGGGTGCCACGGGGGCTGCCGGCTTTGCGATGACCTCGAAGGTCACATAAGCAGAACCAGATTCCACACCAGTGAGGATCGCAGTATGGAAGCCATACTCCATATCGTCAGGGATGATGAACGTGATCGTGACCGTACCATCGGCATTAACCACGGCCGTGCCAGCCGCAAAAGGATCAGAGTAAACCGTGAGGCTCACCGACTCTCCTGGGTTGAAGTTGTACCCGGAGACGACCTGCACCTCGCCGCGATAACGCAGAGGATGGGTAGCCACAGCCATCAGCGGTACGATCTCGATCGTCACTGGTGGTGAGGTGTTCCCAGCAGGATCAGTCACCGTCACAGTGATCGACTGTCCTGGAGTCAATGGTGTTTCGGGTACACACTCGAAGCGACCAGTTGAATCCACTTCCACATCACTACATCCTGGGACTGGGTTGCCGTCCTCATCAACAACTGACACTGACGACCCTGGTTCACCCTGCCCAGTCACCTTGGAACCATTAGAGGAATCCACCACCGGCTTGGTGGGCGGGGTTGTCTTGATCGTGAAACTCACCGGCGCTGATGGCTCAGATACGTTACCTTCAGAGTCAGTAGCTGTTGCAGTGATCATGTAGCGACCTTCGGAGAGGGTACGGTTGGGGGCACATGACCATGACTCATCAGCTGAGGCAATGCTCGTACACAGCACTTCACCTTTGGCATCTGTCACTGTGATCGTTGAACCGGGTTCTCCATCCGTACCAGCAATATCTGGAGTGGTATTAAACCAGGACCCTGTCACGGGATGGGTGATTACTGGTGGCTCAGGTGCATCAGCATCAGTGAATGTGATCGTCTGGGTTGTTCCAACCCTGGCGCCATCCAGCGACAATTCGACCACAAATGCGGTGTCATAGGTAAGCGAGGTGAACAACCAGGTGTACGTACCTGCCGTACCTGAGGTCACGGACACTGCTGAATCCACAGTTACCACCAGCTGGGCGCTATCCACAGGATTCGCGGCCGTGACGAGGTTTCCACCACTATCGCGTGGAATGAACTCACCAGTCCAAGACTCGATACCATCGGCGCGCACCTTGCTGGGATCAGCATTGCCAGCGCTGCGATAGACGATGAAGTCTGACATCGCTGGGTTCAACTCACCGGCAGCGAAAGTGACCTGGGTGGGGCTGGGAATCTGGCCCGCCGCCACCTGGGAGGACACGGTCACTGTTTCCGCTTTCACATCATTCACGGTGGTACGAACTAGCCCAGCTTCATCAGTGGTGAGTGTGGTGGCTCCCAGACTCGCACTACCAGTGACATGGACAGTCACTGTTTCTCCCACGATCGGGTTGCAGTACGCGTCTGTTACGTACACGGTGACTTCAGCTGTCTGATCAATGGTGAGGGTCGTGGGTGTGACCAGCTCGGATGTTCCCCTGCGCCCAGGGGCACAGTTGTTCTCATCGACATCTACTTGCGGTGTTCCGGCGACAAACGTGATGGTCCCAGAACCGATGCTGACCGGCGTTGACGAGTTGTAGCTCACGCTCACCAGGTAGGAGCCTGCCACCGTGGAGGTGTAGGTCACCACGTACGTACCGTCTCCGCGATCAACCAAGCTCGAGGCAACAACTGCATCGGGGGTAGAGAAGTTGAACAATGCGAGGTTCGCAGCGTCCAACCCTGCTAGTGGGTTCATCTTCGAATCTACGACTCGTAGCGTACCTCTCCAGCAGTCCGACCCGTTGGCAACCACCGACGGTGCCAAGGAATCGCAGGGGGCCACAGTGAAGGTTGACTTTGTCGGATCAGCGCTTCCAGCGAGGAAGGTGACCTGGGCAGGTGAACCTTCAGTGATGGCTATCGAAGAGTTGATCTTGGCTGTCACGTTCACCATTTCAGCAGTGTCATCAGTTAAGGTAGTACGAGCGTAGCCGTCGTCACCGGTTGTCTGTGTTGACGCGGTGAAGGTGGCATCACCTGTTGTCGCGAACGCCACGGATGCACCCGAGATCGGGTTGCAATATTCGTCAGTCACTAGAGCGATGATCTCAACACTTCCACCCACCTCAGCAGAGGTTGGGTTGGCTGAGATGTTCGTCCCCACACCTGGTGAACCATCAGGTTTGGTGCAGGTTGTGGCGATTGCTGCGGCAGTGTATTCCACTGTCGCAGGGGAACCATGGGTGATGGTTCCTGTTGCGATGGTGCCAGTCACATTCACTATTCCAGCCGTCGTATCATGCAGTGACACGATAGCCAGACCCTGAATGTTCGTGGTGGCTGTAGCTGAGGAGAAAGTGGCCGTCGAAGAATCAGAAGCGAAACTCACTTCTACACCTGTGACTGGGTTGCAGTTCTCGTCGGTCACTAGTGCAGTGATCGTTGCCCACTCCCCTGCTTCCTTCATGGTGGTTTCACCAAATCCAGCTTCACCATAGATACCGGTCCCTGGCTTCCCTGGAGCACACTCTTGCGGAGTGGTCACTGTGGGTGTACCAGCAGTGAACTCGATCACCACAGGTGAACCATGAATAATCATCTGATCAGTAGGAATCGACGCGGTCACATTCACAGTCCCAGCAGTCGTATCACTGAGTGACACGGTAGCCAGACCCTGATCGTTCGTGATGGCTGTAACCGAAGAGAAGACGGCAGTTGAAGAATCAGAAGCGAAACTCACCTCCACACCTGTGACTGGGTTGCAGTTCTCGTCAGTCACCAAGGCGGTCAATGTGGCTGCTGAACCAGCAGTCTTCGTTGTCACCTTGCCGTACCCAGCCTCACCATAGATACGCGTACCCGGTTTCCCTGGAGCACACTCTTGCGGAGTGGTCACTGTGGGAGTACCAGCAGTGAACTCGATCACCACCGGTGAACCATGAACAATCATCTGATCGGTAGGAATCGACGCCGTCACATTCACAGTCCCAGCGCTCGCATCACTGAGTGACACGGTAGCAATACCCTGATCGTTCGTCATGACAGCCGTCACTGGAGAGAGCAAAGCCGACGATGAATCATGAGCGAACATCACTGCCACACCGGCAACCGGATTACAGTTCTCGTCAGTCACCAACGCGGTCACTGTGGCACTTGAACCAGCAGTCTTCGTCGTTACATTCCCAAATCCAGCTTCACCATAGATACGGGTCCCTGGCTTCCCAGCAACACACTCTTCAGGAGTGGTCACACTCGGTGTACCAGCAGTGAACTCGATCACCACCGGTGAACCATGAATAATCATCTGATCGGTTGGAATCGACGCGGTCACATTCACAGTCCCAGCGCTCGTATCACTGAGTGACACGGTAGCGATACCCTGATCGTTCGTGGTGGCTGTAACCGAAGAGAAGACGGCAGTTGAGGAATCAGAAGCGAAACTCACCTCCACACCTGTGACCGGGTTGCAGTTCTCGTCAGTCACCAAGGCGGTCACTGTGGCACTTGAACCAGCAGTCTTCGTTGTCACATTGCCGTACCCAGCCTCACCATAGAGACGCGTACCTGGCTTCCCAGCAACACACTCTTGCGGAGTGGTTACACTCGGTGTACCAGCGACAAAAGAGATCGTCTCAGTGTTACCCACCTGTATTCCACCATAGGAGACCGCCACCTGGTAATCACCAGCAGTCGTTGAGGTGTAGGTCACTATATAAGTGATGTCACCATTGTTGTTCAATCCCGAGATCGTAACAAGATCAGTGGGGAGACCAGCACTATAGGCACCCCATGTGAAAGTATTCAACTCTGCAGGCGATAGAGAAACAGTGTTGCCCAGTGAATCCTTCGGAGTCAATGTTCCCTTCCAGCATTCGACACCATCAGCCACCACAACACTTGCACTCACGTCACACTGGGTCACCGTAAATGTTGAATTGGTCGCACTCAAACCGCCAGCAGTAAAAGTCACTTCAACAGTGGTGCCACCAAAGTTGATCGAACCCAGAGAAGCCTGAACACCAACAGTTTCAGCCACATCATCAGTGATGACTGCAGAAGCCACACCCGTGTGAGAGGTTTCAGCAATAGCCGGACCAACAAACGTGGCGGAAGAACCAGCGACAAGGGAGAAGTCGATATCAGCACCGACGATAGGGTTACAGAACTCATCGGTGACACGTGCAGAAATCATTGCCTGATCACCGACAGACACTGAAGGAGTCTCAGTCCACAGTGCAGTACCCAGACGTCCAGAATTGGTCGAATCTGTGCATGTTTCTGCTGGCAGGCCAGCGGTGAAAACAATCGTACCTCCACCGGTTCCACCAGTGACCAGTACGCCATCAATAGTGGCTTCTGCAGTGTAGCTACCAGCAATCGTTGAGGTGTACGTGACTTCGTACTTGCCCAGGGATGCCTTGGAGGTGTCAATCGGTGATACCATCACCTGACCAGCAGGGGTCAGCGGGAAACCGAATCCACTCAGTGCTCCAGCATTCAACCCAGTAATCAAGGTTCCTGTGGAGTCTTTCGCTGTGATCGTACCAACCCAACAATCCACACCATCGGCACTCACCGTCGTGGAGGTCAATCCCAGACAAGGTGCCACAGTGAATTCGGTGGTCGCGGGATCGAAGTCACCGACCAAGAATGTGATCGGTGTTGGAGAGTTAGTGATATCCACATCGTCACCATCAACATCAACCGTGGCCGTGAGGTTCACCACACCAGCATCAATACCAGTCACCTCAGCAAAAGCTTCACCGGTCGCATCTGTTCTGTTCCGGATGACATCCAAGGTGCCCACAGTTGAAGAATCAATACTGAAACTCACCTCAATATCGGCAAGAGGGTTGCAGTTCTCATCGGTGACCAGTGCTGTGGCATGGGACACCTCGCCGACATCCAGCATGTCAAAGTCCACAGAAAGATTCGAACCCATCAATCCATTTCCACAGCTGGGTGTTGGATCAACCGGTCCAGCCTTGAAGGGGATCGGAAGCCCAACCACGGCACCCGGATCACTAGCCACAGTGGTGGTGTTTGTCGTGAGATTGACGGAATTCACCTTCACACCCACAGTGATGTCTTTCGCAGCAAGAGTGGAGGAGCACGTCGAGGTGTAAACACCCTGCCCGGTTTCACTCCAGTTGCCGCAAGTGACCTGAGGAACACTAGCTGCAAACACAACCTCAGCGTCAGTCAACCCTGTCACACCATTGCCGTACGAATCCTTGATAGTCGCCATGACGGTGTACGCACCACTCGTGGTGGACGTCGTCACTGACTGCCAATTGAGCATCGTGGTGCCACTCGGGTCCGCTACCGGAGCAACCTCGAACCAAGAATTCTTCAGATCAGCAGAAGACTGGGTGAAGATCGGTGAAAGTTTCGTTCCCGGTGCGGGACCCAGGTTCACTGGTATACCACCAAGGACGATCGAAGCTGACACCTTGTCGGTGAAAGTCGAAGCCTTCGTGGAGAACAACTCCACTGAACACTGGCCCAAAGAATTAGTGGTGCACGTCATGGTGTCCGCCACACAGGTGGTGGCATTCTTGTCCACAGCGTCAGCTGGACACATCGTCAGATTGTTGTCATCACTAGTGAAAGTCACTGTGGCACCAGGCATGACCACATTCCCAGCCTCGACGACGCTCGCGCGCGCAACCTGAGTAGTACCGACAGGCACCCCACTAGGAGTCAACAACTCTATTGTGGACTTGGCTGGATCTGGTTTCTTCGCGATCGTCACTTCAAGGATCACGTCAGAGAAATTCTCAGGGGTGTACGTGAAGGTCGCACCATCACTGGTTGTCTGTACGGCAGTGATGACACCACCAACCGTACTGCCCAAGAGGGAATCCTTCGCCACAATATCCACCACAGTAAACTCTGTAGGAACATTCGAGATAGTGTACGTACCACTCAAAGCCACACCAGGCATACCGAGAGCCGGACCACCATTGACACTCAAGTTGCGGCTCCACGAATCCGTACCACTCGGGCTCGAGATCGTGGCAGAGCCCAGCCCACCAGAGGTCTTCAAAGCCGGGCGAGCAACAGAGTTCACGACACGGAACTGGTAGTCCTCGATCTCACCAAAGGTGACCCACGGTACTGCGCCACTCTTGGCCGAATCATAGTACTCATACAAAGAGTTAGTGGGGCGAGTGATCACAGAACCACTCGGGCTAGCATCGACACGCAAAGCATAATGATTGGCTGTATTGAACGTGATCGTGCCCTCTCGTACCTCCCCTGTTCCGGAAGGTACCCAACTCGGGTTGGTCTCCCAAGTGGGGGTGGCGGGGAAGGTTGCCGAGTTGTTCGATGCAAGCCAGCCCTGCACAGTGGCAGTGTTGAAACCAGACCCGCTCACATGGGCTTCGAGAGTGTACTCCTTACCCGCAGCAAACAGCTGGTTATTCAGCTCAGTACCTGATCCATCGGCACTGTAAGCCATGGCGAGATTGACACCATCGTCAGTCCCATGAGCTGAAGCATTGTCTCCAGCAGCCGTATAGCTACCCAAGGTTTCACCCAACCACACTGGGGGCTTATCAGCGCCCGCATTGATGTGGTACGGCATATTTGTCGCTACTGTGGCTGGACCCAAGTCACCGAAAGACCCGCCAGCATGGATACCGAAGTCTGCTTCAGCAACATCGCGAACCGACTGCACTCGTGCCGTGGTGTAGATCGCGAAAGTGCTCGGGTCGGCCGTACTACCAACAGCGCCCAAAACAGGATCAGCAGCAGGCATCTTCTTGGCACCAAAACACGGGCCATCGAAGTCAATATCACCCACGGAACCGCCCTCATTCCAACACACGGGAGTTGTGGAATCGATACCATCACTCTCGGACAAGTATTCACCCTTAGCCCAGGTCTGCACAGCATTGATTCCGCTGATCTGAGGCTGTACGACACGCACAACATAATCACCCTTGCCCGGCAAGAGAGCTGAATAGGATCCAGATGCATCAGTGTCCAAAGACCCCTGGAGTACGTAGTTTCCGTTGATGAGCTGATAGATGGCGACCTTAATCCCAGCAGCACCTTCCTCACCAGCATCAATACGGCCATTGCCGTTCTTGTCGTTATAGATCTTTCCATCGATCACCATGGCCGTCTGGGTGGCAGCAAAATCCTGAACCCACAAGTTTGTTGGGCCCTGGAAAGCCTGGCGTTCACCCGAGAGAGGGTTAATGATGTCGTAATAGGTGTCGTACCATTCACGCCCAGCGTAGAGCTTCCCATTATGGAAGGCCATACCCCAAGCCATGTACTGGTTGCCCAATGGAATACCGGACTTCACCTTGTTATAGGTCCATGGAATGTTTGGTGAGCTAGCAGGAGCAGGAACAACACGCATCAGTGTTGCCCTCTTGGTGGAATCACTACCCTCCTGTACGAGGATGTACGCGTTACCGGCACCATCGAGTGCCATATCTGAGGCTACGCGCCCACCGTTACTGTTGTCGTGTGTGACAGCATCCGAGGGGGTCTGGGGGCAGATCTTGCCTGAGGCGCGCCAGTTCTTCGTCTCCGGGTTGAAGATCATCATGACAAAAGCTTCGGTGGAGGTGGTGTTCTGGCAGTTGGCAGCTGTGGAGAGACGGTACCCCTCGTTCCCGGACAAGAACAGTTCTCCAGTATTCTGGATGACCTCGCCACCAGACCATCCGCCACCAGCCCACTGATAAGTGGCAGAGGGTGCAGGTACTTCTATCCATTCAGCAGTGTTCGAATCCTCTGGTACGCGGAAAATTTTGCGGCCATCCCATGCCCACATGTAATAGAGATTGTCTTTGCTGATACGTGCTTGACGGGATCCATCCACAGCGAGAGTGGAGAGATTCTCTCCAGAGCGTTCGCCGATTCTCGTCATGGTCACGGTCACACCGTCAGGAGCAATGTCGTACTCGAAAAGTCCACGGTCAAAGACGATGCCATAGATTTTCTGGTCGTCGATGATAGGAACCTTGTGGTACTTCGGGCTGGCAGGATTGTTGTATTCACCAAACCAGGTGGTGAAAATCTGCCCACTATTACCTGTCCAGGGTGCCCAGTTGGTGGCCACTTGCCCTGAGGACGGGGTGCCAGCATCAGCTGGAGTAGCAGCGGTCCCCAACACCACGGTAGAAACGATCATAAAAAATGCAGTGACACATGCCACAGGTTTGCGCATTACATTAACTACTGACTTAAACATGCTGGCCCTTCCAGTCTCAGTTCCTGTACTTATCTCTTTCCCCCGCGTCAACGCCATCGCTCAACACGGTTTTCATGAGGCACCAGAGACTCTTTGTCTCCGCGTGGAGGTTACCTACCCGATTCAAGTCCATCGGGAAATGTTTCTTGGCAGGGTCCTCACGCATACCAGTGATAACGCACATGGGTGAATGTTTATTCCGCCTGCCCTCTGGAGTCTGTGGATCATCAACCACCGACGGTCACCACCATGGCCAGTGTGATATCTGGACCCTGCGAGTCGCTTCGCTCCGCAGGGTGACGTGCGGGGTGACGTGCAGGGTGACGGAGGTGGAGCTCCCCAGGGTGACGGGAAAACGTCATTCCGCGGAGTGCGCCAGCACGACTCGCGGAATCCAGACAAGGAACCAACCACAAAGAAGAGTCTGTTAGTGGTGAGTGAACCAGACAGAATCTTCACGGTAGTCAGTGTGATATCTGCGAGTCGCGGAGCCTGTGCTGCGGAGCCCGCTAGGGCGACTCGCAGTGCTCCGCAGGGTGACGTGCGGGGTGACGGGACAACAAAAAGAACCGCTCCCCTGCGGAGGGGAGCGGTTCTATGGTTAAGGAGGGTTAACCACTTACAGGAGTGTATCCGAACAGCTGCGCTGGCGGCGGGTGAGGATTCCTCCACCTATGACAGCAATCAGACCACCCAGGGCCATGAGGATCAACGGCAATGTCGCACCAGGAAGAGTAGTTCCTCCGGTGGGTACGACAGGCCTGGGGATGACCTGGAAGGTGGCGGATCGGGTACCCGACTCATCACCAGTCAACGTAGCAGTATGCAGGGCGTACTCCATTGTTTCGGGAACAATGAAAGTGATCGTCACCGTACCGTGGCTATCGGCAACACCCGATCCAGCTTCAAAAGGATCAGAGTAGACAACCAAGTCCACCTTTTCGCCCACATTGAAGTTGTACCCGGTCACCACTTGTTCTTCACCACGGTAACGAGTGGGATGGGTCACTGCAATACCGAGATCAGCGATCTTCACCACCACAGGCTTGGACTTGTTTCCAGCCCGATCTGTGGCGATGATGGTGATCGAATCACCTGGTGTCAACGGGTTTTGGGGTACGCACAGGAACTTGCCCGAGCTGTCCACTTTGACATCCGTACATCCAGGTACAGGGTTTCCATCCTGATCGGTCACTGTGATAGTGGAACCAGGATCACCCTTGCCACTGACTTTCGACCCGTTCGTGGGATCGACGATCGGATCAGTCGGTGGAATAGTGATGACTTCGATCTCTACCACACTGGGATCAGACTCGTTGCCAGCTTTATCCTTCTCCACCACGGACAACTCGTGAACACCATCTTCTGGTTGGACGCTGAATTCACATGTCCAAGCAAAGTCTGGCGCTGGGCCGACTTTGGTCGTACACACCGTGTCACCATTCTCATCTCGAATAATGATCTCGTTGCCTTCTTCTTCACCAGAACCAGTGATGATGATCGGATCATCAATACCGAAAGGCTTCTCCGGATCGTTCACTATTGGTTTTCTCGGTGGAGTGGTCTTCACAGTGATCGTGATCGGATCAGACACATCTGAGGTATTCCCAGCCGGGTCAGTCGCAGTCACACTCAACGTGTGTTCACCTTCCGGCAATGGTGTTGTCGGTACGCACGACCACGTACCATCACTACCAGCAGTCGCCGTACACAAGACGTTCCCGTCCTCATCGCTCACCGTAATTGTCGAACCAGGTTCACCATTCTCACCAGCAACCTTCGGAGTATTGGTATTCACCCAATCACCTTCAGCAGGTTCAGTAATCACTGGAGCATCCGGGGGAATAGTCTTCACAGTGATCGTAATCGGATCAGACACATCTGAGGTATTCCCAGCCGGGTCAGTCGCAGTCACACTCAACGTGTGTTCACCTTCCGGCAATGGTGTTGTCGGTACGCACGACCACGTACCATCACTACCAGCAGTC
>WRIJ01000014.1 GCA_009782785.1 Propionibacteriaceae bacterium | reverse complement strand
CTGCGAGTCGCGGAGCCTGTGTTCCTCACTTCGTTCGTCAACCACTTCCTTGGTTTCGGGATAGTGCGCAAGCGCACTCTCCGCTCAACCTGCGTCGTGGTGCTGCGGAGCCCGCCAGGGCGACTCGTAGTGCTCCGCGGAATGACTGGGGAGGTGTCCAGATGACGGGGGAGGTGTCCAGGTTAGTTCCAGGTCACCGTACTTTGGCCTATGGGGAGAACTTCGATCCAAGTTTTACCCACAGGCATGACGATCGGATCTCCAGCAGCATTGAAGAACTGCCACATGGAGGCCCTGGATTCACGCTTCCACCGGATTTCAGCAACCATCTGTCCTGAAGCAACGAAAGCAGTACCTTCGCCGACAAGTTCGACTGTGGGAATAGGGCCTGGGGAATCCTTGTCGATCGCAGCATTAATCACGATGACATTAGAGACGGCTATCTGGGTACCACTGGCGGTCAGCGCAGGCTGGTCGCCTTCAAAGCGCATCCACTCAAGATCATCAACATCCCACGTCCAGTGTGGTTGGGCCCCACCGGGAAAGAGGATTGAAAAGTCGTTGGTCATGTTCCCATCCCACTGCGCTGTACCACCCATTCCAGCAGCATCAAATTGTGCGAGAGGTTCCGGGGCAGGAGAGTTCGGTTCTGGGGTGTACGCCGAGGGCACATGATCACCACGCAGGACAACATAACCTTGGGGCCACATTGGTTCATTGGTCGCGGTCAGTCTCCCTAGCGAAGACACATCTGAGGGCATGGAAGAGTGGAAGACGGCACTCAACCGAGTGGTATTGTCCCCGGCAGCTTCCTCCACCACCAGATCAGCATCTTCCACACCGGCAAGCGGACGATTGTCAGCTGAATTCTCGATCTCCATCACGACAGCTGGGTGGGAGGCAATGTCCCCGCTAAAGGCAATGCCTGTCAGTGGCCATTCTCCTTTGATCTGCGCAGTGGTCGGTTCGTCGGTGGGTTCAGTTGAGGAAATGAAGGGGAGTCGGGAGATGAGAGGATCAAGCCAGCCAACAAAGTAGGCACCCACTCCGCCAGCAACGAGGACGACGAGAGCGATCAGGACGACGAGCCCTCCTTTGCCACGTGAGCGTTTCTCTTGTTTTTCTGTCGCTGGTAATGCTCGACGCGGTTGTCCCTTGTTGTTCACAGCTGTCATCCCTTCATCAGTACGAGCGCGGGTGCTCGTACACACCTTCGATCATCCGCGCATCATTCTACTGTACGCCACTGATAGCCTTTTTTGTCGCGTACTTCCTCCAGAATTTCTATGTGAAAAACTCCTGGTGCTGTGAGCAAAGTACGCGTGCAGGGGATGAAGGCAGTAGAGTTATGGCCAAGCCCATCGGTGTCAGTCGATGCTCCGCTGACTGCCGAGGGTTGTTGTACGCCTATCAGGCACCAACCCACGAAGTAACTCAGGGGCATAGAGTCAAGGAGAATGTGCGCGTGAATACCGGACAACAGCCAAAATTCGTTTACGACTTTAGTGAAGGCGATGCCTCCATGCGTAACCTTCTGGGGGGAAAGGGTGCCAATGTCGCTGAGATGACGAGGCTCGGTATGCCCGTACCTCAAGGTTTCACGATCACTACCGAGGCATGTACGCAGTACTACAACGATGGGGAAACCATTTCGGATGCTATTCGCGCTGAGATCATGGAACATGTGGCAACCATGGAAGCTGAGCAGGGAAAGAAGTTCGGTGACGCTGATAATCCTCTTCTCGTGTCAGTACGATCCGGGTCGCGCGCGTCCATGCCCGGCATGATGGATACCATCCTCAATTTGGGAATGAACGAGACCGTGGTTGAAACCATGATCAAGAAGTCGAATAATCCTCGCTGGGCTTGGGATTCGTACCGTCGCTTCATTCAGATGTATTCCGACGTGGTCATGGAGGTCGGTAAGGCGTACTTTGAACGTCTCATTGACGAGATGAAAGAGGCTCGCGGTGTCACTCTCGATGTTGACTTGACTGCTGAGGATCTCAAAGAACTCACCTACCAATTCATGGCCGAATATAAGGACAAGATTGGCGCTGACTTCCCCAGCGACCCCATTGAGCAGATGTTCGGCGCGATCAAGGCAGTGTTCCGTTCCTGGAATAACCCTCGCGCGGTCTACTATCGCCGCATGAACGACATCCCCAGCGATTGGGGAACAGCCGTCAACGTGCAGTCCATGGTGTTCGGGAACCTGGGTGATACTTCGGGTACGGGGGTGGCTTTCTCGCGCAACCCTTCGACTGGTGAGAAGGGGCTCTTTGGTGAGTTCCTCATGAATGCTCAAGGTGAAGACGTGGTCGCGGGGATTCGTACCCCCGAGAACATCGACAAGCTACAAGAGATCAACGCTGGCGTCTACAACCAGTTCACCGAGATCGTGGGCAAGCTCGAATCTCACTACAAGGACATGCAGGACATGGAGTTCACTATCGAAGATGGGACCCTCTACATGTTGCAGACTCGTAACGGCAAGCGTACGGCTGCTGCTGCTTTCCGGATCGCCTCCGACCTGGTCGATGAAGGAATGATCGATGAGAAGAAGGCTGTGGCGATGATCGATCCTAAGCAGCTTGATGCTCTGCTCCATCCACAGTTTGACGCAGCCGAGTTGAAGGCCGCCACCCCGATAGGCAAGGGACTTCCTGCTTCTCCTGGTGCTGCGACCGGTCACATCACGTTCACTGCTGAAGCTGCCACCGAGTGGACGGTCAAGCAGGGCAAGGATGTCATCTTGGTTCGCTTGGAGACCTCTCCAGAAGATATTGAGGGGATGTACCACGCCAAGGGCATCCTCACTGCCCGTGGTGGTATGACCTCGCACGCGGCAGTGGTGGCTCGCGGTATGGGTACATGTTGCGTGGCGGGTCTCGGTGAGATCCGTTTCGGCGCTGATGAGAACTCTTTCACTCTTGGTGGCAAGGAATACTTCGAGGGCGACTGGATCTCTCTCGATGGTTCGACCGGTAACGTCTATGGCCAAGAGATCAAGACGGTTCCTGCTGAGATCGGTGGAGATTTTGCTCGCATCATGGCCTGGGCCGACAAGTACCGTACCTTAAAGGTACGCACGAACGCTGACACTCCTGGCGATGCCCGCAAGGCTGTCGAATTCGGCGCTGAAGGGATCGGATTGTGCCGTACGGAACACATGTTCTTCGAGACTGACCGTATTGCCGCGATCCGGGAGATGATTGTCGCTGACACTGTCGAGCAGCGCAAGGTTGCCCTCGCAAAATTGCTGCCCATGCAGCGCGGTGACTTTGAGGGAATCTACGAGGCGATGGAAGGCCAACCAGTGACCGTACGCCTGCTCGACCCGCCCTTGCATGAGTTCCTTCCTACTGATGAGGCTGACATTAAGGCTCTCGCCACAGAGATGAAGATCACGGTCGACGACTTGAAAGCGAAGATCGATTCACTCCATGAGTTCAACCCGATGATGGGTCACCGCGGGTGCCGCCTTGATGTGACGTACCCCGAAATTGGCGAGATGCAGACCCAGGCCATTATCGAGGCTGCCATCAATGTCCAGAAGCGCAATCCTGGGTGGAAGGTTGTACCCGAGATCATGGTGCCGCTGGTGGGTGAGGTCAAGGAGCTGGCTTTCGTCAAGGCAATCATCACCGAGACTGCTGACCGCATCATTGCTGAATCCGGTATCGATCTGACCTACATGGTCGGTACCATGATTGAGATTCCGCGTGCTGCTCTGACCGCTGACCAGATCGCCACCGAGGCGGAATTCTTCTCCTTTGGTACGAATGACCTCACGCAGATGACTTTCGGTTTCTCTCGTGATGACGCGGGCAAGTTCTTGGATGCCTACTACGAGACTCGCATCTATGAAAACGACCCCTTTGCTCGCCTCGACCAAGATGGTGTAGGCAAACTCGTGGAGATGTCTGTGGAGCTGGGCAAGAAGACTCGCCCGGATATCAAACTCGGCATTTGTGGGGAACACGGCGGTGATCCATCATCGGTCGAGTTCTGTCATCGCGCTGGTTTGCAGTACGTCTCGTGTTCACCTTTCCGCGTACCTATTGCTCGATTGGCTGCCGCTCAGGCTGCTTTGCGCTAGTCCAGGAAGGATCAGGGTGTCTATCGCCGTTTCAACATACGGTTGATGCGGTAGTGCCCGTACGCGATGGTCAGTGCGATCCAACCGATTAAGACAAGCAGAACCATCCATCCTGCCCACATATCCCCATGGCCGAGGTGAATGTGAACACCGAGCAGGTCCTCCAGCAGATGGGGTTGGGTTTCTCCGCTCAATCCTGGTTGGAGCACTGGTGCACGCACGAGCGACGTGACTTGTGCAAAGGGGAGGAAACCGACCACAGTCGTCATGCCTAAACGGAAATTCAGGGTGTACGCCAAAGCGAGTACACCCGTGGCTGATCCTGCCACAAAACAGTATCCGCCAAAGGAACCGCGTGAACTGGTGAAGGTCATGGCCACAAAGTTGAGGGCAGCAAAGAACAGCGATCCTAAGGCTAACCCACCTAAGAGAGCAAACCAGCCCACAGCGGACATGATCCGACTGCCGAAAGCTAAAGCCCACACTTGGTGGACAAGAATGACAAAGACTGTGGAAAAGAAACTCACTAGCCATGCAGCGATGATGTGTCCCCACATGACCTGCCAGGGGCGAGCCCCAGTCGACAAGTGGAGCCCGATCCGCCCAGAATGCATGTCGGTGAGGAAACTCACCATGACTGCCGCCGTGGTAACGAAGAAGGTCATGACGGCCACACTGGTGAAATACCATCCGTCGGTCAGCCCGGTGACGTCAGCTCCCGTACGCAAGGATTCGAGGACTGAGAAAGTTTGTGGTTCGAAGAAACCGTAGAAGAACAACCACAACAACACAGGTGTTGCTAGTGTGAGGTAGAAGATCGAGCGGGCATGGAAAAAGACCCGAAGGCTTCTCATGACCATGGTTGACAGGATTCCTAGGGATTCTGATTGTGTACTCATAGTGAATCCTCGTCACGATCTGAGGACAGTCTCTTTCGAGCACCTTCGAGTCGTTTGGCTACCGCTAATTGCACTTGTGCTTGCTTCTCCATTTCTTTGTCGAGTGGGCGGGATAGTTCTTCTGACAGGTGCGATTCACGTGTCAGGAATGTTTCTTCGTCGCCTTGACGCGTTGGTGTTTTCGTACGAGAAGTGTGGTCGGGTTCACCAGTGGTCTCGTCATCATCGGCAAAGTCTTCTTTGTAGTGTCGTTCGACCATCCGTGAGAATTCATCATCATGGTTGGCGAAGGAGCGTGGTTTCTTCCGGATGGGTTGTTCTCTCGACTTCGACTTTTCTTCGCCAGATGAAGAGGTACGGTGGTCACCGTCTCGGAGAGTCGACGATGAGCCTGGACGTGAAGGATTCGCGGGGGCTGGTTTTTTAGCGGTCGAGGATGTGCCGGGAGAACCAAGCTTGGGAATCTTGGTGGAACCAGTCATGCGAGACAGGTCGAGTAAATGGGCAGGTATTTCCGGAATGGGGATATCGTCAGCGCTCACCAGTGGAGGGAAATCAGCTAAGACATCCGCAATGACAGTGTCGCGTATAGGCTCAGATTCTTCGTGAGGATCATCGTCGATCTCTTCCCAATTTTCAGCGACAGATCGCAGTAGATCACCTGGGCTCATGGATGCAGGATCCTGTGGAGGCGACCACGGGCTTTCAACGAGACGAGTCTCATCCAGTGGAGTGTCTGGTTGTTCGGTGTCATCTGTTGGGGTGTACGGCTCTTCGCTGACGTGGTGATCCTCCTGGGAGTTGTCGTGATCCGTGTCCAGATCTTCATCACTGCCCTGATCGGGACTCTGGTCGTATGCTGGGTCGATCTTGAACACTTGTACTGCTGTCGGATCAAATGGGGGTGTGATACCACCTGGCTCCAAGGCGTCGGGCTCGATGTCCACACCGTGGGGGGCCTCCTCTAAGGCGTCTTCCTCGGCATCTTTTTCACGCTCTTCACGGCCAGGATCTCTTCCTTCTCTCAGCTCCGAGGTCTCGTCACTGGACTGAACGTGAATAGTTTCTTCCGCCATGTCTTCTTGGTGGTGCTCTTCTGTGACAACCGGCTCCACCTCACGGGCTTCTTCACCCTCACCAAGACTCTGGGATTCTTCTCCACGCTCGGGAACCTGATGGGGTGTCGCTGCTCGTACTCCAGCAAAATTGAGGGTGAGGTTCTTTGGCCTGTCCATGGTCTGTGAAGTGGACACTGGGATCAATGCTTCTGGGAGTCCCAAATTGTTGGGTGTCTCTGTGGGTGCTGCGACCTCGGCTGCCGGAGGTTGCGATGGACGTGGAGCCGGGGCATCTGGAGTTGGGGTGCTTGGAGCTGCAGCAACCGGGGATTCAGTAACTGGTGGTGAGACTGGGGTTGGAGATGCTGATGGGGTCACACGAGAAATGGGTTCTGGTGGTTTCAAGGTGGGAGGCTGTTGAGCCGGGGGTACGGCAGGTGTGGGTGTCTCAGGGTGGGGCGCAGTGACCAGCGGTTTCTTCAATGCAGCGATCGGGTTCGATAAGATCGGCGGGAAACGCCCGGGCATGACTTTCTTCTCCGGGTCGGGTGTGGATGCTGTCGATTTGCGTGGGATGGATGGACCTTGGTAGTTGCGCAGAGGCTGATAGAGGTCGTTGAATCCTTCCCACACTTCTAAAGAGTCGTCTTCCCATAACCCGAGCACTTCATCTAGGGGCTCTAGGTCTTCAAAATCACCCAAGACCGGATCTGGGGTGGAGGGTTCACGTGGCATACGTGGTTGAAGGATGCCGATACCCACATCTGTGTCGTCGTCGAAGAGCCCGGAATGTGGGTCCCAGAAGGAGGTCACCGTATCGTGGCCCAAATCCGATCCTATATCGCGATTCAAGGCCACAGGTGGCTCGTCAGCGTACCTGCCTTTTAACTCAGAGGTCATGGTTTTGTGGCTGAGCAGTTGCAGAAGATCACCCAGCGACTCTTGATCAAATTTCTCCAATAGTGTGCTGGGTTTGCCTCGCGCAACAATGAGACCATCTTCCATGATGGCAACTGTGTGAGCTCGTACGGCAACCGACGTGGACCCTGTGGATAGGAGAACTGATGTACCTTTGCGCAATTCTAGGATGATGGTTTGCCACACGAGTTCTGCACTGCGAGGATCAATTCCTGCAGTGGGTTCATCTAGCACAAGGAATCTGGGACGATGGACGAGGGCTCGGGCTAGTTGGGCCCGCCTCCTTAAACCTACAGACAGGTGACGTACGGGGGTGTCTAAGACTTCAGTGAGTTCTAGACGGGCACAGATGTCTTCCATGGCACCTCGCCTGTCACCTTTGACCCGACGCAAACGGGCAGCAAACAGGAGGTTTTTCGCTAAGGTGAGTGAGTCATCGAAGAGGTCGGATGAGAGGACTGCCCCGACTCCTGGGCGTTCATGGCCACGGGTAATGAGATGACCATCAATAGCAATAGCCCCATATTCTGGATGGGCAACTCCGGCAAGACAAGCCATCAGCATGGCTTTGCCGTGGGTATCAGAACCGAGCAGGACACAGAATTCACCATGGCGTATGGTGAGGTTGACACCACGCAGGGTATGTACCCCTCGATGGGTCATACGCATGTCCGTCACGGTGATGGCCACTGGATCTCCCGATATTCCTTACTTGTTAGCGAGATTCTTTGTTGATTGCCTCATTGATGTTCCTACCAGTTGAGGTTTGAATAGAGTCTCGCAGGAGAATTATCTCACAGCCTCCCACAACTCGATATTTTTTCTCTCTTTCTGGGTGAGAAATCCTGTGCAGAATACTCTCCCCTTGACAGTACAATGCGTGGCATAGTAATGTGGCACAAGTAGGAAAACATGACCGTACTGGTGCTTGAGAGGATAAACATGACAGATCCGGTGATCTCCCCAGACCTTCTTCGGGGCAACACTGACACCATGATTCTCAAGATCCTTGGTGAGGATGACCACTATGGGTACGAGATCGTCAAAATTCTCAAAACACGCTCCCATGGAGCCCTCGAACTGAAAGAAGCCACCCTCTATTCGAGTTTGCGCCGCCTCGAAACGGACGGAGACATCGAATGGCATTGGGGTGACGAAACCCAAGGAGGGCGCCGGAAGTACTACCGGATCACTGACCAAGGCCGCCACACCTACACCACCAACAAAGCCAATTGGGAGCATACGAAAGCAATCGTTGATCTCTTGATCTGACCCAAGCACTCACACTGCTCTAAGAAAGGACACCCCATGGACGCCACTGTCATGGACCGTATTGATGACTATCTGGATGGCATCTTCGGGCCGTACGACCAGTCCCCTTCCGTTGCTGAACTGCGAATTGAGGTACGCCACAATCTCCTTGATCGCCTTGGTGACCTTCTTGAGCAAGGAGTGGATGAGGAAGTAGCATACGCCCAAGTCATCACCATGGTGGGTGACATTGAGACGACTATCGCAGAGTTCGCGGAGAAAGATCGAATCTACGATGAGTCCTCCCCCGAGGATCAGGAAACACCGATCTCACCTATCGGAGGGTTTGTTAGCCAAGAGGCAACGACTCATTCTCCTGAGACCCGACCAGATGAGCCGCAGGGTTCACCCGAGCAGATCCCCTCCGGAGACAGTCCTGGAGAAACCTATACTGGCGCCTCTGCGAAACACCGGCGAACCTCGCCACCAAGCTGGGCGGATGACATGGCTGATGCGATGGCTGATGGAATCGACTCTGTGATCTCCCATGTGTCGAATGCTCTGACCAAGGCCGAGGAAGCACTGTCTGACACTGGTTTCGTTGGCCTCTTCATCGGCGGGGACACCCTTCGGGATCGCAAAGCTGACTGGAAGAATCGTTGGGCGGGCAAGCGTGGCAAGACTTTTGCTGCTAGTGAACACCGGCGAGCAGACTTCTCTAACCAAGACCTGAAGGATGCCAATTTCATCGGTGCCAGTTTGGTTGACACTGATTTCAGTGGATCAGACCTGTCAGGAAGCTCTTTCAGGGCTTCTGACGCAAGGCGGGTGAAGTTCAATAGAAGCAATCTCAGTGGTTCCACTCTCTCGTCTTGTTCGATGCGCAATTCGCAGTTCCACCACACGCTGATGCCTGAGGCTGTCCTGTCGTACTCCGACATGAGAAAAACAGAGTTCATTGGCGCCACCATGACTGGGGTGCGGGTTCGCTTTGGTGACCTGCGAGGCGCGCGTTTTTCTGACTGCCACATGGATGGTGCTGATTTTTCTGGTACGGACTTGCGCCGGGCAAGTTTTGATGGACTCATGCTTCGCGACATTAATTTCACTTTCGCCAACCTTGCTGAGGCCACCTTTCGCGGTGCAACCCTGGTTAACGTCAACTTCCGCCATGTCTCCCGCAAAGCCATGGCAACCATGGTCTTCCAGGACACCTCCATGGACCGAGCTACGTATGCGAGTTTGCGAGTAGTGCGCGACAACATCTCTGGAATCACCATCCTCGACGACTAGCCGGTCGTACGCACCCCACTGCATCTAGGAGTATTACCTGAGCACTACTGTTCTCAGTTCAGATCGGATACTGCTGCGCGAATGCCACCATCTCTTGGAGCTGCTGATAGTGTGTTTCTAGAAATTGATTCTCCAACTCTATCTGTACAGTGGTGAAGATTTCTGTAAAGCTGGTTTCCGCTCGACAATCAAAATCATCTAGTGCGATCACAATTTCGGCAGCTGAGCCAGTTAGTGAACGCTCCTCCTCTGGGGTGCTTCTTTCACCTTGGTACTGAAACCAGGATTCACCTAAAGATCCATCGGCTCGTGTGCGAAACGCCATCATGTAGGCTGAATCAGGATTAATAAGCACATCAAATTCTGAATATGCAGTGCCGGATGCAAAATCATAGCCTCGGTGAGACATGCAATCGCTCCACAAGAGCGATAATTCCATAATACGCGAGTCCTCCATGACATCGGAAGGAAGATCCTTGAGGTCCATGACTAGATCCTGGTACTGGTTTTTGAACATCTCTTTTATGCTGGGATTGCTCTCATCTGCGGTCACTTGCTCTTCCTCGAGTAATTCACCACAGGACTTCGCGGCGCCCTGCGGTGCAGATCCATACGGATTTCCACCAACTAAGGCAAGATCATATTCTGCTTGAGCTGGAGGAGCTAGCGAGTCACGGTATTCAACGTTTTTCACTATCTCTTCAGAGTGCGGTGGGTAGTACACTGCCGCAAGTACGCCGTAACCACTTCGAGCCGTTTCTTCACGAGTGTCTGGCAAGCTTGGGAGCCAAACTCGGTCACCTTGGGGGAAAAACCCTGGCATCACCTCCGGCTGGACCCAGGGAACAGGATAGTAAGTAAACCCTCTGTCTTTCATGCACTGTGCGAGGTTAGCTTCGTGCTGTTCATGTTCATCTTTCAGAAAAGGATCATCATTCTCAGGCGTGGTGTATATTCGGACTACATCAATATACTGCGCCAAAGGAAGATCAGCAGTATCTGGTGCGGCGGCAACACTTTCAACCGGGGTAGACTCCTGGTTCGAATCGCCAGTAGAGCATCCAGCCAAACCAACAGTCAAAAGTGCTGTCGCCAATGCTAGTCCCAACTTATTGTGGAAGCACCATTCTGCATTCACCATTTTGCCCATGTCCAACTATTTGATTCCATGGATTCCCCGCTGACACCAAGGCATAAACGATGTCTGCTTGCCAGTAACAGGGCCATAGACTCCATCTTGGGTGACCCCACCGCGTTTTTGGATTACTTTAACGGCTGCTTTCGTTATCGGCCCGAAATCTTTATCAACTTTGAGATTCTGTTTGTAGCAGTCTTTAGCAGCTGCCTGTATTGCCCAAACATGACCTCCGTATGATCCAGAACCAGAAATGCAATTTGCGGAAGTTATTTTCCCTGAGAAATAGACTGGAACTTTCCGAATGTCCATAGCGCTAGTTTGAATGATCTCGTACCCATTGCACCAATAGGTGGCTGCTGCTTCCGCAGTAGGTGCGGTTGTTGTAGGTGCTGCAATCGTCAGTCCACCCGCCAGCAGTGCTAAAGCAGCGGTTGCTACTGCAATTCTTCGAGCTATTCTTTTCATAACGTCTCCTTTGACTACGAATAGTCTTAGATATTCACCATGAGTATCCAAGGTGACTTTGACATTACAGTCTTGCCCCCCCCCCCGTGTCAAATAACGATATGTTAATTTCTCATATAATGAGATCAAGGTCAGGTGGAACAGTGATTGGGTTTATTAATGGTGTATATGTTCCAATTGGACTACTTCCCAATGCCGTGCAATTCGTTGTTAAAGCTCTTCCGTTTGGCCACAGTGCAGTTGGGTTTCGCCAAGTACTAATGGCTGGCTCTCAGGATGCGGTTTTTGGCGGGTATACCAGCGATATTTCAACTATATATCGAGAAACATATGGCCTTTCTTACTGGTGGAGTGGAAATGAGTTGTCCATTTGGGTAAGCATACTTTACCTCGCCGCTATCACGGTGCTCACATTCTTTCTATTAGTCATATCCTATTCAAAGCATAATCAGTCAAAGTGAAACCCAAGATGGGGAAAATGATAAAAACAAGCCCACTTGTTACTGGATTGGGACTTACTCCCAAGAAAATGACGACTATTAGCCAAGCATCAGTAGTAGCTATTGACAGCGACACTGACGCAGACGATGAAGCAATTCCCAATAGTGGTTGAACCTGTACGGGAAGGGGAAGTCGATATTCGTGTGACCATGATGGTCAACCTGGCCCCCATCATTCGCCCCACACAAGTAAGATAGTACGGTGAACAGGTCCACCCCCAGCGTACGAAAGCTGACTCAGGTTTGCCTTGCACTTGTCAGTGTCCTCGCCCTCATAGCCGCACCTTTCACCCCTAGTCCGCCTGCACATGGGGTCGAACCTGAAGCGAGTGTCGTCTTCTCTGACATCACGGTGACCTCCACAGGTCTCACCCTGACGGGGACCACCACCAACACCGGAACCGAGCCCATCTACCGGGCGCAAGTCGTGCTGTGGATCGACACAGATCCGATCACCACCAAGGACCAACTCGATGGCGCTGTCAGCTCCAATGCTGAACTGGACACCGGCAACCGCATCCTTCTCAACTCAGCAGAAACCATCATCACTGGGGGCCAAGCAGGCTTCGCACCTGGGGAGAGTGCACCCTTCACTGTGTCGGCATCCTGGAAAGAATTGGGCATCAACCGTGATGGGGTTTATCTTGGCGGAGTTCACGTACGCGGATCATCTTCCACGACCAGCTCCCCAGTCACTATTGCCCGCGGTCGTACCCTCATTACCCATGCGACCGAGCTTCAGGCAACAACAGCCACAGTCGTGATGCTCACCTGCCCACCAAGCCTGCTCACTGATTCAGTCTTCACTAATGATTCGCTCGCCGATGAACTCGACACGAGACTCGCCACCCTCATTGATCTAGCTAAAGAACCCACCATGACCTGGGCTGTAGATCCTCGGCTCTACCATGAGGTGAGAATCATGGCTGGCGGATACACCATCTGGGATGGCCTGACCACGACACCAGGAACCCATTCCGATCTGGCTCGTGCATGGCTCGCGGAATTCGACCAACTTGACCGTTCCTTAGGTTATCGACTCCCCTGGTCAGACCCCGATCTAGGGTTCGGGTACACCTCAGGTACGGATGTGATTACTCCAGCAGTACTCGCTGGGGAAGCCAACCCAGAACTGAATGACCTTCCCCTACTCATCCGCCCCCATGGTGGCCGTGTTGATGAAGGATTCCTCGACTACATGATGGAACTTGAACCGGATATCATTCTTGCTTCCACGTCACGCAGTGCAACCTTTCACGACACCATCGTGATCAACACTATGGCTGATCCTTTTCCTGGGGGCCCCGGCCCAGACAACCCAGACACCAACCTTCAAAAGATTCAACGAGCAACCGCAGAATCTGCGGTGAGCAAGGTTCCACAGATACGCGTGATAGAAACCACCGAGCAGGCTGCGCTGCTGAGTCCACCATCGTGGGTCAAAACCGTACCCCTCTGGTCAATCCAAACCCAAGGGCCCTGGTCACCCAGTGCCTGGGATTCACCGCCCATGGGTGTGCTCACCAAGGATGTCATCACTGCACTCAAAACTGCCCACGCCACCGTCAAGGAGTACGCTGATCTCATTGGGGATGATGAAGCAACACAGGTGCTCACCACCGTACCTATGGCATCCATAGCCTCCCAGTCTTGGACAAGTCCCGAGGAAGCCCATGCCTATGCCGAGGCTGTTGACACATGGCTGAAAGAGATCATGGGAAGGGTGACCATCTGGGCTCCTGCGCATGTCTCACTCACGTCTCGGACCTCACAGTTTCCTGTGACCATCACCAATGGATTAACCGTACCGGTTTCTGTTCGTGTCAAAGCACACGTGGTCACAGCAGCAGACTCCCCTGCGCTGCTCTCTGTTCTTACGAGCGATGTCGTTCACGTTGGCCCTGGGGATCGCCTGTCCATCAACTTGTCTTCGCGGATCTTACGCGAAGGAGAAACTGATGCTGTCCTCATTCTCGAAACTCCAGCAGGAACAGTGTTAGAGTCCGAAACCACCATTCACATTTCAGCGAGAGCCTCAGCCTGGATGGGATGGATGGTCACGGGAAGCGCATTTTTCCTCTTCATGCTCGGCACCTTCCTGAGGGTACGTACGGCCAAACGGAAGAGGGAATCTTCATGACCAAGGCGACACCTGACGACACCCCCCGGGCACAATCGAGCCAACCTGCCATGGATCAACCGAAGCTCATGTCATCCACTTTGCTGATGGCTTCCGGCACCCTCGTGTCACGTTTTTTGGGGGCTGTACGCGTCCTCCTGGCAGGATATCTTTTCATCTCTCAGTCTGTTCAAGCAGACATTTTTTCGATCGGTACGGCCATCCCCAACCAGATGTATCTTCTTTTCGCTGGTGGGATCCTGAACGCCATTCTTGTTCCACAACTGATGAAATCTATGCGCCATGACGCCGATGGTGGTCAAGGGTTTTCTGACCGCATCGTGACCCTCTTTGGTCTGATCATCCTCAGTTTGACGATCCTACTGATCATTTTCCATCGGTACGTCGTTGCCCTGGTGACATCGTCATCGTGGCGCGACCCAGCCCGAGCAGTCCACTACCAGTCCTTGACCACATTGACCCTCTTGGTTCTTCCCCAAGTGTTCTTCTTTGGTGCCTTCTTCCTTGGTGGGCAGATTCTCAATTCTCGTGGGTCTTTTGGCCCGATGATGTGGGCACCAGCGATCAACAACGTCATTCAGGTGGCTATGCTCGCCACGTACGCGGTGATCTGGGGTTTCCATACTGACACCCAGCAAGCTTTCACTTCTGCACAGATTGTTCTCTTAGGTGTCGGGTCACTAATAGGGATCATTGCCCAGGCAGCTATCCTCATTCCCTTCCTGAAGAAGGTTGGTTTCCGGTATCGGCCCCGTTTCGATTTTCTTCACACCGGTCTGGGAGCAACTGCTCGAGTGGCGACCTGGGCGATCGCCATGGTTTTGGCAACACAGGTCAACTACATCATCGTGACCCGCATGGCTGGGGGCGCGACCCATGGAGGTAGCGGCGCAGGAAGTTACATTCTCGGAGCTTCCATGCTCATCTTCTTCCTGCCCCACTCACTCCTGACTGTGTCCTTAGCGACAGCCCTCCTACCGACCTTGTCCCATCTCGCCGCCGGTGAGCAGTGGGAGAACTTCATGAACCAGCTTCAGTCGTCACTGCGCATTATTTATGCAGCTATTATCCCTTTGGCTTTCTTGATCCTCGTGGTGGGCCTGCCGGTCGGTGTGGCCGGATGGGGAATCGAGCGTGGTGGAGCCTACATTGGATGGACTCTCGTGGTGTTTTCACTCGGTCTGATCCCGCTCACACTCCAGCACCTCATGGATCGAGTTTTCTTTTCGATGTCTAACACTCGTACTCCCTTCTTCATTGAAGTGCTGTTCGTGTCCATCACCTCTGGGATAGCGATCCTTGGGGTTGTTGTCTTTTCTGTCCCCTCAGTGTGGGTGGCTCCCTGCATCGCTGGAGGGTACGTTCTCGGATACGTCGGGGCTGCTTTCCTAGGATGGAGACTGTTCAAAAGGGCAATCCCTTTCGAAAAGAAATTCTTCCTCACCGGCCACATGATGCGCCTCGTGGCCATCTCCATCCCTAGTGCCCTGGCTGCTGGTCTGGTCGTGTGGGGAACAATCAAACCCGTCATTGCGGCCAGTTTCCACCCAGAATTGGCCTCAGAATTGCCGATTCCTGGACAAGGTATGGCATTGATCGGCTCGGTGAGCGCCCTCATCGTGGGTTGTGGTGTTTACTTGGTACTAGCAAAACTGTTCAAGATCTCCGAGATCACAGAATTGATGGACCTTGTCCGCCGGAAACTGCGAAAGGAGCCCACAGGTGGAGTCTGACACCGAATACACGGATGCCTATCCTGTGGACCCCCCTCATCCGGGTACTGATCGTGAAGATTCAGGCCCGCGCCCACACCCTGTACCACGGCGCCCAACGCGGCGTGAAAAGTCTCAGCGTATACGCCGCAGCCAAGATTCTAGTGTGTGGAAAGACACTTCTTCGTTGTTTGATGATGGTGATACTGACGCTCAACCGATCCTTACCGGGTTGGCACCGCTCGTACCTGGGGCAGTGATCTCTGGGCGTTATCGCCTCATCGACATGGTCTCCAAACATGGGGTGGGTACCCGCTGGAGTGCCACCGACGAATCCTTGTCTCGCCCGGTCTATGTCACGGCTTTTCCCCTGGATGACAACACGGGCAACTATCTTGAAGCAGGGCGCCTAGCCTCTGGGGTCATGGACGCCCATTTCTTGAGGATCCTCGATGTCGACAAAGATGCCGATGGGGGTTTCATCATTTGTGAGAGGACCGATGGGCGTACTCTGACAGAGATCCTGAGCTCGAAACCTTTGAGCGGGCAAGAAGCAGCTTGGGTGGTACGAGAGGTTGCGGTCGGGCTCGCCTCAGCCCATGCCTCACAGCAATATCACTGCCGAATCGATCCCACGAAGATCCACATCACAACTGGTGGGAACGTGAAAATCTCTGGGTTGCGAGTTGACTTGGCTCTCACTCCACGACACTCTGATCGTGAACTGTCCCGTACCCACATGGAAGCCATGGATGTTGTCGGATGCGGTGGATTACTCTACGCCTGTCTCACCGGAACCTGGCCTGGTAGTGCAGAAGTTGGGTTGCCGAAGGCACCGCGCCATGATGGTGGTCTCCAACCTCCTGGCCAGGTACGTCCTGGCACTTCGGTAGCACTGGACAAACTCACTGGGCGGATCTTGTCGTTGAAGGATCCTGATCACCTTGCGACTGCCCAAGAGGTGGCTGAAGCTCTCTCTGCAACGTTGGGTTCACAAGATCCTACACATTCTCTTATTGATCGGGTGAGTAGTGCTGAAGAAGCCCCCCGCTCGCAGGTCGCTGCACAACAGGGTCCTGCTCAGCGGCCACGAATCCTTGGAGTCAGCGATAAAACCACCGCGAGCGAGAATCCTGACGCGGTCACTGATGATGTGGAACCTGCCCATACGCCCGAAACGCGAACACCAATCAGTGGGGACGACTCTGTGACTGTGGAAGTCACTGCACCAGCAAAGGATTCACCCCAGGAACATGACCAAACCACTGATGACCAACCCGGCGCCGGTAAGAAGCGGATTGCCCGCGACAAGCCAGTGAAGAAGAATGACACAGCCGTACCTTTACGTGCACCGATCGCGCCCGACAAGGCACAGACCTGGTCCAGGGTCTTTCTTGTCTTGGTGTCGTTGGTTGTTTTGGCGCTCGTAAGTTCACTGATTATCGGGTTCTATCACTCTGCTCGGGATCAGAAGGCTGCTACACCTGGCAGTGGACTCACACAGCGAGAGATAGTCGACGCCATAGATTTCGACCCGAAAGAGGATGGCGGTAGCGGTGGGGAAACCCCAGAAGAATTGATTTATGCCTATGACAAGGATCCTTCGACCAAATGGACGACTGAGGTGTACGACACCAAGAAACTCAAAGAGGAACGAGGATTCGAGTTCGAAGGTCTCTATATTCCAGGCAAGAAACCAGGGGTTGGAGTCGTTTTTGATTTCGGGCAGGCTGTCGAGATTTCGCAGGTGAGTATCACCATTGACTTGAAGCCAATCACTGCTCGAGTGTACGTACCCCAAGGTGACGCAGCTAGTGTCCAGAAACCCGACTTGTCGACATACAAGAACTGGAGTCCATCAACACCACCCGTTCACCTCACTCAAGACACCACAACCCTTGACTTTAAGAAGGTCACGACCAGGTACGCGCTGGTGTACATCAGTGAACTGCCTGAGATCAGTGAAGGGGTCATCCAAGCTGACCTTGCCGAGGTGAGCTTCTCAGGGTAGGTTATCCGCCGCCGGGCTCATCCGGGGGAGGCGGGGGCTCTGGGGTTTGCTTGCGTGGGCCTTGAGAAACAGCCAAGGTGCAGGTGCCACCGTAAATATATTCACAACTCACGTTCACCAAGGTGTTGGCTGGTTGATCATCATAGATTTTCGACACTGAAACAAAGAACCCAGCATCCTCCAACACTTGTGTTGCTCTCTTCAAGTCCATTCCTGACGTACTTGGGGGTGTGACCACTTTTCCTGTGAGGATAGAACTTGAGGGGCTAGCAAACTCAGTTTTCGGGTAGGAACTGGCAACAGCGGACATGGTCGACTGCCATATTCGACCAGCGTCGGCACCACCATATCCTCCCAAACGGGTTCCGCTATCAGGTAACGTCAGTCCAGCTAGTGACTTGCTTCTACCACTCCAGAACTTTGCAGAACGAGGATCAGGATCCACACCAATCATGGCGACACCAACAACTTCAGGGGTCCATCCCACAATCCATACTGCACGCCCAGAGTCTGTTGTTCCGGTTTTTCCGGAAGCTGCGCGCCCATCAGGGAAACCATAACCAGAAGCCGTACCGCCACGCGAGAAGGCCCGTGAGAACACAGAGTTCACACCATTAGCTACGTCAGCTGACACTGCTCGATGGCAGTTCGACTGCTGAGTGGGTACCTCCACACCAGTAGGGTCCTTAATGGATTTAATGATAATAGGATCGCAACGAATCCCTTGGGCAGCATAAGTCGAGATCGCTGTTGCGATCGACATGGGAGAAATCTCAATCACACCCAAGGTGAGGGAGGCAACAGAGTCATAGGCGAGAATATCTGGGTATTCCTCAGTGGGTGAAGATAACCTCACCCCCACTTTGTCCGCCATCTGCACCACCGGGCAGATGCCGATAATCTGTTCAAGCTTCACAAAATAGGTGTTGACGGAACCTGCAGCTGCGGCTCTCATATCCATCTTGCCGGAAGGTGAGGCATTGACCACATTCCATGGACCAACCCGGAAAGGGCCATCACAAGATTTGAATGTTTGACCACCGAAAGCGACTGACGATCTTGCGTCAATCATCTTTGTGGGAGGTATCCCTTCTTCAAGAGCAGCTGCAGCTGTGAAAACCTTGAAAATCGATCCAGGCTGCTGACCTTGATCACCACCATATTCGGGGAGGGCAAAGGAGAGCCACTGAGTTTCCCCCAGACTCGCATCATCACCGAAGACATGTCGATTCTGTGCAGCTGCCACCACGTGACCTGTTCCTGGTTCCATCAGCAGCATCGCAGATAGGACAGGATCTTTTGGTGAGACCAACTTGGAAACCGCCTTTTGGGCAGCATCTTGTTTCTTCGAATCGAAGAAGGTTTCTATCTCGAAGCCCCCTCGGCGTACTGTATCTGCACGAACCTGTTCATTTTCACCCAGCGCCTCGTTGTTCATGAGGTATCTCCACACCAACCAACAGACCTGTGAGTACTTCACCCCATAGCAACCATTCTTGACGTACGTCACACCCTCAGGATTGAAGACTTCAAGTTTGGCTTGTTCAGCCTCCGCTGCTGTAATGATCTCGAGTTCAACCATTCGATCAAGAACAACATCTCGACGCTCAAGTGCACCCGACAAATCATCAACAGGATTACGTGACGGTGTTTGAACGATTCCAGCTAAAAGGGCTGACTGCCCGAGAGTGAGTTCAGCTGCGGTCGTACCAAAATAATGGTGGGCGGCAGCTTCAACACCGTAAGCACCATCACCATAATAAGCAATGTTGAGATAACGCCCGAGGATCTCATCTTTCGTGAACTTGTTTTCGATGGCAATAGCATGGCGCATCTCTGTCACTTTTCGACCGAGAGTACGTGCCTGGACTGCTTCGAGTTCTTCTGCCCTCAGTTCAGGATCGCGAATCTTGACAGCTTCTTCCATGAGGACCTGTTTGACATACTGCTGAGTGAGTGTGGAACCACCACCGCCACTATCGGAACTGAAATAGGAGAGTCCAGCTTTAGCGAGTGCTCGGAAATCGAGGGCACCATGCTCGTAAAAGCGGTCATCCTCAATGGCCACCTGGGCCTTCTGCATCGTTTCGGCGATATCGCTCAACTCGACAATGATGCGGTTTTCGTCGTAAAACTGGGCGAGGACATCCCCTGTGCTGGTGTAGACGGTCGTACGCTCAGCAGCAGGAGGAGTGAGCAGAGACAGCGGAAGCTCGGAGAGGGACGTCGACACCACTGTCGACATGACTCCTGTGAGTGCAGCAGCAGGGATTGCGAGCCCGGCAACCAGCACACCAGCGAGTGCACTGATTCCGACCATCATCCCGAATGCGGACAGCTTCTTAGCTCGGGTGTTTTTCTGCATGAGTTTCAGACTACCATAGACCGCCGACATGACTCCGCCCCGGAGAAACCTCTTAGGGCTCTTCCGGGGCGGAGCGAGTCATCGTTTAATTGATCGTTGACAAGGGGTTATGTCAGCGATTTCTTACTGGCAGTTGGTAGCATCCTCCATGCAAGCTGGGAATACCGGCTTGTTTTCGTCGTAACCGCATTCTGAGAATCCATACATGCTGAGGCGGAACTTTCCTTCCTCGACTGCTTTTTCAAGAGTCCCGACCTGAATAGGAGAAGTTCCATTCTTGAAAGCTCCAATGAGGTTAGCGTCGTTATTCTCTTCATCGTCCAAGATTCCATTCCCATTATTATCCTTGTGGGAACACAAGTGATAAACAGAACCTTTTTCAACCCAATAGACCTCACAACCAGCCGAGAAGGCACAGGCAATCCTCTGTTCCTCGGTCATCTTCTCGATGGAGGGAGGATTCCAATCCACACTAGCCAAGCCTGTGATAGCCATGACGACGATGCCGATGGTTCCAGCGATCGCCTTCTGGCTTCCCTTCATATCGTCATTGAGGAAGATCAAGATAATGAGTGGAAGGAAGGCAATGATCGTGATGATGACACCGAGCTGATTCTGAATGAAGAAACGAACTGTGTCCTTCTCCGATGCAGGATCATAGCGATTAGCTCTCTTCCACAACTGTGAACCAATAATGGCCAAGATGCCAATGACTACGATGGCTGCGATGAGCCAGACCATGAAGCCCTTGAGTTCTGTACGCTTGAGGATCCAGAAGATGGTGAACATCTCCAGACCGATCGCCACTGCCCAGAAAATGGCGGCAAGAATGCGATTCGTCAAAGCTTTCTTTTTCGATGCTTCTGTTGGCGTGAATTTCTGTGTGGGAACCCCACTGGTGGCTTTTGCTGTTTTCCCTGCCGAGGTTGAGGGTGATGCAGCCACGACTTTACGCGTGGTTGTCTTGGCTGTGCTGGCGGGTTTCTTTTCGTCGGCCATGATTCTCCTTTTGTCTAGGTTCGGCTCCATCCGTTCCTCCCCACAGGAGTATCTTCGCTGATGGCGCTCGACGTGCACAGTCTAAATGAAGTGGCTACCTCTCAGTCATCGATGTCCCACAGATGGGGACATTGCTCATATAAGCGTTGGTGGCTTGATCCTCGCCCGCTCACGATCTAAGCCAGTGAAAGGAACACTCGCTCCAAGCGTTCGGTGTTGATTTCCCCAGTGTCAGACTCCATCAGGCACTCTTTCAGCCCGAGAGTCACCATCTGGAATCCAGCACGGTCGAGTGCCTTACCCACAGCAGCAAGTTGCGTGAGCACTTCTTCGCAATCCCCGGTGTCTTCGAGCATGCGAATCACTCCAGCGAGTTGGCCTTGAGCCCGCCTCAAACGGTTGAGAATAGGACGTTTGGCCTCAGCGGTGAATTCCATGGTGGTCAGTCTAATCCAAATAGACAATAAATACCCCATGGGGTATTATATCGGTATGTCTGTTCGTACTATCACCCTTGACACTTTTGAAGCCACCGTGAATGAACCCGGAATGGTTTTCCTTGATTGCTGGGCCGAGTGGTGCCCACCGTGCCGCGCTTTCAAGCCCGTGTTTGAACAAGCCGCAGAAGAAAACTCAGACATCATCTTCGGTTCCATTAACACTGAGGAAGAACGCGAACTAGCTGGTCGACTCGGGATCTCATCGATTCCTACCATCATGGCTTTCCGGGATGGCATTGGAGTTTTTGCTCAGCCAGGTGCCATGGGTGCCTCAGACTTCGGACGCCTCATCCAAGCCGTACGCGACCTGAATATGGATGACGTACGAGCCCAAATCGCCGCTGACTTAGCCGAAGACGACGAGTAGGCCACACCTTGACCGCTGCTGCTTGACGGAGTACGCAAGCAATCGTCGCGTAGTGACGAATGCTAGGAGAAAATTCATTGGTATGGGAATAGAACTTGTGCCGCCATGGTTATATATGGCGACACCAACGTCCAAGGGTTCCTTGGGCAGGGTCACTCGGAAAAACATTGAGTGGAATGATTCCCCCCAACGCTCCACTCGTGACGAGAAAGACAACGGTGTCAGCATGGCGACGGGCTACTTCCCCCCTCCTTAACCCGCCGCCATGCAGTCTTTTTCTTCTCACGATGGAATACAGGCTCCATCAGTGACCAAACTGCGCTAACGTATCTTGGGACGCGTTGAACACCGTCGCCGAGAACAACTATTGCTGGAGGAAGACTCATGATCGAGAACTTGGGAATAAAAAAGTACGCCCTACCCGTGGGAGTGATCCTCGTGATCTTCTGCGTCTTTTCTGTCATGATGTATCCCCTGCTTCATGCAGAACCCAAAAACGTACCCTTGGCTATTGTTAACCTCGATGAAGGAATAACAACACCAGGTGGGGAACTGAACTTGGGCAACCAAATGATGGCCCAACTGCAAAATGCCTCCCCAGGTGAAGAGGCCTCCCCCTTCGCATTCACTGTTGTTGCGACAAAAGAAGCCCTCGATCAGGACATGGCCAACAACAAATACTATGGGGCATTGATTATTCCAGCAGATTTCTCCGCAAAACAGTGGCCGGCCATGCAAGCCACGATGCCCCTTCCAGGTGGAACCGGTGAGAACCAGGGCGGTACGCCACCTCCCGCACCCTCGCAGGATCCCACACAGCAACCGAGCGACCCTGGTGCAACGCCCACCCCAGGCACAGAACCCACCGAAACCCCTGCCCCTACTGATCCGACCCCTGGTGTTGATCCCACAGCCGATCCCACCACGGGTACGTCCAACCCCACACCAGAGGACCCAAACCAGGGTGCAGGACCCAATGAGGGCCCCAGTCTTCCACCATTGAGCGAAGATTCACCTGTCATGGGAGTGATCATCAACTCTGGCAAGAACCCCATGATTGGGCAAACCTTAGAAACCGGGCTTCCCACTATGCTCATGGCGAAGGGGCTCAACGCCGACATCTCCTTGATCAACAATAAGAATCTTGGGACCGGATTTGGTGCCATGATGTCCGGCAATGTCATTGTCATGCCTATCTTCATGATGAGCGCCATTTGTGCGGTTCTTCTCGGACTGATCCTTCGCCCCAAAAAGGAGACCGGTGTCGGCGGGCGTTTAGGGCTTTATGCCGGACAATTAGGGTACGCAGCTATCCTCTCCGCCCTGATCTCAGCCGCTGCAGTAGGCATCCTCACTCTCGCTGGTGGGTTAAGCGTGCCACTGGTTCCCCTATCGATCTTCCTCGCCATCGGCAGTTTCTGTGTCATGACCCTCTTCCTGGGTGCCCTTGATATTGCACGGCCGCTGGGAATCCTCGTCATTCTCACCTGCTTTGCCTGTGGGATGTCTGTGGGAATGCTCGCCAAAGAAATGCTTCCAGACTTTTGGCAGTCCTGGATCTATCCTTGGGCACCTCAGCGACCGATCGGCCAAGGAGCAGCATCGATTCTCTACATGGGTGGTGGCCCGATGAACTCATCAACCATTCGCTTGATCATTACCGGTGCTATCGGTCTGGTGTTGATGATTCTCGCTAGTCTCTTGGGTGCCAAGAAAAAGGTTGCTCTCGGCGTGGACGAGGATTCAGCGACACCTTTAGCCAAGGTCGAGGCTGACACCCTGGTTCAGCCTTTCGTACAAGTTGAAACACCCCAAGAGGTTGATCTCGTGGCAGAACTCAGTGACGAATTGCCTGGGGCACTCGAAGCTCCCCAGGAATAGAACTAACCTCACTGTAGCCCTGAGTTGGGCGACAAGCTCGTCGAGCTAGTTCGTCGGTGGTACGGCGTCAGCTTGCGGTGCCTGCGTGGGTCGAAGTTCTTCAGGCACCTTGAAACCGCGAGAATCGGTGTACCCCTTTTCGCGCTGGAAACGGTTAAGCCATTCGCGCCTCACTGAACCGGTATACACCTGGCGTGGGCGGTAAATCTTCGTACTAGGAACGTCATAGATCTCTTTCCAATGAGCGATCCACCCGGGCACTCGTCCAATAGCAAACAGCACAGTAAACATCTCTACCGGAATTCCTAAAGCTGTCAAGATGATCCCCGAATAGAAGTCAACATTCGGATAGAGCTTGCGTGACACGAAATAGTCATCGCTCAAGGCTGCCTCTTCGAGCTGCTTGGCGATCTCCAAGCGCGGGTCGTCAATATGCATGGCATTGAGCAACTTGTCGCAGGCATCCTTCAGTAGTACGGCGCGAGGGTCAAAAGCCCGGTAGACCCGATGCCCGAAACCCATCAAACGAATACCTTCGGCGCGATCTTTCACCTTGGCAACATAGTCTTTGACTGACATTCCTGAACTCTGGATGAATGACAACATCTCCATGACTGCTTGATTAGCACCACCATGGAGACGACCCCACAGGGCGCACACCCCAGCAGCCACCGAAGCGTACATATTGGCCTGGCCCGACGCCACCATGCGTACGGTTGAAGTCGAACAATTCTGTTCATGGTCAGCATGCAACAGGAAGAAAAGATTCAGCGCAGCTGTTGCCTCAGCTGAGGGTACATAGTCGCGGTAGGGCTTGGAGAACATCATGTGCAGGAAGTTCTCCACATAACGCAGGTCATAGCGCGGGTACATGATGGGCTCACCGATAGAGGATTTGTAGGCTGCAGCAGCGATCGTACGTACCTTCGACATCAGCGCCCCGCTGACTCTCTCGAATTCTTCCTCATCGTCAATAATGAGCCCGGGGAGATCATAACTTTGCAGAGCATTAATCATCGCTGACATGATCGACATCGGGTGTGCATGAACAGGGAAGGCCGTGAAGTGTCGGCGGAAATCTTCAGGCAAAGCAGAGTTTTCTGTGAGCAGATCAGAGAAATCACGGCGCGCTTCTGGTGTCGGCAATTCTCCCCAAATGAGCAATTGAGCTGTCTCAACAAAGGAGCAATTCTTGGCCAGATCTTCGACAGGATAACCTCGATAGCGCAAGACTCCCTTCTCGCCATCAATGAAGGTGATCTCCGACTTGCAGGACCCAGTGTTCATGAATCCGTCGTCAATCGTGATGTAACCGGTTTCCCCTCGAAGCCGAGAAATGTCTATCGCATGTTCGTTCTCACTCCCCACTATGACGGGAAGCTCAATCGTTCGGCCATCAGGCAAAGTGAGCGAGGCAGTCTCAGGCATCGTATCTCCTTGTTCAGATCCGCGTCTTCTCTCTAGGGCTCACCAGTGGCAACCAGCACTGATCAATCCACGCAGACTTCTTTGAATACTCTCCCGGTATGATACCGGCTCAAAGGTGTATTGAGAAGACCTGCAAATTCGGCTCAGCTTCGGGCGGCGAGCGATTCACGGCCCTGCCAGGCAGCGCCGATAATGCCTGCTTGGTTTCGCAGGAGTGCAGGAAGGATAGGTGTCTCAAGTGTCAGCAGGGGAAGGAATTGGTCAGCATCTTTGGAAACCCCTCCACCCACAATGAATAAGTCAGGGCTGAAAAGGAACTCCAATGTGGAGTAATAGCGCTGGAGACGCTGGGCATAGTCGGGCCACGATAGTGATTCTTCAACGCGTACGCGGGCAGCAGCCCAATCTTCGCCATGGCGAGAATCGATCTCAATATGGCCCAACTCTGCATTGGGTATCAGCACACCGTTATAGATCATCGCCGAGCCGATACCAGTACCCAGTGTGGTCAGGATAATTAACCCTTGGTGGTTTTGTGCTGCACCATAGTGAAGCTCTGCCAAGGCGGCTGCATCGGCGTCATTGAGGACAACAACCTCCGTGCCAAGGGTTTCAGAAAAAGTGTCTCGAGCTCGGTGATTGACCCATGCCGGGTCAATATTTGCCGCTGACCTGGTAACACCATCATGAACAACACACGGCATGGTGATTCCTAGGGAGGATGGGCACTGCGAGCCAAAGAATTCGCTGACCACGTCTTTTACAGTTTCTGCCACGGCTTGTGGTGTGGATGGTTGCGGAGTGGGTATGCGTACTCGCTTAGTGGCTAGTTTTCCTGCCACGAGATCAACCGGGGCGCCTTTGATTCCCGAACCACCGATATCGATTCCGAATCCGATCTCAGTCACGGGTGCCAGCTTAGCAGTCGATGGAGTCTGCGCGGGTACGAGGATTCGCGGACAGCTTTGTGGTCAGTTCATGAGATCGCGGACAATGGGGACCAAGTCATCGAAGATGCGTGCCCGGCGGACAAGTCCGATGCGGTGGGTGTAATCCGGGTCACTGATGCGGCGATCTGCAAGAGCAGCAACGAGCAGATTCTCCACTAGTTGGCGGTCAGATTCGAGCGCGACTTGATCACCCCCGTAGAGGGGCCCAACGTCTCGAGGTTCTGCGCTCACGGACCAAGTCTTTCATAAACCCAGGCTCGACTGAACCCGGTCGTACTACCGCGTCGTCCACTGGTCACCTACTAGATCAGGGAACAATCTCTGCCATCATCTCCATGATCATCTTGGTGACCTCCTCAGCAGTGTTGACACTGTGGAGTCTGTCGATATAGGCAATGAGATCAAACTTGGCCATGCCAGGTTGCCCATAGGCCTCATTGAGGAACTTTATTCCATGTTGGCGAAGAGCCTGGACTGACTCATAGTCGTCTGAGAATCCTGACTGGCCGCCTCGTACTTCTGCCATCACGTTCTCACTATGGCACAAAACAGTACCTCTTGGCTAGCGGTATCGCTATGAGGACACGTGGTGGTCATCGAACCCGTACAATAGAGGGGTTATGAATGCACAAGAATCACCCGAGAACACCGGGGCCTACAACAATGTCCCTCCACAGATTGATCTGTGCGCGATGGAACATGAGATTCTCCAGTTGTGGGCCAATCGCGACACTTTCGCACGTACTCTCGAAGCCACTGATGCCCCGACGTGGACCTTCTATGAGGGCCCTCCCACTGCGAATGGGCAACCGGGTACGCACCATATTGAGGCTCGCGCATTCAAGGATGTCTTCCCTCGGTTTAAAACCATGCAGGGGTTCCGTGTTCCGCGCAAGGCTGGTTGGGACTGCCATGGTTTGCCGGTTGAGATTGCTGTGGAGAAAGAGTTGGGGTTCAACGGTAAGCCCGATATTGAAGCGTACGGGATTGGCGAATTCAACACCCGATGCCGCGAGTCGGTAAGTCGCTATGTCGATATGTGGACAGAGCTCACGACTCGCATGGGCTATTGGGTGAACCTCGACGAAGCCTACTGGACCATGTCCAGCGACTATGTTCAATCAGTATGGTGGGCACTGAAAAAGATCCACGACTCAGGACTGCTCGTCGAAGACTATCGAGTAGCGCCGTACTGCCCCAGATGCGGTACAACGCTGTCCGACCATGAACTCGCCCAAGGGTACGAAGAAGATCCCGTCACCACTGTTTATGTTCGTTTCCCCCTCATCGATGGCCCCTGGGGTGGAAAAGCTTCACTCTTAGTCTGGACAACAACCCCCTGGACACTCGTCTCCAACACTGCAGCAGCAGTCAAAGCAGATGTCACCTATGTTGCTGCCACCAAGGGTGATGACACGGTCATTGTGGCCGAAGCTCTCAAAGAAGAAGTGCTCGGCGAGGATTACGAGGTTGTGGGAACAATGTCTGGCCAAGACATGGAAGGGTGGCACTATGACCGTCCTCTGGAATTAGTCGAGATTCCAGGCGACACCAACTATGTCCTTCTCGGTGATTTCGTCACCGTCGACGACGGTACAGGAATCGTCCACATGGCCCCTGCCTTCGGTGAAGTCGACATGGTCGCCTGCCGAGGATATGGCCTCCCCATGGTCAATCCGGTTCTCGCCGATGGCACCTTCGACGAAGGAATCGACCTGGTCGGTGGATTAATGTTCACTGAAGCCGACCCACCCATCATCAACTCGCTGGCTGAGCGGAATCTGCTCTTTCGGGCCCTCGACATCACCCACCAGTATCCCCACTGTTGGCGCTGTCACACGGCACTGATCTACTACGCACAGCCCAGTTGGTACATTCGCACGACCGACATCAAAGACGAATTGATGCGCGAAAATGAGGCTACCACCTGGTACCCCGACCACATCAAGAAGGGGAGGTACGGCGACTGGTTGGACAAGAACGTCGACTGGGCGCTGTCACGCAAACGCTATTGGGGTACGCCCCTGCCCATCTGGCGTTGCGAGAATGCCCACCAAACCTGTGTCGGTTCACTGAGTGAACTCACCAAGCTCACGGGCACTGATCAATCTACCTTGGATCCCCACCGACCGTACGTCGATGACATCACTTTCCCTTGTCCTGATTGTTCGTCAACCTGCACTCGCGTACCAGAAGTGATCGATGCCTGGTTCGATTCGGGAGCAATGCCCTTCGCGCAACACGGATATCCTGCTCGTGAGGGCTCGGTTGAACTCTTCGAATCCTCTTTCCCGGCTGACTTCATTTGCGAAGCCATCGACCAGACGCGCGGATGGTTCTATTCGCTCATGGCTGTGTCCACCTTGACGTTTGATCGCTCATCCTATGCCAACGTGCTCTGCCTCGGTCACATTCTCGCCGAAGATGGACGAAAGATGAGCAAACATCTCGGCAACACCCTAGAACCGATTCCGCTGCTCAACGACCATGGTGCTGATGCTGTTCGCTGGTTCATGGTGGCCGGAGGCTCACCATGGAGTTCACGGCGTGTGGGGCACACAACGATTCAAGAGACTGTACGAAAGGTGCTACTGACGTACTGGAACTCTGTGAGTTTCCAAGCCCTCTATGCCCGAGTCAACCATTGGTTGCCAGGCAATCCTCCCGCCCTCCAAGCCCGTCACGTACTCGACCGCTGGCTTGTTTCGCGCACCCAGAGCCTCATCTCCCAAGTCACCACTGCACTAGAAGGGTTCGACACACTCCGCGCCGGTACGCTCATTCAAGAGTTCATTGACGAATTGAGTAACTGGTACGTACGCCGCTCGCGCCGCAGATTCTGGAACGGCGACAACTCTGCACTGTCGACACTCCATGAAGCCCTCGATGTTCTCACTAGACTCATGGCCCCGATCACACCATTCATGACCGAGCGCGTTTGGCAGGATCTCTTCGTTGCTTCCAGCGAACACTCCCAGGGCCCTGCAACCCCGGTGCCCGATTCTGTTCATCTGGCTTCGTGGCCTCAAGTGGAAGAAACCTCGATCGACGAGGGTCTCGAGTCTTCGATGGCGCTCACCCAGCGGTTAGTCGAATTGGGGCGCTCAGCGCGTTCGGAAGCTGGAATAAAGATACGCCAACCGCTATCGAGGGCACTCATCTCACAATCCTCGCTAGACAAGCTCACCGCTGAGCTCATTGAAGAGATCACAGCAGAGTTGAACATCGACACCCTGGAATCCTTCTCCAGTGACGGCGATTTGGTGACCTATGGAGTCAAAGGGAATTTCCGCTCGCTCGGCCGTCGTTTCGGTAAGAAAACTGCTGAAGTGGCAGCCCTCATCGCTGCAGCAGATCCTGCCCAGGTGGCATCTGCGATCCATGACCGGGGAGAATTCACTCTCGACTACGATGGTGGAACCATCCTCACTGCCGACGATGTTCTCATCTCGGAACGCCCCAAGCAAGGATGGTCAGTGGTCGGAGACCAACGAGAAACCATTGCCCTCGATGTGGAGCTCACTTCTGATCTGCTGAAGGCAGGATGGGTACGAGAGGTCGTACGCGGGATCCAGGAGCTTCGCAAAAACTCAGGGTTGGATGTTTCCGACCGCATTCATGTGTCCTGGACTGGGCAGGGTGATGCCGCTGAAGCACTCCAAGAATCCGAAGACTATGTTGCTGGTGAAGTTCTGGCCACCCAGATCACCAGAAGCGACAAGGGCGGAGCGGATTGGACAGAAGACAAAGACTTGGGAATCTCGTACTGGCTCACTCGGGCATAACCTTGGCGGTATCAGTTAGGATGAACGCGGAGGTTGGCGATCGCGTACTCCACATCTGGGCGAAGGTACATTGCATCCCCAGGGATGGAGGCAAAGAAAATCGAGGACGACATTTCTGAGGTACGAACGATGATGACGATGGCGATCTCGTTTTTTGTCGGTAGTCCCTGGATATCGAAGGTCAGATTCGTTTCGGTGTACCACCCTTCGTACCCATCGACCTGATAGGCCTCTGATCTGAGAACCTCCGGGGTCACCAAGTCTTCCTGGCCGTAAAAAGAGCCATAGATGCATTTGTTGACGATCTTGGAACCCTCTTCAGGGGAATAGAATCCATCCCCAGCATTGAGTTCACCCACCAAGAGCGAGGCGACCCAATAGGACCAGGCCCCCTTCCGGTTTTTGTTCTTATGGATCTTCACTGATTGTTCAGCAGTGTCACGACCGAAAGGTACGCGAGTTTCACCATAATTCGGCCTCGACCATGGTGAGCCTAATTGTGGGAAGGACAGACGCCCCCCATAGAGTCGACCGTCCCGCTTGGGATGATCCTTACGCTCATTGGCATCAGGTTTTCTTGGGCAGATTTCGGTCGGATCACCGTCGTTGATCAGTCCTGGTAGTTCGGTTTTCTCACCGATCGGATGAAACGGGTTCCAGACGAATGTGCCAACGAGGAAACCCACGAGGCCCACGACCAGAAGGAAAACAAGGGTGACGAACGCCATCAAGGCCAATGGTGGCTTGGTTTTCGTGGCACCAATCGAATAAATGTCATAAGCATCATCGTCGCCAGCTGATGACTGGCCCCCCTCCATGGGAGCTGCCGGGTTGAACGACGAAGAATCTCCATCCAGTGGCGATAAGGCCGGGTCTGGAGCAGGAGCATGCGGGGAAGGGGAAAGAGCTTGGGACCACTGGGAACCATCCCAATATCGATAGGATCCTTTGAGACCACCAGGATCTGGATGCCATCCCTGCTTAGTCATTCCTGCTCCCTTCACTAAGCAGTGGTTGGCTGATCACTCAACCCACTCATCGCACCACGATTTTTCTTAGTCGTGGACGACAACCATCGTACCGACTCTGATCCAGTCATAGAGAACCTTGGCCTGCGAATTGGGCATGCCCACACAGCCGTGTGAAGCTGCTTGCCCGAAACTTCCTACCCAATAATTCCCATGAAGCGCAATATCACCATTGAAGTAGGCGATCCACTGAACATTTTCTACACGGTAATCTGGACCAGACATTGTCTGGCGCGGAATCTTGGCGTACACCTTAAAGACGCCTGGGGTCGTGGGTGTGCCGGGGCGACCAATCACAACAGAGTACGAGTTGATCTTGGTCGTACCCTCCCACATAGTGACTGTGTAGTTTGAGCGATTCACCTCCACCCACTTTTCACCATTGGGGACCAGGTACTTGTCGTCCATTTGGACTTTCTTATTGGTCGCCTTGTGGACAACAATTTCGATGCTCACTGTTGCGGCTTTACCTTCGCGGAGAGCCTCCAGTACGCCAGCAGTTGCCGCATCAGGATCCTTCACCTGAGTGCCATCGCGGCCGTACTGTTTCACCGCAATGGTTCCACCATCGGGGCGTACGAGAACCTCACCGCCAACCATGCGTTGAGTGAAATTGTCAGCCAAGAGTTTCGGCAGTTCTTCACGGACTTTGTCTTCATCAATCGTTAACCCGATCGTGCCTGAATCGAAGTCGGGAGTGAGAATCATCCAGCTGGAAATCTTGGCAGCTGGAATAGTGTACTTCTTGCCATTTCCAGAGATCACTGGGGCATTCTTGATGCGCAAATTCGCTGCATCAACAGTCTTTTGTGCTTCATCGTCAAGGATCGCTGGTGGCTCGACAGCCGTAGACACAGGAATCTCATCAACGACACCACCAGCGGCAATGAGTGTCTCTGCGGCCAGGTTGGCATCAATACTGGTGCCTTCAATTCCTGGGACCAAGGTGAACTTGTCTTTAGTGAATTTCAACGTCGCTGGAACTGATCTCATGTCCTCAGTAATGAAACTCTCGTTGAGGAATGTTTCGAGGGTTTTGATGTCGATATCCATGACCATGGGGACCTGTTTGGTCTCAAAAGGGTTATATTTCTGTGAAACACCTTGGGCTTCGGCGGCATTCATCACGCTGTCGACTGTTGCTTCCACATCAAAGGTCACACCAAGATCCTGCGGTGAAACCAAGAGTTCACGGCCCTCCCAGGCTACTGTGGGACGATAGTTTTGGGCAATATTGGTGGCGATTCCGCGGATTTGGTCACGGTCTAACCCAGCAACGCTTTGTCCTGCCAACTGGGTTCCAGGTTTGGCATGGCTCTCAAAATAGAAGAACCCTGAAGTTCCCACACCCCCAACAGCTAAGACGAGACCAATAACTGCCGCCAAGGCAGTCATCAACTTGCCACGCTTCGGATCAATAACCTCACCAGTTTCTGTGAGGGCAATCCTATTCTTGAGTGATGTCTTCTTTGGCGTACTTGCCTTGGGTCGAGCTTTCTTCAACCGAGGCGCAATGGGTGTACCTACTCCAGGTGCTGCGGTGAGGTTCTGCCCCTGCTGGGATTGTGCTTCAACGAATGACAGTGTTGGTGGGAGCTGCGGTTCACTCGGCTGGAGGTGGGTATCACCAGGTGGCGCCACATTCTGGATCTCTGTCGAGAGATTGTCGGGGGCAGTGAACCCTTGGCCTGCTTCGTCCTGAACCTTGGGCGCTGTCAATTCAGCAGGAATAACAAACTCCAGAACTTGATCGGTGACTTCTTGTGGCGGTTCTGGCTGTGGTGGTTGCGTAACCAAAACCAGTTCCGGTTCAACTTTGTCTGGTTCAAGCGGATGGACAAGAACTGGTACGAGAGTATCTGGATCGGGCGGGATCAAAGGGAGTACCTTCGTAGCCACAACTTCCTGGGTGGGGTCCACGTGGCTCGGAGGTGCAAGAGGTTCAGCTTTGGTTTCTTGAACATCGAAGGTTTCTTCTTCAGCCCTCGGTACAAGGATGGTTTCGTCGACAGGTACGGCTGCCTCTTCGGCAGGTACGGCCGCCTCTACCACGGGCGTACGAGGTTCTGCAGCAGAAGCAGCCTCGACAACAATGGGAGCAACGACAGTTGCATCAACAACCTTGGGTTCTGGTTTAACTGAATCAACCTTCGCCGATTCTTGGGAAGCTTTGCGAGCAGCACGCGACGCTGCTAGTCGTTCTGCTACTGCTTTTTCTGCTGCACGCTGCTGGGATGCTGCCTTATCGAGCGCAGATTGGTGAGCCAGCAGAGCATCACCATCTCGTACTCCTTGACTCCCCCAGATGCTGAAAGGCATAGATTCAGGAGAGAGATCAGCAACCCCCCATTCGTCTCTGACAACAACCCTGGGTGGTTTGGTTGGTTTCTTGACAACCCTGCGAGTGACTTTCCGGGTACGCGTGGTTGTCTTTGGCGAAGAGGACTGTGTTTTAGACCCGGACGTCTTGCTTGTGGTCGTCGAACTTGGGGAAGTCTTTGACGAGGAGCTGGTTCCAGAAGAAACAGAACCTTTATCGACAACCTTGCCACTAGTCTTCGATGAACTTTGAGCCAGCTGCCCCTTTTCTATGGCCGCTTTGATGTAGTCGGCTGGTTTCAAGGATTGGCCAGTCTTTTTTCCACTATCTTTTGCCGGTGTCCCTGAAGTGGGTGGAGTCTTTTCTGCTGTGTCTTTACTCGCAGTTGTGGTTTGGGCAGTGTGATCAACCTTGACAGTTTTCTTAGCATCCGATTTGGGGGTTGTTGTATGACTCCCCAGTGTTTGTTTGAGTCGAGCTGTTCTAGCTTTCAAAGACTCTGAGGACTTATTGCCTTGCGATGTGGTGGCCTTCACCTGGGATGTGGCAGTTGTGGAAGAGGTTTCACGCTTCGAGGTGGTCGCAGGTTTGGAACTTGATGTTTTCGCTTTCGTCTCTGTTTTCTTCGATGGCAGCTCATTTGTGGACTCCCGAGAAGAATCATCTTTTGGCGTTGAAGATTTTTCGCTTCGAGAAGTCCTACTTGGTGACGAAGCAGAAGATTTTGTTGAGGCCTTAGGGGACGAGGTTGTGGTTTTCTCAGTGGTCGATGATGTCTTGGTGTCACCAATCTTTGCATCAGTGGTGAGTGAACCCTTATCGCGGGCAGTTTCAGCTTTCATCATTCCAGAAGATTTCCGTGAAACGGTTTCTGGGCGCAGCTGGTCTGAGGATTCAGGACTATCCTGATTTGCCTCTGCGTCATTCCACCAGAGCATTGCACCTCCACTTGCTTCAGCCACGTAGGCTTCATAGGTACCGCACCGATAGCCCCGAGCCAAAAGCTGGGGCAATTTAAATGCTAACTAAGATAATTATACTCCAGGATTTTGAGAACAAAACCCCAATTTCCCAATCGAATCGCCAATGCCCGTGATCTTGGACAGAATCCAGTAGGATTCTTTATGAATCCAACCACCAAGGAGAATTAGTGGACATCAACACAGGGGATATCAAACAACTGCTGAGGAAGTGGTCGACACTGGTCACCCTCGTGGTTCTTCTGTCGCTCCTCCTGGTGGGAGTTGTGTGGGGATACAAGACAGTCACGAAAGTGCCACCTGGTCCGGAGCCCATTGAATGCCAAACATCGAGTATGTCAGTTCTCGAACCAAAGGCTGTGACGGTGAACGTCTATAACGGCGGTTCCATGCGCGGGTTAGCAGGGCGGACTGCCACACGTCTTGAAGGTGTGGGATTCATCATTGACAAGATTGAGAACAAGAAGGACGCCAAGGTTCTCACTGTCATGGTCGTTGGCACATCTGAAGATAGCCCTGAAGTCCAGTTGGTTGCTGGAATGTTTAAAGACCCCCAAATCGTCGGTGATGGGCGAGTTGATCACACGGTCGAGGTCATTGTGGGCAACAGTTTTGAAGAAGCGACAGCGTACGCTGAACAACCCAAGCTTATTATCGATATTCCGTCGGGGACAGTATGCCTACCTGCACCCACGCAAACAGCAACCCAAGACGTGCCCACAATGACTGGAGATCCAACCGCTGAGCCGACCTAGAGGAAATATCTCACATAGAGATATATCCAGCTCACGACCAGAGTGACTCCGGTGACGAGTAAACCGTACTTCGTGAACTTCCAGAAACTAATAGGACGACCCCACTTGGCCGCAACACCCAAGACAACGACATTAGCTCCAGCACCCACAGCCGTACCATTGCCTCCAAGATCGGATCCAAAGACGAAAGCCCACCACAGGGGAGAATCTGCCCCGATAGTGCCTGTCGATGCGACCATCGTTTCAACCACCGGAGTCATCGCCGTACTATAAGGAATATTGTCGACCAAGGATCCAGCTACTGCTGAAAAGGCGAGGAGTCCTGTTGCACCAATCAATTCATTTCCACCCATGAGGTCTGCTGCCATCTGGCCCAGTTTGCCGATCACCCCAACACTGACGAGGCCGCCAACAAGAACAAACAAGGACATGAAGAAGGCGAGTGTCATCCATTCCACTTCTTGAAGGAACTCTTGAGGGGTCGTACGGCTGACGATCACCATCGCGCCAGCACCTAAGAGGGCAACAACCGATGGATCAGTATGGAGGGTCGTATGGAAACCAAAAGCGATGAGGGTCAGTACGAGTACGGCTAGGCACTTGGCTAGGAGATATTTGTCTTTGATCGCATCAGCAGGGTGGATACCCTCCAGCACCTCATCAACATTGATTTTCTCTTTGAGCTGTTTGCGGAAAATGATCCTCATGAGGAAGACAACAACAACAAGGAGAATGATGCATAAGGGAAGAGAGTGGATCAGGAAGTCATTGAAAGTGAGCCCCGCACGGGAGGCGATGATGATATTGGGAGGATCAGCGATGAGGGTCGCCAGGCCAGCCACATTCGTGGCAAGAATCAGCGCAATGAGGTGAGGGGCAGGATCAATCCTGAGACGTTGACACACCGAGAGAGTGACCGGCGTTACCAACAACACCGTGGTGACATTGTCCAAAATGGGAGAAAACACTGATGTCACCAAGATCAGCAGAAGCATCAATCGTGCTGGTTTTCCTTGAGAAGCACGTGCCGCCCACAGTGAAATGAACTCGAACAACCCCGTATGGCGCAGGATCGACACGATCACCATCATCCCGAAGAGGAGGAAGAGCACATTCCAGTCAACCCCGGTGGTGTGGTCAAAGAAAGCCGAATCTGCAGTCACCACTCCGAGAAGAATCATGACAGCGACACCGCCGAGGGCTGCAGCAACCCTATGGACCTTTTCTGTGGCAATGAGACCATAGCTGACCACAAACACGCCTATAGCGAGATACGCAATTACGGTTGATGAAAGTATGGTCGGCTCCAATCACTTATCATCCATGGGGTCGGCCCTGATCCATGGCTTTCAGGGGTTCACAAGCACAAATGTTTGAGAATTAACCCTGATCAGTCGGTGCCGATTGTACCGCAAAACTCAAAACCGGTCAATGAAACCAAATTCTCACAGGGTCACCTGGTCCGCGTTCAGTAACCACCTGGTCATTCCGCGTTCCCCACCCAGATGGTCACTGCGTGTTCCCCACCCAGATGGTCACTGCGTGTTCCCCACCCAGATGGTCATTCCGCGGAGGGCGTTAGCCCGACTCGCGGAATCCAGACAAGCAATCACCACAGTGTAGAGTCTGTTGGTGGTGAGCACATTTGACAGACTCTTCATAGTGGTCAGTGTGATACCTGGACCCCGCGAGACGGTGTTCCTCGCTTCGCTCGTCACCCGTCCGCAGGGTGACGTGGGTTCGGCGATCTTCGTTCCACAGGATGACCGGGTTGGGTGGGTGCAGTCACTACGCAACGTTATGTGCATCAGTTGCCATGCAATCGCGGACGGTGGGTGGGCAACGCTGCGCGGAATGTGACACAAAAGGCACGTCCTCTTGTGATGGAACTGTGGTTTACAGGTCGTAGTACAGCTCAAACTCCACGGGGTGTGGAATCTGGGAGCAGCGTGCCGCTTCAGCCCTCTTGTTCTCCAGCCAGATATCGATCAGGCGCTGGGGGAAGACCCCACCTTCAGTCAGGAAGTCATGATCAGCTTCGAGAGCATCAAGGGCCTCATCCAAGGTACGAGGAAGTTGCTCAATCTTCTTCTGCTCATCAGCTGTCAGGTTATAGAGGTTGAAGTCATATGGGCCATGACCCTCAGGGCTGATCTTGTTCTTGACCCCATCCAGGCCCGCCATGAGTATTGCTGCGAAAGCATAGTACGGGTTGCAGGTGGCATCTGGTGAGCGCAGTTCGAAACGCTTATCCATGGGCGCTTTTGCGTACGCCGGAATACGAATCACACTCGAACGATTCGAGGTGGCGTACCCAATAGTCACAGGAGCCTCGTACCCAGGCACAAGGCGTTTGTACGAGTTGGTTGACGGATTGGTGAAGGCACACAGGGCGCGTGCGTGGGTGAGTAGTCCACCGATGAAATGGTGTGCCATTTCTGAAAGTTGGGCGTACCCTTCCTCGGAATAGAACAGTGGCTTGCCACCCTTGAACAAGTGCATGTGGACGTGCATCCCATTGCCAGCTTCTTCATAGAGAGGTTTCGGCATGAAGGTGACTGATTTGTCGACACTCACCGCATAGTTCTTGATGAGATGCTTGGCCATCATGGTCTTGTCAGCCATTTCCATCATTCCGCCGAATTCGACTTCGATCTCCAGCTGACCTGGGCCACCAACCTCATGGTGATGGTATTTAACCTGAATGCCCTGGTTTTCCATCAGCATCACAACCTCGGAACGGAAATCACTGAGCTGATCCAGTGGCGGTGCCATGTGGTACCCACCCTTTTTCGCCATCTTGTAACCCAGGTTGTGGATCTCGTCACCAGAATTCCATTCCGCCTGCTCAGAGTCGAGGGTGTACCTCGTGTTGTGTGGACTCACCTCATAGGACACATGGTCAAATACGTGGAATTCGTACTCAGGGCCAATGCGCATTTCGTCGGCAATACCCGACTTCTTCATGTATTCCTGTGCGTGGTACGCCACGTTGCGAGGATCCTGATCAAAGCGGCGGTTCTTCGGCAGATCGATGACGAAAACATCACCGATCATGGCCACAGTGGGTACGGAAGAAAATTCATCGACATAGGCACTCGACAGATCAGGAACGAAAATCATGTCCGACTTCTCAATGGGTGCAAACCCATAGTTGGAGCCGTCGAAACCAATCCCGTGCTCCATGGTGTGCTCGGTGAGCCTCTCGGCAGGGATGGTGAGATGCCTCCAGCGTCCATTCAGATCGATCATCATGAAGTCGACCATTTTGATTCCATTGTCGCGGCAGTAGTCTTGTGCCTGCTGTAGATTCTTAAACATTGACGCGTTCCTCGTCTCTCGTGCATCCGGTTATATGGGCATTTCTCATCACTCACCTCAAGGGGGGACAACAACTGCCAGGGTTCAGCATACCGTGAGGTTCTGCCCAGCACCCAAACGGGACCAAATGTGACAGGTGATGTTCATTATGTGGGTGTGCCGTGACATCAACTGGGCCGGTGAGTATTCTTAAACACGTTGGCTTCCTGCTCGAATGAAACCTCAACGACCACCGGACTACACAGGTGTCTGCGGTGATTGGGCAGCTTCGCGACAACCTGGTGAGGACATCCTCGGCACTGGAGGAAACTGGAGGTAGATCCATGAGTGACTTGGTCGATTTCGAGACTGCCCAACGTGCCTTGGAAGATCCTGCCACGACTCCTGAGGATCTTCTCGCGATAACCAACCATCACCCAGGACTTTGGGTCGATATCGCCAAACATCCCAATACTTATCCTGATTTGCTCACTCATCTTGGCCAGTACGGGGGCGCTGTTGTCCAAGAGGCGATCAACCAACGCGGTACGACCGATGGCGAACCTGCAGTGAACCCCACGCCTGTGGGCGCTGAGATGGCTATCGATAATCCAGTTGCTGGATTGCCTATGGAGATTTCCCCAGTCATGGTGACTCCTGGAACCTTTCACGGTACGGACCCGGGTGTGGCTCCACTGGGGGAGGACCTTCTCAACCAAGCGGCCTATCGTGATCCTCACGGGCGCTATGACCCACAGACTGGTTTCAACCCGAATGCGGTGATGGCACCACCAGGGATGGTACCTCCTGAATACTTGGCCACCCCACCTGAGAAGAAATCCAACAAGACTGCTATCCTTATTGGTGCGATTGCTGGGGGTGTTGCCCTTCTGGGCGGAATTGGTGCCGTGCTTTTTTTCTTTGTGATTCAGCCATCCTCAACCGGAACAGATTTTGACAGTGCTGTGGAAGAGTTCTCTGCGGCACAAGACAAACTCAGCCTCGCCATTGTTGATGCTAAGGCTTCCCTCCACCTCACTAATTCTGATGTCCTTCTCACGGGATCGGATCACCTCAGTGACAGTTCGCTACTCGAAAAGCTTCAGCAGGAGATCACGGACGCAGAAGAGTACGTTGATTTTGCTCCAGATAAAGCCCAATCCACTGCTGAGGTGCGCGAGCAGGTCACAACGATGACTGAGGCGACCACGCTCGTACTGCAAGAAGTGGACTCACTGACTGCGACAACGAAAGCTATGGATGATTCTCGCATTGAGTACTACCGTACTCAGTTCACTAACCTTTTAACTGAAGCTCGGCAAGTGTTTGAGGAATCGAATGGAGCTGTGGCTGATGAACAGACTCGGGTTGCCCTGGGTAACGCCATCGAGGACACGAACAGGATTGTCTCAGAACTAGCATCCATGGATCGAGATACCATGTCGCAAGCAGCCGGTAGCAGTCTCAAAGAGTTGGCTTCACGCTTGGATGCAGTACGAGCCGGGCAGTCTAAGAAATGTTCCAATGGAATCCTGCTCCCGCCGGGGATTCCCGAGGCTGTCTGTGGTGGTATGCCTGCTGGTGCCACCTACCCGCGAGTCAATGTTGGTTGGGGCACTATCGCCCAGTTCCAAATGCCGAGCGGAAATATTGGCTGTACGGCATCGTCGTATTTGAATTTCACGTGCGAGATCATTAATCGCTCCTGGTCGATGCCAGGGGAGCTCAAGGTAAATAATCCCCCAGGTGTGACCGGTGATCCACAACCAGCTATCGAAAACGGCAGAGTTGAGGGCCTGTGGAATCAAGGGGTGGGTGATTGGGCTAATAGTCGCAGTCAGGGGAGTCAAGTACCTACCCTCAACTATGGGCAAGCAGCCAATATGGGACAGGTTGCCTGTTTGAGTACTGAAGATGGAGTCATATGTTGGGACATTGATACCCACCATGGTTTTCTCATCAACCGGGACCGATTCCTGCACTGGTGAACGCCACTTGGGTGGCTGGTGCGATGAAAAAGATAGGCCAGGCCCGATGGTGCAAGCTCTGGAGGCAAATCTCAACACGACTTGGAACCTTGTCCGCGAGCGAATAGACTGACATATCGCCGTCGTAGGTTCATGCTCGCATGGATGACAGAACGGCAGTATTTGTTGCGAATACCAGATTCTGAGGAGCAGATGTGCGTGACATGCAACTTCGAGGGGCAGCTCTAGCAGCCTTGCGTCAACCGAGTACAACCGGTGCCGAACTCATGGCGATAGCCGCAGCACATCCAGATCTTTTGGACAGAGCTGCTGGTCACGCCAATGCTGAATCAGCTTTAAAGAAACTGGCAAGCCAACCCGCGTCAACCAGAACAACACGTTCGACTTCGCTGCGTCCACGAACAACCCAGTCGACTAGCGACGAGTTCTCCACCTCTCGTACTGCTTCCACGACATCAAGTTTCCGTAGTGCACGCGACGAAGTCCCGACACCGGATTCCTTGACTCGTCCTCGGCTATCGACCGATCGCGGGGGGTCATCAAGCCTGTCGACGCGTACCTCCACTGAGCGTACTCGCCTCACTTCAGAGCGCACCTCCCGAGTGACTGATCGGGCGCGACTCAACGTGGACAAACCCACCACCTCAATCGGCGACCCTTTGCGCCTCCCCCCCACACCTCCAGTACGCAGACCGCTACGTACAAGCGAATCCAAGAGTATCGATTCAGCTCTTGACGAAATCTTCGAAGACTGGAACAACCCGAATATTCACCGCAAACCTGTTGAAGAGCTCAAAGCATCACTCGACGACATTGATGATTATCTCGACGAGATCGACTTGGATAAACCAGCAACAGTGAAGACTGTTGAGCGTGAGGTACGCGACGATGCGGTCAAGGTGAAAGAGGATGCTAAAGAGATAGTCGACGACATTGACCTAGACCTCGATGATGAATTCGACATTGATGCTGACTTTGACACCGATGATGACGAAGCTGACCAGACATCGGACAAGAAATCGGATAAAAAGTCTCAAGAAGACTCTGATCCAGAATCTGACAAAGAAACAGACGAGGACGAATCCGACCAAGACGACACCGATGAAACAGAGGTGTCAACCAGCAAAGACAAACCCAAGAAGACTGTTAAAAAGACTGTTAAAAAGCCTTCCAGCAAAAAGAAGCCCATGACGCCGTGGGTCATTGCTGGAGTGATTGCCTTCCTTGCTGTCGTTTTGATACTGATTATGGCCCTGCTCATGCCTTATCAGGCTCGTGCAGACTTTAGGTCAGCGAAAGAACACTACGAAACTACTCAGCAAGAGTTGCGCAATGCTATAGGCCAAGCTGAGCAGACTCTAGCCACTGTTGGGGAAGACGAAGTCGACAACCTCACCTTGTTGACCACTCTCGAATCAACGATCGCTGATGCCAATGAGCTCTTGGATGTTTCTCCAGAAATGCCAGCCACAACGAAAGCAATCCGTGCCGAAACTAAGCGGTTGAACACTCGCAGGGAACAAATTGTTGCTATGACAGCAAGTGTGGGTAATGCAACCTCGGACGTGAACTCTAATAGAGCCCAGATTGCTACCATTGCCGTGACCGAGTTGATGAATTCTGCCCAAGAACTCTATGACACGTCTGAAGGGCTCGTACCTGATGATGCAGTACGCCAAAGCTTGCTGACTGTGCTCACTGCTGCGAGGCAAAACATTGATGCCGTGAACACCACGAATCACGAGAGTGTTCTGGAAACTATTGCAGAACAACGAGCTGCACTCGAAATGGCGACCAACGCCGTACTGGCTGTGAAAAAGACCAAGTGCGAGAACGGTACGGTTCTTCCCCCAGGTATTGATGCCATGGTGTGTGGAGGCATGCCTGAGGATGCTAGTGTCACCAAAGTCAGTGGGCGCTCCACGATACAGTTCTCACTACCGTCAGGTGATGTGGGCTGTACGAAGGATGCTTTCACTACTGGTGCCATGATTTGTGAAGTACCTGAACGAAAGTGGGATTTCCCAGACTCGGTAGGCAACGACTGCATCACCTCAGCACCCTGCCATGCAACGATCACCAACAGTGAGGTACGAGGGACAAGCTCCTATAGTGCTCAACCTTGGCAAAGTAACCAGTCGAATGGTGTCAAAGCACCCGTACTCAAAGTGGGCAAAGTTGCAGACTTCGGTGATGTTGCTTGTTTGAGTACAGAACAAGGTGCGGTGTGCTGGGATGTCACGTCACATCACGGCTTCCGTGTCAATAAGGATTCTTTCACTCGCTGGTGATCCACTCCCAGGTGCGGAAAGTTTCTTGAACCAACCGACAAGACGCCAATCCCCTCCAGCCGGTATTCTTTTCCTGACAGATTGTCGCGCCAGGTGAAAGGGACAATGCAGTGAGTAATTTTGATGCTGCCAGAGTAGTCGTGGAGAGTCCTTCGGCTTCAGCACATGATCTCACCTCCATTGCTCAAAAGCGCCCAGACCTGTGGCCGTTGATTGCTGCACACCCTCATGCGTACCCGTCTCTTCTAGCCTTCCTTGAAGAGAAAGGTGATGACGCGGTTCTTGAAGCATTACGTTCTCGACCACGAGATCCCGATCCGCCGCATACGAACCTACCTCGGACGAGAAGACCCCAGTCGGCGTACAGTAGTGGGGCCTCCGCGCAACCACGGCCGTCCCTGAACTCGTACTCTCACGATATCGACTCAAGGGCCGAGCATGAACCGGCGTACCCCACACCTGAGAAGACACGCAAGCATCTCATTCCAGGAAAACTGAAGACCCGAACAATGCTCTATTCGGCTGTCTCGATAGGGATAGTTCTCCTGGCCATTGCTCTGGTTTCCATCCTGGTTGTCCAACCTCGTCAAGCGCTCATCCAAGCCACCGATGACTACGAGCAAGCCGTTTCAAGCTACCGCTTAGCGCAGGATTCACTGTTCAGCTCCCTACGAGATGCTATAGATATTCAAGAATCGACGACCATTGAACAACTTGACGATCCTTCCCTTTTAGAGAATCTTGCCCAAGGGATCGAGCAGGCGAGGACCCTCGTCGCTGAACCCGGTGACATGGGCGAAACAGCTGTAGAGATCCGCGACCAAGTCAATGAACTCAATACTTCAACCTTGAACGTACGCCAGGTGGTCAACGACCTCGACACCCTCGTGGAAGATATCAAGTCTATGGTAACCAATGGGGTTGATGTGAAGAATCTGGCTCTCGGTGACTGTTTGATTATCCGCCACCTTGAGGGGCGATTCCAATCCGTTCCACGCGTAGCCTGCAGCACACCGCATGATTCCGAAATCATCAAAGTTTTTGAGGCCACTGGGGATGACTATGTCGAAGCGACTGTAGAAAAAACTGCCAAAGACACCTGCACTCAAGCCATGCTTGACTATGTGGGGTCGCGACACAGTTTTGTCTCTTCACGGGGGTTGGGGCTGACTTTTTTCGCTCCATCAGAGAATTCCTGGCAGAATGGTGATCGCACGATCGCCTGTCTCGCTTATGCGAAGTCAGAACGTACTGAGCTCACCTCAAGTGTGAAGGGTAAAGGAAAGTAAAAGAAAAGGGGTACCATCGTGAGTCTCATCGATGACCGCAACCTAGCCAGAGCTGCTCTGAATGACGCCGCCACGTCGGATGAGGATCTTCTCACTATCACCACTCATCACCAGGATCTTTGGGTTGAGGTAGCCAAACATCCGAATGCTTATCCGGGGTTGCTTGCCCATATTGAGCAGTACGGTGATGAAGCTGTTCATGAGGCTTTGCGTCAACGAGAAGCTCGTGAGGCTGCAACAGCGATCATGGACCCCATGGCATACCCTGAACAGGCCGCCTTCCCTGCGGTCAGTTTTGAACCACCTGCAGCATTTGATCCTGCGACACACTCGGAGAGTTCACCGTGGGCATTGACGCCATCGCCGACCTCTGAGGGTTCGGCATCACCATCGGCTGATGGCGAATCGGGGGAGAAGAGCTCAAAGAAGAAACCGATCATTATCGGATCCGTCCTTGGGGGACTTGTCCTGCTTGCTGGCATTGGGGTGGCGGTTTTCTTTTTCGTCATCCAACCCTCGATGTTGAACAAGGATTTTGACACAGCGGTTGAGGAATATGGTACGGCACGGGATGCGCTCACTACCGCTGTGGCTGATGCCACCGAGTCACTGGAGATCACCGAGGCAGATCAGTTGAAAGATCCCCTCCTGCATGAGGCATTAGCTGCAGAAATTGTCAGTGCCACCCCACATATAGAGGACAAGACTCCCGCGAAGGCTTCCTCCACTGGTGAAACGAAACTCCAGATAGCTACCTTGGAAGAGACCACAGCCGTCGTACAGAAAGCGACAGAGACTCTGAGCGCGAAGACTCTCCAAGTCGATGAAAGCCGTATGGAGTACCTGGGGGAGCTACTCTCTGCGGCTATCGAAGAAGCACAAGCAGTGTACGAATCATCAGAAGGTCTGGTGAAAGAAGAAGCCAATCGTATTGCCTTGAAAGAGGTGATCGATTCTGCTCTGCAAACCCGTACAACCTTCAACCTTATGGAACGCACCACCATGGTGGAGTCTGTCGATGCAAGTTTGGGTGAACTTAAAGAGGCGATCTCTGTCATCAAAACCAGTCAGCAAACCAAGTGTCCTGGTGGCGTACTGCTACCCAACGGTATTGATAACGTGGTTTGTGAGGGGATGCCGTACAGTGCTACCACTCCTCGTGTTCAAGGGCAGTACATGACCTTCACCCAGTTCTCCACACCAAACGGAAATATCGGATGTACGACTGATGCTTATGGTCCTGGCATGGTGTTTTGTGAGACGAAGAACCAATCGTGGAGCCTGCCTGGTGACATCACGCCAGAGAAACCTGTGACGGGAGGATCTGTTGCTCCCATCCTCAGCAACGGCACTGTGAGCGGGCAATGGTATGGAGATGTACCGCCATGGGCAAACAACAAGAGCGAAGGATTGTCGATTCCTACACTGGCAGAAGGTACGGTGGCAAACATGGGTGATGTTGCTTGCCGAAGCCAAGATGAGGGAGTCCTGTGTTGGGATACGAGTACCCATCACGGATTCTTCATGAACTCTCGAGAGTTTACCTACTGGTGAGAACCTGCTGGTAGCCGTCGCTGGGTGGGCGATGCCCTTCCCTGGGGGGGGGTGCGCATCTAGTGGTGCTAGTTGCCCATTCCTTTGACGCTGGAGGTCAGTTCGCTTTCCCCAGATGCAGCATTGGCAATGCAGGTGACCGTACGATCCCCATTGCTCCAGGAGGATGGTGTTGGGCCGAGGTAATAAACATCCAACCCAAGTTCAGTGACTTTGTAGTAATTCGGGCCAACGTATTCTTTCACTGTCCCGTAACAGACTCTGTTTCCATTCTCCTTGAGTTCGTCAGCGTCATAATCACCGTCAGGCATATCGAAAGAATGAAAGACTTCAGCATCGTGGGCTTCACCACAAGGAACAACCGGAATTTCTGTGAACTGATCACCCAAATCAGCAGTGATGATACAGTCGCCGACCTGGAGAGAGAAAGCATCGATATTCGTTGAGGCGGTCACTCGTCCATCCGGATCGCGCTTGTCACCAGAGAAGAAACCACAACCACTCAAAGTACCCAGGAGACACAGGGTTGTGGCCCCCACAAGTATGCGACGAATATTCATGTCAGTTCCACCTTTACTGGATTATCGAAAGTCGAAAAGTCGATCTGCACAGACTCAGCCCATGAGTATACCCCACGCTCGCCAGCACTTATTTCTGAAAACCTCTCAGGCGATCAAGGTCGCGGCGATCCTTCTTCTCTGGGCGTCCCGCACCCGGATCTCGCTGAGGGACCCCGCCAGTGGTTTCTTTCGGTGGAAGAGGCTCAGACATATCAAGATAGGCTTCAACCGCGAGGGGAGCCCCCACTCTTCGAGGAAGCAGGACGACGACCCGTACTTCCCGTGTTCGCAGTTGATCTCGCCAAGTGATGATGTCGCCTGGAGCGACCTGTGCAGAGGCTTTGGCGATTTTTCCGTTCAAACGTATCCGTCCTCCACGACAAGCAGTCGTTGCTTGCGAACGGCTCTTGAACAGACGTACCACCCACAACCATTGATCTATACGCACCCAACTAGTGTAGGTCACTGCCTGGAGTTTGGAGGTACTAACCGGCGACTACGTCATAGAGAAGGTGTCGCTGGTCTCGAAGACGCCGAACAGTGTCCGAGCAGCGCCGTCGTACTGCTGCTGGACTCATGTTGTAGAGGCTCGCGACCTGCGCACTGGGAAGTCCATCGACGTACACCTTTTCCACGATGTTTAATGATTGTGAGGTCGCCAACCTGAGATCTCGGGCGGTGTCAATTATCTCTTCGGCCGTGTGTTTTTCCTGGTCTTCCACATGTTCTTGAGGGGCACTCACCCGTACTCGGCATTCTGCCACAGCATCCTTGCGCGCATCGAGAGTAAGGTTTGCTGCCACACAGCATGGGCGCCTATCCAGGCGATAATGGGCTATGCGGATCCACAGAGCAGAAAGAATGTGCTCTATGGGAGGGTACGGGTTGGTTGATGCCATGAGGATGATTTTGGGCAGCAGTGCCTGCACGATCACGCGCCCAGCAAGTCGATCACCTTTTTGACATGCTGAAATGAGTTCACTGAGTACACGATCTGGGTCGAATCGAATGCTGTGGAGCACCATTGCCATCGTTGCGCAGTTGGAGGCCCAGGTAGGAACTTGTTGAGCATACTCTTCCCATTCTCGGTTAAGTCGCGAAATGATAACTCCTGGTGATTCACCTGCGGCCATAGGATAGAACTGGATCATTGTCGCTCGTGCTGATTGAACCTTCATGAGACTCCCCTCATTGTTGTTGAAACCCCACTCAACTCTGTGTCTGTTGCCTTCTGCGTTGGCCGAGACGCGGTATTTGCTGTCGCAAATGCGAATGTGTCTCCATGGTGGTGGCGGAATTGTCGCATTGGTGTCATGTTGTTGTCCGAGCGGGGGTTTATTGCCGGTTTCTACGCTTGAAGTACGGAGCTCTTCAACATTTGTGTCCCACCATGATGGACACTCATGTGGGGGTCTCGGGTGGATATCAAGTGTTTGAATGGGTGCCACCCCACTCATCAGATTCAGTGGATGGTTGAGGCTATTGGCGGGCCGTGAGAGACTGGGGGTATGAAAAAGTTCTTGTACTTGGTGTTGATCCTCGCTGGGCTGTCTTTTGCTGGTGTCATGTTGAGCCAAAAGCAGACTGAGGCGCGACGACTGTGGGATGAGGCCTTGTCTCGGGTCCCTACTCCTGGGTGTGACTGCTGCTCACAGGAGGATTAGTACGTCACGGTGAGCTAGCTTGGTGAGGCGGCTCGGTAGTTCCTGATGCCCCCAGAGCAGGTTGTGGATAACATCTTGATAAGAAATGGGCCGATTTGGGCTAAATCGCCTGCTTGACTAGGATATACTCTCGTTGCCCGCGGTGGGCACCCCGGCCTGGAATTCTATATATCCGTTCCAGGTTGGCTCTCGGACCGCTGTGGGTACCTGGGGCATTAACTCAGCTGGTAGAGTGCGACCTTTGCAAGGTCGAAGTCAGGGGTTCGAGTCCCCTATGCTCCACACGAGAGAGCGAGGAGAGAATCCCAAGCTTGCTTGGGGATTCTCGTCGAGCGAACGAGTGTTGACGAGCGGTATTACACCGAAGGTGTGGCGGTCGAAGATCACCAGTGCGTAGCGCTTACCGCGAGGAACACAATGGAACATCATCCAAGATCTTGAGGACTCGAACACCGGATTCACGAAGTGAAGACGGTTCGAGTCGCGGGCGATGCTCCACGCAGTATTATCGGCGTTTCCGCTTATCAATCCACTTTCCAAGAGGCTCCAGCACAAGGGGACCTTTTGTGTTCCCTCTCGCCGTCTTTCTGCGGCTTTCCTTGCCTGGTCCCCTAGCGTCCATCGGTGTAACCGGCGCTGACGTGTGAGGCATCGCAGTACGGCTTGTTGCTGGACTGTCCGCAACGACATAGTGCCACACGGTTGCGTACCTCGTACTCTTCACCATTAGCAGAGACCAACTGCACGGGTCCGCGTACGGCAAGAGCAGCTGAGACGTCCTTTTGAGGATCCTGCAGTACGACCACCTCAGGGGAGAACTCTTCTTCGAGATCCTGACCATCGTCTTTCGAAACAGCCACCAACCTGCCAGCCGGACACTCCGAAGCAGCAATCAAAGCTTCTTCGCGACAAAACTCATCAGCATCCTGTCTAGTCAACGTCCACACATCACCCGCGTCGCGATGACAGAAACGTGCGTACGCACAACGGCACCCCCGGTTCGACAACCACATGCCGCCTCGACGGCCCAGCCGGGGCAGCACTCGCCCTGGGCATACCTCTATTCTCCCAGGCCCGCGCCACGCTGATCCCGCCATACCCCCCGCGTATCCGCCCTAGCCGCAGCGGCGTTCTGGCTGGTCAGCGGCATGGCATGCCCGAAGTGTCGGTG
>WRIJ01000013.1 GCA_009782785.1 Propionibacteriaceae bacterium | reverse complement strand
CCGGGGGGTGCCCGCGGAGGAGGAAAAGGGGTTTTGGGGTGGGGGGGGGGGGGGGGGCTTCAGAAGTGGACACCCCACAAATTTTGCAGAATTGTGTGTTGTCGGCATTGACTGAACCGCACTGTGAACAAAACATGGTTAACTTCCGTTGTTATCAGGTGGGCAAGAGTCTAGGACTCTCCTTTGAGAAGTACGAGCAATTCCGCCCACTGAGACACACAGAGCACCCCGCCCCTGTCACCCTGCGCGAAGTCGCAGGGTCCAGATATCACACTGACTACCGTGAAGATTCTGTCTGGTTCACTCACCACTAACAGACTCTTCTTTGTGGTTGGTTCCTTGTCTGGATTCCGCGAGTCGCTTCGCTCCGCGGAATGACAAGATAAAGGCCCTCCGCGGAATGACGTTTTCCCGTCACCCTGCGGAGCACTGCGAGTCGGGCTGGTGCACTCCGCGGAATGGCTGGGTGGGTGACGTCCGCGGAATGACTTGTGAGTATGGCCAGGTGAACAACCACTAAACTGGGGAGGTGGCGAACGTGCGTACCGGAGAAAACAACCAACGGAGGAAGAACCTAGGGGTCCTTCTGTTTGTGGTCGTGGGAGTGATGCTTGCTGTGGCTGTCACAGCTTTCACTATCATGGCGTTCCAAGGGTAGGGCCCAGCGTGAGTCTGGTTCCCGGGGCGTGTACGGACATCCATATCTGAGATATAATAATCCCATGGGACCACTATTAACAATCATCGCCATTGTCATACTGATACTTCTGATTATCTTGATCGTCTTTATTGTGGCTGGTCTCACCGCAGCTGGGAAAAGACTCATCCAGAACCTAGGAGCATCAGTGTTGAGCGAGACTGTCACCGTCGTGGACAAAAGGACCCATGTCTATGGGCAATCTGGCAATAGCAGTACGAGGTATTTCGTCACCTTTGAGTTGCCGGATCGCAACCGGCTAGAGTTCCGAGTTATCGGTACGGTCTATGGGCAGTTGACGGCTGGTGACACAGGAGTGCTCACGTGGAGGGGCACATGGTTCAAAGGCTTTCAACGCGAGATTTTGCGCTAATCACCGTCAGAAGACTCAGGGGCGTACAGCCGCGAAGCTGGTCCACGATCCAAGCTCACGGCACCGATGAAGATCATACCGATCACCCCACAGACAACAGCGAGCACTCGAAGGTTAATCACATCAGCTAGAGGGCCGACGATGACCATTCCCAGAGGGATCGCTAGAGCCATGATGAAGTTGATGAGTCCCATCGTACGGCCAAGAAGATGTTCAGGAACACGCTCTTGAACAGATGTCATGGACACAATGTTGAACCCCGGCAGGGTCAGGCCGAACACAGCCATGACGACGAGGAAAACCCAGATGTTGGGGGACAGCCCGAGGCCAATACTGAAGATGCCCCACATACCGGTGACCGCTAGGGCGAGAGTCATGCGGTTCTTTGGTCCGCCCCAGATCGCCATGATTCCACCGCCCGCAATCATGCCCACACTCCACACCATCTCTATAGCAGCCAGCATCCATTTCTCGTCACCGAAGAACCGTACGACCATGACAGGGCCCATGTTGGCTGGCCCGAGCACGACAATAAACATAACCACCATGATGATCGCTAGTCGTTTTAACTGCGGGATCGCCATCACATAACGACCAGCATCCAGCATCTGAGTGGCATACCCCGTGATCTTGGTGGGCGCTTCGATTCGGGACTTCACGCGGGGGATCGTAACTGCCAGGATGCACCCCACCCCAATCACGGTGGTGATCACATCAACAAAAAGAATCAGGCCCAGCGGCAGTGCGGCGAGAAGTAGGGCAGCGACCGCTGGTGCGGCAATGTAGTTGAGCCCAACAAGGGTGGCGTTGATCGAGTTGATTCGGATGAGTTTGTTTTCGGGTACGAGTTGGGGGATGACAGCACCCTCGGCGGGGAGCCGTACCCCGCCAGCGAGCCCGCGAAGACACAGGATTGCTGCGATGAGCCAGAAAGACTCGAAGCCTCTCAGCAGGAAGATGGCAAGGATGATCGTCCAGCAGGTGACGAAAATATCGGAGCCGATGAGCAGGGTTTTCCGGTGGAAGCGGTCCGCCAGAATACCGCCGGGCAGGGTGGTGAGCGCTTGAGAAAGTTGGGCGGCAATGATGATCAGGGCGTACTTCCATCCTGATCCGGTGGTGAGTACGACCCACCAGATGACAGCGTACGCGACGACTGCTGAGCCGAAGATCGACAAGGTTTGACCGGTGAGGAAGATCGTGATGGTACGAATCCAGTGCGGGTACGCCGCGGGGGTCAGACTCTCGATTTCATCCGAGGGTGGATCCTGGATTCTGCGAGACGGAGCTTCGCCCGTCCGCAGAATGACGGGGTGGGTCTCGCTGGCGCGCTCCGCGGAATGACGGTTCTGGTCTGCGTCGTGTTGCACCCCTTCAGACTATCCCCTTTAGTGCCCCAGCGAGTCGGGCGAAGTCGTCGATGGAGAGAGTTTCCCCGCGGGCTTCGCCAGAGATACCAGCGTGGATTAAGGCGTCAGTGAGCCCAGGGCCGTACTTGCTGGACAGTACCGATCGCAGCATCTTGCGTCGCTGGGAGAACGCGGCGTCAATGAGTGCGAAGGTAGACTCACGATCAGCGCCTGCTGGTGGTTCGCGTCGCACAAACTGGACGAGCCCCGATTCGACATGCGGTTGGGGCCAGAACACGGTGGCCGGTACTGTCCCGACCCGAGTCGCGCTCGCATACCACGCCAGTTTCGCCGAGGGGATCCCGTACACCTTCGATCCTGGTGGGGCAGCGAGGCGATCAGCGACCTCCAGTTGCACCATGACGAGCCCGCGGGTAATCGTGGGGAAGGTGGCGAGAATGTGGAGGATGACCGGTACGGAGATGTTGTACGGAAGATTAGCCACCAGTGCGGAGGGAACTATGTCACCCTCAGGGGTTAGGGTTAACGCATCGGTATTGAGTACGGTGAGGTTATCGGCAACCTCGGGCGCCAACTGAGACATCGTACGCGGAAGTTGGCCTGCCAGTATCTCGTCAATCTCCACCGCGATCACGCTGCTTCCCGTGTGCAGCAATCCCACCGTGAGCGAGCCGAGTCCTGGCCCGACCTCGAGAACAGTGTCGCGATCTGAGACATCAGCATGCTTCACGATCCGGCGTACCGTATTCGCATCGGTCAGAAAATTCTGGCCCTTGCCCTTCGACGGTTTCAGGTCGACGTCGCGGGCTAATTGCCGAATCATCTTCGCGTTGAGATAACTAGACATGCTCCCCCCAGGGGCCACCGTACGCAGCGAAAGCATTCTCACGCAGCCGCTGACACGTCTCAGATAGATCCCATCCACGAGCCTCGGCGATGAACCGTACCGTGTGAGGAACCAGGTAAGGCCCGTTCGCTTTGCCGCGCGCAGGGACAGGCGTGAGATAGGGGGCATCGGTTTCGACCAGAATCTTGTCTGGAGGTGTGATACTCAAGGCGTCACGCAAATGAGCGTTCGCTGGGTACGTGATCACTCCGGGGAAACTCAACCAGTGTCCGCGCTTGATGCATTCAGTTGCGTGATTGGCATCACCAGAGAAAGCATGCATGACCACGCGCTCGGGTTTCACTGACGTATCGAGAATCGCGAGCACATCCTCATGGGCATCACGGTCATGGATCATGAGAGTCAAACCCAGATCGCAGGCGAGTTGAATATGGCGTACGAAAGACTGCTTTTGACGGTCCTGGGCTTCGATGTCGGTCGTACGGTAGTAGTCGAGTCCGGTTTCTCCGATAGCGCGGACGTGGGGGCCGCTCGCGGCGAGTTTGGTGATCTCGGTGAAGTCGTGCTCATAGGACTCAGGGTGCCGGGCGACCTCGTTAGGGTGGAGGGCGACACAGCAGACAACCCCCGGATGGGTGCGGGCCAAGGATTCCCCCCAACGGGAGTCAGCCAGGGTGTCACCAGCTTGGATCACCCAGTTGATTCCCACCTGCTGGGCGAGGGTAAGAGATTCGTCGGCGGTGAGTCCGGTGCGCTGCTCCACGGAGTCGAGGTGGGTGTGTGCGTCAACAGTGGGTACGGGTAGTGGTTCCGGCAGTGGCGGGAGATGTCGGGTCTCAAGATCAATCATAGTGGTTACCTGTCATCTCTTTGTGTATAGGTGTTGTAGGCAGGAGACTCCCTCTGGTCCGACTGTGGTTTCTGGATTCCTGCCAAGTCGGGCTGGCGCCCTCCGCGGAATGACAGAGAGGGTTTGCGCTCTATCCCGAAACCAAGGAAGTGGTTGATGAACGAAGTGAGGAACACAGGCTCCGCGACTCGCAGGGTCCAGATAATCGATTTCGTTGGAACCCATCACTGGCCTCAAGGGAGAGTCTGTCATGACTGGTTCTCTCGTACCCAGTCCAAAAGTCCATCCATGGCGGCTTCAATGGCTAGGCGCGTACTGGTAAAACCGGAAGCGCCGCCGTACCACGGATCATCAATCCCACTGCCAGGATTAGCCTGAGGATCGAAGTCAGTGAGCAGTACGAGGTTATCTGCATCGGGTACGAGCCGTCGGATCTTCTCGATGTGGATGTCTTCCATGCACACCACGAGATCGGCCTCGCGTACCTCATCAGCAGTGATCTGGTGGGCACGATGGTTCGCACTGCGGTAACCATAGGACTCGAGTTCTTCAGCGGCCCTAGAATCCATGGGGTTGCCCAGTTCATCAGTGGAGGTCGCAGCAGAGGTGTACCGTACACCGGTCATACCCGCCTCAGCTGCTTTTTTCTTTGCGATTCTCTCCGCCATGGGTGAACGACAGATATTCCCCCAGCACACGAACACAACATTGAGATCCTTAGTAGTCACGTCACGATTCTCTCACGTCTTGGCCGTGATCGTACTTCGCAGCATCACAGGTTCAGGTAGGTACGCACCTCGTATGTCCGCCACACAAGTGCTAGCATGAGTCTTTCAGTGAAGGGATTCCTATGAACCTCAAAGGGCGCCACTTTCTGAAGGAGAGTGATTTCACGCGTGAAGAATTCGCGTACCTCATCGATTTGTCGACAAAGCTCAAAGCCGATAAGAAAGCCGGGACAGAGCAACAACACCTCGCAGGGAAAAACATCGCGCTCATTTTCGAGAAGACTTCCACTAGGACGCGCTGTTCCTTCGAAGTGGCAGCACATGATCAGGGGGCTCACACGACGTATCTTGACCCGGCATCCTCCCAGATCGGCCACAAAGAATCCATTGCTGACACAGCGCGAGTCCTGGGGCGACTCTATGACGGTATCGAATATCGTGGTCACGATCAGGGGATTGTTGAAGAGCTCGCGAAATATGCTGGCGTACCAGTATGGAATGGGCTGACCAACCAATGGCATCCCACCCAGAGCCTGTGTGACCTGATGACCATGGCCGAGCATTGTGCCAAAGACTTGACTGATATTAGTTTCGCGTACGTGGGTGATGCCCGCTATAACGTTGGAAACTCCTTGCTGGTGAGTGGGGCACTCATGGGGATGGATGTACGCATCCTCGCTCCGAAAGGACTCCAAAACCAGTCAGAGATACAAACCCAAGCCCATGGGTTCGCCCAGAAATCGGGGGCACGAATCACGATTACCGATGACGTCGATGCTGGGGTACGAGGGGTCGACTTCATCTATACCGATGTGTGGGTATCCATGGGCGAACCGAAAGAGGTATGGCTGGAGCGTATCCCCATGCTCACTGCGTACCGCGTGACACGTGAGATGCTTGCCAACACCGGCAACCCGAACGTGAAGTTCCTGCATTGCCTGCCTGCTTTCCATGACCAGTCGACAACCATGGGTGGGGATATTCTGCGCCAAGCTGGCATCACCGATGGTCTCGAAGTGTCCAATGAGGTGTTTGAATCCGAAAACTCGATCGTATTCGACCAAGCCGAGAACCGCATGCATACAATCAAAGCAGTGATGGTTGCGACATTAGGGTGATGGGAGGGGAGGGTGGTACGGCAGGTGAAGTACGGTGGAGGTACTTCTGTACACGAATTAGGTGAGTTTTTATCCGAAAACGCGCCTTGTGCACACTTATTTGGTGACAAACAGGGCGAAAAATGGCCGATGAGGGCGAAAAAACCCTCACATCAACGTACCAAGGTCGATAGAGTCGTGCACAACGTGCATTTTCGGATAAAAATCCGGTTTTTCACTGTTCTCGGCAATGTGTTGACACAAGGATGTACGGCCAATCACCGACCTTGAACCCCAGCCGCAAGCCGCTCCAATCCATCATCCAACATTGACGTCGAGCAGGCCAGGTTGAGGCGAATGAACCCGCCCGCATTGTCACTATACAAAGATCCAGGATTAACTACGAGACCCGCAGACTCGCGAAGGAACTCCGCGAAAACTCCCGCGTCACCAGTCAAGCCTTCACAATCGATCCAAGCAAGATAGGTCGCTTGACTAGGGACAACGTGCAGCTGCGGGAGATATTCGCCGACATAGGTCTCCAGGCGAGCACGATTCGCCCACACATGCTCCCTCATGGCATCACACCAATCAGCACTCTGGGTGTACGCTGCGATGGTGGCCACGGCTGCGAAAGACCCAGGTTGGCTGATCCCATCGCGGTGAAGACTTGCCGTCACCCGATCTCGTATGGCCGGATCACGAACAATCACCGCCGCTGATTGCAACCCGGGAATGTTGAAAGACTTCGACGGTGAGTTGAGCCAGATCACATCCGGGTCTACGTGGGCAAACGGAGTATAGGTCACCCCCGGAGCCGTGATATCGCAGTGGATTTCATCAGACAGTACGACAACGCCGTACTGGCGAGCAAGGTCAGCAATACGAGACAATTCCTCCACACTCCAGACCTGTCCCGTGGGGTTGTTCGGATTGCACACGAGCATCATCGTCACATGATCGTTGGCAAGCTTTTCTTCAAGATCCCCAAGATCTATCCCGTACTGATGCGTGGCCATATCGTACGGTAGGTCACTGGTGACGACCCTGCGTCCACACTCTTTGATTGTGTCAGCGAAACAGTTGTACACCGGTGGCTGGATGAGCACCCCATCACCTGGTTGGCTGAAGGTGCGAATCAGGGAGGAGACCGCAGGGACGACGCCATCAGCGAAGCACACCCACTGTGGGTCAATATTCAACCCATATCGTGAATCCCACCATGACCCGATAGCCAGTGCGTACTCATCAGGGATCATCTCGTACCCGAAAATGCCAGTCGCCGCTTTGGCGGAGACAGCCTTGAGGATTTCCGGTGCTGTGGGCAGGTCCATATCAGCTACCCACATGGGCAGTTCGTCTGCACCCACGGACCATTTGTACGAGTTCGTCCCACGCCGAGACGGCACAGTGTTGAAGTCGAGAGCCATCAAACCCCACAATCTTTTCCACCAGATCCACCCAAGAGTGCCCCAAGAATCAGAGAACATCGACGGTGAACACTGGAACAACAGCTAGACAGAGTCTACTGACTTACGCTCCTGGATGAGGAAACAAGGGGGAGGGAAATCCGGCGCGTTTTCCACCGAATTTCCCGCCCATGGGTTAATCTGAAACCTATGTATACGTCTGGTCCCATCTTTGTGGTGCTCGTCGTCGCATGCTTGTTCTATCTCGTACCCCGCCAACTCAGTTGGCATATTCCCACCCAAGAAGAGGTGGACGAGCAGGGTACGGGAACGAACACACTCAAAACTATTCATTCATCGACACCCTCAGATGAACTTTCTGCTCCAGTGTCGACACTGCTCATGCGCCGAGCAGCCCGACGTACTGCCCAACGACTAGCGGTCAAAGCAGAGAAACGCCGTACCTTCGTTTTCATTGCCTTACTTGTCGTGGCTTTGGCGACCATCCCGCTCGCGTTGCTCTCAGTGATCGCTGGGTACGTCCCCGTCGTTGGATTGGGTATGGTGGCACTCTGGGTGGGGTTCTCCCACTTTGAGGCCCGCCGCGTACGCCGCCAACTTGATGCCATTGTTGCTGAAGCTGAATTAAGTGATGGGGAAGAGACAATGGTGGTTCACGTCGAGAAGAAAGAAGAATCACCGTTCACTGAGCATGGTGGAGTGGTCGGGCCTAATGGGGATGTTCAAATGTCGTTGTGGGATCCGATTACTGTCGTACCAGCCACCTATCTATCGGCACCCACCGCAACCCGGACGGTTCGTACCATCGACTTGGCTGCCCCGATCAAACGCGTACCTGTCACGGATGGGGACCCGGAGAGATACGACGAGACGGCTATTGCTGTCTAGTTGTCTTCACCTTCTGCTGGGTTAGTTGCCATGTCGGCAGTACGGCGCCCACGAACCCACCAACCGATGAGCATCATCACCAGGATTCCGGCAACGACGTACCACATGAATTGGGCATAAAGATTAACCAATTTGACTGCAGGTTCACCAATCCACCACCCCAAGGCTAGATATCCTGCTTGGAAGATCAGCGAGCAGACGATCACTGGAGGAAGGAAGCGTTTGAGCGGTGTACCGGCTGCCCCGATTGCTGCGTACACAATAGGCATAGGGAAAGGTATGGGAAGGAAGGTGAGGAAAATAGCCACGAGCCAGAAACGATTCGTCAGATGTACGGCCCGTTGTGCGCGTTTCTGGGCGCGAGGTGATTGTCCCGCCAGGAGGTCGATGATCCCCGTACCCCACAATTTTCCTGCCCACCAGTACACCCAAGAAAATTTGACCAAAGACAGCCCAGCGACCACCCATATCAGTAGAGTCCACCAGAAGATATGTGGATGAGTGCTCACCGAGGCGAAAGCACCAGTGGCGACCACAGAGGTACGGCCCCCAGTGATCATCGCCGCTGCTGGTGGAGACCATCCAATGAGGATCGCACGAAGTGGAAGCAACCCGAGGGCATAGATCGAGACAACAGCGATCCAACTCCAACAAGCCAAGTCAGCTCGAGTAGGTTTATGTTTCCATGGGAGCGAAGGATCATCCCACCAGGGGGTTTCTTCCGTATTCTCCTGCACAGGAGTGTCGACGTTTTCGCTCACTGGTCTACCCTAGCGGGTCTAGAAAACTTGACGAACGCAGGAAACCTGGAACACTTGTGTTGAAGGTATTCATCCTCCACTCAGGATCGTCGGGCACGTACCGCCCGTGGAAAGGTAGAACCATCATGGCTACTGTGCAATTTTTGAATGCGGCACGCACATACCCCGGATCAGACCACCCGGCTGTGAGCAATTTCACTCTCGACATCGGTGACGGCGAGTTCATGGTACTCGTCGGGCCTTCAGGGTGCGGAAAATCAACTTCACTGCGGATGCTCGCAGGCCTCGAAGAGGTCAACGAGGGGCAGATCTTTATCGGTGAACGCGATGTGACCGATCTTCCACCGAAAGATCGTGACATTGCTATGGTCTTCCAAAACTATGCTCTCTATCCGCACATGACTGTGGCAGAGAACATGGGTTTTGCGCTGAAGATGGCTGGTGTTTCACGCGCTGAGCGGAAAACTCGTGTTGAGCAAGCAGCACAGTTGCTTGGTCTCGAAGAGTTTCTAACTCGCAAACCTAAGGCACTCTCTGGTGGCCAGCGCCAACGTGTAGCGATGGGTCGTGCGATCGTACGCCAACCGCAGGTTTTCCTCATGGATGAGCCATTGTCGAACCTTGATGCCAAGTTGCGGGTATCTACTCGTACCCAAATCGCAGCACTCCAGCAGCGCCTCGGTGTGACAACGGTATACGTGACCCATGACCAGGTGGAAGCTATGACCATGGGGCATCGTGTGGCGGTCATGAAGGACGGCCTTCTCCAGCAAGTAGATACGCCGTTGACCCTCTATCACGCTCCAGTGAATCTGTTTGTAGCCGGATTCATTGGGTCACCAGCGATGAACCTCCTCGTTGGTGACGTGGTTGATGGTGGGGTACAAATCGGTGACTATGTGGTGCCGGTTGCACGCGAGATTCTGGCCAAAGCTGATCAAGAAAAGACTCTGACCCTGGGGATACGCCCAGAATCCTTCGATGTTGCTGATCAGGGTATCGCAGTGGATGTCTCTGTGGTGGAGGAGCTAGGTTCGGACACCTTCCTCTATACAACTTTGTCGGGGTTGGATGAGGAGCAACGTCTCACAGCTCAGCAGATCGTTGCCCGTACCTCTTCTAACCTTGGTGTTTCTCCCGGTGCGACAATACGTCTGAATGCGCCTGAGGATGCTATTCACGTCTTCTCTAATGAAACCCAGTTGCGCCTGTGAAAAAGATTCGTCAACCAGGAAAACTGGTCGTTGTTGGCTGTGCGTACAGACTTCGCATGCTGTGAGGTTCAGATTGCCGTCCCGCGTCACGGGACGTGACCCCCCTGGGGGCCGACCTCCTCAAGTATCGTGGGAGGTATGAATACAGTTGGTCGTACCGCAGAAATCTCGGGTACGGTAACCCAAAGCGCTCCCGATGGTGAACCTGAACGTTTTCCTCACCTCGTGGTGGCTGCGCAGATTGACCCGTCCGGAAAAGCCCCGGTGTGGCGGAAGCACCGCTGGAGCCAAATCGATAAGCAGGGTGTTTACAGGATTAAAGAGCTCGACCCTGAATGCGAATATGCCCTCTGGGTGGGGATCGACCCGTGGCGGCACAGTGAAGAAGTCGATGCTCCAGCATTGCTCACCACAGCTCATGGTGGTTTTGCCACCACTTCTGATGCTCTCAGTGATGGGGACCTTCTCAACCCGAAAGTGAGCTGGGTACGTCCAGGAGATCCTGGAGAGGTGAGAGTCGATATTCCACTCGTCACAGGGGCAAGGATTTCTGGGCGCGTACTGTTCGTTGATGGTACGCCAGTGACCTTGGAACCCCATGGAGGATTCGCCTACCATACTCGCGGGTCGGTGACGTGCGTACCTGAGGATGGCTCTGATCCGATCGAACACTATTTGGAAGCGGACGGGAAGTTTTCTTTCGTGGTCATTCCTGGAGCGACCTACTCTTTCTATGCTCAGGTGTGGGGATATCCCATGGTGTGGCGTGGAGGCTGGGTCGGGCCGAAGTCTGGTGTTGTTCCCCAGGGCAAGATAGCGACGATCACTGCACCCGAGGGTGGCCAGACCCGCGATGGAGAAGATATCACTCTCGTGGCAGGATCATCAATTTCGGGGGTGATCTCGGGCGGTGATTCAAAAACGTGGGTACGTGCTTGTGCAGTGTACGAGGATGGTGGATTTGAGGGGGTTGTCGAAACAGGAGTTGACGAGTCTGGAGCCTATATTCTCACTGGTCTCATTCCTGGACAGACCTATATTGTGCGGGCTTCATGTTCAGGAAACTGGTTGACCACATGGTACGGCGGGTACATGGGGAGGTCACCGCGATTGCCGAACGACAAGGTGATTCAACTGGTCGCTCCTGGAGTGGGTGAGTGCCTGGAAGGGATCGATGTCACTCTCCAGCGGGCCTTGACGATTGTGGGTACGGTCTATCCTCCACGGATCGTGAAGAAGACTGATGTACGCCTGATTGCATGCCCGGTGGAGAAGCGAGGCGAGCAGTTGTACTATCGGGCTCTCCTGGAAGAGGCACCCGCTGGAAGTCCCCATCAGTTCCCTGGTGGATGCGCGAATTCTCGGATCTATGCTTCCTCAGAGTCGGGGCAGTACTTGCTGGATGTACCCCCGGATGTGACCTATGTGGTGATTGCTTTAGCTGAAGATTATGAGGACGCCTGGCATGGCGGCTATTCGGGCGATTCAGGGATTCGAGTGAGTACGGAAGAGCCGTACCGTCCCATGCCTGATTCGGAGCTCATCACCCTTGTCACGGGTGGATCCGGATCAACTGTTGACAACATCGACATCCATCTGGGCTCCAAGAAGTAAAATTTCGCTTCACTCCGCAGATTGACGGCGTTGGTGTCATTCCGCGGAGTGCGCCAGCACGACTTGGCAGGAATCCAGACTAGTGAGTTCCCCGATGTGGAGTCTGTGGGTGATCATGAACAGCCGACGGTCACCGTAGTGGTCAGTGTGATATCTGGACCCTGCGAGTCGCTTCGCTCCGCAGGGTGACGGGAAAAGAGTGAGTGCGAAGCTCCCCTGACCTGAACCTGCATCGTGATGTTTCTGTCGAATTCGATCGAGTCACTCCGGTGGAGTGAAAGAATAGACACGTGCCCAAGATCATTTCAGCGACACCCGATTCGCAGCTCCTCCACTTTCCTTGGGATACCAAATTAGCGAAATGGCCCAAAGAATTACTGGTGGCCTTACCCCAAGGTATTTCGCGCCACGTCGTGAGATTCATTGCTGTGGGGGATTCAGTGTTGGCAGCCAAAGAATTAGTCGAAGAACTTGCTCACCACGAATATAGGCTCCTGCACGACCTGAACCGTTTAGGTTGTCCTGCTGTTGAACCAGTGGGCATCGTCTCCGACCGAGTATCCCAAAAAGGCAAACAGCGGGTGTCGATACTGCTCACCCGCCACCTCGAATACTCCCTGCCGTACCGCACCTTGTTCACCCCTGGGGTACGTCAAGAAACCGTTTCACGACTCCTCGATGCCATGGTTGTCCTCATTGCGCGACTTCACCTGGTGGGTTTTCAGTGGGGGGATGTGTCGCTGTCGAATATCTTGTTTCGTCGCGATGCTGGAGCCTTCGCGGCGTACCTTGTTGATGCAGAAACAGGGAGACTCTATCCACAGCTCACTAATGGACAACGTGAGGAGGATCTGGAGATCGCACGGGTTAATCTGTTTGGGGATTTCCTTGACCTCCAAGCAGCGGGAATGCTACTACCAGAATATGATCCTCAGTCACTGGTCAACAATGTTGAAGCGAGGTATCGCGAATTGTGGAAGGAACTGACCGGTGTGGAAGAGTTTCTTGGTAGCCAGCGTGAACGAATTGAGGGAAGAGTACGACGACTCAACGCTCTCGGTTTTGATGTGGCAGAGATGGATATCGAGACAGCCTCTGGCGGGTCAAAGATTCGCATCCAACCCAAGGTGGTTGATGCGGGACATCATCAACGTCGCCTCATGAAACTAACAGGGCTCGATACTGAAGAGAATCAGGCTCGCCGTATTCTCAATTCCCTCGATTCGTACCGCTTCCGTTCTGGACAAACGAAAGTACCTGAATCAGTGGTAGCTCACCAGTGGTTGACAGAAGTTTTCGGCCCAGTCATGGCCGAGGTTCCCGCCGAATTGTGGGGGAAACGTGAACCGGCCCAAGTGTTCCATGAGCTTCTCGATTATCGATGGTTCATGTCCCAACATGAACAACGTGACGTACCTCTTATTGAAGCAGTGTGCGGATATATCAATGATGTTCTTGAACCGCTCCCCGATGAGGTGCTGGGCACTCCTGACTTCCATGCGGACCAGTAGGATAGCCCTATGACACTGTCGCTCTATGATACGGCCAGGCGGGCCCAGATCCGATTTGAACCGCTCGTACCCGGCGAGGTATCCATCTACTGTTGTGGGCTCACAGTGCAGTCCGCTCCACACGTGGGGCACATTCGAAAAGAGATCGTATTCGACGTACTGCGGCGTTGGCTGACCACCTCAGGATATCGGGTTACCCTTGTGACGAATGTGACCGACATTGACGACAAGATCCTTGCCAAATCGGTTGAAGCGGGAGTGGAGTGGTACGTCCATGCGTACGCAAATGAACGCGAACTCCATCGGGCCTATGCCGCTTTAGGTATCCAACCCCCCACCTATGAACCGCGGGCGACAGGCCATATCCCGGAGATGATTGAACTGATTGAGCAGCTCATCGATCGAGGTCATGCGTACGTGGCGGATGACGGGTCAGGGGATGTGTATTTTGATGTACGGTCCTGGGCGCCGTACGGTGAACTCTCAGGCCAGAAACCAGATGATATGGACCCAGCACAGGATGCTGATCCTCGAGGGAAAAAAGACCCGAGGGATTTTGCCCTGTGGAAAGGGTACAAGCTGGGTGAACCTGTGACTGCTTCCTGGTCGACGCCTTGGGGGCGTGGGCGTCCCGGTTGGCATCTGGAGTGCTCTGCGATGGCTGGGAAATACCTTGGTGATTCTTTCGATATTCACGGTGGTGGCATCGACCTCCAGTTCCCCCATCACGAAAACGAACTAGCTCAGTCTCAGGCAGCCGGACGAGGGTTCGCGCGTTTTTGGTTGCACAATGGATGGGTGACAACATCCGGGGAGAAGATGAGCAAGTCGCTCGGCAATGGGATGTTGGTTTCTGAGGTGACCCAGCGCTGGCCTGCTCGGGCGGTACGACTCTATCTACTGGCACCCCACTATCGTTCCATGATCGAGTATTCGGATGAGGCGTTGGATGAAACCTCGACAGCTCTTGAACGGGTGGATTCTTTTGTCTCTCGCGCTCGGGAGGCGTGTGGTGATGGTGATGTGATGGATGTCCCCACTCGATTTGCTGAAGCAATGGATGATGACCTGGGTACACCTGGTGCCTTAGCTGTTCTCTATGAGACAGTACGCGAGGGCAACCGCAGCCTTGACGGCGGTGATCTAGTGGTGGTGGGGCAGTGTCTCGCCCAGGTTCAAGCAATGCTGAGTGTTCTCGGGCTGAGAGCAGACGACCCCATCTGGGGGACTGCCACAACCAGTGACCTGACAGACGTGGTCGATGGTCTCGTACGCGCCCTGCTCGATCAGCGTGCAGCAGCGCGTACCCGCAAAGACTTTGAAGCGGCCGACACAATCCGCGACCAGCTCTCGGATATGGGTCTCACCATCGAAGATACTCCCCACGGCCCCCGCTGGACACTCTCGTAGAACCCGACCCAGGTCACCCTGGATTCTGCGAGTCGCAGTGCTCCGCAGAATGACGGTGGTGGGGATGTGTAGAATCACCGCAGTTTGGGTGTACATAGAATGACGGCGGTGAGGTGGAAATGTCATGGTGAGAGATAAGTGAAGTAGGATTTAGTGGTGAGTAAAGGACGAAACACCGCTGGATCAGGTGGGCGCATCCGTAAAGGTCTGGAAGGCCGTGGGCCCACCCCGAAGGCTGAGGACCGCGAATATCATGCCAAATATAAGGCGAAACAAGCCGCAGCGAAGAGGCAATCGACTCGGCAAACCTCGCCTACGAGATCCAAGGCCACTGGCGAATGGGTGGTGGGGCGCAACGCCGTACTTGAAGCTCTCGGGGCAGATATTCCGGTGACGACTGCCTATATCGCAGAGGATATGGAGCGCGATGATCGCCTCAAAGAAATCATCAAGCACTGTGGTGAACACGGTATTGCGATGCTTCAAGCAAACAGGCGAGAGCTCGATCGTCTCACTGCCGGTGCCGTCCATCAAGGTGTAGCGCTCCTACTGCCGAACTTTGAGTACGCCGAATTTGATGACGTACTTGAACAAGCTCGTCTCCACAATTTGGTGGTCGTGGCGTGCGACCATGTGACGGACCCCCATAATCTGGGTGCCATTATTCGCAGTGCTGCGGCTTTCAATTCTGCCGGCGTGGTTATTCCTGACCGGCGCAGCGCACGGATGACAGCTGCCGCATGGAAAGCTTCTGCTGGTGCTGCTGCACGACTCCCAGTGAGCCAGGTGGTGAATCTCAACCGGGCATTAGCTGCATTGAAAGATGCGGGGTTCACTGTGATCGGACTGGCCGGTGAAGGTTCGACACCTGTTGATGAAATTGCAGTCGATGGGCCCATGGTGCTCGTGGTTGGGTCCGAGGGTGAGGGCCTGTCTCGGCTTGCTCGGCAAACCTGTGATGTTTTGGTACGGGTCCCCATCGCTGAATCCGTGGAGTCCCTCAATGCTTCGGTTGCTACGGCGATTGCCCTCTATGAGTTCTCCCGCGAGGGTGAGGTAGATTGGTCGAATGATGAATGACCCTCACAACTTAAACCAGTGGAATCATTTCGAGCAGCCACAGAAGCCGAACAATACTGTCTTGTGGGTGGGAGTGATCGCTGCTGGGGTGATACTCGCTGTCGGAATCGTGGTTTTCTTCATGTTCTTCCAGAGGTTGGGTCCAACTCAACAAGAACCATCCCCAACAGTACTTGAACCAACTGCCCCTACCACCAGTCCCGCTCTACCACCACCCACGTACCCCACGGACCCGACACATACCCCGCCAGCGATTCCTGCAGGGTCGTACGAGCGGGAGCGTACGTCATTGTCAGCGGCAGAAAGTGACTTTTATGGGTACTTGGTCAAAGGGGCCTGCATGCACACTCCCCCCGACGACATTGAGGGTATCCATGTGCCCACTGTTGACTGTAGCAAACCTCATACGGATCAGGTGATGGGTTTTGTTGACCTGTCGGAAGGAATGCCTGATCGTGACGATGTGTGGGAGTACGAGTTGGCTCTCTCGCGTCGATGCAATTCTTTGAAAGCTACCCTCGACGTACCCAAGGAACTAGATCGGGGAGTGAGTGCCGGATACCCAGATCAAGCCCATTGGGATGCAGGGGTGAGAGTCGCTATGTGCTGGGTTCCCACCTTCGACACGATCTGGGTGGGGTCCGTCATCGATGGGACTGCTGAGGTTATCTAGCCGGAGGGCTCGCAGCCGTTACCCATGACAGACTTCGTCATAGAGTACGTGGCGATCAGCACCAGTTTCTCGAGCAACCTGGCCGATGGCAGCAGTACGCTTCATTCCTTGGGCAACGAGTTCCTCCACTCGTACCACTAAATCATCCATGGAAGGTACCTCGGGAGTTGCCCCAGCGATAACAACCGTGACCTCGCCGCGTACTTCACCTGTTGACCAGTCAGCCAACTCACACAGCGGTCCTCGGATCACCTCCTCATGAGGTTTTGTGAGTTCCCGAGCAATGGCACTGCGCCGCTCACGGCCAAAAACTGAGATTGCATCATCGAGAAAATCACTCAAGCGATGGGGTGCCTCGAAGAAAACCATGGTACGTTGTTCGGTTCTCAGTCCGCTCAGGCGAGTACGCCGGGCCCCAGCCTTGCGCGGGAGGAACCCTTCGAAACAGAAACGATCAGTAGCAAGCCCCGACACTGCCAAAGCGGTGAGGACCGCTGAAGGACCAGGAACGGCACTAACGAGGAGTCCAGAGTCGAGACAGGCCGTGACGAGGCGATATCCAGGATCAGAGATCGACGGCATTCCTGCATCCGTGACAAGAACGACCACCGAACCTCGAGAAATGTCCTCAATGAGACCGGGAGTACGCTCGGTTTCGTTACCTTCGAAAAAGGAGACCATTCGCGCAGTGGGATGAATATCTATTCGGTGACACAACTGAACAAACTTGCGGGTATCCTCGGCGGCAATGATGTCAGCGCTCAAGAGTGCTTTGCGAAGAGCATCACTGGCATAGCGCGAATCACCAATGGGCGTACCAGCAAGAAGAAGCTTGCCTGAAGGGGCCGAAGCATCGAAACTGTGTGCTCTCATAGCACTAGACTAGTGAAAATGACCGATCCTAGGGGTGAGCACCACGTGTTGTCTGACATACCTGGTGAAACACCAAAGCGGCTCGTACCCTCTGCTCATCTGCGTGCTCGTCTTGATCAAGCTCGTGCGAAAGCTATCCAGGATCGCCGCGCGGCAGGTTTCGTTGATGACTTCGATCCGGTCTGGGAAGACTCCCTGGATGCCACTGACGACATTGCCCAGGCGCTCGATCTCTTAGAGGTGGGGGAACCTGACTGGGATTGGATAGACCCCGACCTAGGGCCAGACCTCGATCTCGATCCGGACCTAGTCTTGGGAATCGATGCTGACCTTGATCGGGATCTTGACCTCGCCAAGGACCTCGACCTCGCTGAAGAACCAGAACTAGAACAGCCATGGGTACCTGCACCAGCTGACCCGCCGAGTTCCCAACCGCAGTCTTCCCAGACCAAGAAGCCACACCGATATCCCACCTCGTTGATCAAAGCTAGCCAAACCCGTCCTCTCGATACAGTTGTTGATCGGTTGAGGTCCCCGCTGCCACCTGATCGACTCATCGGATGGATCGTCACGGCCGCAATCACCGCCCTCGCTTTTGTTATACGTCTCTTCCGGATCGATTACCCGGCCTCCATCATGTTCGATGAGACCTACTATGCGAAGGACGCTTGGAGCCTGCTGAAGTATGGGTACGAGGGCCGCTGGTACGGTGAGGGCGATGAAGTCAATAGTGCCTTTGCGACCGGGGACTATTCTGCTTTGTCCACTGATGGTTCCTCCGTCGTCCATCCACCTCTCGGGAAATGGCTGATCGCATCAGGGGAGTGGCTTTTCGGCCTCACCCCGCTCGGGTGGCGTTTTGCCTCACTGGTGTTTGGATGTCTGCTGGTGATGGTCGTGATTCGCTTGACTCGCCGTCTTGCTCACTCCACTCTCATTGGTGGTATTGCAGGGCTACTATTGACCGTGGATGGGCTGCACTTCCTCATGTCGAGGATGGCACTGCTCGACATTTTCCAATCCTTTTTTATTGTTGCTGGAGTGAGTTGTATCGTCGCTGACCGCGATTTTTTCCGCAATCGGTTAGCGAGTCGGCTGGTGAAAACTGATGCTCAGAGTTTTCATGGACACCCTGGTCCTTTCATCGTACGGCCATGGCTGGTGGGCGCTGGAATACTGCTTGGATTCGGTTGCGCTGTGAAATGGAACACGATTTACGTTATCGCGGTGTTTGGCCTTCTCGTCGTGGCATGGTCGATCTCTGCTCGTCGATTAGCTGGTGCTGGACGTACAAGCTGGAAGAGCCTCTATCTTGATGGAGTTCCCGCGTTCGTGTCCATCGTAGTGGTGGGGATCGCCTCGTACCTCGTCACTTGGATTCCATGGTTGAGAACCACGGGTGGGAATTTGCGGGATTGGGGAGTCAACAACCCTGATTCCCCAACCACGAAGATCTTTGGGGAGGGATTTGCATCATTGTGGCATTGGCATGTGAGTACGTACGACTTCCACGTGGGTGAGGATTTGGCTGGTGCGACCCATAGTTATCAATCGAGCCCATGGAGTTGGCCTGTCGTGGGGCGTACGGTCGGAATATACGCCGACAATGGGATTGCCTCAGGTGTTGATGGGTGTACGGCTAGTGCTGGTGAAACGTGCATGAGGGTAGTGACAGCTTTGGGGACACCCTTATTGTGGTGGGCAGCATGTCTAGCCATGGTGCTCGCAGTGTTGTGGTGGATTGGTGGCATGGATTGGCGTTTTGGGGTGGTTGTGTGTGGGATGGCTGCCACTTGGATTCCTTGGATGTGGGTAGGTACGCGGCCCATTTTCTCGTTCTATGCAATCACCATCATCCCTTTCATGGTTATTGCTTTAGCTATGGCTCTTGGGGTGATCATTGGGCCGGTAGGCTCACCTCGGCGTGAAGCCGGAGCTATGGGTGCCGGTGTACTCATTGCGCTGATCGTATTGAACTTTGCTTTCCTCTATCCTGTTGTGACCGGGGCACTTATACCGCGTACCCACTGGCAGTGGAGAATGTGGCTCCCTGGGTGGGTGTGACAGATCTGACTGGGCCCCTGTCCGCTGGCCACACCAGAGAGTCACGACGTCCCAGTGCCGCGACTTCATTTCCTGTTGCCACTCATTGGTTGGTAGGATCACCGATGTGAAACTCATCCTGCGTTTAGGTGTTGAACATGTCAATTGAACTCATTGTTCTCATCGTTATTGTCACCGCCTTAGTATTTGACTTCACTAATGGCTTCCACGATGCCGCTAATGCTATGGCCACCTGTGTTGCGACGGGCGCTTTCAAGCCGAAGGTCGCCGTACTCTTAGCCGCTATCATGAACCTTGTGGGGGCTTTCCTCTCGACTGAGGTAGCAAAAACTATCGCCTCAGGGATCGTCGACACCAGCTTCAATATTGGTCCTGAAACAGTTTTTGCTGCCTTAGTAGGAGCCATCTTGTGGAACCTGTTGACCTGGTTGTTTGGGTTGCCGTCATCCTCATCCCACGCAATCTTTGGTGCACTCATCGGTGCGGTTATCGTCCAGGCTGGAATGAGTGGTGTTCTCTGGTCGGGAGTGATCTCAAAGATTTTGTTGCCAGCATTAGTAGCTCCCGTTGTTGCTGGTGTTGCCTCGTGGGCTGGAACCAAGATCGCCTATAAGGGTCAACACAACGACAACAAAGATTCCAAGAAACGCTTCCGTAACGGGCAAAGGGTGTCCTCCCTACTCGTTGCACTGTCCCATGGGACCTCTGATGGCCAAAAGACGATGGGCATCATCACCTTGGTTCTTGTGGTGAGTACGAGTCAGTTCATTGCGTCTAATCCTGGTGCTGAACTTCCCTGGTGGAATCAAGCAGCAGGTACCCCTCCCCATTGGTGGGTGATCATTGCTGCTGGCGTCGCGATTGCGTTGGGTACCTATTCTGGTGGGTGGCGCATCATGCGTACCATGGGTAAAGGGATGGCTGAGATTGAACCACCCCAAGGATTCGTCTCAGAAACGGCTGCCATGTCGTGCATTCTGGCTTCCTCCCACTTGGGGTTTGGCCTGTCAACCACCCATGTCGTGTCTGGATCAATCATGGGAACAGGGTTGGCTCGTACCCCTGAAGAAGTACGGTGGAATACAGCGAAACGAATGCTGATCGCTTGGGGTCTCACTCTTCCCGCAGCAGGAATAGTTGGTGGAGCTGCAGCATGGTTGGCCCATTATGGCCGCTGGGGTTTTGTAGCTGTGTTGGCTATCCTGCTTCTCGGTTCAGTTGCGATCAAGATTGCTGCTTCACGTAACCATGTGTCGCACGAGAATGTGAACGATTCCCATGAGGTGGCAGTGTTAGCCAAAGCCGCGATCTCCTCGGTGACGACAACGATCCCGAACCCACTCGCTCCGGCACTGCCCGACTATATTGCTGATCACCCCTTGGCTGCCTCCCCCTTGCGTTTGGCTGGTTTGAAACCGAAACCTAAACCCAAGAAGCCAAAGAAAAAGAAGTCCCCACCGAAGTCTTCCCATAAGCATCAGGAGCGAAAAGCAGCCCAGGTGAAAGCGTCGGTTGACAAAGCGAAAGCTAAAGAGTCGAACGGGAGCGGATCATGACAGCCTTCGCAATAGAGATAGATTGGGGCGCATTACTTTTAGTGGCGGGCGTTGCTATTGTGGCGACAGTGGTGATCTCAGGGTTGATGAGTTCGGCAAACTGGTTTTTCGTACCACGTGAGCTTTCGCCCAAGGGGCACTCACGGTCTCACCTCACGATAGATATTGCCATCGCCCTTCTCCTGGGTCTAGTGCTGGGTATGGTTGCCTACCAGGGTTTGGTCCATCTTGCTGGCTGGCCAGCGATGAATCCATGGTTCCCCACGGTTTTAGCTGCACTAGCAGTACTGGTGCTCCTTGTGCTGGTTGCGTGGCCTACCTCCATACCGCAAAAAGATTCATCAACAGGGATGGCTCATTCGTACCGTATGGTGGGTTTCATTTTTCTTGGGCTCATCGGATGCGTGCTCGCCTATGGTTTGTGGCTGATGATCCCGTACTTCCATTAACCGTCGACGTTTGTCACTGTCTCATCAGACAATAAACACTCTTTCGCTCACGGGCCTTCACACGCTAGGCTGAGCCGTACCATATGCACACATTGACGTGACGCCAATTGTCGAGTACGAGCGGTGTCGTCACTTTGCCCAGAAGGGATTTCCATGTCGGAGGATTTGATGGTGCTGGCCGGTGATTTTGAGACCCCGACCATGCAAGATTGGGATCGCGAGGTCCTCAAAGCTCTCAACAAGAGAAGAGCTCCCGGAACGGAATTAACGATCGAGCAAGCTCGCAAGCGTCTCACCTATGTTGGTGTGGATGGTGTCGAGATCGATCCGCTCTATGTGTTACCTGATGATCAGGTGGTAGGAACCCCCGGCGTGACACCGTTCACTCGTGGGTCTGATCCCGCGACACTGCCCTGGGTGGTCGCTCAACTCCATGAAGACCCGGATGTCGCTCGTACCACCGCTGCTATTCACGATGAACTCCATGCTGGAGGTACGGGAGTGTGGCTGCGTGTTGACACTGACGCGATGTCAGCCCAGGATGTGGGCAAGGTCCTGACTGGAGTGAAACCCGACATTGCACCAGTGTGCGTGAGCTCCATCACCCAGCAAAGTGAAGCCGCAGACGCCTTGTTGAACTTCTTCGCTGGTGAGGCAAATGACCAAGCAGCAGGAAACCTCGGCATTGACCCGATGGCTCAGGCTGCGGTCACTGGAGAGGCTGCCGATCTGTCGGGCCTTTCCCAATGGGTGCGCAAAGCAGGAAGCTACCCGAATTGTCGCGCACTCACTGTTGACGTGACACCGTACGATAATGCGAGCTGCGGGGACATCGATCAGCTCGCTTTTGCGATCGCTACCGGGATCGAGTACGTACGCGAACTCGATGAGCAAGGTGTTGACGCTGAAGAAGCCTTCGATCAGATTCTTTTCCGTGTGGCCGTGACTGCTGATGAGTTCCTCTCCATTTCTAGGGTTCGCGCTCTTCGTCGCCTCTGGGCTCGTGTGGGCGAGGTACTGAATGTTCCCGAAGCTAAGCGTGGTGCCATGCAACATGCGGTGACCTCGTGGAGGATCATGAGCAAAGACGACCCGTGGGTGAACCTTTTGCGTACGACCGTGGGTGCTTTCTCCGCTGGTGTGGGTGGGGTCGAGATCATGACCGTACTTCCCCATGACACTGCCTATGGGTTGCCGACCAAGTTCTCGCGTCGTATTGCCCGCAATATCCAATTGGTCAACGGTGAGGAAGCCCATGTGGGCCGAGTCAAAGACCCAGCTGGTGGTGCCTGGACCTTCGAAGCTCTCACCGAGCAGCTCGCTGAGAAAGCGTGGGCGAGAGTCCAAGAGATCGAAGCACTTGGTGGTATGTCTGCTGCACTAGCCGGGGGCAAGGTTGCCGAGTGGATCAAAGAAACATGTGATGAGCGTTGTGCGCGTCTAGCGACCCGCAAGATTCCGCTCACCGGTGTCTCGATGTTCCCCAAAGAAGATGAAGCACCCTTGACTGATTTCATCCCTCGCCCTGCTGCGCCAACGTACGGTGGTATCGGAGTATGCAGGGATTCGGCCGCTTTCGAAGTATTGCGTGACCGCGCGCGTACGTACGAGAAAAAGAACAAGACCAAACCCACCGTGGTGTTGGCCTGTTTGGGGGACCGCCGTGACTTTGGTGCACGCGAACAGTTCACCCAAAACCTGTTGCTCGTTGGTGGGATAGGGTTCGCACAGATCGAAGGCCCCACACCCCAGCAGATCGTTGATGAAGCGAAGAAGGCTGGTACCTCGATGGTGATCCTGGCTTCCTCAGCGAGCGTCTACGCAGAACAAGCCCTCGATGCAGCGAAGGCTGCCAAAGATGCGGGTTTAACCGTATGGCTCGCAGGCAAGAAGACCGAGATCGGTGATGGGGCAGACGCCGTCATCGATGGCGAAATCTTCGATGGTATGGATGTGGTCGCCTTCCTGGGTGACACCTTGGATTCGTTAGGAGTTGCGAAATGACTATCCCCCGTTTTGACACCATAGAACTAGGGACGCCGACAGTGGCTCCTGGCCCATCCTCGACCGGTGAACAGTGGGAAACCCCCGAACAAATCATGGTTCCACCACTGTATAGCGATGCTGATTTGGCGGGCCTAGATTTCTTGCAGACCCTGCCCGGTTTGCCACCGTACCTGCGCGGGCCGTACCCGACTATGTACGTCAACCAACCATGGACGATTCGCCAGTACGCTGGGTTCTCAACCGCTGCTGATTCGAATGCTTTCTATCGGCGTAACCTTGCTGCCGGGCAGAAAGGGTTGTCGGTGGCGTTTGACCTTGCGACACACCGTGGGTACGACTCGGATAATCCGAGGGTGACCGGCGATGTGGGCATGGCTGGTGTGGCTATCGATTCGATCCTCGACATGAGGCAACTCTTCGATGGGATCCCCCTGGATCAGATGAGTGTGTCGATGACCATGAATGGCGCAGTGTTGCCGATCCTGGCGTTGTACATTGTGGCCGCAGAAGAGCAGGGGGTGACACCCGCTCAGCTCAATGGCACGATCCAGAACGACATTCTCAAAGAGTTTATGGTTCGTAACACCTACATCTATCCGCCCGAGCAGTCGATGAGGATCATCTCCGAGATCTTCGCGTACGCCACGGCGAATATGCCGCGCTATAACCCGATCTCGATCTCTGGTTATCACATGCAAGAAGCGGGTGCGACCGCCGATCTGGAGATGGCGTACACTCTCGCTGATGGTGTGGAATATATTCGCGCTGGTGAGGCTGTCGGCTTGAAGGTCGATGCTTTTGCGCCCCGCTTAAGTTTCTTCTGGGGTACGGGGACGAACTTCTTCATGGAGGTCGCGAAACTGCGTGCTGCACGTTTGTTGTGGGCGCGTCTCGTACGTCAATTCAACCCTCAGGATCCTCGCTCGTTGTCTTTGCGTGCGCACACCCAGACGTCCGGATGGTCACTGACCGCCCAGGATGTGTACAACAATGTGGCGCGTACCTGCATCGAAGCGATGTCAGCAACCCAGGGTCACACCCAGTCGCTGCACACGAACTCATTGGACGAGGCGATTGCGTTGCCAACCGATTTCTCGGCACGTATTGCTCGCAACACCCAGTTGTTCATTCAACAAGAGTCGGGAACCACCCGGTCGGTGGATCCGTGGGCGGGTTCGGCGTACGTCGAAAAACTCACCCATGATCTGGCTCGACGCGGATGGGAACACATCCAAGAGGTCGAGCAGGCCGGTGGCATGGCGAAAGCTATCGAAGCCGGTATTCCGAAGATGCGTATCGAGGAGGCTGCGGCACGTACCCAGGCTCGCATTGATTCTGCCCAGCAAACCATTCTCGGGGTGAACAAGTATCTCGTTGAGGACGATGAACTGCCCGATGTGTTGAAGGTCGACAATAAGGCAGTACGCGATGAGCAGCTCGCCAAGTTGGATCAGCTGCGCGCTGAGCGCAACGAGGAAGCTACCCAAGCGGCCTTGGAGAAACTCACGTGGGCAGCAGCCAATCAGGATGCTACTGATCCGGATCGTAACCTGCTGAAACTGAGTATTGATGCGGCTCGCGAGATGGCGACTGTCGGCGAGATTTCCACGGCGTTGGAGAAATCTTTCGGTCGTTACACTGCCCAGATTCGTACCATCTCTGGTGTCTATTCTGCTGAGGCGGGGGAAACCCCTGCTGTGGAGAAGGCACGCGGTTTGGTGGAGGAGTTCACTGAGAAGACGGGTCGTCGTCCGCGTATCCTCATCGCGAAGATGGGCCAGGATGGTCATGACCGCGGCCAGAAGGTCGTATCGACGGCGTACGCTGATTTGGGCATGGATGTCGATGTGGGACCACTGTTCCAGACACCTGAGGAGGCTGCTCGCCAAGCGATCGACTCGGATGTGCACGTGGTCGGCGTGAGTTCTTTGGCGGCTGGTCACCTTGTGTTGGTGCCGGCTCTTCGCCAGGAGCTCAACAAGGCTGGTGGTGAGGATATTCTCATCACGGTTGGTGGAGTGATTCCTCCCGATGACTACGACCAGTTGTACAGTGATGGTGCGGTGGCGATCTATCCTCCGGGTACGATCATCCCCGAATCAGCCTGCGAACTCATGGAGCGCCTCCTGGCTACTGCATAGTACCTTCACTGCCTGACTGACCCGGTCATTCCGCGGAGCGCGTCAGCGCGACTTGGCAGGAATCCAGACTAGTGGTTTGCCACGGCTGTGGAGTCTGTTGGTGGTGAATACGTTGGCCAGACTCACATCGATAGCTGGTGTGATATCTGGACCCTGCGAGCTGGTGTTCCTCGCTGCGCTCGTCACCCAGCCGCAGGGTGACGGGGGTGGGTTATTCTGTGTCCGCGACTGCTTGGCACCGTGCTCACAGGATCGTTGCGTTGTGACTCACCGTGCAAACCTCACCAGATCAGTGTGTGAAGTAGAGTGATCAGCGCATACCCAGTTACTACGCGGCGTTTCTCGAAACTCACCATCGGGCAGTAGCGGTCAATGGACGACCTGGAACGGTCATTCCGCGGAGCGCGTCAGCGCGACTTGGCAGGAATCCAGACTAGTGGTTTGCTACGGCTGTGGAGTCTGTTGGTGGTGAATGCGTTGGCCAGACTCACATCGATGGCTGGTGTGATATCTGGACCCTGCGAGTCGCGGAGCCTGTGCTGCGGAGCCCGCCAGGGCGACTCGCAGTGCTCCGCAGGGTGACGACCGGGGTGTTGCGCCCTCACACGTACTTGCTAGCTTCGCGGATCGACAGCTTGGCGAGTTGATCCTGGTGGCGAGTCAGGACATCGCGTACCCACTCAGGGTTCGTTTTCGAGTATTCTCGCAGACTCCACCCGATGGCCTTGTTGATGAAGAACTCGTGGCTGCCAAGGTTGTTGATGATGATGGTCTCCAGCAGGATGGGGTTTGTCTGCTCGCCGTACTGTAATTGAAAATCGATGGCGATGCGACGAATCCAGTAGTTGTCATCGAGTGACCATGCGAGCATCTCGGTTTCGAGGTACGGGTTTCGCAGTACGATGTCACCAACCAGCGAGTCAATGGAATCAACAGTCTCCCACCAGGATTTTCTTTCAGCGAGATCCCTCAGACGTGGAAGATCAGCTGGTCCAAGTTTCTTGATTTTACGTTTCAGGTAGTCGAGGGCGATGTACTGGGCTTCGCGGTAGTCCTTCATCCAGCAGGCTTCCACGAAATCCCAGTCGATCTCGGGGTTCTTCTTCAATTCCTCCCAGAAAGGTTTCTCCAAGTCTTTCAGTTGAGGTTTTTGTATCCCTAGGAAGGGGAAATGATTTTTCATGTACGCCGACATCTGTTCGGCGCGCGACTCGTCACCGTGAGTCTCCAACTGGGTGAGTAACTCGTCGTACCACATGGATCTCCCTCTCGCTGGTCTACTATCAACAGACTCTATCGTGGGTAGCGCTCACATTTCTGGATTCCGCGACTTCGCGCGGAATGACGGGGTTGGGTGAGACTGGAGCCGTCACCCTCCGGAAAGTCAGTTCACTCTCACGTCTTTCTGCGGAGGGCGCCAGCCCGACTCGCAGAATCCAGATACCACGGTCAGGCAACTGTATAGTCTGCATCCCCAGTGCCATTTTGATGAAGGTCGTGCAAGAATATGGTCTAAATGAAGGTGAGGTTTTCCTATGGGAATTCAAGCGTGGATCGTGGTCGGTGCGTTCGTTTGTCTGATCGCTTTGGTGATCTCCCGAGTGATCCTGCTGAAGAAGCGCGGGATTCAAGCTTTTCTTTTTGGCGCTACACACAAGTCTGACGCTATTCTTCCCGTGGTCATCCTCGGGGTGGGTTACTGCCTCATTGCCCCGGTCGTAGGCTGGCCCATCTGGTCTCCACTAGTGTCAAGGTTCTGGGCAACGACCCTTCCTGGGTGGATAGGAGTGGCGCTCTGCGTGCTTGCGGTTATGGGAATGGCATGGACTTTGGTGAGCTTCGGGGATTCTTTCCGCGTCGGGATCGATGATCAGCGTCCTGCTGGTTTGGTGACCTCTGGGGCTTTTGCCCACAGCCGAAACCCGATCTATGTGTGTTTCTTTTTGTTCGTCCTTGGGGTATTTCTTGTAGTCTGCAATCTGATCTTGGTGCTGGTCCTCATTGGTTTCTCTGCGATCATTCACCGCCAAGTCATTCGTGAAGAAGGATTCCTCGCTGGGCACTACGGCCAAGAGTTCGAAACCTACCGCACCACCGTGAGGCGCTACCTCTGACTATCGTGGTGACCGTCGGTGGAGTGTGATCACCCACTGACTCACTTTCGTGGTTGGTCGCAGGGCTGTTCCTCACTTCGTTCGTCAACCACTTCCTTGACCTCGGCATGTACGCAAGCGCCCCTGCCCTCGGTCTTCGTCATGGTGTTCCTCACTTCGTTCGTCAACCACTTCCTTGACCTCGGCATGTACGCAAGCGCCCCTGCCCTCGGTCTTCGTCGTGGTGTTCCTCACTTCGTTCGTCAACCACTTCCTTGGTTTAGGGATAGTGCGCAAGCGCACTCTCCGCTCAACCTGCGTCGTGGTGGATTCCTGCCAAGTCGGGCTGGCGCCCTCCGCGGAATGACTTTGTGGGTAGCTGTTGCTGACCGCGTCATGACTTTCCTTGTCACCCTGCGCGAAGTCGCAGGGTCCAGATATCACATCAAGCACGAAGGTGAGTCTGTCTCGTACTTTTACTACCACCTGACTCCATACTGTTCATTACATCTCGAGGATGAGGGTAACCGGCCCAGTGTTCGTCAAGCTGACCTCCATCTGAGCGCCAAACACACCGGTCTCCACGTGGGCACCAAGCCCACGAAGAGTATCCACAAAGTGATCAAACAAGGGTTCGGCGATCTCAGCGGGTGCAGCCGCATCCCAGGAGGGGCGACGTCCCTTACGGGTATCGCCGTACAACGTGAACTGGCTGATCACCAGCAGGGGAGCACCCACATCCGAGCACGATACATCCCCCTTGCTCCATGCTTCCGGGTCACTACCTCCCGTACCTTCCAAGATCCGCAACCCCCAAATCTTGGCCGCCATCTTCTCTGCGACCTGGGCAGAGTCTTCGCCAGTGATTCCAACGAGCAGTACGAGCCCGGGGGAGTCGAGTACGCCAACGGTTTCGCCTTCCACACTAACCGAGGCGAACGACGAGCGTTGAGCGACGATCCTCACGAGTCACCGAGACGCAGAGCGATTTCGAGTGCGAGACGTACGAAACGAGCTCGCGGTTCAGCAGGGAGGGTACCCAACAAACGCGGATCCCATTCCTCCCCAAGAGCATCAGCAGCATAGATGAAATGATAGATATCGACGCCACGGAACTGTGCGAGAGCAGCAAGAGCAGAAGCCTCCATGTCCACAGCTATACATCCGGACTCAATGCGCTTGGCAACATTGTCACGAGTCTCACGGAAGAAAGCGTCTGTGGTCCAGATCTTGCCCACGGTGTGGGGGATCTCCAGAGACTCCATGATCTCGGCAGTCTTTGCTGCCGTTGGAATATCGATGAAATCACTCGCCTCAGCGTAGTGATAGCTCGTACCCTCATCGCGGTAGGCAGCCGAAGGTACGATGAGTCCTCCTGTGGGAAGATCGGGTACGAGTGTGCCGCACGTACCAAAGACAACAAACTTCTTCACCCCATGGGCGATAGCTTTCTCCATAGTGGACACTGCGGTGGGTGCACCCACCGGTGCCAGGCATGCCGCGAACGTACGCTCCTTGTAGTCGAGTGAAAACGCATGGGCTATGAGCGAGGTTGAGTCAATATCCTGTTCGAGATCCAGGTTGGCCAAGGGTTTGGTTTTGTGTTGTTCGAGCAGCACATGGAAGGTGTACGGCTGGAAGGTCACAATCATCGTGTCCGGAAAATCGGGAACCTCGCGGATCATCTGTGCCGGGGTGATGACCTCGGGACTGGTTGGGTCAAAAGTGTCAGTTATCGCCATGGACCCATGCTAGCGGTGGACCGGCAAGGTCCACTCACGATGTCCCGACCTGTGGGTCAAATGGGGACGCCACTGTTTTGCCATGCTCCTCATATGGTCGCTTTGAGCGTACACTGGAATAATGATCAGAAGACTGTCCACCTTTGTTGTCTTGGTTGTTGTGCTGTTGACGGGTTGCCACCCGGTTGAGAAGCTGCCTTCCATAGATGCTTGGGCCAGGGATTTCGATACCCTTGAAGAGAAGGTCAGTTTCTTGGAGCAGTACGTGGATCTGCCAACGACCGTACTCGACACTGATTTCCATATTCTTGAGTACGACTATTCTGAGGATCGCCATCCTGCTCCCCCCGACTGGGACTATCTCGTTGTCGTACGCGTTGACCCTCAGGATGTCGATCAGTGGGTGGGGGAGTACGAGAAAGTGGTTATTGACACAGTCCATAAGGTCTGGTGGTCGGACCTTGATCGACAGACTTTTCCTTGGCCGGAGCAGGATCAACTTCAGGTGTATCAGCTACCAGAAGAGCCCAACTTTATAGCGATATCTCCTAGCGAGGGGTTGGTGTGGAAACTGATCACCACCATGAGGGAGGGGAATGTGAAAGGGAGAACCCTGGAGTCTTTCCAGTACAGCTACGGTTCTTTTCACGGTGGTCAGTGGGATTTTCAGATCGACACAGTCAGGGATAACACCCTCGCTGGCCCCAAGTACATCCTCACTGCACGAGGGTCTAATGGTGTCGATCTCAACGTGACCGGGGAGGTCCAGTACTTTGTTATGGATGATATCGAGAAAATAATTGACACCTACGCCCTTCAATCCTGGGACGGGTTTGATTCTCGCGATCCCAGTATTCTAGATGGCTATGGTTTCACCCTGAGTGCAGGTTTTGTTGATGGTTCTATCACCGCGAGCGGATACATGAAATATCCGCCCAACTACCACGAGGCTCACGCAAAATTAGAGGAATATCTTACTGATCTTGCACAGTGGGTCGAAACCCACCAATGATGCTGAACAAGAGCCCAAGAAGATGTTGACCGTACTGTGCAGGGTCTGCATGTTGAACCTCTGCGAGTGGGTTCATGAAGAAGCCCGAGGGTATTGGACATTCACATAGGCCAGTTGTTCGGCAGAGATGACCGGGTGGGTTGATGAGTCGAGCAGTTCCCCATCCAGGGTGTACGTCTGGATCATGTCTGCTTGCGTATCTCCGGCAGAGTCCCACAGGGTTGCACTCAAGAGAATCTTTGAGCTGGATATGGGGACTAGGGTCATCTCGTACATCTGAGAGAAATCAACTGTAGCAAGCCGACGATCTTTGTACTGCTGGTCGAGCACATGGAGTTCGATAGTGGCTGAGCCGTTTTCACGGTACACAGTTTCGAACCCATAGATGTAGCCACGAGGTAGCACTGCCATGGTGGCTGGCAGTGTGTACCCCGTGTAGCCATAATAGAAGTTCGAGAATCGATTATTATCATGGGCCACCATCTTTATTGATTCTTTCGAGGTAGGGGTATAGGTGAAATACTCTGTCCCGCTCTTTTCGAATTCCCAGGGGTTGAAGGACTGGATAACTTCGTGTGCCAGCGCAACCTCTGTGGTGCAGTACTGGCAGTAGATAAATGATTCTCCAGATTCCGGGTCATAGGTGCGTTCGGATCCGTCCTCATCGCCACCGCAAAAGTAGACAAGGTGATCCTCAGTTGAGACCAGCCCACCAATCATGGTGTTAGGTTCTGTAGAGTTCTTGCATAGTGTGGAACTAATGTCGATGGCGCGACTTTCCCCGTCGGAAGAAAGATCGAACTCAATCAATGTGGTTGGTTCATCGTCAAAAGCGTCTGCGTCAGTGTAATACGCCTTGTTGTTCATTACCGTGAATTGCCCAGGGCATAAACTGAGACTGACCAGATGTGTCGGTTGTTGATCTGGGGAGGGGGTTGCGGGCATGGAATAGATTTGCGAATTGCTATTGTCATCTGCGCATTCCACCACATAGAGGGTGTTGCCACTGACACGGTACGCGTGGCCATACTCCTTGAACTGATAGAAATCGATTTCTTGTCCACCAGCTGTAAACCCAACCAGTGAGACTTGTGCAGCACTCGTTTCGGTGATCCACGGATTAGAAGGGTTCACGCCCTTCCATCGTTCCGCGTAACTGATGATGGCATCGGGGTCAACAGGTGCTGGCGGCGGGGAGTAGCTAATTTCCGTGGTTGGCTTTTTCGCTGAAAACCAGATTGCTATGAAAACTCCTGCGCTAGCCAGCGCGACTGCGAGGACAACACTTAGTACGACCCATGTCTTTGGGCGGCTTGGTCCGGAGTTGCTCGCTTGGTTGGATACTTTAGGAGAGACCCATTGGGTCTGATCGTGGCCCGCCGTGGATGGAGTTGTTGGTGGGTTGGCAGGGGTAGGTTTATCGAAAGTTAGGGCGTTCGACTTCCGTACGCCTGGGTCAGAAGGTTTGTTGGCAGGTGAGTCACTGCTCCCTGGTGGGGTATTGGGTGGATCCTCCGACCGAAAGATATTGGGCAGGTCTGGTCGAGTGTAATCCCATTCAGGTGGCTTGGTGGCCATGTCCCCTCCTTGCGTACGCCAAGGAAAAGCGTACCAAACACTCCCAGAGAGGTCGCATCCAAGCCTCAGTGACCGCTAGGGAAGGAATCCTTGATGGAGAGGATTCAGTGTTCATAGGGAGTCTCAACCCATGGACACCTGTGAGGAATACCACTGAGTCTGCTTGACTGGCCATCATTACCATTGTTTTGTTTTCAGACCAAGCACGTTTCTACAGGAGGGTCAATCATGACACAACCAGGATGGTATCCAGATCCGACAGGCCAGGGGGAAGGATCTCGCTATTGGGATGGGAATCAGTGGACTGATCAGGTCCTGGGGGCACAATCCACCCCTACCCCGCAACCACCCAGGACACCAGCACCCTCAGAAGCACACATTCCTGCTAGTGCGTCCATACAGATGGTCACTCCCGCCCCAGGACTACCATTGCAGAAAAAGAAATCACCACGAGGGTTCATCATTGGAATCATCGCGGGTGTGGTGGTGCTCGCACTGGTTGGCTACCTGGTGTGGTCGCTCGTACTATCGTCTCCAACCCCAGAACCAGAACCAACTACATCACCAACTGCCGCGTCCCCATCACCGTCTCCCACAGCCAGTACGGCAGCAGATTTTTGTCCCCAACAGGGGTTCGATAAAGCCCGCAAGTCCCACCCCAATGATGATCGAGTCTATGGTGGGCAACTCTCGTACCCACGTGCTAGTGCTCCGTGGACTCAAGAAAACCCAGCGGAGGGAAGCAGCCTTCCCTTTGGCCGTGATGTGGGAGACCAGTACGCGGAAGTGCACACCTTTACCGACGGTGAGGGGAACTTAACCAGCTGGGGCGCAAGCATGTTCGTTGGTGAGCTAGTCACCGATGATGAGATGACTCTCCAAGAGGCCGATGCCATGGTCAGAGGGTGCATCATCGCAGCTTTCTATGATGCCCACGTTACCGATTTTGAGGTCGTATCCCCAGAACCCTGGAACGTTGATGGCTACGATGCATGGTACTCGGAGATGGTTGTGGCTATCGATTACCCGGGGCTGCCCACGACGACCGACTTTGTTGTTGTGGTGATCGTGGACACTGGCGGGTCGTCGTACTCATTCTTCACTGCTGATCAACCAGCTGATGCTCCAGGACTCCAAGGTGGTATTGACGAAGCTTTGCAGGGGTTGCGTGTCGAACCAGTGTGAGTGGCGTCACGCAGAAAAGCGCGGATATTGGACATCAACATAAGCCAGGTGCTCGGGCGACGTTATGGGCTTGGTTGATGAGTCGAGCAGTTCTCCATCCAGGGAATAAGTCTGGATCATTTCCGCTTGTGGATTTCCGTTAGAGTCCCAGAGGGTTACGCTCAGAAGAATCTTTGAGCTCGACGTGGGGAGGATTGTCAGATTGTATAACTGTGCGAAATCGATGGTGGTGAGCAAGTGAACCTCAAACTGGGTGTCGAGGAAATAGAGGTCGACAGACGATGTTGAATCGTCGTAGAACTCTGTTTCGACTCCGAAGACATAGCCGTTGGGAAGCACTGCAATAGTGCCGACGGCTGTGTAAGCAGCCCAACCATAACCTGAGCTCGATATTCGTTCGTATCTATGCCCAGCCATGGGTTGTGATGCCTGGGAGACGGTATCAAAAGTGAGGTAATCTAAGCCTTTTTCTTCGTACGCCGAGGTGTTGTGGGAATAGATGATTTCGTGTGACAACACGACTTCTGTGAAGCAGTACTGGCAATAGACGAATGACACCCCGGATTCTGGGTTATAGATGCTTTCAGAACCGTCCACATCATAGCTGCAGTAGTAGATGAGGTGGTCATCCGTCGAGAGGAGCCCCAAAATGTCGGGGTTGGGTTCTCTGGAGTTCTTGCATAGGGTGGACCTAATGTCAATGGTTCGACTCTCCCCATGGGGGGCAAGGTCAAGCTCGATGAGCGAGGTAGGTGTGCCCTCAGGAAGATCGCGCGGCGTATAGTACGCTTTGTTTTTCAGTACGGCGAACTGACCAGGGCACGTATTGAGGCTGGCTAAGAGACTTGGTTCTTGACCTGGTGAGAGTCCACCTGCAGGGATGGAAAAGATTTGTGAGCTTGTGAAGTGGTCGTCGCATTCCACCACATAGATAGCAGCTCCACTGACTCGATAGGCATGAACGAAGGTAGCGAAGTGGTGAATCTCGATTTCCTGACCACCAGCTGTAAAACCAACCAGCGTAACCTGCGCTGCACCAGTGTCGTCCATCAGGTAGTTGGGGTTTATCCCCTTCCACCGTTCAGCGTAACTGATGATGGTATCAGGATCGATGTTTGCGGGGGCGAAGCCAGTACCGGTGGTTGATTTGTGGGTGACCCCCCAGATTCCTACGATAATTCCTGCGGTTGCCAAGGCGACTGCGATTCCAACACCGAGTACGGCCCATGTCTTTGGGCCCCTTGGTCGGGAGTTTGTCGCCTGTGTGGCAGGTGTTGGTTGGGGTTGCGGCTGGTTGGGCGGTTGTCCGGCCTGAGGTATTGGTGGGATCGCAGGGATAGGATCTTCAAAAGTTAGAGCATTCGATTTCCGTACGCCCGGGCCAGATGGTTGGGCATCTGCTGTGTCGGGTTTACCCGAATTGGTATCGGGGGGATCTTCCGACCTAAAGATATTTGGCAGGTCTGGGCGAGTGTAATCCCATTCAGGTGGCTTGGATGCCATATCCCCTCCTTGCGTACGATATGGAAAGCGTACCAAAGAGTCCTGTCCGTCTCACGGGGCTACTTTCTGTGGAGAGCTTGTAGGATAATCTTGAACCCGGGAAGCCCGAGGGAAGTGAGGTGCACATGAATAACCCAGTTGGTGGATATTCTGCTGGCGACCTTGCTCAAGGGGTGATCGCAGGGAACCGTCGTCAGATTGCGCGGGCGATCACTTTAGTGGAGTCGATGAAGATCGATGATCGGGCTCGTGCGCGTGAGTTGCTGGGTATTTTGCGGGATCATCCGACAAAGGCAGTACGCATCGGGGTGACGGGCGTACCGGGTGCAGGAAAGTCGACGTTCATTGATGCGATGGGGGTACGCCTGATCGGGAAAGGTCACAAGGTGGCTGTCTTGGCGGTGGATCCGTCCTCGTCGAAAACAGGTGGATCGATCTTGGGGGATCGTACGCGCATGGGTGCCTTAGCAGTGAACGATGATGCGTTTATTCGACCTTCACCATCGGGAAACCACTTGGGTGGTGTGGCGCGTGCCACTCGTGAATCGATGCTGGTGGTCGAGGCAGCGGGTTATGACGTCGTTCTGGTGGAAACCGTGGGGGTTGGGCAATCTGAGGTGGCTGTCGCGGGCATGGTGGATACGTTTTTGTTGGTGACGTTAGCGCGTGCTGGCGACCAGCTCCAGGGGATCAAGAAGGGGATCTTGGAGATGGCGGACATCATCACCGTCAACAAGGCTGATGGCGATAATGAGGCGGCTGCCCGGGTGGCTGCGCGCGAGTTGGCGACTGCGATGAAGTTGATTACTGCTGATCCGAAGGCGCGGCGCCCACCGGTGTTAACCTCCTCGTCGTACACCGGTGATGGGTTGGAGGAATTGTGGGAGTCGATTCTTGAGCACCGCGCGTACCTGGAGAAAACTGGTGGACTGGCATCGCGCCGTGCCCGCCAGCAACGCGACTGGATGTGGTCGCTGATCGATGACGAGCTGTTGGAGTCAGTACGCCAAACTCGCGCGGTCAAGGAAGTACGCGGTCGCCTTGAGTCTGCAGTCATGGAGGGTACGACCTCCGCCATGGAAGCCGCCCAAGAGGTGTTGACTACGTTTGCCGGCCATCTGCCCCACACCTGGATGACCGACGAGTAAGGTCGCAACCTCGTCCACTGTGTCTGGTAGCAACTACCCATCCCTATCTGCAACCGTCACCAACCGCCCAACCCCGTCTTTCTGCGGAGCGCGCCAGCGCGACTCGCAGAATCCAGATATGTGAATATCCACAAGTGTGGAGGGCGTACGGTTCTGGGTAGATCTTTTCTGTCTATAATTATGTACATGATCACCATGCCTGTTGCTGAAGCACGTTCACAGTTTTCGCAGATTATTGACTCCGCTGTGACCACACACCAGCGTGTTGAGGTCACCAAGAATGGCCGGCGAGCTGCCGTACTGCTGGGTGCTGATGATTTTGATTCACTGATGGAGACACTCGACATCTTGTCTGATAGTGATTTGGTGAAACAGATCAGTGAATCACTCGAGCAGATGTCTGCTGGTGAATGGTACGACGAAGAAGACGTACGGGCAGCTATGGCCAAAGCTGGGCGAGGATAGGCGTGAGTTATACCGTTCGACTCTCCCGCCAAGCGAAAAGAGCCCTGACAACTGATCTTCCCGAAGTGGTGGCAGTCGCGTGTTTCGAGTTCATCTATGGCTCTCTCGCAGACAACCCGCACAGGGTCGGCAAGCAACTCGATGAACCCCTGTGGCCGTCTTTTTCGGCGCGACGCGGACAATTCCGCATCATCTACGACATCCACGAGTCCGAGATAGTTGTCAGTGTGATCAATATTCGGCATCGTGCGGACGCCTATCGATCCCATTAACCAGCCAACACACAAAGTACGTCCCTGCTGTGCTGCTCGTTGCTGCCTCCTGTGGGAAAGAAGCAACTCGCCATGTTGCTTTTTTTTTTTTTTTTGAAATGTAGCATGAAGTCGACCTGCATGGAGATGCCTGTTCTTCGAGGATTTACAGATGAGGAGATCCAATGTTTTGCTATAAATGTGCTCAAGAAATCGACAATGAAGCAGTTGTTTGCATTCACTGTGGAGTGGCGACGAAGAACCATGGCAATGCTAAAGACACTCCAATCATCATCAATAACTCCGCATCTTCGTCGGCAAGCGCTGCTGCCAGCGCTGGTGGGTTGGTCCCAAGAAAATACAACCTAGCACTAGATATTGTGTTAATAATCTGCACTGGTGGTTTGTGGCTCATCTGGATGTTGGTACGACCAAAGTATTACTAAAAATCTGGCGCGTCATTAGAGCTTCTTCTGCATATTCGGATTGTGAAATCGGGTGGCCATGGAGTACTGCTTTCCGAGTTCGGACTAGGGGGAATCCATGATGGTGGTTGCGCTGGGTTTCACAATCCACGACCCAGATTTGGCGGACCCTTCGCGTACTAGCACTCCTTGGTCTTTCCAGTCTTTGATGACCCGTTGAATCTGGCGAGATGACATCCCGAGCTGTTCGGCCAAGCGTGTTGCACTGATGGAAGGATGAGCACGAATCAAGTCCAGAATCCGCTCATTTACTACGACATCATCTACGACATTTACTACGACATCCGCCTGGTAGACCTTGAGGGAATCCTCAATAATCCCCAACATGAACGTGATGAACGCAGCCCCATCAATCTCTGGTTCCCGAGAATCTTGGAGCGCAGTGTAATAACCTAATTGCTCGCGAGCGATAAGAGATTCTGTAGGCATCCACGCAAAAACAGGATTCCACCGACTAAGCATGAGTGTTTGCCACATTCGCCCAATGCGACCGTTGCCGTCCTGGAAAGGATGAATCTGTTCAATCAAGAAATGTGTCGCACTCGAAGTAATGAGCGGATGAGCATCAGTTGATGAAGCCCACTCCAGCAATTGCCGTACGAGGCGCGGGACTTTGGCGGGTTGAGACCCAGAATGCAGCACCTCACCAGCTGCATTGACGATATCCACTTCACGGCGGCGAAACATCCCCGATTCACTGATCAGTCCCTGAGTGAGCAAACCATGAGCCTTGAGAAAGTCATCAACCGAATACGGATCAAAAACATCCAATGATTCGTACGCAGTCCATGCATTGCGTACTTCCAAGATGTCCCGTTCTGGACCATAGACAGTACGCCCATCAATGACAGCGGTCACCTCGTCTAGGCTCAGGCGATTTCCCTCAATCGCTGTTGATGAATGAACAGAGTTGATCCGACTCGCGCGGCGAAGACTGAGTCTGTGCGGCAAGGATTCTTCTGCGCCATGGAGCCGTTCGACCAGGACATGGATGCGCCCCACCTGTTCAACCCAGGAGTTCTGAAAAGTGAAGAATTCCGGAAGCATCTCACGTCCTTTCCTTTCCATCCTACTAGCGGCACTAGAAGTGTTTGACAGTCTTGAGGTGCCCAATACGCTGGCCCTGCTTCTTTCCGTATCTCACCCACCCCGTCTTTACCCTTCTCACCCAGCTCGGTCATTCTGCGGAGCGAAGCGACTCGCAGAATCTAGAATCCACAGCTGCTTGTCTGGACACTATAACCCTCTCGTAGTAAACTTGAGCCTAGTACACTCAACTTTGGAGGACATTGATGGACGCGGAGAAGCTGACTGCGATGAGTCGCGACGCTTATAGTGCGGCGACTCGTACTGCGTTGACGAATGGGAACCCTGCTGTGGAGCCGGAACACCTGTTGTCGGCGTTGTTGTTGATTCCCGACAATACGGTGAGTCCATTGCTGGAGTCGGTGGGTGCTGATCCGACTCAGATCGACACCGCAGCCAAACAACTCATCTCGAAACTCCCTGCGGCCTCGGGGTCCTCGGTGGCGCAGCCGACACTCTCCGGTGGGCTGGCACGCGTACTGGCGGAAGCAGAAACCCAGGCACACGCCATGGGCGACCAGTTTGTGGCGACAGAACACTTGCTGATCGGTTTGGCGACAGTGAAGTCAGAGGTACGAGACCTACTGGAGAAGCTTGGGGCATCCGCTAAGAAACTCACCGAATCTTTCAATGAAAGACGCGGTGGCAAGCGTGTGACCTCTGCAGCCTCTGAGGGTGGGGAGTCGGCTCTCGACAAATATTCGGTCGACCTGACTGAGTTGGCTCGTGATGGGAAACTCGATCCGGTGATCGGGCGCGACTCGGAGATTCGTCGCATTGTGCAGGTGCTGGCGCGCCGTACCAAAAATAACCCTGTCATCATTGGCGAACCCGGGGTCGGTAAGTCAGCGGTCGTCGATGGGCTCGCCCAGCGGATCGTTGCTGGTGACGTACCCGATTCTCTCAAAGGGCGTCGACTGGTGTCGCTCGATTTGGCATCCATGGTCGCGGGTGCGAAATTCCGCGGGGAATTCGAGGAGCGCCTCAAAGCCGTACTGGGTGAAATCAAGGAAGCCGAAGGCCAGATCATCACGTTCATTGATGAACTGCACACCATGGTGGGCGCGGGCGCATCCGGGGATTCCGCAATGGATGCAGGCAATATGTTGAAGCCTATGTTGGCGCGCGGGGAGCTGCGCATGATCGGCGCGACCACGCTGGATGAGTACCGTGAGCGCATTGAGAAAGACCCGGCCTTGGAGAGGCGATTCCAGCAGGTGTATGTGGGCGAGCCGTCGGTGGAGGACACGATTGCGATTCTGCGCGGGTTGAGGGAGAGGTACGAGGCGCACCACAAGGTACGCGTCACCGATTCGGCTCTGGTGGCGGCTGCGACCCTATCGCATCGATATATTACGTCACGCCAGTTGCCGGATAAGGCGATCGATTTGGTGGATGAGGCGGCCTCGCGGTTGCGTATGGAGATTGATTCCTCACCGGAGGCGATTGATGAGTTGCGTCGCCAGGTGGATCGGATGACGATGGAGCAGTTTGCTTTGGAGAAGGAGGATGATCCGTCGTCGAAAGAGCGCTTGGGTCGTTTGCAGGCAGAGCTGGCTGATCATCAGGAGCGGTTGCGCGTACTGGAATCAACGTGGACTGAGGAAAAGTCGGGACTCAACGAGGTCGGCGATATCAAGGAGATCATTGACCGGGTACGCATCGAGGCGGAGCGGGCCCAGCGTGAGGGTGACCTGACGAAGGCCTCAGAGTTGCTGTACGCCGAGTTGCCGAAACTGGAGGAGCGTTTGGCGCGGGCAGCGGAGGCGCGCAGCTCGTACACGATGGTGTCGGAGGAAGTCGACGCGAGTGATATCGCTGAGGTGGTGTCGGCGTGGACGGGGATACCGGTGGGCAAGATGCTGCAAGGCGAGTCGGAGAAACTGCTGGAGATGGAAGCCGTGATTGGTCAGCGTTTGATCGGTCAGGAAGCAGCGGTCGTGTCGATAGCTGATGCGGTACGTCGAGCGCGCGCGGGGATCTCTGACCCGAATCGTCCCACGGGGTCGTTCCTGTTCCTGGGGCCCACGGGTGTGGGCAAGACCGAGTTGGCGAAGGCATTAGCGGAGTTCCTGTTTGATGATGAGCAGGCGATGATCCGCATTGATATGAGCGAGTATTCGGAGAAGCATTCGGTGGCTCGTTTGATGGGTGCCCCTCCAGGATATGTGGGGTACGACGAGGGTGGCCAGTTGACAGAGTCCGTGCGGCGCCGCCCGTACTCGGTGGTTCTGCTGGATGAGGTCGAGAAAGCCCACCCGGAGGTGTTCAACGTACTGCTGCAGGTGCTCGATGATGGGCGCTTGACTGATGGCCAGGGCCGTACTGTTGATTTCAGGAACACGATCCTGATTATGACCAGCAACATCGGGTCGCAGTTCCTGACGGAGATCACCTTGGAACCTGAGGAACAGCGTGAATCGGTGATGACCGCGGTGAGGATGATTTTCAAGCCCGAGTTTTTGAATCGTCTCGATGACATTGTCATGTTTGAGGCGCTCACTCGTGAGGATCTCGCCAAGATCGTGGTCATCAACCTGGCGCGACTGAACAAGAGGTTGGCAGATCGTCGTATCACCGTCGAGGTCACTGACACTGGGCGTGATTGGTTGGGTGCGAACGGATTCGACCCGGTGTACGGGGCTCGTCCTTTGAGGCGACTCATCCAGACTGTGATCGAGGATCCCCTGGCGAAGATGGTTCTCGGTGGCGAGATCACCGATGCCCAGAGCGTACTGTTCGATGTAAACGAGGCCGGTGACGGGCTCGATATCCTTGAGGACTAGAGATCACTCAAACAAGTCTGTGTGGGTTCCCGTGCCAGAAGCACACACAATCATTTATTCATCGATGATTCGACAATTGAGTTGACAGCGTCTTCAGCAGTCAAGAACGGACCATGGAGATTTCTGCCTAACCTGGCATCTTCTAGTGCTTCGCGTAGTTCAGCGTTTGGCTTTCGGGTGTCTTCAAGTTTGACCGGGAAGGGGATTCCGTTGTGGCTGAGGGCTGCGGAGAGAAACATCCGTACTGCGGAATATTACATTCTCGTTGGAATTGCATAGATCTGTCAGTGGTGCAGGTCTCCTCCAACAATTGACATGCGTAACGCATGCGTGACATGCTTATCACATGTCAATGCTGCAAGTGAGAAATCTTTCCGAAAACACCCATCAAATTTTGAGGGTACGTGCGGTTCAGGCGGGTCAGAGTCTGTCTGACTATGTGGCTGCGCGCCTGGACGATATTGCAGCTACCCCCACTCTGGATGAGGTTCTGGAGAGGATCAAGCAACGCACACCACCGCTGGGTGATGTTGATGCAGCTTCCATTATTCGCGCAGAGCGGGATGCGCGTTCGTGAGTCTTGTTATTGATGCTTCTGCGCTCATCGAGGTTTTGCTGGACACAGATATTGGAAAACGAGTGGAACCCTTTCTTCAGGGTCATTCACCACAAATTCATGCCCCAGAGATAGTGGCTGTCGAAATCATTTCGACACTCAGAAGACTTGTTCGAAGGGGAACATTGACCATGGAACGAGCGAATGAAGCAATAACTGATTTTCAACAATTGCCTTTGGAATTGTGGCCCTTGGTTCCACTCATGGATCGTGTCTGGGTTCTCAGAGATGCCGTGTCTGCTTATGATGCAACCTACGTGGCTTTGGCCGAAGAGCTGGGTGCTGTTTTTCTGACATCCGATGAGAGGTTGGCCCGTGGGTGTCAGGGTATAGCTCAATGTTCAGTGGAACTTGTCTCCCAGAGTTGAGCGCACTGCGAGACTCGTAGACAGTGGTCACCTTCGATTCAGTCTTCGGGCAGTTTCCTCAGATTCCATGGGTGAAAACAGTGGGTTGATCTACCGGACGCAGTCCCCGGGTCCGACCAGTTCGAAACTGACAGTCTCACGTTCAACACCATTAATCACCAGGGTGACCGAGTGCACCCCAGGGTAGTGTTTGCGCGTACTCAAATCGGCGAAGCTGAAGCGTCGCTCATAGTATCTCTTGTCTCCCGCGGCAAGGTTCACCTCAGATATGTTGGCCACACTGGTGCGTACATGCGACGAAGGGTCAGCCTTCAACTTCTCCAATATCGGCAGGATAGGTGAAGGGTCCTTCTTGAAACTTGCCAGTACGGGCGCCCAGGGCAGAAGGGGCCGACAGCCTTCACTGGCTAACCGTCGTACGCACTCATTTTCATGCTCAGTCCAGGCAAGCATCTGAGCCATCATGCGCGTTTGATCGAGAACAATGAAAGGACGTACGGCAAACTCCGCCGACGCGTACGGTGTGTAGCGCTCCAAGGCGCCCACGGAAACATCCCAGTGTTCCTCGCTGACCCCGAACTTTTCAACGAAAGTCGGGAAGAAGAAACTGAACCCATCCAGCCATGTCCCATTGTTCCCGACGACCTGGTCTATGACGGCAATAGCGGACGGATAATCCTCGGGGAGAAAGGCGCGCAATGTCTCACTGATCCGCCCGATCCTCGCCTTCAGCTCCAGGTCATCCCAGGGTTCGCTCACCACTGCGTCCAGAAAACCCTCCACAGCAAACGGTGGATAGACACGTGCAATATCCTCAACAATAGGTTTCAAAGAATCCCGGCTGTAGTAGTTCTTTAAAGGTTCAGCCATCTCAACCCCTTCCTCCATCATGATTCTACGCTTTGCAGGACTCGGGGAAAGCTCCCTGGCTGCCTGTGGTGAGCCCTACGTGTTTCCTCACCTCAGCAGGTACGGTGATTTGACCCTTGCTGGTCATGGTTGCTGTGGGCATGGCACTTCCTCTCCTTACCCAGGGGGAGGCGATCATGGCTAGCGGGCAGGAACCCGCCTGTTCAACCTATGGGATCCCAGAGGTTGAGAAATGTCCGATATCCACATTCCTACGATTCCCACTCCCATCCACCATTCTTGTCCAAATGCTTAATAGAAATCCGTCCAAACCATCAATAGAAACCCGTCCAAATAATCAATGAGCGCTAGACTGAGCGGTATGGATTACAAGCGACGCCTCATCGATGACATTCTTGACGAGACCATTCCCGGGCTCGCTGCTATTGCTATTGAGGGAGCAAAAGCGGTGGGTAAGACAGCAACTGCTAGTCGACGCGCAGCGACCGTGCTGTCGCTCAATGACCCGCGCCAACGAGCAAGCGTTGCAGGGAATTATGATCTTGTTACTGAGTTGGATATACCAGTTTTCATTGATGAGTGGCAACTGGAGCCTCAAGTATGGGAACGAGTGCGTCAAGCAGTTGATGAGGATCCGACTGGCGGGCGGTTCCTTTTGGCGGGTTCTGCTGGTCTGGCTTCGGGGGTGAGGATTCATTCTGGTGCCGGTCGCATCGTCAATCTCACTCTACGTCCAATGGCTCTGGCTGAGCGTGGTGTTGAACATCCTTCTGTGTCGCTTCGCTCTTTGATGCATGGGGGTGCGACTATTTCAGGTTCAACTGTGCTGGCAACACGTGACTATGTCGATGAGATCCTTCGCTCTGGTTTTCCTGGTATTCGTGATCTTAAACCTGAGGATCGGGATCGCCAGCTGGACGGATACCTGGCGCATATTGTGGACAGGGATATGCCTGACAATGGGATGATGGTGCGCCATCCCGGCATTGTGAGAGCGTGGTTGCGAGCGTATGCTGCAGCAACTGCATCTACTGCGAATTACACGAAGATTTTGAATGCTGCGACTCCTGGCCAGCCAGAAAAGCCAGCCCAGAACACGGTGAACACCTACCGGGAGCATCTTCGTCGGTTGTTCGTTCTTGATCCGGTGGAAGCTTGGGCACCGAGTTTTTCGAAATTGAATAGCTTGACGTACACACCGAAGCATCATTTGGTTGACCCAGCGCTTGCAGCGCGACTTGCGGGTGTGGGCGCTGAAGGGTTGCTTGTTGGTGGGGGTGACACGATCACACCTGATGTGGGGACTTGGCTGGGGGCACTTTTTGAGTCGTTGGCTGTGTTGTCGGTACGGGTATACGCCGAAGCTATGAATGCTCGTATTGGGCATTTGAGAACGAAGAATGGTGACCATGAGGTGGACATCATTGTTGAGGGGGCTGATTCTCGCTGCATAGCCATTGAAGTGAAACTTTCTGACACCATTGATGATCACGATGTGAAGCACCTCAATTGGCTGGGTGGAAAGCTTGGTCCTCGTCTCGTGGATCGTCTGGTGCTTCATACCGGGCCTCGTGCGTATAGACGCGCGGATGGGGTGGCAGTTGTTCCCCTTGCGTTGATGGGGCCTTAGGAGCCAGCCTGGTCATTGTTCTCATTTAGTCTCCCCACTTTCCGCGTGGGTTCCTGTGGGACTCCAAGAAATCTACGGTATCTGTGTGGGATTTCATGCAAACCGACATTTTTTACCCACTGTGTTCCTCCCCTTTGGCATAAGTGATAAGTTGGGAGCTATGGAATCAGAATCTTGCTGTAACGCAACCACGGAGGCCGCAATACGCGAAGCAGATGACATTATTGCTGGGCGGGTAGAAGCTAAGAGGTATCGCTCTTTTGATGAGCTGGTGGCTGACCTTGATTCAGGAAACTGATGGTGGCCTTGACGAGAATTCTAGGTGGTTAACCAAAGGCATCCGAAGGAAAGAGGGTGATGGATTGTTCCCGCGCGCTAGCGATGAGCCTCAGGTCTCGAGTCCATAGTTGCCCATCGGGGAGAAGGTTCACCGATCCAAGAAGGTGAACATCAACAAGGTTGAGTCCACGACCCCAGAGCCGGGCATTGTTGACGTATTCATGGAACTCATCGTCGTCGAGTACGGGGGATCTGCGTAAATGATTGAGGAGACTGAGAACTTCATCGCGCCCAGCAATGCTTCCCATAGCAAGCTCAGCAATAACTAGAGGATGGATGACTACCTGGTCGTTTTCGAGCGCATGAGTGAGAGACAGTTCTTCGTGATGCAGGTGATCAATCCAGACCGAGGTGTCCACGAGGATCATGTGTGATTCCGTGCTCGTGGTGGAACACTCGCCTGGGGATCCGTGCCCCCAAGTTTCGCTAATCGCCTTCCGGCTTCGACCCTGATGAGGGTTTCAAGGCCTTGCCTGATGACCTCTGTACGGCTTGATACCCCAGTGAGCTGGGTTGCCCGCTCGATGAGTTCATCATCTAGTGTCAGTGTTGTTCTCATGGCATCTCCCGGTCTAGGCATCAATAATTGCATCATATCATGCTTGATTTGATGTCTCCCGAGATTGTCTGCTGGGTTCATGATTCTTGCGGCCATTCTCCTGCTCTCAACGATCGTTTCTGTGATGGTGAGAGGCTACACATGACCACTGACATTTCGACCGATGAGCGGTCAGGTCAACAGGGTCATCCCTTCAAGCTCGCTGGCTTTCTTGTCGAAGGTGTACGTGGTGGTGCAACCCACAGCTTTCCCGCGAAGGGAGATCACAATGTCAGGCAATTCGAGGGTGGTTTCTCTTGCAACAGCTAGTGCTGCTCTCACCAGGTCCTCTTCGTCGATTTTGTACTCTGCAGCACTGAGCAGTGCATTGATTGTGTGGTCTGCTTCTTCTCTTGGCAACCCGTATCGTCTGCGCAATGTCCAGTAGGTTTCCACTAGCACAACCAGGGAAATGAAGCTTTGATGCTGTGGTGTCAAAGTGTCGATGAGTCGTTGAACGATGGGGGATTGATGTGGGTCATCCGCTGTGATGTGGCGAATGAGAACGTTTGTGTCGATGCCGATCACTAGTAGTCCATCGATTCAAGCGCACCAGCGATGATTGCTTCGTCCATCTCCTCCAAGGTGACAGGCCTGTCAAGGGCAGGAACGATACCGTAAAGACTTGAAGCAGAAACTGTCTTGTTTTCGACGAGGTATCTGTCACCGTCTTCAATAAAACCCACCCGACTTCCTGTGGTAAGTCCCAGGCGTTTCCTCACTTCAGCAGGTACGGTGATTTGACCCTTGCTGGTCATGGTTGCTGTTGGCATGGCGCCTCCTCTCCTTACCCAGTGTAAGGCATGCCCTCGGTGCCGGGCAAGCTTCCCCTGTCTGGTCCACTTCCGTCATTCTGCGGAGCGAAGCGACTCGCAGAATCCAGATACCAGAGCACGGAGAAATGTGAGTCTCTTGAATGAGGATGTCGCACAAACCCGCAGATAAAGAACATGACTGGAATATGGTTCGTAGCGATTGAATCCGACCGCTTGATTCAAGGATTCCAAACTTTCAGGACAGCGGACCCATTCATGTATTTCATGCCAAATTGTGCCAGGCCCATTTGATCTACCCATTGCTCTTTGTCTTGCATGGTGGGGAAGACGAGGAGAATGTATATCCCTGATTCCCAGGCGGAGTGCCCTTCGCGCAGGTTGTTGTCGGCGTCCATTAGGGCCAACCGAATATTCTCCAAATCGGTGTAACAGTCCTCAGCGAATGAGTCACTTACTGCTTCTTCGGGCGGTTCGGGCAGTTCCTCTTGCTCGATAATGTCTGGTCCGATTTCACCAAGAGGTTTTTGGGGTTTCCAGGGTGACCAATCAACGTCGGGCGCCCAGATGCGGGCATGGTTGTCCATGGGCCCGAATTTGGCTTGCCATTCACCGAATTCTTCTTGGGTGGAGAATGCGAAACATAACCACATATCGGCTTCGATGGCCGTATTGAATCTTTTCTGTTCAGCTTTGGCGCGGTCTTTGATGGTGGTTGCTCGAGCCTGTTGCTTCGATGGTCTTTCTTGCTTGTTTTTCTTGTTGGGGATTGTCTTCGGGGATCCCATTTTTTCCCACCGGAATTGATCGGTGTCGAGCAAGGGGAACCATTCCCTCAGTTTTTCGTAGTCCTCGGGATAGGTTTGTTTCAGTGGCGCAGTGAATCGGGCATCGTACCCATCGAATGAGCGGCCAAACACCTCGTAGTCGTTGCACAGGGGAGCTTTGTCGTCTTCGATGACTTGCAGGACTTTTGCTTTCAACCAGTCGTAGATGGGGGAGACTTTCCTGGTGGTGGGTTTCATGGCCCCATGTTTGGTGAAGGATGCACGCCGTACGATGGAATCTGCTGCTCTGACTCCATCTGCGCGCCATGTATCCTCATCCATGCCGAGGTCTTCGACTATCAAATCCCACATTCCTTGGTAATCGATCGCTGGCATATCAATAGCAGCCAGCATCGGGACTCTTTGTGGTGGTTGGAATCCCGCATTCTGCAAGGCATGAGCAAGCATCGGGTGGGGGTACTGCTGTATCTTCGTTTCGAAATGGTCCTCGTATTTGGCGATCTGTTCATCAATGAACGCCAATCCGGGAATGTAATACATGTACGCAGGAACTACTTCGACACCTGCGTCCCTGAGTGCGATCCATGCAGCAACAGAGTCTTTCCCGCAGGAGAACGCCAGACAGACAGGTTTCCCCTCCTGGGCTAGTTTTTCCCGGATTTCTGTTGACGGCGGTTGTCCTTTGACCACCGTGAGTTCTTTGTCACCCATGCTTTGCCATGTTACAGCCTGGGTGATTCTTTCGGGGCCACCATTTCTGTCAGATGAACAAGATATGATTCGAGTTAAGCTTCTCGCTGTATCAAGGAGTACGTAGATGAATAAGCAACAGTTGGCCTCGAAAATCTGGGAGTCTGCAAATAACATGCGCTCAAAGATTGAAGCAAATGAATACAAGGATTACATTCTTGGTTTTATCTTCTACAAATACCTCTCTGACAAGGAGGTGAGGTACGTTAGGGAGTTGGGGGGTACGGATGATGACATTCGGTCCCTGAGCGAAGACAAGACTGATATGGTTGCTGACATCCAACGCCATATTGGATATTTCATCAGCTACGAGAATCTGTTTTCCACCTGGTTGGAGTTGGGCAAGGATTTTGATGTCTCTCATGTTCGTGACGCATTGTCTGCGTTCTCCCGTTTGATTGGTGCCAAGCACAAGAAGCTGTTCGATAGGATCTTCCACACCTTGGATACTGGTCTATCCAAATTAGGTGACACTGCCACCTCGCAATCCAAGGCGATTTCTTCTCTCATCCATCTTATTAAAGATATCCCCATGGATGGTAAGCAGGACTATGACGTTCTGGGGTTTATCTATGAATACTTGATTGGGCAGTTCGCGGCGAATGCTGGGAAAAAAGCGGGTGAGTTCTATACTCCTCACGAGGTTTCTCTGCTGATGAGTGAGATTGTGGCTGACCATTTGAAGGATCGCGATCAGATCGATATCTATGACTCAACGAGTGGTTCGGGTTCTTTGCTCATTAACATTGGTCGTTCAGCAGCGAAACATATCAGTGATCCGAACAAGATCAAGTACTTCGCTCAGGAATGGAAAGAGAATACTTTTAACCTGACGCGAATGAATCTGGTAATGCGAGGGATTTTGCCCGACAATATCGTGGCCCGTATTGGTGACACTCTCGACGACGACTGGCCTTTTTTCGAAGATTCCGACCCTACGGGAACTTATCAAGCTCTCTATCTTGATGCTGTGGTGTCTAATCCTCCATATTCACAGAACTGGGATCCTGCGAACAGGGATTCTGACCCTCGATACTCTGATTTTGGTGTGGCCCCGAAAACGAAGGCTGATTTCGCTTTCCTTCTTCATGACCTCTATCACCTCAAACCTGACGGGATCATGACCATTGTGTTGCCCCACGGTGTTCTTTTCCGTGGGGGCCAGGAGGCTATCATTCGCCAGCGTCTGATTGAAAAGAATCATATTGATGCGATTCTTGGCCTTCCCGCCAATGTCTTTTTTGGTACGGGAATTCCCACGATCATCATGGTACTGAAGAAGAAGAGAAACACCTCTGATGTGCTGATCGTTGATGCGTCGAAGGGTTTCCTTAAGGTGGGCAAGAGTAACCAGTTGCGAGCATCAGACATTAAGAGGATTGTGGACACCGTTGTCGAACGCGCCACGCAAGAGAAGTTTTCTCGTGTTGTGACCCTCGATGAGATCCGCGCCAATGACTACAACTTGAATATCCCTCGTTATGTGGATTCCTCGGAAGCAGCTGAGATGTGGGACTTGTATGCCATGATGCAGGGCGGAATTCCCAGGAATGAGATTAATGCCTTTGGTGATTTGTGGGAGTGTTTTCCTTCGTTGAAGGCTCAGTTGTTCACAGACCCCGATTTGGCTTATTCGACTCTGCGCACTTCTGATGCGGAGGAGGTCATTCAGAGCAATCAGGATGTCAAGGATTGGAAGAATGACTTTTCTTCTGCTTTTGCGGATTTTCCTGGGTTCCTTTTCCATGAACTCATTGACCAGTGGAATGTGGTCAAAATTAATCGAGAGGAAACAGAGCTCGCAAATGCGATCTTTGATCGGTTGCGTGGTGTCGCGCTCATTGATAAGTACGTCGCTTATCAGGAATTTCGTGACCAATGGGGTGGTATTGCCGGTGATCTTGAAGTGCTTCAGACCGAAGGGTTTGAGTCAACGACAATAGTTGACCCGAACATGATCACCAAGAAAAAGAGTGGGAAAGAGGTTGAAGTGCAGGATGGATGGATTGGGCGGGTCCTTCCGTTTGATCTTGTCCAGTCCACGCTTCTGATTGAGCAGTCGTCTGCTTTACACCAGCTTGAAAATCGTTTGGCCGACATTTTGTCGGAGTACGAGGAGATTCTGGATGCTTTGCCCCAGGAGGATAAGGACTCAGAGATTCTCAATGCAGCAAACGATGCATTTGCTAAACCTGAAGTGCTGAAGTGGATCAAGGCATCATATGGATCGGTGGACAAGGCGAAGTTGGAGGTCACAGCTTCTGATGAGGACATGCTCCTGAGGAGTCTTCTACGAGTTCATGAACTGTCGCTGGAGGAGAAGGCGCTCAAAGCTCGTATCAAGAAGGATGCTGCTTATCTAGAGGCTCTGACCAAGGAGACTATCGAGGGTTTAGATGATGACCAGGTTCGTGATCTCTTAGGGAAGAAGTGGATTACCCCACTCATGTCTGCTCTTCATACTCTTCCGGATGCTGT
>WRIJ01000012.1 GCA_009782785.1 Propionibacteriaceae bacterium | reverse complement strand
CGCTTCCTACGCCGTGGCTTCACCATGGCATCAGCCTCAGCCCACTGCTGTCTCAACTCCTCCCACACCGCTGCAACAGCTTCTGGTGTGGCCTCATCTCCATGTGCCTTCAAAGCCATGACTATGTATTTATCTGGAACATCCTCCCTCGTTCGCTCAAGAACAGTGCGAGACATTTCCACCATCTGGGCCACAAAGGTATATGGTCCTTTCTCCCTTTTCGCAGTTGTTGCCACAATCAGCTCTCTCACCATTTTCCTACTCTCCTCTTCTTTCTCGCGCCCCTTGAGGTGGCAACAAGCCCGATAACGTGCGTTATGTCACCCATGTACGCGCCATCGACGTCTCCAGCCACCAGGCCATTGTCTGAGGCTCTGCTTTGAGCAGGAGCATACAAATTCCACTTCCCACCCAGAAGAGTTTCCTGCATTTGTAGGTCTTGCGAATCCTTACTCTTACTCATTTACTGGGCCGCTTCCTACGCCGTGGCTTCACCATGGCATCAGCCTCAGACCACTGCTGTCTTAACTCTTCCCACACCGCCACAATAGCTTCGGGTGTTACCTTATCTCCATGTGCCTCTAACGCACTAGTAATGTCATCCTCGGTGACGTCTTCTCGGGTTTCTTCCAAGACCACTCGACACATTTCTACCATCTGGGCCACAAAGGTATATGGTCCTTTCTCCTGTTTTGCAGTTGTTGCCACAATCAGTTCTCTCACCATTTTCCTACTCTCCTCATCTTTCTCGCGCCCCTTGAGGGTCAAGGTGACATAGCGCACGTTATCGGGCTTGTTGCCACCTCGATATTTGCCTCTTCCACTCAGTAGGTTACTAACCCCCTCTGACATTTCTACGCAGGAACCAAGACCAGGTGACCTCTATCTTTCTGAGGGATGACACCACCCAGGAGAGCAATCATTTTGGCGTACTTAGCTCCAAGTCTTTCCCTGGTATCTTCATCGAGAAGCGCAAGACGATCCTCGTCCATATTGTCCGCCAAATCAGCAAATTTCACAGCTAACCCAATCGTGGAGGTTTTCACTCGCTCCGCGTATTCCTCCAGAGGTTCACCATGGTGTTTGGTGACCGCTACTACCGCTGCAACAACTTCATCTGGGATCCCCTCACCCAGTAGATACTCTGCTGTCATGGTTGTGTCCTCCAAGACGTCGTGTAACCATCCAGTAGCAACAACCTCAGCAGACTCCCCTTGAGACTCCAGAGCCTCAGCAACACGCCGAGGATGATCAATGTACGGATGACCCGCCTTGTCCTTCTGCAAGCCATGAGCAATCATCGCGAGTTGAGAGGCCTTCTCCACAATCAGCGGGCCGTTCACCACCCGACGGACTTGCGCTTCAACAGATCCATCCTCTTGTTGAACCGCAACCGCTTCAAGGCACCCCAGTGCAGCCAAACGCTTCTTCTTTCCTGTACGCACTTCCGACACCCATGTGCGAGCAACCTGGGCCTGCTCCTGGGTGAACTGGCGCACTGTCACCCATGTCCCTATAGGTGCTTTCCTTATTGTTTCTACAATTTCCTTATCGGAGGTTGGTCTCTTCACCTTTGCAGGAACATCCAAACCCAGCTCAGCGGAGCTCATTCTCTCCTGTTCATTTTGGAATGCTTTGAGGACCCATCCTTTACTTCTACCATCCAGTTTAGGCAAGGTCTTGACCAGGTGGGCTGCTTGATCTGGGGATATTTTCATGAAAGTATTCATCGGTTTCAGCAGGCTCAAGTCCTCTGCAAGCCATCCATCGCTGATCCATTGATCAAAGTTCGGTACCCAACGGAAAACACCTCGATGTTGAACGACAGCCACCACAGCAGTAGCGCCTTCATCTCCAACTTTCATAAATTTGACCCACATCTCACTTTTCCTTATATTTCTTTGTTTTCCTCACATCCCTATATTAGCATCACCGTGGATATACCACCACAGGTCATTCGTATTAACTGGTCCGGTGACATAACGCACGTTATCGGGCTTGTTGCCACCCAGAGATGAGAGCCGATTTCATGATCTCGGAGACATCGTTTGCTGAATGTCCTAACCAGCGAAGTTTAGCTTGAGCGTTCTCAATAAGGTAGGCCGTGCCTAGTTGACTTGCCATAGTAGTCACCTTTCTAGTTGAGTGTTTGGCCACCTGATTGAGACTCATACCAGTGATCGAAATCAGCCAGTCAATATTTCTTCCTGGCTGGGGGCAAGTCCGCGTCTAACAGCCTCTTGGTAACACAAGCTAGGAGTGTAGCCTTCACGATAGATACCACCCTCTTCAATCTCATGCCGCGCATAGGAGTCAATAACAGCGTCACTCAAATTGCGGATGTCGACTTCATCTCTCATATTTGCTCCAATGTCCACACTGGGTAGCTTCCTGATACATCTACATCGACGATTCGGTACTTTTGCCCTTTGGCCACGACTAATTCCTCTTGTCCTGGGAATCGAGTCACAGTCTCCAAGTAGACAACAGGAGTTCCCTCCTTGAGCCTAATATTAGTCATGACGAGACCCTGTCGTTTCTGTCTCTTGGAAAACTCAATACCAAGTGATTCCTGAGCTTCCAGTGTAGGGTGACATAACGCACGTTATCGGGCTTGTTGCCACCCGACGAATGTCTCGAAAGGATCCAAAGGCCCTTCTCAGTGGATGCCTGCGGATCCTTTTGGCCGGTGCGAGTATGCAGAAAAATTCACCAGGATCCTCGATATGTGGGAGTTGTCGATAAGCGAGGAAGACAGGCAAGTGTTGAGGCAAGAACTCATGGTCTGCCAGGGTCTGTGAACCGCATCCTCATCAGGAACCGTATCTCCGTCCTCATCAACATCCTCGCTGTCTTCTATTTGAAGCACTCACCATGTCCTGTGAGCGTGAGTGGTCACGAGCTTACGAGTTGCGCTGCCCGCTGGTGGGATACACCCATGACCGTGCCAACATCGCGAAGTGATAGTCCTGTTTCTGCAAGAATGCGTGCGGCTTCACGTGCGTGTTCAGCAGAGCGCGAGTTGAGGTGCTTGGACTCTTCTCGCGCGACCAGCATCGCCTTTTGTTCGCGCAGGAATTCTTCAGGTAGCACAGGGATTACCTCGATATCAAAACTATCTTTTGGGATATTCGCTACGAAAGCGATGGCTTCTCTGATGGTTTCCCCGGCTTGGTCGAGGCGTGTTACTTGGCTGAGAGCACCGGGGTGTTCCTGGCATTGGAGCGCCCACCAGCGTCCTGAGCGCGTTGCAGTGACGTGAAAGATCATTTTCTCCACCATCCTTTCCCTAGTTCATTGGCGAATTGAGCAAAGAACTTGCCAACTGTGATGTCGTCGATTTCTGTGTGCCGTTTCAGTGTTGATCTGGTTGAACCAACGATGATGCCTGTATGGCGTGTAAGCTCCGTGATCAGGAATGGTACACCTTGTTTCTTGGCTTCTTTTTGTAGCTTTCTGATGACTTCGCTTCGCTTCATAGTATAAGTCTAGTGCATACTAGCCTATCAAGTCAAGCCCGATCTAGTGTATTTGGGGTGACATAACGCACGTTATCGGGCTTGTTGCCACCACAAATGCCCCAACCACAATCATTAACATCGCTCCCAGCGCAAGGCGCATCGAGCGCGTGTCACGGGATGTTCTGATCATGTACGCGCCATCGACGTCGCCAGCCACCAGGCCATTGTCTGAGGATCTGCTTTGAGCAGGAGCATACAAATTCCGCTTCCCACCCAGAAGAGTTTCCTGCATTTGTAGGTCTTGCGAATCCTTACTCTTACTCATTACTGGGCCGCTTCCTACGCCGTGGCTTCACCATGGCATCAGCCTCAGCCCACTGCTGTCTCAACTCCTCCCACACCGCTGCAACAGCTTCTGGTGTGGCCTCATCTCCATGTGCCTCTAACGCACCAGTAATGTGATCCTCGGTGACGTCTTCTCGGGTTTCTTCCAAGACCACTCGAGACATTTCCACCATTTGGGCCACAAAGGTATATGGTCCTTTCTCCTGTTTTGCAGTTGTTGCCACAATCAGCTCTCTCACCATTTTCCTACTCTCCTCTTCTTTCTCGCGCCCCTTGAGGGTCAACGGTTACTTCCTGGCCTGTCAGCAGATCAAAGAACGCATCCTGTTGGCGTTCCTTACCAAGCTGAGGTGGCAACAAGCCCGATAACGTGCGTTATGTCACCTAGACTAGTGATGGAAGGAGGTGACCACGATGGATGACAGTGGCTTCAACGAAGAAGCTGCCTTACTCAGATTACGAATCGCTCACGCGAAGACAGTGTGGGCCGAGTCTGAAAAACTGTGTTTCCTCAAGAAGCTCCGCAATGAAGGGGTGGCATTAAAAAAACTAGCCCAAGCACTGGACTTGAGCGAATCGCAGGTGTCTCGACTGATTTATAAAGAGGTGGAGCCTCAGCAGGTTGCACCGGCTTCCACAGCATATGGTCTCGTCTTCTTGGCCTACAAGGGTGAGTTGTCCCACGATGAACTAGTTGAATGGCTGAAAGCATGGCCTTATGGCCCGGCGTATCGCACTAAGTATGATACGGATGACCCGGAGTTGAGACCCAACAGTCTCGACGCTGTAGGACATGCATGGTTTAGTGACCTGATCTCTGAGGAAGAATACGACGAGATTGTGTGGCGTGCTGGTGGCTGGACGTTTGACTAAACCAGGCTTCGAGCCCCCGGTCGCCCGTCATCTTGCAACACTGCAAGAGCTGACAGCTCCTGGTGGCCCCATCGACACTAACAGTGATCATGCCACACACAAACTCTTCCGTGGATCCCGAGAAGGTGAATACACCAGGGATCGGGAAAAGCTACACAAGAAGATGATTGATGATTTCTTTCAAGAACATGCGCACGTCCCCCAGGGCCACCAAGCGATGATTTTGTCCGGGCCACCAGGGGCCGGGAAAAGCACCGCGCTTCGTGAACGGATCCCTGATCACAAAACCCAGTGGATGACTATTGATCCTGACGAATTCAAAAAGAGACTTCTTAGGCACGCGATCAAGAACAACTATCTGGACAAGATTATTCCTCCAGAGGTTCACCAAAGAATCCGTGCTGGAGAAAAATTCGCGCCCGGCGAGTTCGCTGGTGGCAACAAGCCCGATAACGTGCGCTATGTCACCTCATCCTGGATAGAGATTGCTTGGATATCCAGCCCAGTCTGGGCGAATAAATCCAGGAAGTCTCGTCGTCACCTACTTGCGGAAACTCTCGCTGTTCGGAATGGCCTTTCACCACGATGGCAACAACACAAGCGACCACCACACCGCAAAGAAACAACAGTACTGCATGAATCCTGGGGAATAGGACAAAATGTGTGTCTGGTTTGGGGTGTTCTCGCTAGTCAGATGTTGTGTTTGTGGGGGTTCTAAGGTTTGAGACCTTAGAGGATGACTATTCGCAGGAATCCTTGTTGTTGTGTGGTATGTGGTGGAGGTTTGAAAAAGAATGGTACGACTAGCGCTGGGAAGATCAGGTGGAGTTGTCGGGTGTGTGGAGCATCATCATCGAAGTCGCGCCCTGATAGGTTTCGTGCTGCGGAGTTTCATTGGTTTCTTGGATGGGTCTTATCTAAGCGTTCTCAACAGGAAATAGCTCCTGTTAGTGGCAGGACGTTTCGTCGGCGCACGCAATGGTGTTGGAATGTTGAGCCGTCAATTCCAGCAACTGGTGAGGTGAACCGGTATGTGTTTGATACCGCTGGTTTATTGTGTGACCGGCTGGTTGTCCAGCGGTTGTTGTTGTTCATAATACTGGGTTTCAATCTCGTTGGGTGTTCGGTAATCAAGTGAACCGGTATGACGGGGGCTTTCACGAGTATCTGTGGCAGGCTTATCCACCAACTAAAATGGTTTCATATCTCGGTGATCGCCGAGAGTGGTGGCGGTCATGTCGCTCAAGCGGTTGAAGGTGAGGTTCCATCCGCGGTCGTTGAGGAGACCATCGTGGATGAGGAATCCCTGTGGAGCGTCAACGGCACGGACAAAATCAATGGTTTCCTTCATGGCGCACCAGGGCGCATGGGCAGGAATAGCGAGAATATCCACCCCTGGTGGTGCAGTATCGATGGCATCACCCGGGTGGAACAAAGTGGGTTCACCTGGAGTGCGAACAAGCACCCCAATATTCCCAATGCGGTCGATGTCACGGTGGATGATCGCATGGAGACCGCCAAGTGCTTCCACTGTCGTAGAACCGAGATTTATGGAAGACCCGGGCGGGAGCATGTCAACATCAGTGAGATGATAGGTCTCAGCTATGGACGGTTCAACAATCAGTCGTACCCCAGGGTTAGCATCAAGCAACCCAGGGAGATGATCCATGTCAATGTGATCTGCGTGAGAATGGGTCACCACAATAGCGTTCAGGTTCGTGAGCCCATGCCAGTGGGAAGAAAAGTTTCCTGGATCAATCAGCAAACGCACCTGTTCGGTTTCTATCAGTACGCTCGAATGGCCAAGATGGGTAATCATTGTTGCTCAGCTCTTTCAAGAATCATGGCTGTCACCTTGCCTGCTTCACGACACTGATCCACACTCACTCCCAGATGAGAAACGGCACGGACAATATGTGGGCCAAGTTTGGTCAGCTTGACCTCCTGGGTTGCTGCTTGGGAAATAACCTCATCAGCGCTGAGTGATCCAGTTTGGATCACCACAACATTGGTCGGAATAGTATCGGTAACCGCCCACGGTGCCACAGCGCGTACATGATCAGCGAAAAGACTTGCCCCTTCATGATCCTGTGCAAGCCGGGCAATATGATGGTCCAGGGCATAGATTCCAGCTGCTGCAAGGATCCCTGCCTGGCGCCATCCTCCCCCCAGTCTCTTACGTTGGACTCGCGCCTTCTCAATGTTTTCTTTGGTCGAAGCGAGCAGGGTTCCTACCGGAGCTCCCAAACCTTTGGATAGGCACAAGCTCACCGTTGTCGCCAACTTTCCATAGTCAGCCAAGGTGGTGGAGGTTGCTACACAAGCATTGGCGAGGCGAGCACCATCAAGGTGGAGCCGCAGATCATTGTCCTGGCAATACCCAGCGATGTTGGTGTAGTTAGCTAACGGTTGGATCGCACCACTGGCGAAATTCATGGTGTTCTCTATTTCTATCGTGGAGGTACGCACCAGGAACCCACCGGTCAGGGACACCAGAGGTTCAATGGTCTCCAGCGTTGCCACACCATTGTCAGTGGTCCAGCTCTTGGTTTGGATGCCATGGAGAGCCGCATGTGCCCCCATTTCTGCACGGACAATATGTGCCAACTGATCGCACAACACCTCTGTCCCATAGTCCACGTCCAACCACAGACCCAACATATTCGCCATCGAACCTGAGACACAGAATAGGGCCGCTTCTTGACCAAGTAATTCAGCTCCCTTGTCTTCCAGGGCGCGAACAGTGGGGTCCTCTGAGAAGACATCATCCCCCACCGGAGCTTGCATCATCGCCTCCCTCATCTCGGGAGTCGGCTGCGTTAATGTATCGCTACGGAAATCCATACTCATCACCCTAGCTAATCCGCACGAGGAAGGCATCTCACCACCTGCGAAGCCAAACAGCTGGTGGTCAGAAATCCATGGAAACGAAGTCGCTGGCAGGGCGCTCAATGCCAGAGAGGCGGTCAGCCACCAGGAATGCGAGTTCCAAAGACTGGGTACGATTCAAGCGAGGGTCACACAAGGTTTCGTATCGATGAGCAAGATCCTGCTCACCCAACTCACTAGCTCCGCCCACGCATTCAGTCACATCGTCACCAGTCAACTCAATGTGGATTCCTCCCGGCCAGGTCCCTAGGTTGGCATGAACATCGAAGAATCCGTTGACTTCATCAGCCACATCGGCAAAAGAACGGGTTTTATATCCGGTTGCCGATGAGAACGTATTTCCGTGCATAGGATCGCACACCCAAGCGACTTTTCGACCAGTGGCTTCCACTTTCTCCACAATGGGCGGGAGCAGATCGCGTACCTTCTTACTTCCCATGCGAGAAATGATCGTCACACGCCCTGGTTCGTGGTGTGGATCGAGTTCCTCAAGTACGGGAAGGATCTGATCCACCTGTGCACGGGGACCAATCTTGAGTCCCACAGGATTACGCAGACTCTTGAGCAATTCCACATGGGCACCACCAACCTCACGGGTACGATCCCCAATCCACAGCAGATGCCCACCCACGTTGTAGGGAGTGGATGTACGAGAATCGATCCTCGTCAACGAGTGTTCATAATCGATGAGGAGAGCCTCGTGGCTGGCGTAAAAATCCACCGTACGGAAAGACTCATCATCGACACCACAAGCGATCATGAAAGCGAGGGCACGATTGATTTCTGAAGTGAGGCTCTCGTACCTCGTGGATACTTTGGCCGAGCGAACAAAGTCGGCATTCCATGAGTGCATCGACCTCAGGTCAGCAAAACCACCCTTGGTGAAGGCACGAACAAGATTCAAGGTCGCTGCTGAAGCGTTGTAGACCTGGAGGAGGCGAAGGGGATCATGGCGGCGAGACTGTGCGGTGAACTCGAAACCATTGACTGCGTCCCCACGATAGGCCGGCAGGCTTAACCCATCGCGGGTTTCACTCTCAGCCGAACGCGGTTTGGCAAATTGCCCTGCCATGCGACCAATCTTGACCACCGGCACTTCAGCGGCGTAGGTCAACACAATGGCCATGGAGAGTAATACTCGTAGACGCCCTCGAATAGAGGAAGCAGTCAATGAATCGAAAGTTTCGGCACAGTCCCCCCCTTGAAGAATGAAGGCACGCCCAACGGATGCATCGGCAATCTTGGATTTCAGTGCGTCACATTCGCCAGCAAAAACCAGCGGGGGTCGTGAACGCAGCTGCGCAAGGACCTCTTCCAATTGCGCTGGATCATCATAGTTCGGCTGCTGCTTGGGGCTAAGCCCACGCAAAGCATCCAGAGTTGGGACGTTCATCACGGGGAAAAGACTAGCGTATCGTGCTAATTAGTTGGTTGGCCTGGGCCGACTTCCCGGCGTACATAGGAGTATTCATCAACAATCTCCTGCCCTGTAATCTCTGCTATTTTCACCATGACCTGATCAGTGGCATCGCGGAGTACCTCTCCTGCTTGATCTCTATTGCTGGCGTTCAGGAAAGCTTCTCTCATGTCGTCAGGGAACGTAAAGGGCACCCCCATGACGAGTTCTGGCCGAAAAAGCCAGGGGAAAGGCATCCACTTTTTTCGTGTGAAACGGGTACGAAAGCAGCCGAAAGGGATCACTGGTGCACCTGTGGCCAATGCCAACCGCGCAATACCAGTACGTCCCTTGTATAACCGACCGTCAGGAGATCGGTGGCCCTCAGGATGAATAGCAACAAAGCCCCCATTGTCGAGAATGGTTTGTATTTCTCCTAGTGCTTGTGTGGCGGTGTATCCGCCATCACGATTCATCGGAACCTGTCTCATGTTCAATAAAAACCATGCACCGATGCGATGAAAAAGTGTGTCCTTCTTAAATAGCTCGGCTTTGGCAGGGTACGACACTGGACGTGGGGCGAACACTGGGAGCAGGAAGCTCTCCCCAATCCCCATATGGTTACCGGCAAAGATCGCCGCACCAGTGGCGGGGATGTTGTCCATATTGCGCAGGATTGGCCTAAACAGTAGTCGACACAGTGGTCTGGCGATGACCACAATGACATGGTAGAACATGGAATTCTCCTTGAAGTCTCCACTATCGTACGCGAGATTCACTGCCCTTGCCGCAGAGGGTATCATCGTTGACATGCGTGACGAGGACGAAACTTTCGCTGAGATTGTGAGCAAAGAGTTCGATGAACACCTCACTGGAGCCACTCCTATGCCTTCAGAAGAGCCCACCACTGCCACACCTGATGATTTCCACCTCAATCTTTTTGACGACGATGAGTCCTACCGCCACGTCTCGTACACACAAACCCTTTCAAGACCAACGATCATTGGCTTGGCTTTCCTCTGCCTGGGTGCCCTCATTTCTGTTGGTCGTTTTGCGCACCTTGGTTTACCCAACTGGGCAGGCTGGGTTGGTGTTGGATCCTTCATTCTTGGAGTGGCCATCATTGTGTGGCATGTGACCAGTTCCGCTCCAACAGACCGGGATGAACCAGTGGTCTAAGGCTGGTGAAAGAACTGGGGAGATGGTTAGAGGATTCGCCGTGCCCCGGTATAGGGCATTCCAGCATTAATAGAGGTATAGACGACCCCCACCCGCTCATTTCGCGCATCAATGATCTTCCCTCCACCGACATAGATGCCCACGTGACCGGGTCCACCATAGAAGAACACGAGATCACCTGGTTGAAGATTATTTCGAGAAACAGATTTCCCGATGCGGTATTGGGTCGAAGCACTATGGGGAAGTTTGACCCCTACTTGTGAGTACGCACTCATCGTGAACCCTGAACAATCCCAGCAGTTAGGACCGGTTCCTCCCATGCAATATCTCTTGCCCACCCGAGCATGAGCCCAGGAAACGACCGTTTGGGCAGCAGCACCATTAGGAACTGGTGGAGGTGGTGGTGACGACCCGCCCTTCTTCGGGGCAGAAGATGTTTCTGCCTCCAAGCGTGCTCTTTGCTCGGCTGTCAGTCGATTCACCACACCCTGGGCTTGGTTCACCTTCTGTTCGGCCTCAGTTTTGAGGGTTTTCAGTCGAGATTCGTCTTTCTTAATATCCTCAACAATGCCGACCTGGGATCGGCGCAAATCATCGAGCTGGACCCGAGCAAATTGATAATTCTGCAGGAGTGACTGTGAGGTCTGCGAGACATATTCAGCCATAACAATTCTTGACAGAGCTTCATCTTGGCTGTCAGAGGTAAAAAGTACCACTGGTGTGGTTGCTCCATAATCTTGAAAGCGCTGAATGGCAACAACTGCTGCTTGGTCATGCAGGCTTCCGACTGCTTCTTCCTGTGCAGCAATATCCTTGTCGATTTCCTTCAGTTTTGCTTTAGCCGCACTGAGTTTAATATTGGCCTGGTTGTATTCTTCGGACAGCTGTGTGGCTTCCTCTTCGAGTTTCGCCAAGCGAGTCAATGCATCAGCAAGTTCGTCACCGTGAGCCACCGTACCTACACACGACAGGGAAACCATCAGGCATGCTGACATTGCGACTATGATGAGCCGCTTACGTCGAATCATGGACTGCCCTCCAGTTCCCCAGAATCATGTGAACACCACAGATCGTGATCGACAGTAACACGGGTGTGATGAATGCTTGTGATGACGACTACTCTACACATAGGGGGCTGGATCAATAACCTCGCCATTCATCCATATCATATAGTGATCGTGGCATCCTGTGGATGAACCCGTGGAGCCAACGGTCGCAATCACTTGGCCTTGAACCACTGTTGTCCCAGGTTTGGCAATCCCTGAGGAAAGGTGGTTATGGCTCGTGATGACTCGACGCCCGCCAATAATTCCATGATCAATGACAATACGGTTGCCATAGCCGCCACCCCAGTAATAATCAATGACGTAACCATTGGCTGGAGAAACAATGGCCGTTCCACAGGAGCTGGCCAGATCAATACCATCGTGGAAAGACCAGGAGCCACTCATGGGGTGAACCCTCATCCCAAACGGAGAGGTAATGGTGTATTTGTTCATCGGTGATCTCAGAGACGCCGAGGGATTAGGTACATTCTTCCAGGGATCCCCTGTCCCGCGCCCAATGTTGCCAGAACTGACACGAGCACTACCCATTCCACTCATTGTCCCCAACAGGGAAGAAGTCTGAGCGACCTTGGATCGAGCGGCATCTTCCAGGGCAGCAATCTCTGACTGCTCCTTCTTAATGACATCGACTGCAGCTTTCTCTCCCTTTTCTAACTCAGTGAGAGTGGCTTGCTCGATTTGCAAAGACGCGTAGAGGGTATTAGCTGTATCCGTCACCTGCTGCATCATGGCGAGGTAGTCAATGAACTCTTGGGAATTGTCGCTAGCCATCATGACCATCGTCGAGTTCATCCCACGATCTTGATATTGCTGAAGAGCAATCTGCGCGAGTTGATTTTCCAGGTGAGCCATTTCTTCTCGCTGGGAAGCAATTTGTACTCGTGTAGCAGAAAGTTGTTCGGTGGCCGCATTGAGCTTCTCCCCTGAAACAGCCATTCGTGCGGCGAGGTCTCGTTGTTCTTCTTCTAAAGTATTTAGCTGGCGGCGCATCTCTGACAGTGACATGGATCCCACTTCGACGTTCGCGACACCTTCAACCACTTTGGGTTTGGCTGAGGGTTTTGCTGAAGGTTGAGCCGGTTGGGTCACTTCAGGTTCAGTGGTTCCACCAGTATCACCAGGATCTTGGGTTTCTGGTGCAGACTCTGTCTCCGTAGGAGTTTCAGGGTCACCAAATGCTAGTGGAGTTGCGCAAAACAATGACAATCCCATCACAGCACATGCCAGCATGCGGCCTATTCGCATCTTGCGTTGACTCATGATCACCTTCTCGCGTACGTCTTCCCTCAAAGTTTCCTGAGAAAATTCTAAACGAAGATGAGAGTCTTTTCAACTTTTGATTTCTCATTTGTCCGCAATATGGGCTTTCTTTTCGTACTTCCTTGGCGTGCTTTCAGGGATTCTATCAACGGTATTCACAGAATACTCTCATGTGAATTACCTCACGTTTTCCTTAGATTTTCTCAGGATTGTTCCACTGGGATGGACGCTCGGCCCCAGGTTTGGAGCATTCTTTCGTAGTCAGCCCGCGATGTCCTATCCAGCGGCACATGAAGAACATCGATACCATGAATCGGTCTAGTGACCGCCGAAGTTACCTCGGTCGGTGTTGAGACAGTCGTGACCTCGATCCCCAACCCCTGGAATATCGCAGAAAGATTGATAGACGTTGGTACGGAAAATAGTCTTTCGAAATGATCAGCCAATGCCCCAAGGTGGGCCCGTGACGCGCCGTACTCCATAGTAGAAAAAATTGACCCCCCACGATCGTCAGCAATAATCAACCTGACATCCGGGGTTGTCTCCAAGGTGGGAATGATGACAGAGGTCAAGTCGTGGAGAGCTGTGAGATCGCCCATCAGCGCGACAACCCCCGTACCAAGCCCAACAGAGATTCCACATGCCGCTGCAATAGTTCCATCAATACCAGCTAATCCGCGCTGGGAATAGATCCGTGGTGAACAACCAGAAATGGGGGCAAGGTCTACATCTCGAATAGGATTCGAGGCACCCACCACCAAAACATCGTCATCCTGCAAAGAATCGATAACCAAACTCGCCAAGACTTGACCATTGAAACCACTAGATTCGTTGATCCTCGCACGAAAACGTCGATCTGCCACCAGCCACTGATTCATCCATTCAGGATCACCCATAGACAAAGACACCCTCGCCAACACCGAGGACACAGCCCATCCAGGATCAGGCCATGACCCAGAATCATTCACTGCGATGATTTCCTTATCCTTGCCTCCGAGTAGTCCCATGACCTGCCGAGACAAGGTCGGATGTCCAGCCACAATCACTCGTTCAATGTGGGGAAGAAAACCTGGGAGAAGATAGCGATAACCGGCAATAGCTGCTGATAGCGAGCGTGCATTCGATGATGGCTCGGCCAAGAGCGGAATCTGCGCTTCATGAGCCTTCCTAGCCCACCAGCGCCCTTCCTCCACAGGCATATCACCAGCAACAATGACCGTACGAGGCCCGGCAGTGATAGGAGTGGGATGTGGTGATGACACTGGTGCAACAGTGAAAGGCCCGCCCTCCACCACTGGGCCCGGATCCCCCACCAAAGGTTCGTTCAGCTCGATGTTGACATGGATTGGCCCCGGACACCTCGACAATCGCCCCTCCGCAGCAACAACACCACGACGAATGCACGCTCTCCAGGCATCCGGAGAACCCTCATCGCTAGACAAGCGCAGAGTGTTGAGCACAAGGGTGCCAAAGATTCCTACCTGATCAGCGGTTTGATTAGCACCAGTCCCCACCAAAGTGGAAGGGCGATCAGCACACAGTGCGAGGAGAGGAATTCGGGCAAAGCGTGCTTCAGCCATCGCTGGTGCCAGGTTCGCAACTGCGGTCCCCGAGGTTGTGATCACTGCGACTGCGCGTAAGGTAGCTTTCGCTATCCCCAAGGCAAAAAACCCTGCAGAACGCTCATCTGTTCGCATGTGCAAACGGATTCTTCCTTCGCTTTCCATCGATGCCGCTGCATAAGCTAACGGTGCACTGCGCGAACCTGGACAGCACACAACATCACTGACACCCAGGGCAGCAAGTTCGTGGAGTACGACCAAACCCAATGTCATGGACGCCGGAGGGTCAATAGACAACAGATCTTCAACCATGGTGACTCCTTTCTCGTGCACAGTAATCCTGACACTGGGAAAGCCTGCGTGTCCACAGTTGTACTGTCGAGGTATCTGCGCGTACCTGCTCAAGACGGCAAGGATCGAGACTCACCTCAGCGATCACAATTTCCCCACCGTACGCCCTGAGTGAATCAGTAGTGACATCACCACCAAGCAAACCGATGGTGTTCAACCCACAGGCATATCTCAATTCAGGAAGTGCCCCAGCTAAGGCCAACCCGGCTCTCAGCCCCACCGACGTCTCCAAAGCCGAAGAGACAACAACATTCATATCCCATTGTTCTGCCAGCCGCAGGCACGGTTCAATCCCCCCCAAGGGTTGGACCTTCAACACAATAAGATCAGCAGCTTCAGCTTGACGGACAGCCCAAGGATCGCTACTGCGGCGAATCGATTCATCAGCTGCCACCCGAACATCCACGAGCTTTCTCAACGCTGCAAGATCCTCCAGCGATGTACACGGTTGCTCAACGTATTCCAGATCATAGGGTCTCAAAGAACGAAGTGCCAGTGTTGCTTCATCAAGAGTCCATCCACCATTGGCATCAATGCGAAGGAGACCCGTTGGTCCGAGTGCATCTCGTACTGCCTCCACGCGAGCAATATCGTCGTAGAGAGACTGTGTGGGCTCTGCAACCTTCACTTTTGCCGTACGACATCCCGCTTCACGGGTCAGGTGATAGGCAGTGGCTGGATCGACACTAGGAATAGTTGAATTCACCATCACTGAGGTTCTTTGTGGTGGGGGATACCCCTGCGTGGCCACCTCTCGTGCAGCCCTCAACCACGACGAGGCTTCCGGGACATCGTACTGGGGAAAGGGGCTCCACTCGGCTATCCCTGCCTCCCCCTGGATAATCATCCCCTGGCGAATTGTGAGCCCGCGAAACTGGTGAAGGACGGGGATAGAAAAAACCTCCAACTCAGCCATAACCCAGTCCCAGACCGAGAACAACGAGGACGGCGGTGAGAAGTTGACCAATTCCCGTCCATTTCAAGACCGGTACCAGGTCAACCCCTGATGCCCCCTTCAAGACGTTCCAGGTGGGGCGTACGAGAAGAATAGCCCCATGGAGAGCAAACAACACTGGCCAGGACACAGTAATAGCAAAGACAATAATCGTGGCAAAGGCTGCAACAACGAGCACTGCGTAGAGGATCCGGCTCTTCGATTCACCCAGAACAACACCCAAGGTACGTTTCCCCGCTTGGGAATCAGTGACAAGATCACGAAGATTGTTCGCGACAAGAATCGCAGTTGCGAAGAAACCCATGGCCACACCCATCAGGATCGCTGGCCCCCAGGGCATGTCTCGAATGTAGACCGGACATCCCACGCGGATCTCGAGGTCTTCAACAAATCGAGGTGATTGGACGAAAGCTGTTCCCACAGTGGCGATGAGCCCAAAAAAGACGAAGACAAAAACTTCGCCCAACCCCGCGTATCCATAGGGGTGCTGACCACCGGTATAGAACCATGCTGCCAAGATGCACGCCACACCAACGAGAATGAGGACCGCAGGGGTCACCCATCCACCATTGGATAACGCCTGCAGTTTCGCGGCAGTAGTAAAGAATCCAGTGGACAAACCCACGACGAGCAACCCAGCGCCACAGGCAATCGCGAAACAGAAAAACGCGACCCTCTTGACTAATGCCGGGGCAACAAGACCTGAACCCACCAACCGAACTGGACCCACTCTCACCTCATCAGTCCCACGAATTCCATCAGAATAGTCGTTGGCATAATTACATCCGACCTGGAAACCAATACCAACGACGAGACACAAGATGAGCAGGAACCCTGCGCTGAGTATTCGACTACCGCTAGGAGGGCCAGGACGTGCACAAAACCATGCCACAGCACTCCCAGCTAGGATCGGAGAAATCGAAGCAGGAAGAGTACGCAGACGCGCTCCCTCAATCCAGAGACGAATGTTTGCCACGCTGCCTCCATTCTTCGAAGAGCGCCACACGGTCAATCTTGCCAGATGGAGTCCTGGGTAGAGTTTCCACGTCCAGAAAACCGCGAGGTTTTGCCGCTGATTCCATCACAGTTGCAAGTTTTCCACTAATAAGATCCAAGGTAGGACCTTGGGAGGCAACAATGATGGTCGAACCCCAGGTGGGGTTCGGTACAGCAAAACATGCAGTCTGGTGGGGAAAAAACTTCTCCAGATGTTGCTGAATCTCAGTGAGGTTCACATTTCTTCCACCACACACGACCACGTCATCGATTCTTCCAAGAATCTCCAAGCGACCATTGACGAGACGCCCCGAATCTTGGGTACGTACGCGCGTACTGCTGTGGTGAGCAACACCTGACTGCCCGAGGTATCCACTGAAAGCGGTGGGCGTATCCACAATGATTTGCCCATGGTTGGCGTCGACATCTTCGGGCGTGGTTATGCCTGCGAAGCTGATGACTACCCCCGGCAACGCTACGCCATCATAGACAACACCACCACAGGTTTCTGTCATTCCATAGGTAGAAACGACCCTGATCCCTTGATGTTCAGCGTCCCTGCGTTGAGCTTCATTAAGTGGCCCACCACCGACAAGAACCGCCTCGTACGTAGCGAGGGCCCCACGCAGGTTCTCATCGGCCAAGGCAAGGTGCAATTGGGGAGGAACCATAGATAAGAAAGCTCTTCCGCGAGCAGGAGTTAGATCATGCAAGTCGGGGGAAACCTGGTAGTGCGGCTGACCAGCGACGATAGCCCGTATGGTCGTCATTGCCCCAGCAACACAGTGCGGCGACAGGCAACTGGCCCAGGCCCCAGGGCCATGGACATACTCATGTGTCATCGATGCTGAAGCCATCAGGGCCTCCCGCGATAACAAAACAATCTTGTGGAAACCTGTTGAACCAGTGGTGGGAACGAGTGCACCTGAAAAATCTGGAGGAACCACAGTGCCATCGATAGGGTCCCCAACCAGGGATACCCAGCCAGTACCATCTGTCAGCATCTTCTCGAGATCCTTGTTGAGGGTATCCATGACCAAGCCTGTGGGTTTATTACTCACCAATACCTCACTCCTCAAAGAGCCGATAGACTACCGCTATGATTACTCGGATCCTTCCACTGATCTTACTTCTTGCACTGACGATCTACACCGCTGTGCATGTTGTGGATACTCAAGCTAACAGTGTGAGAGGCATCCCGAAGTCACTATGGCTGATTATCGTCGTCATTATCCCCATCATTGGCCCCTTTTGTTGGTGGGTTTTTGGTCGCCCTCTCGAGTCCTATACCCCTCCACCTTCTGCCCCCGATGATGATCTAGACTTTCTCCGTGGATTGTGACTTCACTAAGGCACACAGCCATCTCAATCATTTCGTACGGTCAAAGCCCACGAGTCTGAACTGACAGCAAAACCACCGTGCCACTGGGATGTTTCAAACAAGAGCCCTCCCAGGTCCTGGTTCGTGATCGTCCAACCCAACATCGGTAAAGTGTCGTGAAGATAGCTCTCAACTTTGGGAGCATCACCAGGTACACCAATGACGATCAGAAGATTCTCCTGAGAAGCCGTGTATGTCAAGTTGACATCACTAGGAAGCCACAGCAACTCAGCTGGCGGTAGGTCTATCCCGCGAGTCTGCAAAGACTCCCCACTGGTTGGATAAGTCACCTCTGGAGCTTGGGTCTCATCAGTCACAGGGGCTGCGCCGCATCCGACAAGGGCGCAACAGCACACTAGGAAGAACACCACACGATGAAGTTTCACTATCCCAGCTTATCTGTGAAGAACATCAGTCTCTTGACTGAGAGTCGATACTGGGATTCAATCTTTGAGATAATCCTTGGGGACTGCGAAGGAGACCCAGTGTCCTGGATGAGACTCATTGGTGAAACAGAACCAACTATAAGGTCGACAGACCTCCTGTCGGTTGATCACCCAGCCCATCCCTATCCTTCACAACAAATGGTGCGGGATTCAGCCCTGCTGCGAGGTGTCTTGTTTCTTGGGATCCTCCTGGGAAGCTACGGCATTTTTTATCTCCTGTTGTCGGCCCTACAAGGCAATACGAGGATATCTTTCGCCCAGGCGCGTTGCTTAGAATTGTTTGCCTGCCTCACGGCGTACTTGATCCTCACTATCGGTATTGAAGGTCGTCACCCACCAGCAGAAATTGCTCCCCCACGGATCATCGGACTCATCAAAGGGATGATTCTCGGGGTCCTTCTGATTTCCCTCTCTGTGGGGATCCTTGCACTGCTGGGAGGTTATTCCATCACAGGATTCAACCCCGGTTATGACCCGTGGTTGGACCTTTTTAGTCTCGGACTCGTCGCAGGAATCAGTGAAGAGATTCTCATGCGAGGGATACTGCTGCGCTTGGTGGAAGAAGGTTTGGGAAGCTGGGGAGCTATCGCTGTCTCCGCCAGTGTCTTTGGCCTGCTCCACATCACCAATGTTGATGGAACACTGTGGGGTTCGATCGCTATCGTCATCGAAGCAGGTTTACTCTTTGGAGCAATCTATGTTCTCACCCGCTCATTGTGGTGGTGCATAGGGCTCCACATGGGTTGGAATATTGCTCTTGGGCCAGTTTTCGGAATCGTTGTCTCCGGCAATGGAGTCACCGATAGTTGGATACTCCCCCAGGTCAGCGGGCCGGACCTTCTCACCGGTGGAGTCTTTGGCCTCGAGGCTTCACTGATCCCGGTGATCTTACTTGGCTTTCTTGGAATCTCTTTACTGGTCTATGCCCAGAAAGCTGGAAGGATGATCCTACCGATGTGGATACGCAAAACACGACTCCTTGGATCATCCACGAGCGAGAAGACCTAGGCCTCTGTCCTGCCATGTCAATTCGCGACGAAGCCCTTTCCTCGCGCAGGTTCCACAGTACGCTCGTCTATTGACTTTACGATGCCGCAGCACCTCATGACCAAGGGAACACACCCCTCGCCATCGGGCAGAAAGTCTTGCTTCAGGGACCTCTATCGTACGGCCTCCGGTATATCCCAATGCCCGGGCTTGAGACATCCATCGTCGAGAATGGCCTGCTCGTACCCCCACAAGACCGTGGGCAATCTCATGGAGTATGACCTGTTCGACTTCATCCTCAGCGAGATAGGCAACCAGATAACGAGAACACGAGATCTTGTTGAGTGAATAGTGACAGCATCCTACGCGCGTACGAGCATGGTCAAGAGCAAAGGTCCACGACGGACCAAGATAATGTGCCACCAGGGCTCTTCCCCGTCGGCGAGTGAAGTCAGCGCTGGCCATCAGCATCAACGAGTTGACTAGCGATATACCCTAAGGCAAAGTCATAACCAGCCCATCCCAACCCAGCAATAACTCCCTGGGCGAGAGGAGAAATCACTGACAGGTGACGAAATTCTTCGCGCGCATAAATATTCGTCACATGCACCTCGACAAGTGTCCCCACTTCGCGGGCAGCATCACCAATCGCGTGAGAATAGTGAGTCCATGCGCCAGGATTTATCACCACAGGATAGGAATGATCACTAGCCTCATGAAGCCAGGAAACCATGGTCTGCTCAGAATCAGTTTGGCGAACATCGACATCAAGTCCAAGCCCTAGGGCCGAACCGTTAATATGTTCGACAAGCTTGTCATAACTCATCGAGCCATACACCTCCGGCTCACGAGCCCCTAAGCGGGCGAGATTCACTCCATTTAAGACAAGAACCAACATGTCTTTCCCTTCTTTGTCTGGCAAACGATTCCCACCTGGGTCGCTTATTCTTTCACAGTAGCCAACCCTAAGTAGGCTGCTGCATATAATCCTTGATAAAGCAATCCTGCGTAACGAGCCACAGGATGTGTCTCGACACAGCGAAGAATATCGACACGAATATGGTGAAACTCTGCAATCTCTTGAAGCTCACTGAGTGGGGATTCCTCCTGATCATCAAGGACGAGCAAACAGAAATCATGGCTGGAGGTATCCTCTTCAAAAGGGTCAGCGAAAACATCTCTTCGAGGTGCGGTTTCGATCAGCGGAAGAAGAGCAAGCTTTCCTGCAGCTAAGGCAGGAACACCTGTCGCCTCACGTAGAGCTTCAGCGACACGACGTGAAGCACGAGCTGCCAGTACGGATTCCCCCCACACCAGGGGAATAGTATCGGCCAGTGCACAAGCGAGATTCTTCGCTGGGTTTGATTCCAGTGAATGGCGTGGACCACATCGATCACATACCTCATCAATGGTGTCAGCAACCCCCAGAAGATCCAGGTTGGTGCCCACTCCAAGCAAGTCCAAAATCTTGCATGCATACAGGGCAGCCACGAAAGGATCGTCTTCCACAAGAGGGAGGGAGACAAAGTCAGACACCTCACTTACGCTTAACGATGACTGCGAAGCCACGACGAAAACCATCGCTCCCCTCTTCATGGCTTCACGCCCTGCAATGTGCCAATCCTTAGTGGAGGGAAGGATCACCACCATGTCCAGTGCCCCAGTCCAGGCAGGAAGTGTCTCCTGCTGCCAGGCCACACAAGGTACCGGGCTCCCGGTCTCGACGATGGCACGAACTAAGCGAGCCTCTGTTCCCATCACTAACACAGCACGCGGTAAGACTCCCCCAAGTTTCTGGGCTATGGTCGCCATTTCTTCGCTCACATCCCAGCGAAGGCGAGCCCCAGTCCCAGCAAGATGATGGAGACGCTGACCTCGAACGTCAAGAGTGTGAGGATCATCGAGCAAAGAGTCATCAAACACAAGCAAGTCCGAACTCTCACGTGCCCAAAGGGTGCCTGGTATCTCGTGCCTCTTCCACTAACATGATCGGGATGTCGTCACGAATAGGATAAGCAGCAGCACAATTCACAGAATTACACATGAGTTCTTGGGCTTCATAGTCCACGCTCATATTTGAATGGCAGGCCGGGCAGGCCAAAATCCCTAACAGAGTTGCATCAAGTTCGAGTGCCATCATTCCTCCTTCTCTCAGCCTACTTCATGGTGTGGGGTTTACCCAGGATTGACGCCCTTCCCCGCAGAAACCCACCTGCTACCGTACTGCTTTCCTCACTTCACCCAAACTTTACACAGACTGAACTTCACCTTGCTTTTACCGTTAACCAACGTACATCAAACTGGGACAGACAACCTCATACATGTTCAAAATAAGGAGTTTGAAGTATGAAAAAAATCGCTGCCGCACTCACTGCGGTTTTGATGGTAGCCACACTTTCTGCCTGTGGTTCCACCACCGATGACAACAACAACGGTGAAGCACTGAGCGGAGTCGTGAAGACAGGTGGATCAACATCTGTTGAAAAGGTCATGAATGCCTTGATCTATCAGTTCCAAGCCGACAATGACGCGGTCACCATCGATTACGAACCCAACGGATCAGGAGATGGAATCAAGAACACCATTTCAGGTCTGTACGAAATCGGCCACTCCAGCCGTGAATTGAAGACAGACGGGTCCGAAGATGGCCTCACAGCAACTGCCTATGCCATCGACGGTATCGCTATTGTTGCCAATCCTGCCAATGGTGTGGACAACCTTTCCACAGCACAGGTCAGGGATATCTACACCGGTGCCATCACTAACTGGAAAGAGGTCGGCGGCGCTGATATCGCGATCACGGTCATCACCCGTGAAAGTGGTTCTGGAACCAGGGATGCCTTCGCTGAGATCATTGGTCTAGAGAAGGGTGGGAGCAATATTGTCGCCTCTGCCAGCGTTGCCGACAACACCGGGGCTATCCAAACCCAGGTTGCCAGCAACCCCAATGCTGTTGGCTACATGTCATTTTCTGATGTGGATACCACCAAGGTGAAGACCCTCTCCTATGAAGGTGTTGCCATCTCTACCGATTCGCTGAAAGACGGGTCCTACACACTGAAGAGAGAATTCTATGTCCTCACCAAGACTGGCGGTGAGCTCTCACCAGCCGCTCAAGGTTTCATTGACTTCATCCTCTCCGATGCCGGACAGCAAATCGTACAAGACAACAAGCTACTGTCCATTAGTTAACCACCAGGTGAGCGCAGGGGGGCTACTCCCCTGCGCTCACCTGTCTGGAGCCACACCATGGATCCCACACCGACCCTCATCTCGCGGCGTTCTTCGAAACAAATCGTCGAACGAATCATGAATGCGATATTTCTTATCTGCGGCATCACGGCAGTGATTGTTGTGATTGCTATGACCTTCTACATAGTGATCTCGGGCTGGCCAGCCATCTCCAAAATTGGCCTATTCAAATTCTTGGGTGGGCAAGTATGGAATCCAGAGAACTCCGAATTCGGCATTGCTCCGATGATTCTCGCCTCCATTCTTGCCACCTTTTCAGCCATTGTCATCGCTCTGAGCGTTGGAGTGGTCGTCGCCGTCTATCTCGCTAAACTCGCTCCCAGCAGAATTTCCACACTGCTGCGGATGGTCATTGATCTACTCGCCGGCATACCTTCAGTGGTGTACGGCCTTCTGGGAGCAATCGTGATCGTACCTCTGATCTTTGATCTTCAGACTTCCTTTGGACTACCGACGAGCGGATCCCTCCTAGCTGCCATCATCATTCTCACGATCATGATTCTTCCTACGATTATTAGTGTTTCCGAAACCGCCATTAGAGCTGTCCCTCTCTATTATGGCGATGCTTCCCTCGCTTTAGGTTCCACCAAACTCCAAGCGATCATTCACGTGATCGTACCGGCGGCAAAATCCGGAATCGTTGCTGGGATGGTCCTCGGTGTTGGGCGAGCAATCGGGGAGGCCATGGCCGTGATCATGGTGGCAGGCAACGCTGCCATCATGCCCGAATTTCTTCGTCCAGCACGCCTATTGACCGCTTCCATTCCTATCGAGTGGGCCTACTCTTCCGGCCTCCATCGTGAAGCACTCTATGGCATTGGGCTTGTCCTGTTTGTCTTCATCATGATCATCAATATCCTGCTCAATGCAGTCATGAAGAAGGATGTGAAATGAACCCTGGATTATCCAATGATCGACCAATTACTGACAAGAAATCACGCCCTGGAGAAAAAATCATCTACGGATTGATCTACGGCCTTTCTGCATGCGTACTGGCTCTGGCGATCTATTTCATCTGCGTTATCCTCCTTCGCGGGCTGCCCAATCTCACATGGTCCTTTGTGTCGACTGCACCCAATCCCATCAAACAGACCATCGGCATTTTCCCCAGCATTTCCAACACCCTCAACATGATTATCTTTACGATCTTAATCTGTGTTCCCATCGGAGTTGGGGGAGCCATCTATCTCAACGAATACGCCACCAACAAACCAGTCATTCGAGCCATTGAGTTCGCGACCGAAACACTCGCTGGTATCCCCTCCATCTTGTACGGAGTCTTCGGATACATCGTGTTCTGTCTCCTCTTCGATCTGAAAGTCTCGCTCATGGCTGGAGCCCTCACCTTGACCATCATGGTGCTTCCCATCATGATCAGAACCTCGCAAGAAGCACTACGAGCCGTACCCAACTCCTATCGCGAAGGAGCCCTAGGGATAGGGGCCTCCAAGTGGTACATGGTGAGAACCATTCTTCTTCCCAGTTCTCTGTCCGGAATCCTGACTGGAATTATCTTGTCCATCGGACGCATGGTCTCAGAAAGTGCCGCACTGCTACTGGTGGCTGGCGGAAGTGCGATGTATATGCCCAAAGGAAATATCTTCCAGCAAATGTCTGGTTCTGGATCAACACTCTCGGTGGAGTTATATCGCTACGCCACCTCACGCGGTGACAACGACACAGCCTTCGGAATTGCCGCTGTCCTGCTCATTATCGTCATTATTTTGAATCTGCTCACACGCTCCATCGCCGGAAGGTTACAACGCACATGAGTGATATTAAAATCCATACTGGAAATCTCGATCTGTTTTATGGTGAGGCTCAAGCCCTCACCTCGGTGACCATGGACATTGAAACCAACCATGTCGCTGCTCTCATTGGCCCCTCCGGATGCGGAAAGTCAACCTTCTTGAAAACACTGAACAGGATGAACGACACTATTCCTGGAGTGAAGATCACTGGTGAAGTTTTCCTCGATGGCCAGGATGTGTACGGCAAGGGTGTCGACGTGACCGTACTGCGCAAAAAGGTCGGGATGGTTTTCCAGGCTCCCAACCCTTTCCCTATGAGCATCTATGACAATATTGCTTACGGGCCTCGCATGCATGGAGTCAAGAAACGGATCCTCCTCGATGGCATCGTTGAAAAATCCCTCAAAGATGCTGCCATCTGGGATGAAGTGAAGGACCGGTTGAAAAAATCAGCTCTGAGCTTGTCTGGCGGACAGCAGCAGAGACTCTGCATCGCACGAGCCCTGGCTACCGACCCTGAAGTACTGCTCATGGATGAGCCAACCTCGGCACTTGACCCGATATCCACAACAAAGATTGAGGAACTCATTGCCCAGCTCAAGAAAGACTATTCCATCGTCATTGTCACCCATAATATGCAACAAGCAGCTCGAATTTCTGACGACACAGCCTTCTTTCTACTCGGAGAACTGATCGAATACGATAAAACTGAAGCCATCTTCTCATCACCCAAAGACAAACGTACTGAGGACTACATCACTGGGCGTTTCGGATGACATACACATCTATGACCCACTATTCAAGGAGAATGCCATGAGCCGCGAACATTATGAGAGCGAGTTAAAACTGCTCCATGCCAACATCACAAAGATGGGAACTCTTGTTGAACAAGCAGTCGATAATGCTATAACTGCCTTCATCAACAGCGACATCGAATTGTGTAAGAAAATTATCGACAGTGACAAACATGTTAACGACATGGAGAAAGAAATCGAATCGATGTGCCTATGGCTCATTGCCCGAGAGCAGCCCATTGCCTCCGATCTGAGAAAGATCACCGCAGCGCTCAAGATCATTACTGACATGGAACGTATCGGAGACCACGGTGTGGACATTGCTGAGCTCACTAAGCGCCTGGTCAAGAAGGATGCTGACATTGGTTCCCTCGACATACCGCCCATGGCCGCCGTTGCCATAGACATGGTACGTCAGGCGGTGACTGCCTATGTTAACGATGACCTAGACCTTGCCCATGCCACGGAAGCCAAGGATGACGAAGTAGATAAATACTTCCACCGAATCAAGAAGGAACTCGTCAAAGTTTTCACCACAGAACCAGTGAAAATGGACACGGCAATTGACATCCTACTCATCGCCAAATATCTTGAACGGGTTGCTGATCATGCGGTGAATATCTGTGAGTGGGTCCACTTCTCTCAAACCGGTGAACACAAGAACACACTGATTTTCTAAGGGTCCCCATGGATAAGAACATCTTTGTCATTGAAGACGATGACAATATCCGCGAACTGGTGACCATGGCTTTGTCCTCTTTTTCCTATCAGGTAACGTCCTTTGACCAAGCTGAACAAGCACTCTTCCAGATGGAATCACAGCTGCCCGATCTTGTGATCTTCGACATCATGCTTCCGGGGATCAGCGGTTTGGAAGCAACATCTCTGATGCGGAATAACCCTCGTACAGCTCAGGTGCCGATCCTATTATTGACAGCAAAGAACACAGAGATGGACACAGTCGCCGGCTTGGACCAGGGGGCTGATGATTACATGTCAAAACCCTTCTCTGTGATGGAACTAGCTGCTCGGGTACGAGCTCTACTTCGCCGCACTGTCCACCTAGACGATCCTCGACCGGCACAAGTGGATGCGGGCGATCTTCAGATCAACGACTCAACCAGAGACGTCACCCAAGGTGGGAAACCTCTTGGGTTGACTTTCAAAGAGTACGAATTGCTCTACCTGTTGATCCAACACAGAACAAGGATCCTGAGTCGCGAAGAATTGCTCTCAACAATTTGGGGCTACGACTTCATGGGCGAATCACGGACCCTGGATATTCATATCCGCACTCTTCGGAAGAAACTCGGCGATGATGCTGAAACTCCACGCTACATAAAAACCATCCGCAATGTCGGATATCGATTCATCGGAGATGCTTCCCCATGAAAAAGGCAATATTCCTGCGCTTGATGGCACTCACTGTCATCGCCGTTCTCGTCTGCAGTGTGATCTCCGCTGCGATCTTCGCTGTCTCAACCCAAGAACAGACAAAAGGGTGGTTGACCAAACTCACCATCGCTGGTGTTGCACAGTATGACCATGACCAAGATGTTTACTCGCTATCGAAAGCACTGGGGAATTGTCGAGTGACCCTCATTAGTCCTGACGGGGAAGTACTCGCAGATTCTGAAGTCGACTCGGCACTCATGGAGAACCATGCCGATCGTGACGAGGTACGCTATGCCCAGTCAACACACGTCACCATTGTGATGAGAACCAGTTCAACTATGGGAACCAAGTTCATGTACGGTTCGATGGTTGCTTCTGATGGGACTATCGTCAGACTTGCACATAGCTATTCTGGAATCCTCGACACCATGGTCAGACAGATTCCAGCCATGCTAGGAGCCATCACTATCGTACTGTTAGGATCACTGGTCCTAGCCAACCGTTTGACCACAACAGTGACTGCTCCACTGGAAAGAACAGTGGAGGCACTGACCACTGGTGAATACAACACACTCACTGCTCAATCTTGGCCGTACTATGAATTGGAAAAGATCATGGCAACACTGCATGATCTCTTGGGGCAACTCTCCGATTCCCACCATCATTTAGCAAAAGAACAAGAAAGAGTCGACACGATTTTGTCGAATATGGCTGAAGGTTTTGTGCTGGTGACCAAAGACCTCGATGTCCTGCTCTGCAATACATCAGCTCGGCGTTTCTTCTCAGTCTCCGATCAAACATCGGTAGAAACAATTCACAATCTCACACGCCATCCCAGTATCCTTCAAGCCCTCTCCTCAGCCATCAATGAAGAGCTTGTTGCGGTGTTCGACATGGAGTTGACTGAATCTACCATCGCCACCTTGTATATCTCGCCCTCACAGGTCTCTGGCCATGAAACTGGAGCGACCATTCTCATCGTCGACACTACAGCTGAGAAAAACTATGAGCAGAAGAAGAGGGACTTTTTCTCTGACGCTTCCCATGAGTTGAAGACACCCATTACCTCCATCATTGGTTTCTCTGAAATGTTGACTAAGGGAATGGTCAAAGGCAAAAAAGACAAGGCTGCCACCATTGCGCGAATCGAGGAAGAAGCAAAGAGAATGGGCGATCTCATTACGGATATTCTCACCATTTCCCAACTCGAATCCGACCAGCAACTCACCGTGCCCACGGAAGTCAACATGGGTGAACTGGTTCGTGAAGCAGTGGCCTGCCTGTCCTGGGTCAAGGACGACACCCCTATCACTTCCGTGCTCGACGTTGATGATGTCGTTTTCTATGGTGATAAGCGCCAGCTCTTTCACATGTGCGTCAACGTGCTCGACAATGCCATTAAATACAACACCGCCCATGGGCAGGTAGAGATTTCACTCAAAGAACAAGACCATGGGATCGAATTTCGCGTGAAAGACACTGGGATTGGGATCCCATCACAAGACCAGGTGAGAGTATTCGAAAGATTTTTCAGAGTTGACTACACACGCCACAAAAAAGTTGGTGGCAGTGGACTTGGATTAGCGATAGTTAAACACATCGTTAGTCTCTATGATGGTTCAATCTCCCTCTTTTCAAAGAAGGACACCGGAACCACCCTCATCATCACCCTTCCCCAGCCACGGACCCAGAATCCGCCACAACACGAAGATGCGCTCGTGAAGTGAGCATCACGAGGTCGGGGCGATTAGACAAAGTGTGTTCAGTTCCATCACCTTCTCCTTCTGTGTCTAATCCCAAACCAACACGGCGCACCTCTCGAGCTAACTGCGCGATGTCTGTTTCACCACCTGGAGGTGATTCGTTGGTTGTCACCATCAAGGTCCATCCTTGTGGAGGAGTCAACTTATCTGCATGTTCTCTGCACAGAATATAGCTACCGGGGATCTGTGAAGACGTCATCGGTGTCACACTAACTTCCATGCGTGAATAGTCATAGGTGAGATAGACCGCTCCTCGGCTTCCACACGAAGATCGCGAACAAACTTTCATCACTGTCCCACTGTAGATGATCACACCCCTACCATGCTCGATGGCGCACCCATGCTCACTGTGTTTACCTTAGTGAACACTCGATAACCACTATGAACCCGACAGGACCACGGACCCGAAGCGCCACTACACTAGGGATATGCGCGGCCGTCACAATCGAGATTCAACCAGACTCCTAGCTCATCCGCAGAGCCTCGCCCAATTGATGCTGGAACGTACTCGGCCTCGTATACCCAGTGCGTTCTTCTATCACCTCGTGAGCGAAGCCATTCGCATCATTGAAGATTCAGTTCCTGATGCCCTTGCCAACCTCGACATTGGTGTGGAAGATGTCCCAGATGTTTCCTCACTATGGTCGAGCACGATCCCACTAGCCCTATCCATTAGCCAAGGAGCTGGGCACCCTGCACAGATTATCCTCTACCGACGACCAATTGAGCGCCATGCCAACAGCCGCACTGAACTGCGCCAACTCGTTGTTGCTTCCCTGGTGGAACAGGTCTCTGCGGCTACTGGTCTCAGCCCAGGCGTACTCGATCCTCACAATGTTCGTGGAGATTAGATTCGTTGAGAATAGGTTTATCCCAAACCAGGGTCCAGGCGAGGTACGCTCACATCGGACACCACTCCCCCACTCGTGATGGGGAAAACAGCCCATGAGGGCCCCTCAGTGATGGCAATAGTCGTACGCAGATCTTTGGATGTTGTCGAAATCTTGACCAAATGACCCTTGGAGGGGAAATCCACCCGAACCATCGTCAATGGTGGAACCGGTGTTTCAATCACTGCTCCGGCTCCGGTATCGTCGACAGCATACAGAGAAATAGTTGTAGGTTCTGCTCCCGGATTTGCTACCCACAAGATGCCCCCCACAGGTGGGATCACCACCTCCCCACCGAGAGGTGGTTGAGCAGAAATCCCGGCAATGTCTTTATCGATGACAGCGACTGCAGCCGAAATCGGTAGATCAGAATTCAACTGAATGGATGCTGCTTGAGCCCCCAAAGCCTGAGTAATATCAAGATTAACCACTCGTGAGGGAGGGATCTCTATCGTCTCCAACCCTGGAGGAGAATAGCGCCCCATCTCACCGAGGATGTCAACAGCGACTGTTGCTTGACGTGTTTGATCAGTATTTGTGATTGAGAGAATTCGATTCCCCGCCCCACTAGGAATACCTGCCATAACCATGGTTGTATCCGCAACCGCTTGCGGGTGCTGCCACTGTGCTCCCAAAGGAGAGATCGACCGCAAGAGTGCAGCGACACGACCCTTCGAGGTGCGAATATGGACACTGATGGGTGTGTCTGTGGGAATCATTTGATTTTCAACCAGCTGATTGATCGACAGCATCTGCGTCGCACCTGGCCCCACGGGAACATCGAGTAAGCCAGGACCAGTGATAGGACCGGTCGCAGAATAAAGGAAGACATCAACCACAGCAGAGGTATTGTCCACATTGGAGAAAATCAGGGCTGTCTGCGTGTCGTGGGTCATGACCCCATTCCAGCTCCCTGTTGTGATGGGAGCAGCACACGGCGCCATCATGGTCAGACCACGTTCTGTGTACGAGGATATTCCACCCACTGATGCCGATCCGCGGACAATGATAGGTTTCGCCGGGTTTTCTAAGACCAGATGTGTGGTCTCATCCTCGGGAGGTTCTCCGATGAGTTCTGCAGTGAAGGGTTGCATATCAGTGATGGTCACAGCTGTATTTCCCAAGTTAGCGTCACCGACTGGGCAGGCCATCAGCCGCGAAACCGGTAAAGAGACCGTACGAGATTGTGGGGTTGGGATGGGCAGAACAATGCTCAAAGCCACAGCCAGAACAATGGCTAGTATCCCGGAAATGAAGCCCACTGTTTTGTTCATCGTGATCTCCTCATACGGGCCGGGGTCTCCTCATCATCACGACTGCGATCGCTCAAAGGTGGTACTGCGAAGATAATGAGCAAGCCGAGTACCGCTATTTGAACCAGAGCGAGCCAAATATACCTAATCGAGTATTCGAATCTGATCTCACCAGACGCCTGTCCTAGGGTGTACGCAGCTCTCCAGTCACCTGAACTGGTTTCTTCGAGCACTGTGTCTCCGACATAAACCCGGAGGTTGGGGTCAGGAGGGCGAGCCAGTACGAGTGTTGTCCCCTGCCCAGCGCTGATCTCGTAGTGGGAATCCAAGTATTCCGGCAGTTGACCAGCATGGAGTAAGGCTCGCCTGGTGGGAACACCAGCATCGACGGTCACAGCCCAAATCTCAGTCGCTCCACCTGTCGATTGGCGATGGAAACCTGCGGTGGTATCAAGAGCAATAACGGTGTCCTGAGTCGGGTGGAGAACCACCACAGCTGAGACGCCCACTGTTGCTAACATGTCTGCTGCTGTGTCGTCGGAGCGGCCTTCCAGCGCCCGAGCAACCACCTGCTCAAGCATGTCGACCACCTCAGGAGCAGTGAGTGCTCCCGTGAGTAAAGAGCCTTGCCCCCACAGGGATTGGCCGTCATATCTCAGGTTCCATGATCGATCACGGGCACTAATGATCAGAGTACCTGTGTCTAACTCGACTTCTCTTTGCGCAAGGAAGGCAGGAACCCTCACCGAGTGGCCCCTGGTGACGTCTTTCATGCCTGACACACTTGCCCATGCTGTAGACAAAATGAAGGCCCCAATGATCAACAAGGATATGCCGGCAATCATTGCTTGCATACCGCCGAAATCCTTGCCCTCAATAGAGTTGAGGGTGTCATCTAACCAGGTTGCTAACAGCAACACGAGCAGAGAGAATCCAGCCATCAACCAGGCGCTAGGATCCATGCGTACCCAGGTAATTCCCAAAGGAAGCGGAATTTGGGCAAGCCACATTCCAACAGCGATTATTCCTGCACTCATGAGTGTCAACCAACGGCCCCAAGCGTCGCGAATTCCAACAATGATGGCACCGATCCATAATGCTGAGAAGACCACGATGGATATCCACAATGGTGGTGCACCTGTTTCGAAGGGGCGCCCAAGGAACATCTGCCACGTATTCGGTGTTCCAGTGAGCATCGATTCGGGAGGAAGGATGAGCCTCGTGGGATTCGAAAAGAAGAAGGGAACAGACTTCGCCCAAAACAGCACAGGAACGATCAGAGCAACACAGGTACGGACCAAACGAGCAGTACCGCCGCTGCGTACGGCGATAAGGACCGCAGCTATGATCACTGGCACCCACAGAAGCGGGGTGATCGCGATGACGAAAACTCCTGCTAAAGCCAAACCAGCCACTGTCTGCAAGGATCGAGCCCCCATCCATGGCTGAGGAAGCCTCGTGATCCATTCTGCAATGAAAGGCAAGAAGATGGCTAAGAGGATGATCCATAGTGTTCCGCGATTGAGTCCCCCCAAAACAACGGGAAGCAGGGCGTACCCTCCTGCAGCCAACCATCGAAGACGTGTATGCTCGATCCTCCTGCGTAAATACCACGACGCCACCAGCATGATGATAGGAATCGAGGTCAGTAGCGCCATGAAAGGCAACCACCCGGGGTGGATGGCCACGATAGAGGTCGCTGCCATGATCAGGAGCCACGGGTCACCACCAGCCGAGGAAGCGTACTGGAAGCCCTCCAGGAGGCTTTGAGGCGTCCCCAGAAGCCCGGGAGCGGTTATCACACCCTTGCTGTAGAGATTCCTGCCCATGAGCAAGATTCCACCCACGAGAACAGCTAACCAAACTCCCAATGGGATGCGTTTACGTCCATCACCGATTCTGCGGGTGAATTCATCACCCAGGAGGTCATCGAGGGTCATCTCCTGGTCACGATTGGGTGCCCACTGGGTTTGAACCCATTGAGCAAAAGATTGGAAGCCATCGTCGATGACATTGAAAACACTCGGGCGTAGAGCACGAATTCGGTGTTTGGTTGCTGTCGAACCTTCGGAGACTTTCTTAATGACCGCACGTAACCTCTTGACAGGTTTGCGACTTCTCAAAGTGAAATCGGACCAAGCTTGGAGTTCGTCCTTGGCACGATCAGGAACCCTACCGAGGGTGTACACCAATGCAGAAAACAGTGACACGATAGTCAAGCGGAGTACCATCAAAAAACCCTTGATCCCATGGGAGTGGGCTGCCACCAACCTCATACCCATCAAGCGATCCCAGGAGGCTTCGCTGCGACCTGCATGGCTAGCGATAGTTGATGTTCTAATCTCTGATCTACCCACCTGCCGATGGACCATCCGTGCGGTCGGGCACGAGAGCACCCAGCGACCCAACAAGTGGGCCCTCCATGACAAGTCAAGACCATCACGATAGGCCGAGATGCAGCGATCAAAACCGCCGATGTCGAGAAGAGTCTGCCACTCGATGAGCATCCCGCACGTGGACCCACCGAGCACTGGTGTGGACTCGTACTGCCCCTGAGCTACCTCGTCAGGTTCCAGGCCGAGGGCGCGCAACCCAGAGCCAGTGATGCTGGCACCCACTTCCAAGGTACGTGCAGCATGGTTGCGCCGAGAAGGGCGGACCTGGAGAGGGACAGCGACAGCGAGATTGGCTGTACGAGCAGCTAATTGCAGCAACTCTGTCAGAGCATGACGATCAGGAATAGCATCATCATGGAGAAACCACACCCACTTCGTCGGGCGATAAGCACTTGCTAGTGCTAGTTCAACAGCTTGACCAAAGGAAGCATTTGCTTTACCTTCGATGACCAAATCCACCAACCCTGCTCCACGGGCAATGTCCAAGGTAGCACGGGTATCGTCCGAGGATTGATTATCGACAGCAATGATTTGTTCGGGACGGCGATCCAGTTGGCCAATTCCGGCCAGGGTGGCATTCAGCCAAGCCCCGGCATTTCGGCATACCAAAACGGCAGTGACAGAATGACCTGTTAGATCGACATCACTGAGTTCTGGAGCGTCAAACCAGCTCCAATCGTCGGTTTGAGTCATAGGGCCCTATCGAGAATCTTGAGTTGCGTTCTCACGCACGACGTTTAAGTTTACGCCGTTCACGTTCACTGAGGCCACCCCAGATACCATATCGCTCATCATGGGTGAGGGCGTAATCAAGGCATTCCTGCTTGGCATCGCACACCTGACAAACACCTTTAGCCTCTCTCGTCGACCCGCCCTTTTCCGGAAAGAAAGCCTCCGGATCAGTTTGAGCACACAGGGCCTGTGTCTGCCAGGCGCTGACGTCTTCGGCTACGCCAGCAATCAACGTCAGCACACTCGACATCACAAAACCTTCCCGCCACGATGAGTGGATTAACTCAAATTACATCAGTGTAACTTGGATTTCGTCAACTTGAGGAAGCACATTTGTACCGCTGAGAAGGACACCATGGTTTCTTATGCGTGTTGACACCTGGTTGACCGGGCGCATCCAGGTCAGTTTTCATCCACGCGGCTCAGGTCTGATGCTTTCGCCCATCCGTACCCCTGAGCGAGATCCACCGGGGCAACAGGTGACTGCCCTTGTCCTGAGACTTCCGGCTTGAGACCGTGGGTAGCGGGCGCAGAAGAATCCTCCATGAGCGCCTGTGGACTGACCTGAGCACGTCGGTACCGCACACGAAGCAAGGCGAGTACCACTGCCGCAGTGAAGCAGAGCGCAGCACCCAGGTGGAGAATGGTGAAAATCGTGAAGTTCGTTGGCTGGTCACTCAAAATCTGGGCGACGATCAGACCCAGAGCAAGAACACCACCGGCGATAAACGTTAAAACCCAGCCCAGGGAAACATTGAGACCTGGAGTCAAGAAACCCAACTTCTGTTCAGACATCGCCACCACTCTCCTCCACGAGTTTTCTCAGTTCTTTAATCCTCGCTGCGTGCTGGCGAGAACACACAAGCGTGACATCTTCATCGTTGATAACGATCATATCCTCTATCCCAAGGACAGCGATGAGTTGCCCATCTGGACCACGATTGAGAACGATATTGTCGCGGGAATCCAGGGCCACCACCTCACCTTTGAGGATATTGTGCTGAGAATCAACATGTGCCGTCCCGGCGTCAACGAGCGCGTGAGCGACTGCATCATAACTGCCCACGTCAGACCACTGGGCGCCCAAGGAGTGAACCACGATGTGAGCCGTACCGAGGCCTTGAGAAAGGGGCTCCATGATCGCGTAATCCACCGAAATCTGGGGTACGTGGGGATAGACCTCGGCAATGGCGCTGGGATCGTCCAGGATGCTTGTCACGGCGTCGGCCATCTGTGGCTGCAGGGCGGTGAGTTGGGTGAGGAAAGTCTCAGCGGCGAAGACAAAGATCCCGCTATTCCACCACCAGCCCCCCTGAGCCAGGCATAGCTGGGCTTGCTCCAGTGACGGTTTTTCTAGGTATTCATCCACCAGGTAACCCAGGCTACTGTCGTGCAGGGCTCCAAGGCGCAGATAGCCATACCCGGTATGGGGATGAGTGGGGACAACTCCACAGGTCACCAGGGCTTGACGGTCCTGGGACGCCATGAGCATAGCGGAACCTAAAGACTGTGTGAAGGATTCTTCGGGGGTCATCATGTGGTCGGCACTCAACACGGCAACCACGGCTTCCCGATCGCGACGGTGGATCGCACCCGTCAACCAAGAGATGGCCGCTAAGGAGTCACGCCCGACAGGTTCCAGGAGAAGATTGTCTGGCAGAAGATCTGGTAGCTGCTGGGTGATGATGTCGTAGTGATCGGCCCCGGCACAAACAAGTATTCGCTCCGAAGGTACGAGAGTTCGCGCGCGAGCGTACGCTAATTGGAGTGGAGATGTGCCGTTGAAGAGGGGAAGAAATTGTTTCGGCCTTGTACGGCGAGACAGCGGCCACAGGCGCGTACCCGATCCGCCGGCCATGATGGCAACATAATCCATAAGACAAGCCTAGGACTGGCCTGTCGAAACAGGCCAGTCCATTCCTAGTAGAACGAAGACAGTGAACTCAAGACAGACCGGGTAGCGTACCGTACTGTCTCAAGTTAGTTCCATCACTGCCAGTCGTCGTCACCGTCGAGCAGTTCCTCTTCGAGATCGAGGAGGTCATCTGCATCGTAGCCGGGATTGACACCCATGGTGGCTAGCATTTGGCGCACATTACTGAGCTGGAGTGTGATGGCATCGCGGCGTGCACTAGCAGCCTGAACCTCACGCTCGGATTCGCGGCGAATCCTCTCAGCAGCTTCTTTGGCTTGCCTCAGAATGCCACTGGCTTCAGCATTGGCGTCTCTAATCGTGGCATCAGCAGTCTCTTGAGCCTCAGCCTTGTAGCGCTCAGCTTCTTCTTGAGTCGCAAAAAGCTGCTCCTCAGCTCGTTGATAGGCTTCGTCTTGTTGCTTCATCTGCGCTGCGAAATCCTTGGCAGCATCGTCGCGACGCTCCGCCAGAGTCTTCTCGAAGTCAGTAGCAGCGACAGCAGCGCGAGCGCGCTGATTCTCGTAAATCGCTTCCGCTTCTTCCTTGCGGGCCAGAGCTTCGCGATCAGCTTGATCAAGGATCTCTTCTGCTTCACGCTGAGCCTGGCTGATGATACGAGCAGCCTCAGTATCGGACTGGCTACGCACCTCAGCGGCATAAGCTTCGGTCTCCGCACGAGACTGTTCAGCAGCGGACTGAGTTTCTGCAGTCAACTGGTCAGCTTCACGCTTCGCCGATGAGCGTACGTCATCACTTTCGGCTTGTGCTAAGGAAAGCATCTGTGAGATACGTGCACCGAGATCCTCGAAGGAAGGAGCCTTGGGTGAGCGAGAAGCTTGCTCTTCCAAGTCTGCGGTATACAACGACATCTCATCAAGCTCCCTTTGGAGTTGATCGATGGTGGCATTGAGTTCGATACTATCTGCACCTACGCCACCTGATCCGCTGCGGATAGCATCAAGTTCATGGGTCAATGCTTCTACCTTGGCATCGACTTCCTCGGGGTCGTACCCCCGACGGACCATCTGAAAACTGGGCATCTGTCCTGTCTTTCTTGTAGTTACTAGTTCCCGTCCGGATTCTCCGGTACGGCAAGAGCTTCGATAACTCCTGACAACTGACCAAGCTGTGAGGCTATATTATCGCGGCGACGGGCAAGGGTGGAAGCTTCCATTCGTGCACGCTCCATATATTCTCTCACTTCACTGCGGATAGCATCTGCATCCTGGCGTGCTTGAGAGACAACTTCAATGGCTTCTTCACGCGATCTGCCAGCACGTTCAGCGACAGTTCTTTGCAATTCTTCCATTTCAGCCATTGCTTTCGCTCGCGCTTCCGCAGCAACAGCTTCTTCGGTTGAGATGCGTTCTTCCGCCTGAGATTTGAGTGTTCGTGCGTCTTCACGGGCCCTAGCTAATGCGGCATCACCTTCGGCTTTGGCTCGGCGTCGGAGCTCCAAAGAATCGTGTTGAGCTTTGTCCATGATGGACTGAAAAGTTTCATTAAGTTCTGTCCGCTTACTGGACACTTCCAGGTCAACTTCTCTTCGAATAGCATTTGCCTCCGCTTGGGCACCCTCCACCAAGGCTTTCATTGAGTCTTGGGTGCTCGCTACCTGCTCAGCAACACGCTGAAGTCTTTGTTGTGCCTTAGCTTTGCCTTCAGCAATGATGGCCTCAAACTCTTCCTGGGCTTGGTGGCGAAGGCTGACAACCTCATCTTCTGCATCTCGACGAGCCAGATCAATAGAGGTGACTGTATTCTCCATCTCGATTTGCATGGCATCCCATAGGCGTTGGAGTTCGTCCTCAACACCAGTCCATACGCTGGCCACTTCACGATCCAGCAAGGATCGCCTCTGACGAGATTCATCATCAAGAGACTTCTTCATCGAAGCTATCTCAGATTCCACAGCATGGCGGTACTCATTCACGCGGTCATAGGCTTCGGACTCAAAATCTGAGACGACCGAGAAGACAGCTTTTTCCCTTTCCTGGGCCCGATATTGAGCATCGAGCACTTCCTGGCGGGCTCTCTCCAAAACATCTTGTACGAAAGCCTCCGCTTCCTTGGCCAGATGGCGGGCTCTGTCAGCCGAATCCCTGACAATGGATTCTCCAGCACTCTGAGCAAGATCAACAGCAGCAAGGACGACAGTTTCGGATTCCCGGCGACGCTGTTCGAGGAGAGCTGCTGCGGAACGGTTTTCATCAACGAGTCGCTCCCAGCGATTCTGGGCTTTCAGCAATTCTGCTTTCGATTCTTCATTGAGGCGGTCAGCAAGAATCTGAGCGTGGGTGAGCATTTCGTAGGGATCTTGGCCCTCCACGACTCCTTGGCGCGGCTGAACAGGCAGATTCGCTGGTTCCATCGGCTGGTTGACTGGTTGTGGTGGAACAACATATGCCTGGACAGGGGGAACATGATCGTGGGGCGGGTAAGGCTGTGCCGACACTGGATATGCAGGGGCAGGCGCACCGGGGTAATGACCGGGCTCAGTGGGTGGATTAGTCACACTCATGGAGAACCCCTCCTTTCCTATCGTCGTGGCTCTTTGGCTCTGCCTATACTACACATGCACTCCAGAAATCCATCGAATTGGCCGGTAACAGTTTTCTAGGTAGTGTTTCTTGTTGAAATTCTGACCTCAGGAAGCCGCGAAAATTGCGTCGACAACACCCTGTGCCCATTCCAATAATTCTTCATTCTTCATGGGCGTACGAGGGTGCAGAATCGACGTGGGAGCAGGGATGAGAATAAACCCCTCGGGTTTGATAATGCTGTTGGGATACATCCGGTTCAACCGAGCTATCCGCGAATCCGCAAGAGGGTGAGCGGGTGTAAACCTGATGAATTTCCCTTGAGCAACCACCTCAGTAATCCCTGATTGACAAGCGGAAATGCGGAACTTCGCTACATCAATAAGTGCGTGAACTTCGCTGGGAACATCACCATAGCGATCCACAAGTTCCTCAACAATCTCTTGGAGATCATCGTCGGTCAATGCTGCAGCAATCCGGCGGTACATTTCCAAGCGAAGACGCTCGGAATCAATATAGGTCACTGGTAGGTGAGCATCGACTGGAATCTCTATCCTCATCTCGGGGACCTGGTCGAGAGTTGACCTTGATCGCAATGCCGACACGGCCTCACCGACAAGTCTCAGGTAAAGGTCGAAACCTACCTCAGCTATGTGCCCTGACTGCTCAGCCCCAAGAAGGTTTCCTGCTCCCCTGATTTCGAGATCTCTCATGGCAATTTTCATACCGGACCCCAAGTCAGTGTGCGCAGCCATGGTCGCTAGACGATCGTGGGCAATCTGGGAGAGCTGGTGATCGTGAGGATAGAAAAAGTAGGCATAACCGCGATCAGCACCTCGCCCAACCCGTCCGCGAATCTGATGGAGTTGGCTCAACCCCATCATGTCTGCCCTATCGACTATCAAAGTATTGGCATTTGATATGTCTAGACCAGATTCAACAATTGTCGTACAGACAAGAATGTCGCTTCGCTGGGCGATGTAGTCTTCCATGACCTGTTCGAGGCCTCGTTCGCTCATCTTGCCGTGGGCAACACCGATACGTGCTTCTGGCACCAGTTCGGCAAGCCGCGCTGCGACCTGGTTGATGGAAGAAACTCGATTATGGACGAAAAACACCTGACCTTCACGAGCAAGCTCCCTCTTGATGGCAGCAGTGACTTGACCCTCATCGTAGACGCCAGCGAAGGTGAGGACAGGATGGCGCTCCTCGGGAGGGGTTTGGATGACCGACAGTTCCCTGATGCCTGTGATACCCATCTCAAGTGTGCGCGGAATAGGGGTCGCTGACATCGCCAAAACGTCCATGTCTAGTCTCAGTTTCTTCAGCGCCTCCTTATGATCAACCCCAAAACGCTGTTCTTCATCGATGACGACGAGCCCAAGGTCACGGAAGTGAACATCTGCACTCAACAGTCGATGGGTTCCAATGACGACATCAACTGTGCCTTGGCTCATTGCCTCCAAAGTTTTCTTTTGGGCGGCATCTGTCTCAAACCGCGACAAGGAAGCCACGGTGATAGGGAATCCTGCGAATCTGGCAGTGAAGGTGGCCGCGTGTTGGCGTACAAGTAATGTTGTCGGAACTAAGATAGCCACCTGTTTGCCATCCATGACAGCTTTAAAAGCAGCCCGGACAGCAATTTCTGTCTTCCCATATCCCACATCCCCACACACCAAACGATCCATGGGTGTGATCGACTCCATATCAGCCTTCACGTCATCAATGCACGCGAGTTGATCAGCGGTTTCGATATAGCTGAATGAGTCCTCCATTTCTTTCTGCCACTGCGTATCAGGTGAGAACGCAAACCCTTGGATCGCTTGGCGAGCTGCATAGAGCTTCACAAGCTCAGCAGCAATCTCGCGGACCGCCTTGCGCGCCCGAGACTTCCTGTTCTCCCAGTCTGCTCCCCCCAAGCGATCGAGTCGAGGGGCCTCACCCCCGACGTACGGTGTCACAAGGTTGAGTTGGTCCATAGGGACATAGAGTCGGTCAGCTGGGTGCCCCTTCTTTGATGGGGCGTATTCGATAACGAGGTACTCCCTGTCTATTCCTAAGACGGTACGGGTAGTCATCTCAAGATAGCGCCCCACTCCATGGGCATCGTGGACGACCATGTCACCAGTGGTCAGACTCAGAGGATCAATCTCCTTCTTGCGCCGAGTGGGAAGTTTTCGTGGTGCCGGATTGTGATCCGCACCAGTGAGATCGCTGGCTGTCAAGATGGCGAGATTGACCATTGGCAGGGTGAATCCTTCACGTAGGTTACCGGTCACTATCGAAACCTGACCCGGTGGAGGGACAAGTGAACCAGCCAGAAGCCCAGCAGGTGTGCCTGCCTCTGAGAAAAGATCAACAAATCTTTGACCAAGTCCTTGAGAATCAGCCACGACAACGACTGTCTCCCCATGTTCAATACGTTGATTCACCTCAGCTATCCCTTGGGTTGCATCCCCTCCAGACAAGCCGTGAGGCTCAACCATAATGGTGTACGACCCTGATTCGGGTTGTGCTCCATAAAGAGCCAAATCCCACCATGAAAGCCCCCGTTCGAGAGCTGACGAACGTACGGTGGCAAAACTTTGATAGGCCGCCTCACTCACATCGATGGGGGCCTTTCCCCCACTGGCCGCAGCCGTCCAGGATGCGCGAAGAAACTCCTGACTTGTCTCGACCAGATCTGTGGCTCGAGATCTCACCAGTTCCGGGTCCCACACCAGGACCACAGTGGAGGGATCCAGTACGTCCGTGAACAGCTCCATTCCATCAGTGAGTACGGGAGCCAGAGCCTCCATTCCATCAACCACCTGACCTTGGGATATGCGCTCCAGCATGTCCGATAATCCGAGGTGATGTCCTCCAAGTTCCTTCGCGCGCTCACGTACATGCTGTGTGAGAGCAATCTCCCGGCAGGGAACACAGGTGACTTCACTCTGAGGTGAGGAGGTAGATCGCTGGTTCCCCACAGTGAATTCACGAATATCCTCAATGGTGTCTCCAAAGAAATCAATCCTCACCGGCTGCTCAGCGACTGGGGTGAAGAGATCAACGATTCCACCACGTATTGCGAATTCTCCTCGGCGCATAACGAGGTCGGTACGCTGATACCCGGCTTCAACCAACACCCGTGCCAGGTTGTTGATGCTGTGGTCCTCACCGGTACGAAGCTTCAGGAGTGGAAGGTTAGTGAGACCAGCCACTTGCGGTTGAAGCAGACTGCGTACTGGAGCAACAATAACCTGCGGCGGTGGAAGGGAGTCATCCCCACCGAGGCGAGACAGGACCTCCAATCGGCGCCCCACAGTTTCACAGCGTGGACTTAAACGTTCATGAGGAAGAGTCTCCCAGGCAGGATAATAGGCCACAGCTTCAGGTGTGAGCAGGGATTGCATCACTGTGGTGATAGTTTCAGCTTCGCGATAAGTGGAGGTAGTGATCAGTACGGGGCGTTGCCAGGAGCACATCTCCACGAGAAAAGGGCGAATATGAGCCACAGAGATGACTTCACCTGTGGCTTGGGTCGTCATGGCGTCAACAGCACACTGGATCGACGGTTCTTGGGCAATGAGTGAAGTTAATCCATGCACACTCATAGATTACTGGGTCGGTGACCTCTCACCTGGTCGAGGGAGCTGACGAATACGGCTCAGGAGTTGAATTTTCCCTGCGTGACATCCAGTCCCTCGTTGATGAGCGACTCCACAGCATCTGCGCCACGAGTCACCATGTCACTGACCTGTTCGCGTTCATCTTTGCGGAAATCAGTAAGAACCCACTTGGAAACATCAATACACCCTGAGGGTCGGCCGACACCTATTCGTACCCGAAAATACTCCCCAGTTCCACCTTGGGCACGAATAGACTTCAGACCATTGTGACCATTATCACCGCCACCAAACTTAACCCTGAGCTGACCTAGATCAAGATCAAGTTCATCATGGATGACAATGAGGTGATCGGGTTTGATTTTTTGACTAGCGAGTAGGTTGCGCGTGGGTATTCCAGAAAGATTCATGTACATACGCGTGGTGGCAAGGACAACCGCTTGGGAATCGTTGCTTGGTACACCGAATCCTCCAGGGCCCAGGCGTACCTCTGCGGTTTCTGCTTTGAGCATTCGACGAGGTTTCAACGGTGAAGAGCCCCGCTTGACCAACTCCTGGACAACCATCGCACCAATGTTATGACGGTTGTGTGCATAGGTTGAACCAGGGTTCCCCAGTCCAACCACGAGCCAGGTCGCCAAGGTTTATTCCTCGGCTTCTTCCTCGGCTGGTGCAGCTTCTTCACCTTCGACGCCCTCTTCGCCTTCGACGCCCTCTTCAGGAGTTTCGCCAAGATCCTGGGCCTGTGGGGCCTGGACAGACAAAATGAGCAACTCGGGATCTCCAGTGAAGCCAGCACCCTCGGGAAGTACCAGGTCTTGGGCAAGGATAACCAAGCCCACTTCGGCACCTTCGACACTCACCTCAATGAAGGCAGGAATGGAGGTGGCCTCCACTTCCAGTGTGATCGTATTCTGATCCTGGAGTACGACCGCTGCTCCACGTACTTCACCAGTGACAGTCAGTGGAATCTCCACCTGAACCTTTTCACCGCGGCGTACCGCAATCAGATCGACGTGGGTGATAGTGTCACGAACAGGGTTGCGTTGAATCTGCTTTGGCAGAGCCAGTTGGTTGTCACGACCGGTCAGTTCAATATCCAACAGTGCGTTAGCAGTACGCAGGGCCATCGTGGTGGCATGTGCTGGAAGAGACAGGTGAACAGGATCGAGTCCGTGGCCATAGAGCACTGCGGGAATCAATTTATTTTGACGCAACCGACGCGAAGCGCCCTTGCCGAACTCTTCACGAGCCTGAGCTTGAATAACGATCTCTGCCATGTCTCTCCTCAAGTAACTAGATCAATGCCAGGAGGAGGGACCGTCGATAACGGGAATACTCCCCTCGCCGGGCAAGGTCTTCATCATAGTGGTTGTGAGCTAAATATGCACTTTGCCGGTGACCAACTTAGTCTTCTGCCTCTTTACCGAGCATCTGATTCCAGGCACGAGGGAAGAGTAATCGTCGCTCAACTGAGGGCCTTCCCAGGAAGGCACCCAGTGAGGCTCCGGCCGATATTGCCAGTGCCACAATGGCTGCCATTCCCAAGGTTGCCAGACCGGTATTGGGATCAGGTTCCACCGAATGGGTTCCCACAGTTTGTAGCAATCCGAGATAGAGCATCATTCCGGGTACAAAAGGAATACCCATAGCATTGATGACTCCGAACGTCGGGGCCTGCCAGAATCTTCGTACCATAATGGTCGCAACAAAAGCTGCAACCATCGGCCCAGTAAACGAAGCCATAGCGATACTAGTATCGAAAGACAGGACGCTCGAATCGAAAGCAAGCACAATGAGATAAGTAGCTCGGGCGATCAAGGTGACAAAAGCGATGACAATCAGGGTACGAAGATTGGAGTACGCTGCGACGCCCCACAAGACTGCGGTAAGCATTGCTGCAACGAGCTGCTCAATGGGTGCCCCAGGGGTGAGCGCTGATGTTCGTAAGTAGACGGCAATACCAAAACGTCGAGCAAGTTCGAGCCCTGTGAGAAGACCAGCTACGAGCCCACCTGTCATGATGAGCACATCAAAGATTCTTGCTGTAGCTGTCACATAGTGCCCATCAATGGCATCTTGCACCCCGGCAACAAACCGAGCGCCGACCACGAGTTGGAAGATACATCCCACTGCAATAGTTGTCGGAGAGACGTACCCGAAAAACTCCAGCTTGGGGTGATCATTGAGGAAGGTGAACAGTGCTGCAATAGCGATGACAAACCATCCGCCAAAAAGTTGTTGGAAAAGAACAGGAAGCCCCATCGCCCGCAGGAGTGCACTGAAACGATTGACAATGAAACCAGTGATCCAGGCCAAAATAAGGATTTTGATGTCGAGAGTGTAGAACAGCTGGACGCTCATAGATATCCCACCAGAGGCCAGGGCGGCAACCATCGGGTGGTACGGGGGTTTCTTTTTCCTGATGTTGTCGAACTTCTTGGTGGCTTTCGTGATAGCCATCCCCTGCTCGATCTTGGTCACCAACTCATTAATCTCCCAAACCTTTGTGAGGTTAGATAGCGTCGGTGACACGGTTCGGGCAACCGTCAAGGGAGGCAGCCCATCACCGGGGTAGTAAGAGGCCATAATCAGGTGGTAGGTCACATCGAGTTGTACGCGCTCCAGTCCATAAGCTGAGCAGATTTTTCGCATCATCACCAACGTGTCTTGAACACTTGCCCCAGAAGAAGCCACCAGGTCTCCTGCTCTCATAGCAAGTTCAACAGCGAGTCCCTCTGTGGTTGCTGGTAGTTCACCGCGTACTTTCAGCTCCTGCATGGAGACATGCGAGATCGGTGTGGTTTTCGTCTTCTTGCTCACAGGTGACGTACCCCCTCATCAGATGTCTCGACCTTTCGAAAAGAAGAGAAACGGGTCTTTGTCTTCAGCCTAACATAGAGCTATTTTACTCTGGGGGACTTTCGTCACCCCCAGCTGTCGAAGCCCTATCAAGGGTAACCCGGTCGCTTTGGTCTTCCATGTCTGGGGTCTCTTGTGGGGAGACGTCGTGGCGTTGATGGGCAGCCTCTGTCATGAAACCCGCACTGAGAATCCCTGTAGGAATAGCGACCAGCAGAACCCCGAGTACTGCGATGATGGCAGCGAGCAGCTTGCCTAAGAGGGTGAGCGGATAGACGTCACCGTACCCCACTGTGAAAATGGCGACAGAAATCACTTCGACCCACCATGACAGTCGTGTCAGCCACGGTGGTTGGTCGTTGAGAGTGTCAATAAAGACAAAGACGATGTTGATGACGATAAGAATCGACATTGCGATACCGAAGAATCGCCCCGCTACCAGGTGTGGGCGATCTTTGAGGATCTCATAGACACGCTGCTTCATATCTCTATAGTGCGACTGCTACCTTCGGGTCATCGCTCACGTCCGTACCAGGCAATCTCGAGTTTTTATCCGAAAAGTCGAGGTATGTACGACCAGTTCCCCCCTTGTAGGAAAGGTACAGCCTCGTCTAAGACTCGAGGCGTGTTGCCCGTGGACTGCGAATCGTACATAACTGCGATCCTCGGATAGAAACTGATGAAAGCTCTGCACAACCCCGCAGAGCACTCATCCAAATCCCTGTCTCACGCTCTGGAACAGGGACTCCCCAAAAACCCCAAACATGGTTTAGTCTCTTCGACGAGGGAGACTATTCAAGGAGGAAGCTATGCCGAACCAAGCTCTAGGGTTTGATCCCACCAGGAAACTCATCACCACTTTTGGGACTCTCGGGTTGGCGGTCCATCCAGAAGATTGGGAGATCGATCTTGACCTGCATAGCCGCGTGGCAGAAGCTCTCACCGACGGTGCTTGTGATGTTCACTCGGCTGGTGATGTTGCTGCCACATGCATGGATGATCGCTTGCGTCCCCCTGGCCAGGATCCTTTCCGGCCCAATGTTGGTGGTGGCGGTTTCGGCTTGCTCTACGCTGCTCGAGCAGTAACACCAGCGTACGACCGTGAGACCTTGACTGCGGAGAATTTCTTTTCCATCATGGCGGACAATGGCCTGCCAGTGTATGCCCATATTGACGAAGACCATGCCCGTGGCGTAGCTACCGGATGTGCCTTCAACGACAAGATCGCCCTGTGTGGAGGTACGTTGCCCAAGGTCTTTGAGGAGACGCTGAGATTCTTCGGGTACAACGATTCTGACGACACCATGGCGAAGGTGGCTGAACTCTCCCAGAGAGTAGAAGCAGTCACTCGGGTCAATGACGACAATCATTGTGATGCTTTTGGCGAAGACCCCAATGCACGCCTCGCTGCGGTTGAAAACGCCGGGGGCGTGGTGGGTTTCTATGGCGGTCCACACCTTGGGATCGGTGCCGACATTAGTTTCCGCCAGGACTATACCCTGTCTCGCGATCTTCTCTTCGAGGATTTGGGTTCTCACATGTTCCATGTTGATGCCTGGAGTTACCGTCCCACAGCTGAGGCTCTGGTCTCCATCCTTCCCAAGAGCAAGGTCCAGAAACGAGCAGGAACCAAAGATGAGGAAATCATCTGGCAGATGGTCACGGGCATGTTCCTCAACAGTTTTGCTGCTTTAGCTGCGCTCAATCCCCCGTCGTCTTTGCTGGTCATACGCTCCTAGTGTGTATGTCCACCAGGTGGATTAACCCTTGTGAACAACATCGATCAGCCGGTAACCTAGTCGCACTTGGCCGGGAGTCGGCTAAGGATAACCCAGTGATGGAAACAGCTACCCTACCCGGGAAGCGGTCCTCACCGATGAAAGGCCGAATCATGGCAGACAACAATGTCGTCACGAAAATTCAATCTCGTTTAAGTGACCCCACCGCGCTCGGTGTTTTTGGATTGGCCATGGTGACCATGGTCGCCTCGTCCGCCAAACTCGGTTGGACCTCCGGTGAGGGATACATCATCCCATGGGCAATCATGCTCGGTGCGATTGCGCAGATTTGGGCATCGACTGCCGATTTCAAGAACAACAATTACTTTGGTGCGATCGTACTCGGATCCTACGGGTTGTTCTGGCTCGCAGTGGCTATCAGTTGGATGATCAAACTGGGATGGTTTGGGATGGCAGGAGCCGACATCAAACAGATGGGTTTTGGCTTCCTTGGGTATTTCATTTTCTCGCTATTTATTACTGTGGCGGCGTTCCATGTATCGAAAGTGTTTGCAGCGATTCTGGTCTTGATTGATGTCTTATTGCTCTCTCTGACTCTAGCGACACTGGGTTTAGCCACAAACATCTTCGCACCCTTGGCTGGATGGTCTGAGCTGTTGATTTCACTGCTCAGCTTCTATGCGTGTGGCGGAATCTTCTTGAACAACTTCTTCGGGCGTACAGTCGTCCCCATGGGCAAACCGTTCACATTCATCAAGAAGGGCTAATTGATATCTGGTCATTCTGCGGAGCACCCTGATCCTGTCATTCCGCGCGAAGTCGGGGAATCCACCAGTCGTCAACCGTTCAAGACTGAACCCTCAAACCGATAGAGTAGTGCGGTCCACCTACCCTAGGAGTCGCTGTGCCCACACCGCCTACCGCTTCCGCCCTGTATTCCCAGATCCTTGACGTCGTCGGGGGTGTTGAACCTCGCATCGCTGAGGCGATCCGTAGTGAGCTCACCGATCAGCGTGAATCCTTGAAGCTGATCGCTTCTGAGAACTATGCATCGCTGCCGGTTCTCATGGCCATGGGTACGTGGATGTCCGATAAGTACGCTGAGGGTACGGTTGGGCACCGCTTCTATGCGGGATGTCAGAACGTGGACACCGTGGAGGCAGTAGCTGCTGAGCATGCACGGGAGTTGTTCGGAGCCGAGTACGCATACGTACAACCACACTCAGGCATTGATGCGAACCTCGTGGCGTACTGGTCAATCCTGCACAAACGTATCGAATCGCCGACCCTGGATCGCTTGGGTGCTAAAACGGTCAATGATTTGAGCGAATCGGATTGGGAGGATCTTCGCCACGAGTTCAATGCTCAGAAGGTGATGGGAATGAGTTTGGATGCGGGCGGGCATCTCACCCATGGGTTCCGCCACAATATCTCGGGCAAGATGTTTCAGCAACACTCCTATGGCACCCATGCGGACACTGGTCTGATTGATTATGACGCCTTGCGGGCGTCAGCGAAAGAGTTCAAACCGCTGATCATTGTGGCTGGGTATTCCGCTTATCCTCGCCGGGTGAATTTTGCCCTCATGAGGGAGATCGCCGATGAAGTGGGTGCCACCTTGTTCGTGGACATGGCTCACTTTGCTGGGCTCGTGGCTGGCAAGGTGTTCACTGGTGAAGAGAACCCGATCCCGTACGCTCATATTGTGGCTTCGACGACACACAAGTCTCTGCGTGGCCCGCGCGGTGGTTTCGTGCTCGCCACCAAGGAGTACGCTGAGTCGGTGGATAAGGGCTGCCCCATGGTGTTGGGTGGGCCACTCAGCCACGTCATGGCTGCTAAGGCATTGGCGTTCGCTGAGGCGCGTACTGCCGACTTCCAGACCTATGCGGCCCAGGTGGCGACCAATGCGAAGGCCCTCGCTGAGGGATTGCTGAAGCGCGGAGTGAACCTGGTCTCCGATGGTACAGACAACCATCTGGTGTTGTTGGATGTGTCGAGTTTCGGTTTGACTGGTCGCCAGGCAGAATCGGCCCTGCTGGATTCGGGTGTGGTCACCAACCGTAACTCGGTCCCCCGCGATCCGAATGGTGCCTGGTACACCTCCGGGGTACGCATCGGAACCCCAGCTCTGACGAGTCGTGGCTTCACCGAATCCGACTTCGATGTGGTCGCCGATCTGATCACCGAGGTGTTGAAGAACACCACCCCCACCTCAACACCCAAGGGCCCCTCGAAAGCCAAGTACGTCATCGCCGATGGTGTCGCTGACCGCGTGAAAAACCGTGCTGGTGAACTACTGGATGCTAATCCTTTGTACCCAGGTCTGGAGTTATAGCCCACCCAACCCCAAGGTAAGACTCGGTCTTCTCTGCTGTTATGTATGCCAGTGACAGAATCCGTCTGGCATTGTAGTTCTTAAGATTCTCAAGAAATTCAAGTAGTCGCCATGGACGTCGCAACGATTTCGGCTAATGGGAAAATCACACTGCCCTTAGATGTGCGCAAAGTACCCAGTGTCGACCTCAACAAGCTTGGGCGTCTACGGGCAGACATCGATGCCAGGGTCGCTAGGCTCACCAAGCGAACATAAAGTGTTTACTAGGTGTTTTCTACAAGAACCTAACTGATTGGCCGATATCTTGCCAGAATGTCAAGATTTTGACACGTGGACTACTACAGCGTTGCTGGGGACTTCGGTAGATCAGAAATGTCAGAGCCCACTCGTATCCTAGAAACCAACAAGAGGGGAACACCATGACAGCAGACCTGAAAAACGACGCCCTGGAGATACTGCGCCAACTCACCGGACGTGAGGATGCGGAATTTCATCAAGGGCAATGGGAAGCCATCGAAGCACTGGTGGTGGGGAAACACCGTGTCCTTGTTGTTCAGAAAACCGGGTGGGGAAAATCAGCGGTGTATTTCATTGCTAGTCTCCTGCGGCGACGACTTGGTTGTGGGCCGGCCCTGATCGTCTCCCCTTTGCTGGCTTTGATGCGTGACCAAGTTGAGGCAGCCAAACGAGCAGGGGTACGTGGAGTAACCATCAACTCCTCCAATCTGACTGAGTGGACTGGCATTGAAAAAGACATTGCTGCGAACACAGTGGACGTCCTGCTGATCTCCCCCGAACGTTTGGTTAATCCCAAATTTCGAGAGAAACAACTTCCTCACCTTGTGAACTCTGTTGGATTGGTTGTCATCGACGAAGCTCATTGCATCAGCGATTGGGGCCACGATTTCCGCCCCGACTATCGACGCATACGCAACCTGCTTGCCGAACTCCCGGAACAAACACCCGTACTAGCGACAACGGCAACAGCAAATTCCCGCGTCATCACCGATGTCGAAGAGCAGATCGGTGGGGGACTCTACGAGGTGACGACCATTCGAGGTCCGTTAGCCCGCGACTCTCTTCGCCTGGGCGTACTTGAGTTGCCCGACCACTCCGGACGACTCGCTTGGTTAGCTGAGCACCTTGACGAACTCCCCGGTAGTGGCATCATCTACTGCCTCACTGTGGCGGCCGCCGAAGACACTGCGTCGTTCCTCAGTGATGTCGGCCACAAGGTTCTTCCCTACACCGGGCGTACGGACGACGCTGATCGACAAGCTGCAGAAGCTGCCCTCAAAGCCAACAGTGTCAAGGCTCTTGCCGCTACCTCAGCTCTCGGTATGGGTTTCGACAAACCCGACCTGGGGTTCATCATCCACCTGGGTGCGCCAAGTTCGCCCGTGGCCTACTACCAGCAGGTCGGGCGAGCCGGTCGCGCCACCGACTCCGCTGATGTTCTCCTCATGCCCGACCAAGAAGACCCCGAGATTTGGGAGTACTTTGCCACCAGTTCCATGCCCTCCCCCGAGATCGCCGACCAGGTCTTGCGGGCCCTCGCCGAAGCAGACGGTCCACTGTCACAACCCGCTCTAGAATCACGAGTTAATATCAAACGCGGTCGACTGGAATTACTGCTGAAAGTCCTCGCTGTCGATGGCAGCGTCGAACGTACACAGCAGGGATGGAGCTACACCGGCCAACGATGGGTGTACGACGATGACCGGTACGAGCGTGTGGCCCAAGCTCGGCAAAGTGAGCAGCAGGCAATGCTGGTGTACGAGAACCTGACCACCTGTCGAATGGAGTTTCTGACCAGCTCACTCGACGACCCACATTCCGAACCATGTGGTCGTTGTGATGTGTGCGCTGGGCCTTGGTATCCGACCACCATCAGTGAACACAGCACGAGCACTGCCCACCAAGCACTATCCACTCATGGTTTGCCCATTGATTGTCGCTACCGATGGCCCACTCACATGGATCGCCTCGGGGTACCCTTGACAGGAGGAATCAATGAGGTTGAAACTGCGGAAGAAGGTCGCGTCCTTGCCCGCCTCACCGACCTGGGTTGGGGTGGGGTTTTGAGGGAGCTTTTCGCCGCAGACGACAGCGGCAACCCCAGGGACACAGTGGTGCCCGACAATCTTGTGCAGGCATCTTTCACTGCATTGCGCGACTGGCCCTGGTCTGCTCGCCCCGAAGCTGTCGTGTGGATACCCAGTGTGTCACGACCACAGCTCGTGGAATCACTAGCCTCCAGTATTAGTACGGCAGGGCGTTTAGAGAACCTCGGACCACTCGAACTCACACCTGGAGCTACCATCTGTACCCGATCATTCAACAGCGCCTATCGGGTCCGCGACATCTGGGATCGTTTCCTTGTACCGGTTGCCGTGGCCGAGAGGTTGTCAACCTTGGCCGGGCCAGTCCTGCTCATTGACGATTACATTGATACCCGCTGGACGATGACTATCACTGCTCGGTTGTTGCGACAGGCGGGAGCAACCAGTGTGCTCCCCTTCGCTTTAGCAGCGGGGTCCTAAGCCCCCAGGATCACCGAAGAGCATTGATGACCGCCAGGATACGTTTGGTGGAAACCTTCTCAGCTGTACCCAGGCTTTGGGCGAACAGTTGGATGCGGAACTCTTCAATGAGGTACGAGATGCGTCTCATCTCATCGGTGACATCTTGGCCCTCGTCGAGGAGTTCGTTGTACGCATCCAGAACCGGCTGGAGCTCTGCCATTCGTTGCTGGTCTTTAGCTGGATCAGTGATGGCCGCAGACAATCTCATCTGGGCTGCCTTCAACCAGATGGGTAAGCGATTCAACCACGGTTGAGGAGTCGCCGACAAGAAACCCTCACCAACCAGGTGATCAACCTGAGACGTGACATCGCTGCCGAGAGCAGAATCCTGATCGAGTTTGATGAGACTCAACCTGATAGATGATTCTAGACTCAGCACCTCAGCTGCGAGTTTGACCAACTCGAATGTGGCCTCCACCTGGTCGGGGCGTACTGCGGACACGAGATTCTGGAAGGCTCCCTCACCTCGTACTGCCCAGGTGTCATGATCCCTGCACAACCCTGCCACTGCTGCGAAGCGTGCATCAGCGAGCAGATCAGGGACCGAGGGATAAGGATTTGACCCTAATGCCACCTTCTCTGCATTCGACAAATGGGAGACCACCCACTTGTGGGGTTCAGGCAACGCCAAACACACCAGGCGTACCATTCCTGAGCGATGGAAAGACTGAGCCTTGTTGAGGGAGGTCTCCAAAGACTCCGAGACCCTTGTCTTGTCATCACTGAGATAGGGGTAGCCCGTGACCACCATAGAATGATGATCGACATTGACTGACTCAGGAATCTCCCCGAAGACCCAGGAAGTACCAGATTTCTGCTCTCGAGGATTCGAGGATTGCAGCACAGCGTGACCTGCTTCACCATGGCGTGATTGAAGTTCGGCGAGGTCCCGACCAAACTCCATTTCCTCACCACCAGTAACCTGGAAACCCATCCGGCAATGCGCGGGCAATGCGTCCGCATTCCAACCACCGACCGGCCCATCTGAGAGTGCTTCGAGTGCGCGAGAAAGCTCCAGTTCAAAAGGACGGGAATAGTTCGGATTGTTGGCGTTCAACCATCCCAAAGCTTTCACGGCCCAATCTTTGGCAGGTACGAATCGGGTACGAGTCGATTTCGGAAGACTGCGAATGAGTTCAGTGGCCAGTTCTTCACGCATCCCCGGTACACCCCAGCTCAATTGGGCTGGATCAAGAGTGTTCAACACCGCCAGTGGGATACTG
>WRIJ01000011.1 GCA_009782785.1 Propionibacteriaceae bacterium | reverse complement strand
TCGCCCTGGCGGGCTCCGCAGCACCACGACGCAGGTTGAGCGGAGAGTGCGCTTGCGCACTATCCCGAAACCAAGGAAGTGGTTGACGAACGAAGTGAGGAACACAGGCTCCGCGACTCGCAGGGTCCACCAGTCACCACCGTAGGGACAGTGCGTACTGGACCGTTTCTAGAAGAGGGCGATATTGCGGATCATTTCACGGCACTCTTCCCAGTCAGAATCCGGGGGGTTCATGTACGACACGCAATACACTTCATAAACCCACTTATCATTATCGACCGCGGCGATAAGCCCGTACTGAGTGGGACGGTCATCTGCTGTCATGATGAAAGTTAATTCGTACCCCGCAAAATTTCCGCCAGTGAGAGGGACCGGGGAGGTGGAGGTCAGCCCCGGAACCTCACGAAGCCCCTGGAAGATTTCTTTTTCCATATAGTCTTGGACTTCCCATTTGGTCCCGGTTTGTTTGTTGACTTCTTCAAGGCTGACTACGTTGATCGCAATCGCGGCAGACTGAGAGACGTAATCGAATTCCGCCGCCAAGTCAGGATCTGTTGGAGCCTCCCACCCATCCACAGGCAGGAGCATAGCTATGGCGCCCTTCTCATGTGTTTCTTCACCAGTCTCGGTAGGTGATGGTGTTCCAGTGGCCGTTTCGGTCGGTGATGGTAGATCCTCTGGTTTCTCCGCACAACCCGCAGCAACCATGCCTATGCTCACCACAGCCATAAGACCCATGAGTAATTTCCTGCCCCGCATGAGACACCTCTCTGTCACCCGTTGCCTGAGTTTCGACAACGGGGACCTATTCTACCGCAGGAGTGGATGTTGGGTACCATGAAACTATGATCACTGGGCACCCGGCACCGCACGAGCTACTGCCTGATGGTGTGGTCTTCCATGACATTCGCGGTGATGTTTCACTCGACGTACTCCTGCCGCCAGAGAGGGACGTCGCTGCTTCCTTCTCCGAGCGCCGACGCCGCGAGTACGCCACCGTACGCCATTGTGCCCGGCGAGGGTTGAGTGACCTGGGTCTTGTGAATACAGCGATTGTCAACGATGAATCTGGGTGTCCGATCTGGGGTGAATCCGTTGTGGGGAGTATGACCCATTGTCGGGGATACCGCGCTGCTGTGGTTGGGCCTTCCGCGCTCATTGCTGGGATAGGGATCGACGCTGAGGTAGCGGAGGAATTGCCGCGAGGAGTTTTGGCGCGCATCAGTTCGGTTGCGGAGCAGGATCGGGTTGCTTCCCTTGCTCACGAGCGCGCCGATGTCCCCTGGGACCGGGTGCTGTTCTGCGTCAAAGAGAGCATCTTCAAAGCGTGGTACCCACTGACTCGCACGGGTTTGGGTTTCCTTGATGTGGAGGTGTTTCTTGAAGCCGATACCTCGGGGCAGATACGATTCCTGCGCGAGGTACCCGCTGATCTCCCTGAAGCGTGGAAGGTACGCTGGACTGTCAACGACGGGATCATCATCGCCGCAGCGTGGATGACACTAACCCCGTCCGTGGAGTGCGCCAGTACGACTCGCGGAATCCATTGACCGCAACTGCCTAGCGACGTACCCACAGGATCGTCGCGTTGTAACTCTGTTTCCATGTCATTCTGCGTTCCACACCCCGATGGTCATTCCGCGGAGGGCGCCAGGGCGACTTGGCAGGAATCCGGACAAGCGATCAACCACGAAAGTGAGTCTGTGGGCAATCACTCATCACCAGCGGTCACCATCATGGTCAGTGTGATATCTGGACCCTGCGCGTCGCGCTGACGCGCTCCACGGGGTGACGGGGTTGGTGGTGTTTGTTCCGCGGGGTGACGTCGGGCCATCGTGTGCCCAGTGAGCGGGTGGGGATGCCGCCATCACGCCACGTTCCCACGAATACTCCCAATGCAGTTGCGGCCCATGGGCCGACCCATGTGTCATGCGAGAGCGAAAGACATCTCAGCGCTGACGCACACCTCACCAGCGACCGTACCCGTACCACTGACGAAAAAGAAAGGACCCTTAGTGGCCGTGAGGTGGCATCGGAATTCGATGGTGTCCCCTGGTGTTACCTTGCGCTTGAATCTGACCTTGTCCAAGCCAGAAAAGTACGGGGTCTTGCCGCTCACCTGCTCAGCGAAAAGTACACACCCCGATTGGGCCATCATCTCGCACAGAATCACCCCTGGTACGACCGGGTTATCGGGAAAATGCCCCTGAAGGAAGAACTCGTCCCCGCGTACTGTATAACTCCCGATCGACTCCTCGCCCTCCACGCGAGCCTCGTCCACGAGCAGCATCGGCTCACGATGCGGCAGGATCGCCCTGATCTCGTCGCGATTCATTTCACACCTGATTTCATCAGCAAACCGGCATTGTGCCCGCCGAAACCCAGCGAGATCGTCAAGGCTGTTTGCGGGTGGGCTTCGCGGGCAACACCAGGGACATAATCCAGGTCACAATCAGGATCGGGGTTGGTCAACCCCACAGTCGGAGGAATGATCCCGGTGCGCAGCGCTTGGAGACATGCAATCGTTTCCACCGCGCCCGCAGCGCCCAACATATGCCCAGTCATCGACTTGGTGGAGCTGATTGCAACCTTGGTGGCCATCTCCCCGAGCGCCTTTTTGATCGCTAGGGTCTCCGTCTTGTCGTTGAGCGGGGTCGACGTACCGTGAGCATTGATATAGAGCGACTCATCAGGTGTCATCCCAGCCTCAGCGAAAGCGCCACGAATCATCGCTGCACTGCCCTCGGCTTCCGGATGGGGTGCTGTCATGTGGTACGCATCGCAGGTGTTCGCGTACCCAAGGATCTCCCCATAAATCGGGGCATTGCGCTCCAGCGCATGATCGAGTTCTTCGAGTACGAGGATCCCAGCCCCCTCACTGATGACAAACCCTGAACGATCCGCATCGAAAGGGATCGATGATCGATCAGGATCAGTGGTGGTCGTCAGCGCCATACAGTTCGCGAAACCACCCACTGCGAGAGGGTTGATGGACGCCTCGGCCCCACCAGCAATGATCGCATCGGCCCCGCCAGCTTTGATCGCGCGGAAGGCTTCACCGAGTGCGTTCGTACCCGTACTGCACGCGGTCACGACGGGAAGGTTCGGGCCTTGAGCACCATATCGCATAGCGATCAACGCTGAGGCCATGTTGGCGATCATCATGGGTACGAAGAAGGGCGAGACTCTGTTCGGCCCTTTGTTGAGGAGAACTTCTGTCTCTTTGATCATGGTACCGAGCCCGCCGATGCCTGAACCCACGTAACAGCCGAACCGCGAAGGCTCAATCTTGTCAGCAAGTCCGGAATCTTCCATGGCTTGGTGAGCAGCGACCAGCGCGTACTGGGCATAGAGATCAGTTTTGCGAATCTCTGAGTTTTCCATCACCTGGCTTGGATCGAAATCTTTCACTTCCGCGGCGAGAGCGATTTTTCCGTCTGTTGGATCGAACTTGGTGATGGGGGCGATCCCGTGGTGGCCCGCGACCAGTGAATCCCAGAACTCATTGACGCCCAGTCCGATGGGGGTCACGCACCCCATTCCTGTCACGACTACTCGTTTCATGATCACATCCTCATTCCGCCGTCGACTTGGATAACCTGCCCTGTGATGTAACTCGCCTGATCGGAGGCGAGAAACACTGCTGCGCCAGCGACATCTTCGGGTGCACCAGTTCTCTTCAAGGGTACAAGCGAGGTCAGCTTCTCGGTCGCTGACTCAGGCAACCCAGCAGTCATATCCGTGGCGATGAACCCCGGGGCGATCACATTGCAGGTCACGGATCGTGAAGCGAACTCTCGGGCAATCGATTTCGTGAAACCGATCAACCCCGCCTTGGCTGCCGCGTAGTTAGCCTGGCCAGGGTTACCCATGAGACCCACCACGGAAGAAATGTTAATGACGCGACCATGGGCGGACTTCAGCAGGGTCGGCGTCAGGTGGCGAGTCATCGCCATAGCTCCCTTGAGGTTGACGCCCAGCACCTCATCGATGTCGGCCTCACTCATCCGCATGAACAGGTTGTCATGGACGATCCCCGCATTGTTGACCAGGATGTCGACCGCAGAGAAATCAGCGAGGATCCTCTGGCAGGTGGTCTGGGTTGCTGCCCAATCAGAGACATCACACTGGTAGGCCTGCGCACGTACCCCACACTGTTGAGCTTGACGTACGACCTCAGTGGCTGCTTCTTCGTTGCCGTGGTAAACCAGGGCAATGTCACACCCTTGACGGGCGTACTCGGTAGCGATGGCTCGCCCGATCCCCCGAGAGCCCCCCGTGATCACCGCTGTTCTCGTTGTCAGCATCAGTTGCCTTTCCTGTTCATGAGCTGTGTTGCCACCTGGTTGACTGACTCTGCGTCACTGGCTTGCCAGGTGGTCAGAGTGTCGTCGATCTGGTTGATGAAATTGGAGAGGGTACGACCTGGGCCCACCTCAATGAAAGTGTCGAAACCGTCGGTGGCCATGGCTTCAATAGTTTGCGCCCAGAGAACTGGAGAGTTCACTTGGCTGGGGAGAAGCTCTCGTGGGTTGTCATAGGGCCTCGTGGTCATGGCGGAATAGAGCGGGATCGTGGGTTGAGTGAAGGACATCACCTGGGTCAGCTCGGCGAGTTCTGCCGTGGCACTTTCCATGAGCGGGGAGTGGAATCCTCCACTGACACGCAGTTTGAGTGCCTTGCCTCCGCGATTCGCAACTGCGCTCACGAACTGGTCACCCTGGGCGGCTTCACAGGCAACCACGGTCTGGGTGGGTGAGTTGTAGTTGACCGGATAAACCCCAACCATGGAGTCAGCAATCTCTTCAACCTCGGTGGAGTCGAGTTTGACCACTGCGTACATCACTCCTGGATGGTCCTGCCCGGCGCGATTCATCGCCTCACCGCGAGCGCACACGAAGTCAAAGCCAGTGCGAAAATCCATGATGCCGGTGAAACTCGAGGCCACAACCTCACCCAACGAAAACCCTGCCGCACCAGTGACATGGGTGCCGCAGAGTTTCTCCCCCATGGCCTCTTCGAGGGCAACAGCGCAGGCATAATCGACAACGAACAGGCACGGTTGGGTGTTGACTGTGAGATTCAGTTCACTAGCCGGGCCCAAAAAACAGAGCTCCTTGATTCCTGGGCGAAGAGTCTCTGCCTCATCGAAGATAGCTCGGGCAGCCGGGGATGACTCATAGAGCTCGCTGCCCATTCCCGGGGTCTGGGCACCCTGGCCCGCGAAAACTAGTGCTACACCACCCACGAGGGTGCCTTTCTGAGCAGGGCTTCAGCTTCACCGATGATCTCGGTGATGATCTGCTCGGCGGTTTGTTCAGCTCGTACCAAACCAGCAATCTGACCAGCCATGAAACATCCCGCCTCTTCGTCACCATCATGTGCGGCGAGCCTGAGCGCACCTTCCCCGAGTTTCTCCAGTTCTTCATCCGTGATCGACGAGTCGTACTCTTTGGCAAAGAAGGACTTCGAGAAGGTCGTCTTGAGCGAGCGTACGGGATGACCGAGCCTCTTACCGGTGGCGATCGTGTCAATGTCTTTCGCAGCCAGGATTTTCGCCTTGTACGTCGGGTGGATCGAGTTTTCTTCAGCGACGAGGAACCGTGTTCCCATTTGTACGCCGTCAGCGCCAAGCATGAGCGCAGCAGCAAACCCGCGTCCATCACCAATACCACCAGCAGCGAGGACAGGGATCGACACGGCGTCGCGTACTTGGGGAATGAGCGCCATCGTGGTGAGGTCACCGACGTGTCCACCCGATTCACCACCCTCAGCAACGACCGCGCTCGCCCCTAAGCGCTCCACTACCTTGGCTATACCTGAGGAGGGTACGACCGGGATCACCGCAGAACCAGCTTCCAGCCAGGAACTCATGTAGGGAGCAGGGCTGCCCGCCCCCGTGGTGATGACTGGCACCTTCTCGTCGCTAAGCATCTCAGCGATCGCGGGTGCATGAGGGCTCATGAGCATCACGTTCACACCGAACGGTTTGTCGGTGAGGTGACGTGCCGCGTGGATCTGCTCGCGTACGTACTCCACGGGTGCATTCCCGCCCGCAATAATGCCCAATCCCCCAGCGTTGGAGACCGCTGCCGCGAGTTGTGCGTCAGAGATCCAGGCCATGGCGCCCTGGAAGATCGGGTACGTGATCCCCAACAGGTCACAGATCTTGGAGTTGATCATGACTAGTTGTTGGCACTGACGAGAGCCAGGACGTCACCAATCGAGTTCACTTCACCATTCATGTCGATGGTCGTGTCGAGTTCTTCTTCGATCTTCATGACGAGTTCTACTGATTCGAGTGAATCAAGATCAAGGGAGGCGAAGGTTGTCTCTTCTGTGATCGTGAGATCATCCTTGTTCATGTATTCCTTGATCACTTTTTCGATCTGTTCCAGCATGTTTTTCCTTTGTTTCGTGGGTTAGGTCGTGGGAGGGTCCCACTGGATAACCGAACTTCCGCAGGTCATTCCTGCACCAAAGGCACACATGAGAAGTGTGTCCCCCGGCTGAATTGTGTTGTTTTTCCGCATCTCGTGAAGGAGGGCGGGGATGGAGACCGCTGACATATTCCCGTACCGATCAATGTTCATGGGGAACTTGTCCGGACTGATCCCGAGGCGCTCGATAGCGAAGTCGATGATGCGACGGTTCGCCTGGTGGATGAGGTAGTGGTCGATCTGGTCTGCTTGGAGTTGGAGTGTGTCGAGAGCAGTGGTGATCTCTTGTTCCATGAGCGAGACGGCGTACTTGAAAACCTTCTGGCCCTCTAAGTGCATCGGGGTTTCCTCATCGGGAGTCGACAGTGGGCTGTTGCCGCACATTCGGCGGTATTGGTTGATGACTTCCGTGTCGGGGCGGGTTTGCAGGTTGAGGTACTGCAGGGCGCTCCCTGGGCGTACGACTACTGCAGCAGCGCCGTCGCCGAAAAGGATGCAGGTACGGCGGTCAGTCCAATCCACATGGGCTGACATGCGTTCACCGGTGATGATGAGGATGTTGCGCGCACGACCGCGTTCGATGAGGCCGGCAGCGTAATCAAGGGAATAGAGGAACCCCACGCACGCGGCATTAAGGTCGACGGCTGGGCACTGCACGCCAATGTGTTCAGCGACATGGCAAGCCAGTGAAGGGGTCGAGGTTTCGCAACCCATGGTGGCGGCGATAATGTAGTCGACCTCACTGGGATCAATGTGCGCATCAGCGAGCGCATCTGTGGCGGCTTGCTCGGCGAGTTCGATCAGTGTTTCGTCTGTGGTCATGTAGCGACTCGAGATGCCGGTCATGGTTTGGATCCACTCATCGGTGGTGTCGATACCGGTGATCTGGGCGAGTTCATCATTGGATACACGGCGGCGAGGCAGGGCGAGTCCGATCCCTGAAAGAGAGAGGGTCACGCTGAGGCCTTTGCTTCTTGGGAGAAGAACTCGTTGAGGCGGTTGATTGCTTTGAGAAGTACGCCTTGTTCTTCTGGTGCGAATTCGCTGGAGACATCTCGTACCATTTTTTGGTGGAAGATTGTGTGTGCTCGGTCGATGACGCGACCTTGGTCGGTGAGTTGGATCCACGTACTGCGCTTGTCGGTGTCTGAGGGTACTTTGGTGAGGTACCCTTTCTGTTCCATTTTCTTGATGGCTATCGTTGCGGTGGGTACGGCGACCTGCATGTGCGCGGCGATCTGGGAGACGGTCGCTTTGGCTTTCTCACTGAGTCGAGCAATGGCGTCGATCATGTGCGCCTCGGCAATAGTGAGCGATACCCCCATGAAAGTGGTGAGGGCTGCTGCTTCGTACTTGAGGATCGTGGAGAAGGTGTCCACGAGCAGATCATTGAGCTGTAGCTCGAAATCAGCTTGGGGTGCTGTAGCTGCGGTCATCTCTCACCTCCATGATGGTGGTTGCTTCTCATGTTCCTGGTTGTTCCGTTGATCCTGATTCCCATGATCCTGGTCGTTTTCGTGGCCCTGGTTGTTCCGTTGGCCCTGGTTGTTTTTCATCTCGTTGGTTGCGCTGGCCGTCTATCAACATGTGTTTAGTTTGTCTAACTATCTAAACCCTAATGGACTACGACCCCCAAGTCAAATACCCCTGGTCAAATACCCCAAGTCATCCATTGACTCCCTACCACGTCACCCATTGGTCGCAACTATGCGATGGTAACCGTGGGTCATCGTTGCGTTGTGGCTCTCTTTCACCGTCAGTCCCCGTGCTACCACCACTCACCCAGTCATTCCGCGCTCCCCACCCAGATGGTCATTCCGCGGAGGGCGCCAGCCCGACTTGGCAGGAATCCAGAATCAGCGACCAACCACCAAGAAGAGTCTGTTCGTGGTGACCACGTTCGACAGGCCCACCATCGCACTTGATGTGATATCTGGACCCTGCGAGTCGCGCTGGCGCGCTCCGCAGGGTGACACTAACCCCGTCTTTCTGCGGAGCCCGCTAGGGCGACTCGCGGAATCCATCGACTCTCCACCGTGGTGACTCTCTCAATGTCATTCTGCGGAGCGAAGCGACTCGCAGAATCCAGATACTGGGTTATCCACAGTTGTGGAGTCTGACCGTCATCACCAACCACCAACTCTCCATACAAACCAAAATGGACAAAAAAAAAAAAACGGAGGTAGCCTAACTGGCGAAAGTGAGGCACCATGAACGACTATTCAGACCTCATGACTGCCACGAAGGAGTAAATGATATGAAGAAGGTACGCGCAATTCTGCCAGTGCTGGTTCTGGCCCTGATGATGGGTACGTTGAGTGCTTGTGGGGGTGTGGGTACAACACTGGAATCCCCCGAGGGTGAGGTGCCCAACTCCACAGTGAGCGATCCTATCGTCGATGAGGGTGAAGGGCGTATGTTGGTTTATGACGACCATGGAGTAAGGATCTATGCAAGCAGCGTGATGTTCGTGCCCAACAGCAGCGAGGAATCTGCTTGGATCTACATATACTATAAAATTGTCAATACCAATGACAAACAAGTGGCGATTGTTATAGATGATTTGATGGTCAATGGCCATGCCCACCAGTACAGCGACATGTTGGTAGCAAATCCGAATAGTGCTATGACAGACAATAGCACATTTTCGACTATACGTATAGTAGCTAAATTTACGGATCTTAACGTCGTTCAGAGAGAAGACGGACAATACGAGTTTGATAGAAGTATTGCTTATACGGTGACAGGTGAATTCAGTTGGTTTCTCCGCGACGATTGGCCTAAAGGCACCTTCACCCTCACCATTCCTGCTAACTTCCCTAGGGACACCTTCCGTACTGACGAAGTCTGGACTTCCACAAGGTGATGTTAGATAAGCGAGACTGCGAGGGTGGAACAGCATTGTTGCCCCCGCCCCCGTCTTTCTGCGCGAAGTCGCAGAATCCATCGACTCTCCACCGTGGTGACTCTCTCATGGAGACTGATCCGCCGAAAGACAGGCAGTGAGGGTAAGCCAATCGAAAATGGGAATTAAATGGTAAGATAGTCCCATGGAAGCGAAGATTGATTCTGGTGGCAGAGTTCTTTTGCCCAAGCAATACCGGCAAGCTTTCGGTTTGACCGCTGGGGCGACTGTTGATGTGTCGCCGTACGGTCGTGGTCTGCAGATCACTCCGGCGGGACGTACTGCCGTACTGGTGAGAAATGCGGATGGAAGGTTGGTGGCCACCTCGGACGAGGCTCTCACTGATGACATGATGTTTTCCCTGATCGATGCAGGTCGACGGTGAGTGACATTCAGTACGGTCTTGACACGAGTGTCGCGGTTCCCTTGTTGATGAACACTCATGGAGCCCATGAGCAGGTTGCCCACTGGGCACAGGGGCGCAAGCTTGGACTGTGTGGTCATGCCCTAGCAGAAACATATTCTGTTCTCACCCGGTTACCTGGCGCCAATCGGTTGGACTCAACAGATGCTGCCATGTTGATCAACGATAGCTTCACCATGTGCTGGATGATTCCAACCGAGTTAGCTCACCGAGTTCACGACGAACTTAGTCAGCTGGGAATATCCGGTGGCGTAACGTACGATGGCCTTGTAGCTTTGGCGGCTCGAGAGAACAATATTGTTCTGGTCACCCGCGATGCTCGAGCGCTGTCAACCTATGAAGCATGCGGAGTACGGTTGGAAGTGCTGACGAAGACTGTACTCCCACGGAATCCAACGTGACATTCCCTTCCACAGTTAACGGTCGTGATGACTGCTAACTGTGGACGCGAGCAATACGTCAAGGGTGCGTCCCCTTCTGAGTTAAACCCACCACCGTCTTTCTGCGCACTGCGAGTCGCCCTAGCGGGCTCCGCAGAATGACATTTCCTCGTCACCCTGCGCGAAGTCGCAGAAACCAGACACCATAAATATCGCCTGTCAGAGTCTGTGGGTGAACGTCAACCACGCCAGTCTCACCCATGATGGTTTACCACATATCTGGATCCTGCGACGCTCCGCGCGCAGGAAGACGGGGTGAGTGGGACTTCGACCGTACACGGTGACAGGGTGAGTGGGACTTTGCCCGTGCGTGGCTCGACGGGATCGTTGTTAGGGGCAAGTCTCTTATGTGGAATCGTCCGAAGTAATGTTGGAATCGAGTGACAGCGAATCCTCATGGAGTGTCAATGGAATATCCTGGCTCATGTGGAGGATGCGCCACACTGCAGTGTGCCCTGGGTGTTCGATGTAGAAGATGAGGTACGGAAACTTCTTCAGGGAGTAGGTTTGCAGTCCCGAAATATCTAGTAGCTCCGAAAACCTGTGCGAACCGCTGCCTGGCCACGATCTGATTTGTTGTATAGCGGATTCCAGTTCGTTAATGAAATCATCAGCAAGGTGACGGTCAACTTCTCGGTGGTAGTAGGCGACGGCATCACGAACATCAATTATTGCTTGCGCGCTGTGAACGACTGGTTTCACGCGGGATTCACCTGATTGCGGATCTCAAAGAGGTGAAGTACGCCTCATCCATGGGGGTCCAGGGGCCAGTTGCTCCGGCGAGAACACTCGCTCTCAGTGTAGCGATATCTTTTTCGCGTCTGAGGACTGTTCTCACATACTCACTTGTGCTTTGGAAGCTTCCTTGGGTCACTTGCTCATCGACAAATGTCCGAAGATCGTCCGTGAGTGAAATATTCATGGTTGGCATGACACTAGCCTATCTCTGTTTTGGCAAGCTTTGCCATAGCTCAGATGTTTGCCCTTGTGGGCTCACATTTGTCTCATGCCGGATTGCTATTTTGCGGGGGGGGCATCCTTATAGAGAAGCACTTGCTCGACACAGTGTCGTGATGACAGCAGCATCCGGTCTCCGTCTTTCTGCGGAGCCCGCCAGGGCGACTCGCAGAAACCAGACACCATATGTATCGCCTGTCAGAGTCTGTGGGTGAACGTCAACCACGCCAGTCTCACCAATGATGGTTTACCACATATCTGGATCCTGCGACGCTCCGCGCGCAGGAAGACGGGGTGAATGGGGCTTCGTCCGCACACAGCATGACAAGGTGAGTGGGGCTTCGCCCGTACGCGGTGACAGGGTTGGTGGGGCTTTCTCCGCGCAGGAAGACGGGGCTGGTGGGCTTGGCTTGCCTAGGAAGACGGGGTCGGTGAGCGTCACCCCTATCTGGCATGACGAGAGTTCAAACCGGAGTGGTCACTGATGAGATGATGTTTTCCTTCATCGATTCGGGGCGAAAGTAGCAAGGGGAGTCTCATCACATCAGCCAAGCCGGAATGAAGTGATTCTGTGAATCAATGGGGATGACGGTGTCTGTCATGCAGATCACACCACCAGCACCGATCTTCTTCTGTGTTTTTTCGAGAACATTGAAATGGCGAATGGATCCTCTCCCAGGTGATGCTGACTTTTTGATTTCGAAAGGATGAAGAACGTTGTCGGCCTCAATAATCAAGTCGATTTCTCGTTGCTGAGTGTCGCGATAGTAATAGATGGGTGGACGCCGAGCGGAGTTGTAGTAGTTTTTGACGATCTCAGACATGACGTAGGTTTCAAAGAGCGCACCACTCATCATCGAGACTTCGAGAGTGGCCGGAGATTCCCAGCGGGTCAGATAAGTCGCCAGTCCCGTGTCCATGAAATACATTTTGGGGGATTTCACGATTCGGGTGAGTGCATTGTTGAAGTACGGTTCCACGAGCATCACGATTCCCGAGGTAGCAAGTAATGACAACCATTGTTTGGCAGTGGGTGAGCTGATTCCTACATCCCGCGCGAGCTCGGTATAGGTGACTTGTTGAGCCGTTCTCGCAGCGCAAGCTGTCATGAAACGCAGGAAAGCAAGCTCATTGCCAATACCTGTCATTTCTCGGATATCGCGCTGAAGATAGGTGTCAACATAGGAGCTATAGAACAGTTCCCTGTTGGGATGCTCACTATATGTTCTTGGCAGCGATCCTTGGAATATTCTTTCGAAAACATCGAGCACAGTGAGCGAGGGGCTCGTTGCCAGTCGACTAATCCATTCCTTGGGTTTCACACTAAACGGGGCATGGTCAAGTTTCGATATTTCGCGGTGAGATAGTCCTTGCATAGGAATCACAGCCACACGACCTGCTAAAGATTCGCCAACCTGTTTCATCATGGGAAACATTTGGGACCCTGTGAGCCAGAAATCACCGTTGCGTTTGTGCTTGTCGACATGGATTTTGATGTAAGGGAGTAGTTCTTTGGCGTGCTGGAATTCGTCGATAAAAACTGGTGGTGGATAGCGGTGGAGGAAAAGTTCAGGGTCGGTTTTTGCCATCTCGCGATTGAGTGGTGAATCCAAGGAAACATAGGCTCTTCCTTGCTCGGCAAGCGATTCTAGCAAGGTCGTTTTGCCCACTTGGCGAGGACCAGTAACCATCACCACAGGAAAGGTCGTGGTTGCTTGTTGTACGACTGGTTCCAGGTGTCTTGGAATGTACATAGCTCCTCCTCACATTCCCAGTGGGCTATAGGAACAGTATATATGCTGAAATTAAAGTTAAACTTTAATCTCATCAGTGTTTTCTGAGGAATCCGGAAACCACATCCCCGTCCCTGAGGGGTACAGCTGGTAACTATCGGTCACATGCCTGATTTTGTCTAGTCATGGAACAATAAGACCATGGATACTCCACTGCTGGTCTTCCTCCATGGTCCCGGGCAATCCCCTCCCGCCTGGCAGGATGTGGTGGGTGCGATCAACCCCGATCAACCCATGGTTGCACCCTGGCTCAAAGGGCTCAAACCCACAGAGCATCATGGCTTCTCTATGGACAACGCTGTGGGTGCGGTCGTTGACCTTATGGAAGCTCGAGGAGCCGAACACGCAGACCTCGTGGGATACTCCCTTGGCGGACTCGTCGCTCTACGCACGGCCCTTCAATACCCGAAGAAAATCAAGCACATCGTCCTCATCTCGACACCCATGGTTCCGGCCCAGGCCGTCCTTTCTCGCCAGCTGTGGGTTGCCCGCCTGACCCCTTCGATGTTTTTCAAAGACATCAGCAAAGAACACGTGGTCGCTGCCCTGGAAGCACTAGCAGAATCGGACATGTGGGTGGATCTTTCACAATTGAGTACGCCCACACTCGTCCTGGCTGCTGATGGTGACCCCATGGGTCGAGCCAGCGCTGAGCAGGCTGCTTCACACAAGTGCGCCATGAAGCGTCTTCTTCCAGGTACCGATGCCAACTTACTCTCCACACAACCAGCACTACTGGCTCAACTCATCTCGGATTTCTGCGGCGACTTCCTGGAGACAGAGTAGTTCAAGGATCTCGCGAATCTAGTGATCCCTGTGATCAATCAAATCCAGTAAAGCCCGAGCAGTCGTATCGTCACACACAAGATCAGTGATCGTTCTGGCCCGAAGAGCACCCAGCAGAGAATTAGCCCGCGACGGATCAGCCACCACTCCAATACGAGTCGGGATCTCGCGCAGCTCGTGAGGTGTCAGCCCTGAAGCCCGATGGTTCATCGAAATGTCTTCGAAACTCCCATCCTTGCGCAGCAACACTGTACACACATCACCAACCACCCCATCTTCACGCATCCGTGCAACGTCCTCATCATCGAGAAAACCTGCAGAATAGACGTACGAGGGTACGCGGGCACCGATCGTACCAATCCCAAAAATGGCCACATCAATCTTGGATTGGAGGGATCGGACAAACTGTACGGAGCGTTCCCTCCACATAGCCTGCTTCGTTTCGGCATAATCGAAGAAAGCCGGTACCGGGAATTGGACGATGCGAGCATCGAACGTCTGTGACAAAGCCTGCAAAATCGCAGCCACATGGCGAGCCGATGTGTCGTGATAATTCGTACCACCATTCATCTGCACAATAGTCGCATCATGGAGTGGGCAGCGATCAAGGAAAGGAACAATGTTGGACAACGTCACCCCCCAAGCCACTCCAATGAAGTCACCATCTTTCACGCTATTACGTAAAGTGGCAGCAGCTAAGCGAGAAACCCGTTCAAAACGAGTCGTCACCGAAGCAGCTTCACCGACTTGAGCCAGGTGGACGCGTACCGAAAAGAGTGCAGAAACACTGCGAGCAATCGGTGAAGAAGACCCATAGGGGGCTTCCACAGATATTCGTACCATCCCGGTATTTCGAGCCTCAGACAGAAGCCTCGACACCGAGGATCTGGAGAGTTTCAGATGGCGTGCAATCGACTCCATCGTTTCATCTTGAACATAGTAACGGACACATGCTTCGTGCATGTCATCGTAGCGCTCGTGCATGATATTGCCTCCCATCTGCACGTTCTCCCACACCCTAGAGGAAATGCTGGGTCTTCGGCAAGATGGGGGTCCCGACTACAAGGCATCACTGACGATGCCAGAAAGAGAGACCTCATGCTTCTTGCAGTATCTCTTGGACAGATCTTCCTGTCCGAGTTCATGGGCACAGCCATGCTGATCCTTTTAGGTGCTGGTGTGTGTATGAACGTTTCGTTCAACAAGAGCAAAGGACAAGGTGGCGGCTGGTTGCTGATCAACTTCGGATGGGGCCTCGCGGTCTTCTCCGGCGTCCTTGTTGCCTTCCAAACTGGTGGCCATCTCAACCCTGCGGTGACCTTGGGCATCGCTGCGTCAAAGGTGGGCACAGAAAACCCATGCTTCCGTGGTACGGGTGCCGAGTGCGATATTCCTATCACCGCAAGTGTGATCGGCTTCTATATCCTGGCTCAAATGGCGGGTGCTTTCTTGGGTGCCGCACTTGCGTGGCTGGTTTACAAAAAGCAATTCGACATTGAGCAACCAGAAGGATCAAAGCTGGGCGTCTTCTCCACAGGACCAGCGTCACGATCGTACGGATGGAATCTGGTCACAGAGATCATCGCGACCTTCGTTCTGGTGTTTGTTGTCCTGATCAGTGGGTATGCAGCTGGTGCTGGCAGTGGTGTGGCAAACATGGGGTGGCTGAATGCCCTCGGTGTTGCTTTCCTCATTGTCGCCATCGGTGCGTCCTTGGGTGGACCCACTGGTTATGCTATCAACCCAGCACGTGACCTCGGGCCACGACTCTGGCATGCAGTAATGCCCACCAAGGGCAAGGGTGACTCCGACTGGAGTTACTCCTGGGTGCCGATTCTTGGGCCCATACTGGGTGGTGTCCTTGCGGGCCTCGCCTATCTTGCAGTTTCCGGGGTTGCCTGGACAGTTTCGTAGCCTGTCTAGCCCGACCTTGGTCAACGGGTGCCGGAAGTACGCCCGTACCTCCGGCACCACACGACTAACATCCATGTGGTTTCATCTTCGGCAACGTGGCCTAGTATGAAACTACCCACACTCAGACTTGATGAGTACGCAATTACTCACGACTTTCACAACTAACGTAACGACACGAATCCAACGGAGGAACAATGTCAGACAAATACATCCTTTCTATTGACCAAGGTACGACCAGCTCTCGCGCCATCGTCTTCAACCATGCCGGTCGCTCAGTGGGAAGCCATCAGCTCGAACATGAGCAGATTTTCCCGCGTGCTGGATGGGTGGAGCACGATCCGATCGAGATCTGGACCCGTACTGTTCAGGTGATTACTGGTGCCCTCAATGAAGCCAAGGTCACCAAAGACGACATAGCTGCCATTGGCATCACCAATCAGCGCGAGACCACTGTGGTTTGGGATAAGACCACTGGTCAACCGGTGTACAACGCCATCGTGTGGCAGGACACCCGTACCCAAGCCATCGTCGACGAACTCGGCGGTGGAGATCAGAACAAGTACGCCTCGCGGGTGGGACTCCCCCTAGCGACCTACTTCTCAGGCCCGAAAGTGAAATGGATCCTCGACAATGTTGAGGGCGCTCGCGCATCCGCTGAAGCAGGAAAACTGCTCATGGGCAATATCGATACGTGGCTGATTTGGAATTTGACTGGTGGTGTGGATGGTGGCATCCATATCACTGATGTGACCAATGCCTCGCGTACCATGCTCATGGATGCCCGTACGCTGTCATGGGCATCCGACATTGTGGCAGACATGACGATCCCCGAGTCGATGCTGCCTGAGATCAAACCTTCGTCAATGGTGTACGGCACTGCAAAAGAGCCAGTGGTTGCGGGTCTCCCCGTTTCTGGTGACCTGGGTGATCAGCAAGCTGCTACTTTCGGGCAAGCCTGCTTCGAGGTTGGCAAAGCCAAGAACACTTATGGTACCGGCTGTTTCATGTTAATGAACACTGGTGAGAAGCCGGTTTTTTCCAAGAATGGACTGCTCACGACCCTGTGTTATCAGATCGATGGTCGCAAGCCTGTCTATGCCCTCGAAGGTTCGATCGCTGTCACCGGATCACTCATTCAATGGTTGCGCGACAACCTGAGTATGTTCGACTCTTCCCCTGAGGTGGAGAAACTCGCCATGTCGGTCGATGATAACGGTGGAGCCTATTTCGTACCCGCCTTCTCGGGACTCTTTGCCCCCTATTGGCGTGGTGATGCTCGAGGCGCAATCGTGGGCCTGACCCGCTATGTGAATCGTGGCCACATTGCACGCGCAGCACTGGAGGCAACCGCTTTCCAGACCCGTGAGGTGCTCGACGCTATGGAAGCTGACTCGGGTGCGAAGCTTGCCGAGCTGAAGGTGGATGGTGGCATGACCGCCAACAATACACTCATGCAGTTCCAAGCTGACATGGTTGGTGTTCCTGTTGTACGTCCTGTGGTTCCGGAAACGACGGCACTCGGTGCTGCTTATGCCGCCGGTATTGCAGTCGGCTATTGGGATGGTGAACAAGATGTCATCGACAATTGGGCTGAAGACAAGCGCTGGTTGCCTGAGATGGAAATCAGTGAACGCGACCGGCTCTATCGCAATTGGAAGAAGGCTGTCTCGAAGACCTTCGACTGGGTCGACGATGACGTGACTGAGTGATGAACAGTACGCGCAAAGCGTACGTTAAGAAGTATCCGCTCGCAATGTGCCCCGGGAAACTGGGGCACATCGTTTTATCCATCACCCGGTCATTCTGCGGAGCGCGCTAGCGCGACTCGCAGTACTCCGCGGGGTGACGGTGGTGGGTGTGGGTCAGCTGTGGGACGGTACTAGCTGGCCGACGGGATAGTGGCCCCTTATCGTCGGCGATTGTTGGGTTGTGTTCGGAGGCCCGTACGGAGGCCCAGTTGCGTCATGCGGCGTTGGTAATTCTGAGCTTTCATGAAACAGACACTGACACATAACAGAAGAATCTCTGGTTCCCCTTCTTCGATGTCGATCCAACAACTAGTGGGGAAGCCATCATGGGTGTCTGGGGAGCCTCCCATTGTCGCGAATCCGAAACTTTGTAGGAAACCAGAATTATCATCCAGGTTTTCGTGTTCACCAGGCTTGGCATCCTCCACAATGTCCGGACTCTCTTCCGAAGAGACCTCTTCATCCCAGTAACATATGTGCGCAAGGATGCCCTTGTGAGGGTCAGTAATGTCGTACTGGGAGCCAATGGAGTTTCCGGTGATAGCCCAATGGGAGTCCCCAACAGTGACGAGGCTCTCGTACTCGAAGCCCATTTTCATCTGGAAGCGTGCCTCATGGACCCCGTCCTGTGCAATATCCAGAGTGAGAGTACGTCGGTCCTCAAAGTCAGGTGTTATCTGCGCCAATTCTGTTCCCTCCATGTCCATCAGGAATAAGGATGACCCTGTGAGAAGTTGAGGTTTCACCACGTAACACTCTTGGTGATCGACATCAGTGATGCTATGCCATCGGAGCAGATTCTTGGTGTACTCACGCAGATAATACGACTTCACCCTCTCATGATATCAGCCGGCTGCTGGGTACAGTGGCACGAGCTGTTCTTGGTGACACAAACACCTCCGTCCCGCTTTGTCTTGCGATACTACTGGTTCCGAGCTTTTCGTCGTCTTCTTATCTTGTCTTCAATGTTGGCAAGGCGGTTATTGTCGAGATAACGCTGATGTTGCCTCTCAAGTGTCCACATGTGATTGATGTGAAGAGCGATCAGCACAACGAGTAAAACTGATACTTCTTCCTCGATCTCTATGCGATACCTATCGGTAGCTTCCCGTATGAAATCGAGGAAATCCCTGGGTTCTTTGAGTTTCGCTATGCGATGTATCTGCGCATACCTCTCCCCTCCGAAACCAGAAACCTCATATTGGTTGCGCTCTTGGCGGATTATTGACCAACGACCACCCTCAGTGGTGAGAACACATTCCTGATATTCACGTGGATTCCATTGGAGGGTCGATGTGACAACACCATCTTGATAAAAATCCACAAAGCGCGCGAACTTCGTTGCCTCCCGCCATCGATTTTTTGATTCAGCCAATTCTATTCCTTGCGAATCAAGGATGACGTGACTAGTCCCTTTGGTTTCGGCCGTGAAGCACTCCTGGTGGTTAGCGTCGTGAATGCTGTAATAGCTTCGCACTAGGCCACCGGACTTACTGAGATAATAAGTGTCCACCCTCTAATGATATCACAGAATCTGTTTGCCGATGGCTGCAGGATCAACCGAAGATGGCGGACCACGCCCAGTCGACGAGGGCCATGAAGGATGCACCAGCCCAGGGGAAGGCGATACACACCACGGCCACGATGGCGACAATGAGAATGATCTTGATCCAGGTTTTCAGGAAGCTCTTCACCCAACCGAAGATCAATAAGACAAGAAGGATGATGGCAGAAATGATGAGGATCGTATGCCAGATTGGTGGCATGGAATTCCATAGTGCTGTTGCTTTATCCATCCATTGCGCGTACTTCTCGGGGAATTTCATGATGATCCTTCGTTGCAGGGTTGAGGTCACCAGTGTAGCGCCACGGTAGGATTTGGGTATGACTTCGAGGGACAGTAGAGACGAGACAGTGGGGCAGTCCCGCTCGTCTTTCTGCCCGGATTTACAGAATCCAGACTCTACAGTTGAGCGAGTGGGGTTTCTGGACCCTGCGAGTCGCTTCGCTCCGCAGGGTGACGGTGGGGATGGTTCCGCTGAGCAGGGTGACGGTAGGAGTTCATCTGTTCAGGGTGACGGTGGGGAAGGCTTCGCTCCGCAGGGTGACGGTGGGGATGGTTCCGCTGAGCAGGGTGACGGTAGGGGTTCATCTGTTCAGGGTGACGGTGGGGAGGGTGACGGTGGGGAAGGCTTCGCTCCGCAGGGTGACGGTGGGGAAACTCGTCGGGTGATCCTGGTGTCACCGCGCGGATACTGTGCTGGGGTGGATCGCGCTGTCGCGACCGTGGAGAGGGCGCTTGATATCCATGGTCCAGGGGTGTACGTACGTAAAGAAATCGTCCACAACAAGCATGTGGTGAACACGCTCCGGGGTAAGGGCGCGATTTTTGTTGATGAAGTCGATGAGGTACCCATCGGCAGTGTGGTTGTGTTCTCGGCCCATGGAGTGTCCCCAGCGGTGCGTATTGCCGCCCAGCAGCGCAACCTGGTGACAATTGATGCAACCTGCCCATTGGTCACCAAGGTACATAAGGAAGCCCAGCGTCTCGCCAAAGCAGGTTTGGAAATCCTACTCATTGGGCATGAAGGCCATGAGGAGGTCGAGGGCACCCAGGGTGAGGCTCCGGATTCGATCCGCATTATCGAACAGGGTGATGCCGATACTGTCGAGGTGGCGGATCCTGCTCGCCTCGCGTGGCTGTCACAAACAACACTCAGTGTGGATGAGACCCGAGAAACGGTCGCTCGTTTACGCTCACGGTTCCCGGCGCTCACCGATCCACCCAGTCAGGACATCTGTTATGCCACGCAGAACCGTCAGTCAGCAGTACGGGAGGTTGCCCCGCAGTGTGACCTTGTACTCGTGGTGGGCTCAGCTAATTCATCCAATTCAGTACGGCTGGTTGAGGTCGCGTTGGATGCGGGTGCTCGTGGTGCTCAACTCATTGATGATGTGACCCAGATTATTCCTGAATGGATGAGTGATGTGTGTACGGTCGGTGTGACCTCGGGTGCATCCGTCCCTGATTATCTCGTACGCGAGGTCGTTGATTTCCTCCAAACTTCAGGTTTTAACGAGGTCATCGAAAACCAGTGTATCGACGAAACCCTCACTTTCGCCCTACCCCCTGAGGTTCGCTAGCGCCACTCCCATCTGCGTGTGACGCGACCACCCTGTGTCTTCGCTTGGCAATGACAACCCAACAGTGTCATTCCGCGGAGCGAAGCGACTCGCGGAATCCAGACTAACGAGTTCCCCGCATGAGAGTCTGTGGGTGATCATGTATCACCGACGGTCACCACCATGGTCAGTATGATATCTGGACCCTGCGAGTCGCCCTAGCGGGCTCAGCAGGGTGACATGACTGGCTATTCCGTGTCCGCAACCCCTTGGCGGCGTGCTCGCAAGATCGTTGCGTTGTGACTCATCGTATGCACCTCACTGGATCAGTGCGCGGAGTAGAGTGACCAGTGCGCAAGCGGTCACTACGCGACGTTTGTAGCATTCACCGCTAAACAGTAGCGGTCGGTATGTGACTCTCAAATGTCATTCCGCGGAGGGCACCAGCACGACTTGGCAGGAATCCAGACTCCACAGCTATTCAAATGTGATTTCTGGACCCTGCGAGTCGCTTCGCTCCGCAGGGTGACGGTGGGGATGGTTCCGCTGAGCAGGGTGACGGTAGGGGATGGTTCCGCTGAGCAGGGTGACGGTAGGGGTTCATCTGTTCAGGGTGACGGTGGGGAAGGCTTCGCTGAGCAGGGTGACGGGAATATGGGGACTCCCCCGTGTGCGCACTGCGAGTCGCTCCGCAGGGTGACGTGAGTTTGAGCGCAGCATTCAAATCCTGGGTGAGTATCGCCTCAAATACATCACTGCGCTCACTGAGGTGGCGAGGTTGAGGCTGGAGACGTGGGGTTCCATGGGTAGGGAGACGATGTGGTCGCACACGGCGCGTACTGGATCTGATAGGCCGGTACGCTCCGAACCGAAAGCGAAAATGGTGGGGCCCGGGAAATCACCAGGTACGAAGGGTTCCCCATCAGCGTCGAGTCCCACAATCGTGAGATCTCGCTTGGTGCGTACGGTTTGAAGATCATCGACAAGGGTCTCACTCGACCAGCAGGGGATTGCCCACTGCAAACCAGCGGCTCCGCGTACCGCCATCGGGTTGAAGAAATCGACCCCCGACGTGGCGAGTACGCCGGCGGCACCCGCGGCCGCGCCAAGCCGTACGACTGCACCCAGGTTCTTCGAATTGCGTGGATCATCAAGTAGAATCGTTGGCTGATCGGTCGGCAAACAGGCTTCGAAACTCCACTGTGGTGGTTCAGCGAACCCCAACACATGGGTGGGTATCGGCTGTGTGGAACATTGCTTCATCTCAGCTGCGGTCATGGGCTGGATCCGCTCCCTCAACGCAGGCACCAGATCAGGGCAGATCCCTTCAGCTAACCCCAAGGCTCGGTCCTTGTTGTCACTAAGAATCTCGTTGATATTTGCTCCGAACCGCAGAGCATGTTTGACCGCGTGTAATCCTTCGAGTGCCACCAACTCCATGGGGTTATTTCATTTTCTTGAAACCGATGACCACACCAATGATCACCAGGGTGACAATGATGATCGCTCCGACCAAATAAATTACTGCCAGTAAGTTGGGGTCCCATGTTTCGAATCTCATAGGTACATCCTCTCACAAGTAAACATTGGTGTGGGAAGCAATAAACGTCGAGACAGCGGCTAGGTTAATCGATGGCTTTGCCACCTCGCGTACTGGGTTAACGGTGATGATGACCGTTAACCCCGTTCGCGAATGCATTCTTTGGTGCCAACAGATCAGCCAGTGTTTCCCACCGTACAATGGAGCCTGATGAATCCGTACGCTGAGCTCCTTGCCGAGTGGTTTGTTGCCCATGGGCGGGATCTCCCGTGGCGGCGAAGCGATGTCACACCGTGGGGGGTTCTCGTGTCGGAGGTGATGCTTCAGCAGACACCGGCAGCAAGAGTGATTCCCGCCTGGGAATCGTGGATGGAGACCTGGCCCGAACCCGAGGATTGCGCTGATGCTCTCCCCGGGGAGGTGATTCGTGCCTGGGGGAGATTGGGTTACCCGAGGCGCGCGCTACGACTTCACGAGTCGGCCAGGATCATTGTGGAGCAGTACGGCGGTGTCGTACCCGATAGTGATCAGACACTGAAAACCCTTCCTGGGATTGGGGATTACACGGCAGCAGCTGTGGTGGCTTTCGCTTACGGGGGACGCAGTCTCGTACTCGACACGAACGTACGACGGGTAATCGCTCGCGTTCATACAGGTGAGGCCCTTCCGACTCCTCACCTCACTGCTGGTGAGCGCTGTCTTGGGTACGAGTTGCTCCCCAGCGACACCAAAGAATCAGTCATCTGGAATCAGGCTGCCATGGAGTTGGGGGCGCTCATCTGCCGGGTGAAAAATCCCAATTGCGAGAAATGTCCCCTCAGTGATCTCTGCCAGTGGCGTACGGCCGGATATCCGACAGACCTCTATGCGGGACAACGCAAGGCCCAAGGGTACGAGGGGACCCATCGTCAAGCACGCGGACGAATCTTGGCGCTCTTACGCGAAGCCGAAGGCGAGCTCGTACCTATCGAAACTCTGATGGTTCTTCCTTCGACTGATCTCCTTCTCGCAGAAGCTATCGAGTCACTGGTTGCTGATGGTTTGGCCGTACGCGAGGACGAAGCGCTGAGGCTTCCGTGAAAAGGAACCGTCCCCTTTGTGGCTGAACCAGGTATGATAGTCCCTCGTTGGGCGAGATCGCATAGTGGTCTAGTGCAGCCGCCTTGAAAGCGGCCAGGTGTCACAGCCTCCAGGGTTCGAATCCCTGTCTCGCCGCCATAAGCACTGGGACTCGTACCATCACCTGGATATTTTGAGGGAATTCATCATCGTACGACAATCTCCTTCATCAACTTCTGTCTCTGGATCTGGAATGTGGAGCGTACATCCGACCTGATAGAGGGATTGACCGTTGACGAGGAAGACGGTGAGTGTGTGGGAGCTCGGTGTGGTCGTTGAATATTCCCATCCACCAAATCCGGCAGCCTTAGCGTCCTTCAACTTTGAGACCGTGAACCCGGATGTCTCCAATAATCCTCGACTAGCCTCCACGTACTGCTGCGGGGTCAACTCACTGCTAGCTAAATGGATGGCTCTCAGTGTGAAACTCCCTGTGGACGAGCGGTATTCAAGATCATCACGGGTGGTCTCAACATAATCCCAGCCAGGTTGGGGAGTAATAGAAAGCGGACCTACGCTGTGAGTGGGCTCATCTAGCGGAGTTTCAGTAACACTGGGGGAGAGCGATGGTACGGGAGAGGGCTCCCCAGATTTCAGGAAGGACACAACAATGAGTGCAATGAGTCCAAGGAAGATGATAGCCGCAGGGACAAGAATTTTTACAACCATGGGGATCGATGTGATGACCTTCGACAAACCAGCAAAAATTGAGCTGAAGACTCCCGGTTTCCGCGAGCTGGCGGGGAGCTCGAAGAGGGCATCGCCATCGATATCCTCCTCCACTGGTGGATAGCCCGCATCGCGGCGTACTCGCTGTTCCCATTGCTGAGTCGATTCTTGGGTGTACGGCTCGGGCTCTCGTGCAAGGTACGGATCCTCGCCCTTGACTTCGTCAAAGAAGTAACGCTCGCCACGAGCCGAAGAGTGCTTCGCAGATTCCTGTGGATACCACCGCCTGGAAGCATCCCATGATGGCGGTAGTGATGACTCCCACTGTGGCCTCGCCGGTTCGTAGGGATCAGTGAGGTCGTATCCCTCGTACGATTGGTCGTACGCAATATCGCGCGGCGATTCGACACTCCACAAGGGGCGCCCGCAGGCATCACAATAAAACTCAGTGTCCAGGTTCAGAACACGGCACGTTGCACATCGCCTTTCACCCATGGGGACCTTTCCTTGTGAGAGGTTATGATCGATACCGAGCTATTGTAGCGATCTACACTATTTGAAGATCACAGAGTCGATGACTGCTTGGCAATCTTGTGTGACCTTTGTCAACAGTTGAGGATCCCCACGCGGAGCACTGCACTGGATGTCGTACTCAATGTAGTCTTTGAAAAAGGCGACAACGATCACCTCTTCATTCTTTCGAATATCACTGTAGGTGAATCTCCACCCATCCTGTTTGGCGACGCTCACGGTACTCACCGGACCAAGATCGGTTGCGACCTGGTTGTCGATCAAAGCAGCGCGCCTTTCCTCCATATATGCTGCTTTGTCTGGGCCACTAGTGTAGGTGTTGGTGATGGCAATCCTGGCGCTGCCGTGACGATAGGCCTGTAGGCTGAGGTGTTTGATGTTGACCCATCCTGGGGGAAGGACATAATCAATATCGGAGAAGCTCCCGCTTGTTTCTTCGTCACTACCGGTTTCCGATATTTCATAATCTGAATAGCCGCTAAGGTAGAGGGAAAACGTAGAGTCAGTGAATTGGACTTCGACCTCGAGGAGACTCCTCGTCGACTCAGACAATCTCCACAATATTGTGATTCCGTAATTGTTTTGGGAATTCGGATACTGGGTGAGTTCAAATCCTTCTTCGTCAACGAGATAGTGGATATAGTTTTTCATGTCCTCCCGAGGATCGGTTCCACCCAGAGCCTGGAACTGGAGGTCGATGTAGATAGTTCCATGGCCCCAGTCCATGACATCCGCATCAGTTACGGTACGCGGTGAGCCTAAGACATGTTTGACCGAGGGTATCTTGTCTTGGCCCACGTCGTAGAAGTCCGCTTCCTCAAAGTCCTTCTCTGTGGTTTGGGAGGTGAAATCAGTTGGCTGGGTCGTTGGGACTTCCCCGGGATTCGCGATCATGAACCCTGCATAGACGATCAGGGCCACGATAAGAGCACTGAAAAGGATTCCCACAATCAGTGGGGTCTTGGATTTCGTTTTTGTTGGTGCCAAGTACCCAGGAGCAGAATTGATCGGCCCTACGGGATATGACGGTTGTGGTACGACGGTTGTGGTCACTGGGGCAGGATTCACTACTGTTGGTGGAGTGCTGATTGCTGCTGGTGGAGGACCCCCAACTAGTGGAGTACTGACGCCACCTGGCGAACTCCCTCTCTGATCATGGGGTATCGGTGGCCCTGGGGCATGAATCTGGTGGGGGACGATTGCCCAAGGGTGTGGGGAAGCCACCGGCGGAGTCACTGGTGGAGTCTCCTGGAATGATGGCATCTCAACTGGAGGGGCCGGAGCCGGGGTAGGGGCAGGATTATCAAAAAGGGTACCACCTGGTGGTGGAGCAAAATCTGGAGCAGTCAGAGGGACATCTTCACCTGGGGCCCACGAAAACACTGCGTCGAAAGGTGTCCCGCAGTTCCGACAACTGGCCGCGTCCTGGTCACAGAGCGTCTGACAACTCTGGCAAATCTTGTCCATGATCCTCCTTGCTACGGACACTTCCCCCATCAGGATTAGTACCCGTGGCGACTCCTGGCTTCCATCTCTTGGGTCTTAAATAGGTTAAATCGGGGAAGGAACTTGTCCCAATCAATGCGGTGAGCCTCCAATTCTGGCCCATCCACACACGCATGTTTGCGTACGAGCTTGCCGTCCTCTTCATAGGGGACCATGCATGCTCCACACATTCCCGTAGCATCAACCATGAGCGCATTAAGACTAGCTTCAGTGAACACACCAAAAGGCTTCGTCAAGTCAGATACTGATCGCATCATCATCGGCGGCCCAATAGTGACCACCTTGAAAATGGGATGATCCGAATCCAGCATCTCTTTGAGAGGTACGGTCACGAAACCCTCAATCCCATAGGACCCATCGTTGGTGGTGTAGATCACTTCGAGTTGATCCCCGTACTCGGCCTCCAAGCGGCCCACATAGTCGTCTTCGTCAGTCCAAAACATCAACTCTTGTGAGCGGAAACCAGCAACCAGGGTGACGTGATTCCCCAAGCGGAGATGCTCTCTCATGATGGGATACACCGGTGGCAATCCGAGTCCTCCAGCAGTGAAGACAACAGTCTGGTCGTCAGGTGTCTTTTCCAGGTGCGATGGCCGACCTAGCGGACCAGCGATGCCCTCAAAGCATTCCCCAACTTGCATGGCATTGATTTCGATCGAACTCACACCCATGGCTTGGACAACCAAGACAATCCAACCCTCCTCAGCATTCCAATCAGCCAAGGTCAGGGGAATCAGTTCGCCACGATCACGAGGATGGACACGAACAAATTGCCCTGCTTGAGCAGAGGAAGCGATAGCGGGAGCCTTCACCTTGAACTCCATGATCCCTGGAGTCAACTCTCTTTTCTCCATGATCACTGGCACAGTTTGAGCGCGTTCGGTGAACGCTAGTGCCCGGCGGCGATGACCGGGAAGACCACGAGAAGCCATGATCTCTTTGGCAGCACTTTGCCCATCACCGGCTGCACGAATAGCAGTTGAGCCACCTCGGGCTGCGTCACCGCCAGAGAACACTCCATCGAGTGAGGTTTCTTGAGCGTCCTTGCGCAGAATCACCGTACCCCACTTGGTGACATCCAACCGTGGTTCTGATTCGCGAATGATCGGGTTGACCGAGTTGCCGAGAGCCATGATCACGAGGGAAGCATCCATGGTTTCCGTACCCCCAGCTGATTCTGGGCGGCGGCGCCCCGACTCGTCAGGTTCGCCGAGTTTCATCACATCCAAGATGGCTTTGTGGACAAAATGGTCTTCATTGCCCAAAAACTGGATGGGATTTCTCAACTCTGCGACTTCGATCCCCTCTTCGAGCGCATGGTGGAGTTCCTCTTCTCGGGCCGGCATTTCAGCTTTCGTACGCCGATAGACGATCGTCACATTGCCACCCAGGCGACGAGCAGTACGAGCAGCATCCATCGCAGTGTTACCCCCACCAATGACCAGGACACTGCGTCCCTCGACGTACGGCAACGGAGTCTTATATTCGTGATGGTTCGCATGCATGAGGTTCACTCGCGTCAAGAACTCGTTGGCACTCATCACATTGAGCAGCTCTTCACCAGGAACATTGAGGAACATCGGCAGACCTGCCCCTGATCCAACGAAGATTCTCGAGAATCCAGCATCTTGAAGATCCTGGAGGGTTGCGGTTTTGCCCACCACAAAGTTGGTAACGAATCGTCCACCGAGAGCCTTGATCATGTTGACCACATCATCAATGAGTTCGTTCGGCAAGCGGAATTCCGGGATCCCAAATCTCAGCACCCCGCCAAGTTCATGGAAGGCCTCAAACACAGTGACAGGGTGGCCGGCTCGGGCCAGAAGATAAGCGTTGATTAACCCTGCTGGGCCAGATCCCACAATGGCGACCGGGGGTTTCGTACTAGAAATCCAAGGATCCTCAACACCCTCCAGCCGGGCAAGAGCAGCACCAGGATGGGCAGCCTTATCCCATTCGGGAAGGAACCATTCAACCTGCCCGATCGACATGGGGAACTTGTGAATACACACTCCCTGGCATTGGAGTTCCTGTGGACATACCCGCCCAGTGACATTGGGAAGAGGATTGGACTCCTCCAACATGGCTAGGGCTTCATCGAATTTGCCCAAACCGATCAACTCAAACATGGTCGGGATGTGAATCTGCACCGGGCAGCCGCCCTTGCGCTCCTCTTTGCCCTCGATGAGTTTGCCAATTTCGCAAGGTTTCTCTGAGCACTGCTTGTCGCGTAGAGCTTCGAGCCACACAAACAGCTCAACTTCACGCAAAGAATACCCCACCTCGAGATAGCCAATGTATCCTTTGTTGACCAGATCGAAATCGTGGGTACGTTCTTCAGCCATACGGATGTACGGCCCCATCCCATTGGATGCTGGCCATGATTGCGACAACCCGGCAAACATTGGATAGCGCTGAGAGAGGTGAGCATCAACGCCGCGAAGCCACAGGCGCTGTTTAGCAACAGGAAGATGCCACAGGAATCTCATCAAAGCTTTCGCTGGATCCCCGTCAGCGAGAAGAATTTCCCAGGCTTTCGTGACAAATTCTGAGTCAAGTTCCCCAGAGAATTGGGAAGCAATTGAAGAGATCCCGTCACGGATGAACATGTCGCGGAAAGCCCTCGGGTCTGAATCCAGACGCCGGGCAATGAGAGCTAATTCGGCCGAATGGGGACTCATTGGATAATCTCCGCATCGCAAGTGTCCCGTACCCGGTTCATCACAGCTTCCAACTGTGGAGTGATCGTGAGACCTTCGAGGGCACCCTCTTTCATCTTCGACACATCCTTGGCTTCACCGTTGACCACGATAGAGGTCTGTTCGAAAATGGCTGGCAACTCCTGATAGCACGTCGCACAATCCGTACATTGGGGAACATCTTGTTCTGCCAACCAAATAGGTGCACCCTCCGGTTTGGGGCCCAGTCCAGAAGCTGATGGTGCTACCGCAGCGGGAGTCTGGGCGGGTGAAGCTGGTGACTCACCACTAGCGGCTGGTGTCGCCGGTGTTGAGGTACCAAAGCTCGGCAGCCCCACCGCACTGGGATCCTTCGCAGTAGCGAGGGAAGCCAAAGCGTGGGCAATAGCATCGATGCCCTCTTCACGATCTGAGTGAGCCTGTTCGAGTTCATCGCGGAGAGCTTTCACAACCTTGTCAGCATCGCGAGCAATGATTTCAGAAGTCTGCCCAGAAAGGAATCTCAGCATCTGCCAGTACGTCTGGCGCTCCTCGACGAGTTCAACAATAGATTGCGACACCTCGATCTGTTTGAGTACGCCACCTTCCGACACCACAATGTACGGTGTCGAGTCGAGGCGTGCATCGTCGTCAAGCTCAATGTAGTCGGAGATCGGGGTCGGACCAATGGCACCAGCATCCAAGACTCGGAATTGCTTCGCGAAGCGTACCTCGTTGTAGGCAAATTCTGCAGGAGTCAATGGTGTCGACAAGATCTTTGTCTCCCCGGACTCATCAGTGTACTTGAGGTTTCTCGTCGCCCACGGCTTGTCGATCTCCGGGTTGCCCTCCAAAGAGATCCTCTCAGAAATCGTGTCACCACCGGCAGGATCATGGACGAAGAGGGGTGCCATACGAGAGCGTACGGCTTCTGTGGCACGCGCATTCGACAAATCATCAGCAAAACCCTGCTCGAAACCACAAGGAGTGTAAACCTGGAGGAGCCCAGATCCTTGACCATAAGCGATCATTTTGGCTGAGGCAGCCAGGAAGTGTGCATGCATAGCCGTCGAAACCGAGGCAACAAAAACACTCGGGTGCAAAGCTGCCAGCAACGCGAGTTCCTTGCGTTTCTCAGTCTTGCCTGGGTGGGTCTTCCCATGGCGGGCCAGGTCAGCATTCTGCCCAGTGAAGGATGCAGTCGACACCTGCCCCCCAGTGTTGGAATACCCTCCCGTGTCGAGAACGAGCATTTTCACCGGAGTCTGAGAAGCCATGACCCTCGACATGGCACCGAAACCAATGTCATAGGCCGCACCATCACCAGAGATCGTGAGGATCATCGGGAGTCTACCCATTTCATCAGCGGTGAACTCTCGCCAGGTAAGAGTGGCTAAGCCCACATCATGGACCCCGGGGGTGTATTCGTCATCAAGTTCGAGCTGTGCAATACGGCAGGCTTGAATCTCTTCAAGATACTGGGAAGCAATACCTTCGAAGACACCCACGGCTGATGCTTGCGCATCCTGGAACAAGGAGTTCACCCATGGCTGGGTGAAGGGGTTGTACGGGAATGTCGAGGCGTACACCGATGAGCATCCTGTGGAGTTGACGACAACAGCTGACGCTGGTCCTTGACCAGTGGGCCCAGCCTCATAACGCCACAGGCTTGCTTCGAGATGCTCGATGACGCGCTGGATTCGCTGTGCGCGTACTGGCTCAACCCCACTAGCTTTCGCAGTGAGGGAATAAATCAGCGAATGGAGGTACGCAATGTGTTCGGCCTTCTTCTCTTTAGAGACCGACTGTGCCAGAGCCGTCAGTAAATGTGTGGCTGTGACTTCGCCACAACCACGGCAGGCACCATGCCCACCAGTGAGAGCGAAATAGTTGTCATGATCCATGAGGATGCGCTTAGCATCACCGCCAGGAGCTGCAGCACCGGCAGTAAAACGTGCAGGAGTGTTGGGCATCTTGGTGAAGCGAGCGAAGGTGGCTTCCATTCCAGCAACAAGCAAGTCATTTTGCGGTGCTGGTGCCAGAGCCCCAGGACCACACACATCCACACATTGGAGACATCCCGTACACTTCCAAGGATCGACCACCACCGAGTACATTGCTCCAGTCCCAGATTTCTTTTTCTCCATCTGGTCAAAGATGGGACGGATACGTGCTACGGGGAAGGCCGCCATTTCAGCGATGATCGCATCAAGGTGGGCCAAAGGGATGCTCGGTACGGTAGCAGCGGTTGTTCGCAGCACCTCACCGAGAGACTTAATAGAGGTGTCTTCTTTCAGACCGGCGCGTACCTGTTCTGCCCACTGGTCAGCAAACCCAAGCAGATAGGCCTTGTGTTCGTCTTGGAGCCGAGTGGCCCGAATGGCACGAGAAATCACATCAGCAATTTCGTGAGCCTGATTCGGTATCGCAGAATCAGGGCATGCTATAGCACATTCCAAACAGGCGGTGCACTTCTCCAAGTCAACGACAGGTACATCGCGGCGGAACAAACCCTTGTTTTTTCCTCGAGCTGTGGCAGAGGGTAGGAATAACCCCGTACCAGGAAGGACCGGCCCATCCCCTGGGGTTCCCTCCTGGAAGGGCCGACCCATGATGTCCTCGAAGTATTCAGGATCATAGAGGCGCGCTGGGGTGAAACCGGTTGACGGCCCCACCCGTGACGACAGTACGGGCACCTTCGTGGCGACCTCAGTCTCGGATTCCGCGTACTCCGGTTGGGTGTAGTCCACCGCAGTGGTCGCTGCAATAGCGTCAACAATGGTGGACATGTTGCCCTCAACCACTGCTCCACCTTTGGAACCAAACTTTTTCTCCAGTTCTCGGCGAATAAGCTTCTCCACTTGCCCAAGTTCTGCTCCCCGAGAGATACGATCCACATGCCCAAAGGCTGCACCAATGAAGGCAATACCCATCATGCGGGTTTCGAGACTAGCTGTGGGGGCGTTCTTTTTCGCAACGGCAAAAGCATCAATGATCAGGAAGCGGATGTTCTTGTCCCGAATCTCTTGGCGAGCGTACGCGGGCAGGGACTTCCACAAATCCAAGGCGGGACGATCCGCTTGAAGGATGAAGGTTCCACCATCCACGAGCCCATGCAAAGGACGGTCATGCTCAAACACTTTGTGGTCCGGGGAGATGACAACCTCAACCTCTTCCAGCATGGCGTTAGTGAACAGCACTTCCTCAGGCGAGAGGGTGATATAGAAATTGGTGGGTGCCCCCGATTTCTCGGATCCGTATTTGGGTGAAGATTTGGAATGCATCCCCAGCATCGAAGAGAGCATGTCGGTGAGCAGTTTGCCCGTAGCCACAGTCCCGTACCCTCCCACAGAGTGGAATCGAATCCGTACCGCAGATTCTGGGAGTAGACCAGAAGGGTTTTCACCAGTGACCAATTCCATCTTTTGGGTCTCAGGATAGGCCTCTTTCATCCGATTCTGGATGTCTTCCAAGGCCGGAGTGGCAGGGTTCTTGACGAAGAATTGAGAACCCACATAGACCAGCGGCGTCTTATCCCCATCAACCATCTTCTTGACCACAGCAATGAGATCGCGCGGTTGTACGTCATGGGAGCCCAGACCGAAAATGGCAGTCGTCAAGTGAATATCTCTCGACGAGACACCCACTTCAAACAGTGCCCGTTTCACTGATGTCGTGAGTTGGGTATCTTCGGAACGCTCCAAAACAGTGGCATAACGCGCTCCACGAATCGCATTGATCAAATCCTGGGTGGGGAAGGGTTGCAGGAGTTTGATCGACACAACTGCCACGCGTATCCCTTGGGATTCGAAGTACGGCAAGAGTGCGCGGGCATCTTGGGTGATGGAACCTAAACCAATGAGCACCAGGTCAGCATTTTCTGGACCGTACCTCTGCACGGGAGAATAGGTACGCCCAGTGAGTTCGGAGTATTCCTCCATGGCTTGGCGAACCAGTTGCGGTACTGCGGCAGCGAAGTGCGTACGGTGATCGGCTGCACCGGCTTGGAAATCGGGCTGGTTTTGAACCCCACCAGCGAGGCCAGGATTGTTGGGATCAACAATGGCCGGTACGAGTTGGCGCGTACCTTTAGCCCAAGCACCCTTCCAGGCCCTCTTCCAGGCGCCGCGAAGAGACTCGGGGAGATACTCTTCCACCTTGGAGATGAGTTCACCTTCGTTGTCAGCTTCGATAGCTTCAACATTCTGATTCAAAATGAGGTGGAGTGCAGTGAAGTTTTCTGCACTCAATTCATCGCGATGATCTTTCACCCATTTCGTCAAGTATTCGACTCGGCCCTTGGCCCCAAAAAGAACCTCTTGGGCCACTGTTGGGCACGGTATACGACTAGCGGGATCGCCCACATAGGTGGCCAACAGTTCAGGTTCAGGAAGTTGCACCTCACTCATGACATGGGAGGTGGCAAATCCGTCCATAGCGTTAGCCACAGGAATCAGTGACAGTGAACTGGTGCGATAGGCAATGGCTGCAAGGTCAGCAGCTTCCTGAGGGTCGGAACCGAACAGAATAGTGTAACCGGCGGGAAGAAGTGAATAGATGTCGTCGTGACCAGCCATGACATTGAGGGAATGCTTCGTGACAACGCGAGCAGCCACGTGCAGGACAAAACCACCAATCTTCTTTCCAGCAGTGACATAGTGGGATTCCAGTGCGTAGAGGATTCCTTGTGCAGAGCTGGCATTGGAGATAAATTTGCCCCCAGTCAGTGCCGCTCCGAGAGCACCAGATTGAGCGGAATGCTCACCTTCAGCTTCAACAAAGAAGGGGTGTTTTCCCCAGACATTGAGCTGCCCATCAGCTCTGGAGGCTTCAAAGATTTCGGAGATCTCGGTCGAAGGCGTGATGGGGTAGCCGATCACACCGCCACAGACGTGCCCCATGACATAGGCGACAGCTCCGTTCCCATTAATAACTTCGGGGACCCCGGGGTATTTGGGCTTCTCGCTCATCGCAAAACCTTCCCTGTTTGGTTGGTTGTTTCAACCATTGATGCCGCTACGTGACTTTACCACTTTTTCCCCCGCTCCCATGACCGGTTTTAACAGGAGAGGACAGGCACCACTGTCACATCAGATGTCACCCTGCGGAGCGAAGCGACTCGCAGGGTCCAGGAATCACATTTGTCTGACAGTGGAGTCTGGATTTCCACCGCTCAACTGCACACAGCGACCCAACCCACAACGTACTCGGGGATAGAATCAGAGGCATGAATGATCGGTTGCTGTTCATCGAAGATGATCCCTCCATTGCTGACATGGTGGTGGAAGTCCTTCAAGACCACTACACGGTCGACCATGCCCCTACTGGTGAGAAGGGTCTCGACCTGGCCTTGAGTACACACTATGACCTCATGCTCATCGATCGCCGACTTCCAGGAATTGACGGTATCGAGGTCATTCGATCCGTACGCCGTGCAGGAATCACCACTCCCGTACTCATGCTCACAGCATTAGGATCTGTTGATGATCGGGTCTCTGGTCTCGATGGTGGGGCCAACGACTATCTGACGAAGCCTTTCGATTTTGATGAGCTCCTCGCCCGCTTGCGTGCTCTTCGGCGAGGTTTTGCGGCTGAAACTGGGAAGACCTATATTGGGGATTGGCTGCTCGTTCCTGAAACCCAGTCGCTGTACAACCCTTATGGGGATCGCGTTTCGCTGACATCCACCGAAACTGCTGTCTTGGCACTCTTGGCGGAATCGCCAGAGCACATTTTTTCTCGAACAGAAATACTGAAGGCGATCTTCTCTGTTGATGACACCCCTGGAACAGTTGACACCTATGTCCACTATATTCGCCGCAAAGCAGAACACGGTATCATCGAGACTGTACGTTCGCAAGGGTACAGGTTGGGGTTGGGTTCATGAGCGAGGATCACCCTCGAGTAACAAAGAGGCAGGCGCGGTTACAGGCCACACCACCTGCGCCTCCTCCAGCAGTGAAGAAACCAGCACCGAAATCAAAAACTGTGGTGGCAGCCTCGGGGGACGACGCCAAGGTTCATGAGGCAGCTCTGTCTGTGGGTACGGCGGTTGCTGCTGCCACGGCCGGTATCGTCATGCTCGGGTGTCTCGCACTCATTACTATCGCTGCTGCTACGGCTGTTCCTATAGAAATCCCTTCAGATCCCGAATCACCACCACCACCCAAATATGGGTGGTTGAGTGCTAACGATGTGATTTGGACTGTTTCAATCGTCGCTCTGATCAGCTTAGTGTTCACACCTTTTGTTGCTTGGGCAACGGCTCGACGTGCTGTCAAACCTTTGAGCCAAGCACTGCAGCTTCAACGCCATTTCGTCGCTGACGCTAGCCATGAACTGCGTACCCCACTGACTGCTCTGTCATCGCGAGTGCAAATACTGCAAAGGAGACTGGACGCAGGTAAACCGATCGATGATGTGGTGTCCCAGTTATCGATGGACACCGCCAATATGGCGAATGTTCTCGACGACATGCTGCTCACTGTTGAAGGTGAAAACATTGGGCCTGAGACGCAAACCTTCGTACAACAGACCTTGCAGGAAGCAGTGGAATCCTTGGATTCTCTCGCCGAGCAAGCAGAGGTTTCTGTACGGCTTCTACCAGGAGAAGAAGTACGAGTGGGGGTACCGAAAACTTCACTCAAGAGAGCTGTCGTTGCCATTATTGATAATGCTATTCAGCATTCGCCTGCACAGTGCGTGGTGGAAGTGTCCACTGAGATCTGGGAAAGCTCGATTATCATGAGAATCCGAGATCAGGGCCCAGGTATTTCTGGAGTGGATCAGGACAGAATTTTTGAGCGCTTCTCACACGGTCGTGAGACAGGAGGGAAACGCAGTTTCGGACTCGGGTTGGCGTTGTCCTCTGAAGTTGCTCAGCGGTTTGGCGGTGACTTGAAGGTGGATGAAACCTCTGACAAGGGTACGACCTTCGCACTCAGTTTCCCCATGGTGTGACTACAACCCTCTGGTGGTTGGTATGGATTCTGCGAGTCGGGCTGGCGCCCTCCGCAGAATGACGAGGTTGGGTCGCCCTAGCGCGGTCCGCGGGGTGACGGGAGTGGGGTAACTCTTAATCCTCTGCCATTGTTACTTCGACTCCACCCATGACTATTGCGGTCAAGTTGTAGAGGAAGGCGAAAATAGTGGCTAGAGCTGTCAAGATCACGACATTGACAGCACCAATCAGTGCAGCAAGTGCTGTGACACGAGTAGTGTTAATGAAATCTGTGATGTTGAAGTCATCAGTTTGGTCGGGGGAAGCGAAAATCTGAGCGACTGTTGAATTGACAGCCTCATAGAGACCGGTCATCTCCAAGACACCGAAGACAATCCAGGTGGCGACAATGAACATGATCCACCCAGCAACACCGAAAAGCAGAGCGGTCTTCATTACTGACCACGGATCAACCCGAGAGATGCGAAGACGCGCACGGCGAGTTTGGCGTGAAGCCTTGGGCCGACTCGATGACACTGTTATCTTGGGCTTTTTTGCCGGAACCACTTCAGTAGCCTTCGTATCAGTCTTGAGCTCGGTCGTCTCTGCGGCAGCATCCTCTTCCAGTGTGGATGTGGGGTTCATCATTGACCCTAAGCTCACAGACGAACCAGATCCTAGAGAAGGTGACTCTATCTCGGGGGTAGGTCCTGGTGTCGAGGCCGAGGTGGGACTCACCTCAGATGCTGTTGCTGGCGTACTGGAAGCAACCGATGAAGCAGCGGAAGAAACTGGTGTGGCAAGTACGTCCACAGGAGAAGAGTCTCCACTCACAGGTGTGGTGGCCTTGTCTACTGAATTGAGCCCCTGGAGGGGTGGTTCGAGAGGGGCTGGTGTTCCAGCGCTACCCATATCCACCTCTGGGTCGAGTTCACCTTTGACACGGTTGACCCGATTGAGAAAACTCTGGGTGATACTCTTCCCGATGCCTCCCGCTGACGGACCAGTTCCCGACCCTGTCTGCTCGTTGTTGGCCATCACAGCACTCCTGCTCTTCCAGTAACTGCGGGAGCGTATACTGATGTCACCCGCACCGTGTTGAGACCAAGCGCGTGCGCTCGTCTCGGTCGCTTAAGACTCTACCGTACTGAGATCACCATCGTCTTGTCCAATGCTCTCACTGCCACCCTCGTTGTTGTCAGTGGCGGTCTCAGTGTCGATCCCAGGGGTGTCATCCGCCTCCATTTCTTCTCCAGAATCGGGGTACAGCGCGATAGCCGCCACCTGGTCGTCACCTCGCAGGCCAACGAATTTCACCCCCATAGTGTCGCGGCCTTTGACAGCCACATCACTGACACTGGAACGAATGATCTGCCCAGAGGTCTTGATCGCGATCACCTCATCGTCTTCGCTCACAATGAGGCCACCTACGAGCTTGCCGCGGTCCTCATTGAGTTTCATGGCCTTGATGCCCAATCCGCCTCTTCCCTGCGTACGATATTCCGAAATAGTGGTACGTTTGGCGAAACCCCCATCAGTGACTGTGAAAACATGTCGATCATCTTCACCAGTATCTGACCCAATGACAGCCATCGACAATAGCGCGTCACTTCCACGGAATCTCATACCGGTCACACCAGAGGTAGCCCTACCCATGGGTCGAAGTTGCTCATCGTCAGCAGCGAAACGAATGGACTGGCCCTTGATGGAAATGAGCAGAACATCATCGCTTGCATTACACAGTGCGGCACCGATGAGTTCATCATCCTCATCGCGGAAGTTCACAGCAATCAACCCTGCTTGGCGCGGAGAATCGTACTGGGTGAGAACAGTTTTCTTCACCAACCCTTTGCGTGTCGCCAAGAGAAGATAGTCAGCATCGCTATAGGTGCCCAAGGTCAGGACTTGAGCGATTTTCTCGTCAGGAGCGAAGCTCAACAATCCGGCAACGTGTCCACCTTTCGCCTCGCGTCCACCTTCAGGCAGCTGCCATACTTTCGTACGATAGACCCGACCTTTCGTGGTAAAAAAGAGCAACCATTCGTGGGAGTTGGTGGAAAACAGATGGGCAACCTCATCGTCTGCGCGCAGTGTTGCCCCTTTGACTCCTTTACCTCCACGTTTTTGTAGACGATAAAGATCAGCTTTGGTTCTCTTCGCGTACCCACCGTGAGTGATTGTCACCACCACGTCTTCGCGCGCAATGAGATCCTCTTCAGACAGATCCCCATCAGCTGAAATGATGCGGGTACGACGCTCATCGCCGTACTTGTCGACGATATCTTGTAGCTCTGTGGAGATGATCTGGCGTTGGCGCTCGTCGGAGGCGAGAATGTCGCGAAGGTCAGCGATGACACGCTCCAGCTCAGCGAGACGGTCAATGATCCGCTGACGTTCCATAGCGGCGAGGCGACGCCATTGAAGATCGAGGATAGCTGTTGCTTGATCCTCATCAATGTGGCGTTCTTTGTTTGTAGCAGGGTCAGTGTAGGTGAGAAGATCCATGAGCCCTTGCTTAGCGATCTCTGCATCCTTCGAGCCACGAATCAGTGCGATCACTGCATCGAGCTGATCCAGGGCAGCAACGTACCCCCTCCACAAATGGGCATTACGCTCGGCTTGAGCGATACGGAAACTTGTTCGGCGTTGGATCACCTCAATTTGGTGTTTGACCCAATAAGAAATGAATTGGTCAAGGCGCAGAGTACGAGGGACTGCGTCCACGAGCGCGAGCATATTGCAGCCGAACGTGTCCTGGAGTGGAGTGTGTTTGTAGAGATTGTTCATCACTACACGAGGCTGAGCATCACGCTTGAGCTGGATGACCAGGCGTTGACCGGTACGCGCTGACGTGTCGTCTCGGATATCAGAGATTCCCGTGATTTTGCCCGAGTTCACCAGCTCTGCGATCTTCACCGCGAGGTTGTCAGGGTTGCACATGTATGGCAGTTCGGTGACGACAAGGTTCGTGTGACCGCGTTCCTCTTCAATGTCGATGACTGCTCGCATCGTGACAAGTCCACGACCAGTACGGTAGGCATCCTCGATCCCTTTGCGTCCGACAATGAGTCCAGCACTGGGGAAGTCTGGCCCTTTGATCCGCGCAATGGCAGCGTCCAGCAGCTCTTGGGTTGATGCTTCAGGGTTTTGCAAAGCCCACTGGATGGCATCGTTGACTTCACGAAGATTATGAGTAGGAATATTGGTGGCCATGCCGACGGCGATCCCTGTTGAACCGTTCACCAGAAGATTAGGGAAGCGGGCTGGTAACACCGTAGGTTCGGTCTCACGATTGTCGTAGTTTGGTTGGAAGTCAACCGTGTCTTCGGTGATGTCTCGAACCATTTCCATGGCTAAGGGTGCCATCTTGCACTCGGTGTACCTCATGGCAGCTGCACGGTCATTACCGGGGGAACCAAAGTTACCTTGACCTGCAACCAGTGGATGACGCATCGCCCACGGTTGGGCGAGGCGTACAAGAGTGTCATAGATCGCGGAATCACCATGGGGGTGATAGTTACCCATGACCTCACCGACGACGCGTGAACACTTGTGCCACCCGCGATCAGGGCGATATCCCCCGTCGTACATGGCATAGATGACTCGCCGATGGACGGGTTTGAGTCCGTCGCGTACATCGGGAAGAGCGCGCCCCACGATGACTGACATCGCATAGTCAAGGTACGAGCGCTGGATCTCAGTGTTGAGATCAATCGCTTCTGTCTTTCCAGTCAGTGCAGCCGCAGAGAGTCCTTGATCCTCCTCAGTGTCATCTATCTCGGTATCGATATCCAAGGGATCATCAGCCATGGTTGATTCTTCTTTCGTTGGTTAGATGTCGAGGAAGCGAACGTCTTTAGCATTACGCTGAATGAAGGCGCGGCGCTGGTCCACATCCTCACCCATGAGGATGGAGAACATGTCGGATGCTGCTGCTGCGTCATCGAGAGTGATTTGAAGCAGAGTACGCCGCTGCGGATCCATGGTGGTTTCCCAAAGGTCTGAGGCGTCCATTTCGCCGAGACCCTTGTACCGCTGGATCGGGTTCACTTGAGGGAGTTTCTTCCCCGAATTGAGACCCTGTTGGCGAATCTCATCACGTTCCTCATCAGTGTAGGCGAGTTCGTGTGGAGAATTCGTCCAGCGGATGCGATAGAGCGGAGGCTGGGCCAGATAAACATTGCCAGCGTCGATGAGTGGCTTCATGAACCTGAACAGGAGGGTGAGTAGCAGTGTACGGATGTGGGCACCATCCACATCGGCATCCGCCATGAGGACTATCTTGTGATAGCGCAGACGCTGTGGATCAAACTCTTGGTGAACCCCCGTACCCAAAGCATTGATGATGGCTTCCACTTCACGGTTTTGGAGAATCTTCTCCATCGTGGCTTTCTCAATATTGAGGATCTTTCCCCTCAGCGGAAGGATGGCCTGAGTCTTCGGGTCACGTCCACCCTTGGCTGAGCCACCAGCGGAATCGCCCTCAACAATGAAAATCTCACATTCTTCGGGTGAATTCGATTGACAGTCTGCAAGTTTACCGGGCAGTGAACCCCCACCGAGCAGGCCTTTTCTTGACCTGGCTAGGTCACGAGCTTTACGGGCGGCGAGGCGAGCGGACGCTGCAGCTTGAGCCTTGCGTACGATCTCTCGCCCCTCATTCGGATTTTGCTCGAACCAATCACCGAGGCGATCATTGACTACTTTTTGTACGAAGGAGCGGGCTTCTGTGTTGCCCAGCTTTGCCTTCGTTTGGCCTTCAAACTGGGGTTCAGAAATCTTGATCGACAAGATGGTGGTGAGGCCTTCACGGATGTCGTCACCAGAGACCCTGTCTTCACGCTTTTTGATCAGCCCCCAGACTTCTCCCCACTTGTTGACTGTGTTAGTCAGAGCAGCACGGAAACCCTCCTCGTGGGTGCCACCCTCATGGGTGTTAATAGTGTTGGCGAAGGTGTGAACTGACTCGGCGTACCCGTTCGCCCATTGCATAGCGACTTCGAGGCTCATATTGGCCTCAACATTTTGAGCCTCCATGGCAATAGTGGAAGGGTGAATCACATCCTTAGAGCCAATCAGATATTTAACGTAATCGATGAGCCCGCGGTCGTACTTGAAAATAGTGGCGACCTGGGTTCCGTCCTCATCGAGATGGTTGCGGCGCTCATCAGTGATCGAGATGGTGAGCCCCTTGTTGAGGAAGGCCATTTCGCGGAATCGAGAAGCGAGGGTTTCGTATGAGTACATTGTTGTCTCAAAAATATCGCCTGAAGCATAGAATTCGATGCATGTCCCAGTGTCGTTGGTTGGCTCACCTTGTTCGAGGGGAGCATCCGGTTCGCCCAGGGCGAAAGACTGCGTCCAGGTGTATCCATCACGTTTCACGGTAGCCGTGAGCGATGTTGACAGAGCATTGACGACAGAAACCCCCACACCGTGGAGTCCGCCGGAGACCTTGTATCCGGAACCAGAAAACTTTCCACCAGCATGGAGCTTGGTCAGCGCCACAGTGAGGGCGGACATTTGCTCGGTGGGATGTTCAGAGACTGGGATTCCTCGCCCATTATCAGTGACTCGAATCCCGCTGTCGTTCAGAATGCGTATGTCAATGGTGTCGCAATAACCGGCGAGAGCTTCGTCGACGGCGTTGTCGACCACCTCATAAACCAAGTGGTGGAGTCCACGCTCACCAGTGGAGCCGATGTACATTGCTGGGCGAACTCGTACTGCCTCTAATCCTTCCAGCACAGTGATGGCTTCAGCGTCGTAGGCGCCTTCGTCGACTTTGGTTGTGATCTGGTCATCACTAAGTTCGATAGAATCATCGACTGGTGGGAGATCGTCGATATCCTCCTCGACCACGGGTTGTGATTCGTCTGCCATCTGTCTCCTCGGGGAATCGATTAGGGATGGAAATCGATGGATTTCCAACTCAATTATTCTACCGTACAACCCTGACATCGTGGCGGTTTTTCACAGCATAGTGGGGGGCATCCCCCTGAATTTGGGCCGAAATTGCCACTGTGAGCCCAGGAAGCATGTGGGACGTACGTCCCTACCTCCCCAAGGTCTCGGACTGGGAGAATCAAGTAAAGGTGCCAAGCTCGTCTACTGAATTGGTCTCAACCATGCACACAGACTTGGATTCTGTTCATCCTTGCTCGTGATAAACTCCCTGTGCTGGATAGCACATCGGCCTATTCTTATGAGTCAAGGATCCTCCATGCTTCAGACAGTTCAAGGAATCTTCCGTGATAATTGGATGTGGCGTACCAAGATTTGGCAGTTAGCTAAGACAGAGCTTCAAAAAGAGGTACGAGGAGCTGCGCTCGGGTGGATCTGGTTTTTCATCACACCGATCACATACGTCTTTGTTTTCTGGTTCGCCATCAACATCGGTCTTCGAGCGGGGAAAGTCTCTGGTGAAACACCGTTCATTGTCTGGCTCACTGTTGGGCTCATTCCCTGGTTCTTCATGCGGAGCATGCTCACCCAAGGATCGAATGTTTATTCCCGTTACTCCTATCTGGTCAATAGGCTGCGATTTCCGGTGCCAGTCATCTCCAGCTTTTTTGCTGCTGGACACCTGATCATCTTTTTCATGAATTTTCTCGTGGTGTTTGCTGTCATGTTTGTCATGAAAGTTCCGTTCACGATCTATGCCCTACAACTACCGCTTCTCGTGATCTTGATGTACTTGTTCTGGGTCACCTGGTCCATGATGACATCCCCGCTGTCAGCTATCAGTCGTGACTTCCACAACCTCATTAAGGCTTTTTCTCTCCCGCTGTTTTGGCTCTCAGGAATCATCTTCAATATTTCTAATCTTCCCCCGACTGCCGAGTGGATCCTTGCCTTCAACCCGATCACGTTTTTTGCCACGAGTTTCCGAGCTTCACTGTGTGATCATTACTGGATATGGGATCACCCGAAGTTGATTTGGCCATTCTTCCTTGTCTTCGCTGTGATGTTTGTCTTGAGTGTCAGGGTTCAATTCCGCCTAGGACCGGAGGTGCCCGATGTCCTCTAGAGGTTCAACAGTTATTCAAACCAACGACGGTGAGAATCCTATTGCGGTGAAGTTCACCAATGTCACAAAGACTTACCGGTTGTACAAGAATGATCGAGCACGGCTCTTGGCTGCTATCTGGCCAAAGGTGAAAAACGAGAAGGTTCACGCCAACAACAATCTGAGCTTCACCATTAAAAGAGGTGAGTCGGTCGCCTTCTTAGGGTCTAATGGCGCTGGAAAGAGTACGGCTCTCAAAATCACCACCGGTGTCGCTAGCCCAACATCGGGGCGAGTCGAAGTGAATGGGAGAGTCTCCGCACTACTCGATCTGACTTCAGGTTTTGATTCACAACTCACTGGCAGGGAAAACCTCATGCTCAGAGGGCGACTGTGGGGTTTGTCCACCAGTGAAATTCTTGAACTGCTCCCCGAAATTACGGATTTTGCAGAGATCGGTCAGTACATCGACCAGCCGATGCGTACGTACTCCTCGGGGATGAAGGCACGATTGGGTTTCGCTTTCTCGTCGTCTTTGCGTCCAGAGATTCTCATCTTGGACGAAGTGCTCGCTGTGGGTGACCGCCGGTTCTCTGCTAAGAGTTTGGAGCGCATGACAGAGATCATGACTGGGGATAAGGTCACGTTGTTGTTCGTCACCCACTCCCTGGAAAAGGCAGCAGAATTCTGTAAGAGGGCACTGGTGATCGATCACGGAAAGCTGCTCTTTGACGGCCCCATTGATGAGGGTATTGAGTTTTATACCAACTCCACTAACTGAGGTGCATGCTGCGATCCTTGTGGTGGAGCGATGCGATGGGCGTGAGGTTGAACACTAAAAAGACTTGGTGCACCTTGTCAGCGCGGGGTAGTCTGGTGAGGAAAATGTTGGGTTGGTGACTTCCCACCGAAGGCGAGGAATCTATGGCAACAACAGCAATCATCATTGCAGGTGGTTCAGGTACGCGCATGGGGCTTGAAGTGCCCAAGCAGTTCCACCTTGTGGAGAATAAACCGATCTTGCTGTACACCCTGGAAGCTTTTCAGGATCATCCCAGTATTTCGTCGATTGGTGTGGTGTGCATCGATGGTTGGCATGAGATCTTGCAGGACTATGCCACGAGGTACGGGGTCACGAAATTGGACTGGGTGATTTCTGGTGGAGACTCTGCTCAGGAATCCATTTATCTCGGTGTTCAGCGCCTCCAGGGTCACTGCAAGGATGATGATGTGGTGATGATTCACGATGGAATCCGTCCCTTGGTTGATCCAGCTGTCGTTTCTGATGTGTTGGCTGTCTGTCACGAACATGGCAATGCGGTCACCTCCTTGCCGTACAACGAACAAATATTCACGATCGATCCTTCAGATCCCAACACAACGACTCACTACGTACCGCGCGAAACACTGCGGCGAGTGTCGACTCCCCAGGCGTACCGCTACGACCTGCTCGCATCGAGATATCAGGAAGCCTTCGAGACGGGGGTCGGCATTGGGGCCTCATCTTATGCCAACACCATGATGGTTGATTTGGGTGTTCGACTGCACTTCGCTGCTGGATCGGACAAGAATATTAAGTTGACCACCCCTGACGATCTTGCACTCTTCCATGCTTATGTTCTCGGGAAGACTCTCCCACCCACCAAGGTGGGAAACCGTGAGGACACCTAAAACCATGCATCTGCTCGACAACCCCACGTACCGTGATGACGTTGCGGCCCTCGCTGCACTGGACCTTGGTTGGGATCGGTTAGCTGACTCGTCGATTGTTCTCAGCGGAGCATCAGGAATGATCGGGAGTTTCCTGGTTGATGTGGTGATGAAGAAAAACCTTGACGACCAATTGAATTGTACGATCACAGCTCTCGCCCGCAACCGCGCTGGCTTGGAGGAACGCTTTGCGCCGTACTACCAGGACAAGAATCTGGTCATCATGAAAGCAGATCTGGTGAGTGATTCTTTGGATATTCCTCGTGGCGACTATGTGATCCATGCAGCGTCCAATACTCATCCTGTTGCTTATGCCACTGATCCGATTGGTACGATCACGACTAATGTCCAAGGCACCTTTGCGATGCTGGAATTAGCTGTTCGTACGCAGGCTCGGCGAATGTGTTTCCTGTCGACGGTGGAAATCTATGGCGATAATCGCGGAAACTTGGAGAGCTTTGCTGAACACGACATGGGTTACATTGACTGCAACACTTTGCGTGCGGGCTACCCGGAATCGAAGAGAACCGGGGAGGCCCTGTGTCAGGCTTTTCGTGCTCACCATGGGTTGGATGTGGTCATTGCGCGACTTCCTCGGGTGTACGGCCCAACAATGAAACTGACCGACACTAAGGCGCTGTCGCAATTCCTGTTGAAAGCTGTGGGCGGGGAGGATATTGTCTTGAAGTCGGCAGGCCATCAGCACTATTCCTATCTCCATGTTGCTGACAGTGTCAGTGGCCTATTGACCTGTTTGCTCAGTGGTGAAGCTGGTCAGGCCTACAACATTGCTCACCGCTCAGGTGACATTGTGTTGAAAGATCTTGCGGGGTTGGTTGCTGCCAGTGTTGGGCGAGAAGTGGTCTTTGAACTGCCTTCAGAGGTAGAACAGCGCGGGTTTTCGGCTGCTGATAAAGCTGTCATGGATGGCTCGAAGATCGCAGCCCTGGGTTGGAGTCCACTCTATGACATACCGCAGGGAATTGAACGCACGATCATGATTCTGAAAGACATCGTGGCATGATGGTGTGAGAGACTTTTCGCCTCACCGCGAGAGACCATTGGTGAAAGAGTACGCCGTGAAATATCTGATCCCCGAACCACTTGTTCCCGTGGTTCAGCGCCTGAGGTGGTTCCCCTACCTTGTCGCTTATCGGGTGATGTGTTGGGTGAAACCTGTTCGTTCGACGGGGGTTGTTTTTATTTCGGGTGTGGGTTCGCACCTGAGTGGGAATCTTCGCTCTATCCGCGAGGCTATGGGGGACGAGTTTCACACCTGGGAGTTTTTCCCGTCATCGTGGGGTGGTTTCTTGCAGAAAATGAGTGAGCGATATCGTTTGGTGGTGGCTGTCGCTCAAGCGAAGTACGTACTCATGGACGACTACCTGCATCTCATCCACGCACTGAAAATCCGTCGAGGCACCCAGGTGGTACAGGTCTGGCATGGGTTGGGGGCGATGAAGAAGATGGGGTTTTCCCGAGAGGGTCGTGGGTCGAATGCTCCACCGGCCACCTCATTGATTCACCGCAACTACACAGATGTTGTTGTCAGTTCTGATCAGATGCGGCCCCATTATTCGCAGGCTTTCCGGGTTCCCCTTGAGAAGATCCATGGATGGGGTTCTCCGCGCTCTGATCTTTTCTTTGATGAAGAGGCTATGGACGAGGTACGCCGATTGGTGTGGGAATCGGTTCCGGCGCTCAAAGATCGACGAGTTTTGGTCTTTGCCCCAACCTACCGGGTTCTTGCGGATGGATCTTTTGGTTATGAGGCTGAGTTTCTTGATCTGGTTCGTATGGGGGAAGCTTTGGGGGAGAAGGATCTTCTTGTCTTGAAGTTCCATCCTTTTGTTCGCAGGCCCTGGGAGATTCCTCCCTCCTGTGCCGACAAGATTATAGACATGTCGACATATCCGGAGTTTAATCATGTACTCGTGGTTACCGACCTTCTGATCACCGACTACTCTTCTGCCATCTTTGACTATGCCTTGATGGATAAACCCGTACTCTTCTATACCCCAGACCTTGATACCTATGATGGAGCTCGTGGATTCTATTATCCTTTTGAGACCTATACCTATGGGCCAGTGGTCAGTGACCAGGATGCCTTGATCGCTCACCTCGACACCACGAAGATAGACAAGAAGAAACGGGAGAACTTTTGTGAACTATTCCTGGATGGCTGTGATGGACAAGCCACCTCAAGGTTCATGAAAGAAATTTTTGATGTCCCGCCGGCAACTCGTCGTACACTGGACATGACAGGTGGCGGACGATGAAAGCAGTGAAGCATGGATTGGTGGAATTTGGAATCCACTGCATCATTGCTATGGCAAGAATGACCTATGTGCTGATGAAGCTGTTTCCTGTACGGCATAAGGTGGTTTTCTTGAGCCGACAGGGAGAAGACACCCCCTTGGATTTCCAGTTGATCATTGATGAGCTACACCTGCGTGATCCAGATATCCAGGTCAAGGTTCTATGCCGAAAACTTGATCAGGGATTTTGGGCGCTTATTAGATACTATCCTCACTTTGTTGCTCAGGCTTATCATCTGGCCACATCGAAGGTGGCCATTCTGGATTCCTATTCTGTGTCGGCCTGTGTCTTGAAGCACAAGAAATCACTCAAAGTCATCCAGTTGTGGCATGGGCTGGGAGCATTCAAGAAATTCGGTTACTCCGTCCATGACGTCGCTGAGGGTCAAAGAGGGCCTACCCCACTGGATGCCCGTCGCATGGCTGAACTCATGCATCAACATGAAAACTATGATGTGGTCATCGCAAGTAGTCAACACCATGTTCCGCACTATGCCCAAGCTTTTCATATCGATCCTGAGAAGATCATGGTTGCCTCACTTCCCAGGGTTGACCTGCTGTGTGATCCCCATAGTGTTGCTGAAATGCGTACTCGCCTCGAAGCGGCCTACCCAGCCCTCATCGGTAAGAAGAACATCATTTTCTCTCCAACTTTTCGCCACCTTGGCTCCATGGAGGCCCCGATTCGAGCTCTAGCGGATGAAGTGGATTATACGAACTACAATCTGATCATTCGCCTCCACCCTCTCACGGAGTTGTCGTACGAGGATCCCCGTACACTCAAAATTGATGACTTCTCCACCCTCGAAATTCTGTCAGCCTGTGACTACATGATCACTGACTATTCAGCAGTCACCTTCGAAATGTTCCTGTTGGGCAAGCCAGTGTTCTTCTATCAATTCGACGCAGAATCCTATGAGTCTGAACGTGGGTTCTATACCCCGCCAAGTGAGTTTCCTGGGGGGCGTTACGCACAGGCGCAGGGAGTTCTGCGATCGATTGAAGCAGATGAGTACGATCTCGACGCCATCTCAACATTCATTGATCGGGAGATTGAGTTTCAAAGCGGGAACACAGCCCGACTCGTTTCCCTCATCGAAGAATTCTGTCAGTGAGACTTCCCCATTTCCTTCCGTACGTCCCCCTGTGCTGCCCCTGTGTTCTTAGAGTGCGGAGTTCACCAATACGATCTTGCCCACATTCTCGCCAGATTCGAGGCGCTCGTGGGCAAGCCGAGCATCAGCCAAAGGGAAGGTGGTGATGGTGGGTAGGGGAATCGTACCTGCTTCGAACAGGGGCCAGATGTCCTGGACAACCTCGGTGACTATAGCTGCTTTCTCCTCGACTGGGCGGAACCGCAAACTCGTTGCTGTGATAGTGCCCGACTTGCCCAAGAGCTTGTTCAGGTCAAGGGTCCCCTTAGTTCCACCCTGGAGTCCGATAACGACCATTCGCCCACCGCGAGTAAGAAGGTTCACATGGGCTTCGAGATACTTTGCACCCATGATGTCGACGATGGCATCCACACCTGCGGGGGCAACGTCGCGTACCTGACTCTCCCAGTCCTCGTGGTAATCGATAGCTGCGTCTGCTCCCAGATTGCGTGCATGGTCTGCCTTAGTGGGGTTCCCCACTGTTGTGATGACCGTTAACCCGAGATGCTTGGCGTACGGAATAGCGAAACTTCCTATCCCGCCTGCACCGCCATGGATGAGAATAGTTTCGCCTGGGCACAGGCGAATATGGTTGAAATTAGACACCACAGTCGCGGCGATCTCCATGATGGCCGCTGCTTCGATCATCGACAAACCCTGCGGTAGGGGTGCGCACTGCCCATCGGGAACGACCGCAAATTCGCCGTAACCTCCACCAGCAAGGAGGGCAACGACTTCATCACCAACCTTCCACCGACTATCACCCGCCGTAGACTCAATAACACCAGCTACCTCCAGACCAAGGATGTCGGTGATCCCCTGGGGTGGAGGATAGAAACCTTTACGTTGGAGGATATCGGCACGGTTGACTCCAGCAGCGTGTACCGCGATCCGTACCTCTCCTGGGTGAGGTTCAGGGTCTACGACCTCGGTGAAGTGGAGAACCTCAGCTCCACCTGGGGCATCAACAGTAATAGCAAACATGCAACCATCCTCCCACAACACACAAGGTACGTCCCTTTGTGGTTACCTCAATCCCCTGTCATTCTGCGGAGCGCGCTAGCACGACTCACGAATCCAGGTAGTAGAGTTGCTTGACGTTGAGTCTGTTGGTGGTGGGCACACTACGATGGGGGTATGCACATGAAACCTGAGGAGCTGCGGAATACTGCCACGGGAACAAGTATTGGGGTGCTCACCAGCGGGGGTGATGCTCAAGGGATGAACGCTGCGATCAGGGCTGTGATGCGGACCGCCCTTTTCGCCGGAGCCACACCGTACGCGGTCCGTGAAGGCTACCAGGGCATGATTGATGGGGGTGACGGGATCACCCAACTCTCCTGGGAGGACGGTTCGGGGATCCTCGGCAAGGGGGGTACGGCTATTGGCACGTACCGCTGCAAAGAGTTCACCACCCGGGAGGGGCAACTCACTGCAGCAGCCAATCTCATCGAGAAAGGCATCGACCGACTCATCGTCATCGGGGGTGACGGATCACTGGCGGGCCTCAACGAATTCCACGAGAACTGGCCGGACCTCATCGAAGAACTGACCGACCAGAACAGAATCACCACCGACCAGGCCAAAGCCCACCCCGCACTCATCTGCGCTGGGCTCATGGGCTCCATCGATAACGATCTCGTGGGGACCGACATGACGATCGGGGTCGATTCCGCTCTGCACAGAATACGTGACGCTATGGACGCGATCTCGTCGACTGCCGCCTCACATCAGCGCTGTTTCGTCGTAGAAATCATGGGCCGAAATTGTGGATATCTCGCCCTCGCAGCAGCACTGTGCGGTGGGGGTGACTATCTGCTCATCCCTGAGGTTCCACCCGAAGACCATTGGGAGCAGACCATGGTCGATCAGCTCAAACGATCACGCCAAGCAGGTCACAAGGATTCGATTGTGGTGGTGGCGGAGGGCGCGAAGACCCGCGACGGGCAGCCGATCACCACCAACCAAGTACGCGAAACCCTTGAGCAGGGTCTCAATGAGGAGGTACGGGTCACCATCCTCGGGCACGTACAACGCGGTGGAACCCCGAGCGCCTATGATCGCTGGGCACCCACCTGGCTCGGTTTCGAAGCAACCGCCCACGTACTGACCGCGACGTGCACTCAGCCACCAGAGGTCTTCGGGCTGCGCGGCGAGCAGATCGTACGTCTGCCACTCGATAAAGCCATACCTGAAACTCGCAGTGTCGCCACCCTCATCAACGACGCTCAGTACGACCAGGTCCTGGATATGCGCGGTACGGAATATCGCCACCTGCTGGGCGTCTTCAACGAACTGACCAACCCCGAGCGTACGGAACCTAAAAAGACCGACAAGAGAATCGGCATCATTCACGCTGGTGCCCTTGCACCGGGAATGAACACCGCTGCCGCAACAGCGACCTGGTTGGGTATCTCGCGAGGATTCCAGATGGTGGGGATCAACGACTCTTTCGTCGGCCTGGCGGAGGGCCGACTCCAGGAACTGGCGTGGAAGGACGTCGACGCTTGGGCGTACGAAGCCGGTGCAACCTTGGGTACGCGCCGCCACACCCCAGTAGTTGAGGAACTCTACGCCATCTCACGGGCCCTGGAAACCGCCAAGATTGACGCCTTGCTCATCATCGGCGGCTGGACGGGTTACAATACAGCATCCATCATCAACATTGAGCGTTCCCGCTACCCTGGACTCCAGATCCCTATTGCGGCGATACCGGTAGCTATCGACAATAATCTCCCCGGCACGGTCATGGCTGTGGGTGCTGATGCAGCACTCAATCATGTGGTCGAATCTATCGATCAGGTACGGATGTCCGCCTCAGCAAACAGGCGTTGTTTCGTCATCGAAACCATGGGTCGCAACTCGGGTTTCCTCGCGCTCATGGGTGGACTCGCCGGTGGTGCCGAGCAGGTTTATCTTCCCGAAAAACCGATCACCATGGAATCCTTGGGGCAGGACATCACCTGGATCAAGAAGAGTTTCGATGACAATGGTCGCTCGTTTTTCTTAGCAGTACGCAACGAGAATGCCTCCAAGAATTACACGACCGACACGATTGCCCACCTGCTCGATGAGGAGGGCCAGGGGAGGTACGACACTCGTACTCTCATCATTGGACACACCCAACAAGGAGTGACACCCACCCCAGCGGATCGACTACTCGCGACGCGGCTCACTGAAACAGCCATCACCCACCTCGCAACACAGATCACCAACCACGACACGTCCATCACCTGCGTCGGCACCTCCCACAACGCCATCACCCTCACACCGATCGACCAAGCCATGGCCGCCATGGATCCTGATGCCCAGCGTCCCCAAGACCCCTGGTGGATGCCACTGAAATCTATCCTCGACAGCCTCAACCGGGAACAGAGCACCCACTGATGCCCACGAAACTCTTCCTCCTGGGTGCCCTCGCGATTATTCTCGCGATAGGACTCGCCATCGCCGTACTAGCCCTGGTGTTCACTCGGGTGCAACGCAAGGCACTCGACCAAGCGAGAACCGGAGCGATGGCAGCTGACAAGGCTCGCATTGAACAGGACGCGATCGAGTCGGAGCGTCGCCGCATTCTCACAGAAATGCATGACATCATCGCCCATTCTCTCGCGGTCATGGTCGCTCAAGCTGATGGGGGCTCCTTCGTCTCCACTGACCCTGAAGCTTCGAAACGGGTCTTTGAAACTATTGCCGAAACTGGGCGAGCAGCAGTGGATGAAACTCGCCGGGTCTTGGGCATGCTCTCAGCTTCACAAGATTCTTTGGCACTCCAGCCTGTACCCGATCAACACAACATTGATCACCTCGTACACACGATGAAAACTGCCGGGATGAACGTCTACCTGATTCGATTGGGTGAGTTGCGTACTGTGCCAGCTGGGTTGGGGCTGGCTTTGTACCGGATCTGCCAAGAGGCATTGACTAATGCCATGCGCCATGCCGGAGAGGACACTGAGGTGACGGTGACCGAGAATTGGAAACCAGACGAGGTCATTGTGACGATCACCAATACTGTCAATCATGATGTGCCGCAGATGTCGGCAGGTTCAGGAATGGGTGTCCTAGGGATGAAAGAGAGAGCTGCGGCCGTAGGTGGTACGCTCGCGGCAGGGGTTTACGAGGACGGATTTCGAGTACGTCTGGTACTTCCCGTACCCGACCCAGATGCACCACCGGTCCTCCTCGTTCCACCCAAACCGTCACCAAAAAACCTAGAGGATGAAACCACACCGGGCACAACCACTGTCCTCGACACTCACCCAGAGTCTAGGGAACCGTCACAGCGGGGTATCACCCTCGCCGACCAACTCGCATAGGAGAACACATGCCCCAAAAGTTGAGAATCGTACTGGTCGATGATCAGCAGTTGATGAATGCGGGAGTACGCATGATCATCGACTCCCAAGATGACATGGGGGTTGTTGGTGAAGCCTCCACCGGTAGCGAAGCAGTCGCCCTGTTGGCCACCATCGAAGCTGATGTGGTGTTGATGGATGTTCGAATGCCCGACATGGATGGCATCGAAGCGACTCGGCACATCCTTGCCCAAGCACCCCCCGAATCTCAGGGGCCGAAGATCATCATTCTCACTACTTTTGATGTAGATGAGTACCTTCTGGCCGCCATCCACGCGGGCGCTTCAGGGTTCTTGTTGAAGAATGCTCCACCCCAAGACCTGTTGGCTGCTATCCGTACTGTCCATCATGGTGACGCAGTGATAGCCCCCTCATCGACCAAGAGACTCATAGACTTCGTGGCCGCTGGCGTACCCATGCCCAGTCGCCCCAGAGACTTCGATTGCCTCACCGCACGCGAGCGAGAGGTTCTGTTGCTTGTCGCGGGGGGAATGGCTAATCAGGAGATTGCCACGGCTCTGTTCCTGTCTGAAGCGACAGTGAAAACCCACGTGTCGAAGATCCTGGAGAAGCTCGGATGTCGCGACAGGGTACAGGCTGTTGTTGAAGCGTACGAGGGTGGGTTGATCAGGCCGGGGTAGGCTCATGGATTCTGTTTCTCACTCGGTTCGTTCAACCACTTCCTAGACCTCAGCATGAATGCAAGCATCCCTGCCTCGGTCTGCGTCGTGGTGCTCCACACTTCGTTGGTCAACCACTTCCTTGGTTTCGGGATAGTGCGCAAGCGCACTCTCCGCTCAACCTGCGTCGTGGTGTTCCACACTTCGTTCGTCAACCACTTCCTTGGTTTCGGGATAGTGCGCAAGCGCACTCTCCGCTCAACCTGCGTCGTGGTGCTGCGGAGCCCGCCAGGGCGACTCGCAGTGCTCCGCA
>WRIJ01000010.1 GCA_009782785.1 Propionibacteriaceae bacterium | reverse complement strand
CGTCGTGGTGTTCCACACTTCGTTCGTCAACCACTTCCTTGGTTTCGGGATAGTGCGCAAGCGCACTCTCCGCTCAACCTGCGTCGTGGTGCTGCGGAGCCCGCTAGGGCGACTCGCAGTGCTCCGCAGGGTGATACCAATTAGTGAACTATTCCCAGCCGCTCGTACATCCGTGCCAAAGGTTTGGGTGCGTACCAATTCCAGCGGCCCAAAATAGTCATAGTTGCTGGTACGAGCAGCATTCTCACCAGGGTCGCATCGGTAATAACGGTGATCGCTAAGACGACACCAATTTGTTTAATGGCGATCATGTCTCCGAAAGTGAATCCAATAAACACTGCGACAATGATGGCCGCAGCTGAGGTGATGATTCGTCCTGAACGTTGGAGGCCGCGTTCTACTGCTTGGTCATTAGCCAAACCCTGGTTATAGAACTCTTTGATGCGAGCAATAAGGAACACCTCGTAATCCATAGCTAACCCAAAACCGAAGCACAAGAAGCACACCAAGATGAAGGTCTCCATCCCCATCACTTGCGGCATCCCGAGTAAACCATTCATGAAGATGAGCGTCGCTACCCCTAAAGACGCCAAGAGCGATAAGGAATTAATGATAATGGCTTTGAGAGGTACGATCACTGAACCAGTCATCAAGAACATGAGCAGGAAGACAGCACACCCCATGATCGCCAGCGCGCCAGGGGCTCGCACAATGATGGAATCAATGAAATCCATTTGTATCGCTGCGGGGCCACCAACCTGCAGGGTGTACCCCAGGTTGTCACTTCGTAAATCTTTCACCACTTGAGTGACTTGTGCCCCGACTTGATTGTCGACATCCAACCGGATTGACACCACCGTACGCTGGTCGTCTCCAGGAACACTGACCGGTTGGGACACGAACACCACAGCATCGATCTGCTCCAAGTGCTCAACAAGTTCACCAGCTTTGTCCACAGGGATGTCACCCACGACCGTGATCGACGGGTTCACCAACGCAGGATAGTTGTCTTGGATAATGAAGTACGCCGTGGTTTCTGGTCGACCCTCGGGAAGGAAATCGGTGAATGTGGTTCGTACTTCCAATCCTCGCAGTGGTGAAGCCATCACAACGAGGATCAAACCAACAGCTCCCAAGATGAGCCAGGGATGGCGGTGGACCCCCTTGGCTAACGTGGAAAAGAAACCAGTGTCTGAGGTGTGATCTCCGACTGCTCGTACCAAAGTTTTGAGTACGGGGATACGGGTGATGACTGAAGGTTTGATCATCGTTCGCCCCATCAACACGATGATCGCTGGCACTAATGTGGTTGCGGTGAGCACAGCCAGTAGAGTCACGATCATCCCGCTAGCTGCGATGATGCGCAGCATTTGTGCCTGCATGATGAGCAGTGCGCTCAAGGCGCAGGCAATGGTCACAGCCGAAAAGAAGACTGTCCGTCCAGCAGTACGAAGTGTTGCTTCCATAGCATCTCGGACAATGAGTCGCCCAATATCTTTGGGTGGCATCTGCGTACCATCGGAGGCATATCCACGTTCACCCAACAGACGTGCCAACTCTTCGCGGTACCTGGACACGATGAGCAACCCATAATCCACAGAGAGAGCTAGCCCGATGATCGAGGCAATGTTGAGGGTGAAAGATTCCACATCAGTAATGAAGGTCATTCCCCACAATGAGCCTAACCCTATGGCGATGGCGACTAGTGCACCAAGAATGGGCATTCCTGCAGCGATGAAACCACCAAAGATGACGATGAGCAACAGCAGGGCTACTGGTAACCCGATGGCTTCACCACGAATGAGATCATCTCTAGCTTGGGCCATGATGGAGTTCGAGAGGGCGGTGGTGGACATGATGTGGATCTGAGTTTGGGTGAAGTCTTTGTTCAGTTCCTGGGCTAGAAGGGCCACAGCATCTTCGAGGTGTGCCTCGACTTCTTTGAGTTCTTTTTCTGTCAGGTCCTTGTCAACCGTTATGGAGATGATGAAACCATCACTCTTGTCTGACATGAGGCCTTGTGCCTGGGGCATGGAAAGATCGGGGAGTTGGAAAGGATCGAACACTGATTGTACGCGAGCAACATCGCTGAGCAGGTGCCGATGAGTATCCATCAACGCCATGACCTGCGGAGCATCAGCAGGGAAATCGAGTCCCTCCACAACAGCAAGAATCGTCACACCATCAGCATCGCGCGAAGCGAGAGTATTGACCTCATCTGATTCCGTACCTTGAACAAAGGACACTGGTGTGTGAAGTCGTGCAAAGAGACCGTCGTGGCCAAACCCCCAAAACGCTCCCGCGCAAGCAAGAATAAAAGCAAAAAGCCACACGATGACTGCGCGTACAGGATGGCGAGTGACCGAGCGCCCAAGCATGTCAAACATGGTGTTCTCCCCAGTTAAGCTGTGCAAGAAATACCCTACACCGTGAAGTTTTGCACTATCGAGCGATCACCGGACTCATGGATCTTGCAACGGAGTCTGAGCGGTGACAAAAAGTCTGTGGATAACCCCCCAGACACCTGTGTCCAGACGCAAAGCTTGAGACATGGTACGAACAACCAACACTCGAATAGGTGAATGTGGGCGAATCACTGCGATGGTTCCTTTAGCATCCTTGGCGGTACTTCTGAGTGTGGGGATCGCAGTAGATTTCTCCGGTCACACCCACAGTGAACAAGACATTCGTGACATCGCCCATCATTGTGCACGCGAAGGAGCACACGTCACCACTGTCTCCGCACGCTCAGACCAGCAAGCAGTCGACCAGGCTGAGCGCTGCCTCAACCACCATCAGGTTCCAGGAACAGTGACCATCACCGGGTCAACACTGCTGGTGGAAGTGGAAGGAGAGTATGCCACACGCCTGCTCAGCCTGATAGGGGTCAACACTTTGCCAACCAGAGGGCAGGGGTCTGTCGACATTGTCACTAGTCGGTAACCTCAGGAGTACGAGATGAACACTATCCACCCACGGATTCGTCGAAGCCCACTGTCAATGGTGGCCGGTATTGCCTTGGTACTGATCGGGTCTTTGGCCTCAGTCGGAATCCATGCACACCTCAGCAACACCCAGGAAGTGATCGCTGTACGCGCCGAGATTCCCCGTGGACAAAAGATTGAGCGTACAGATCTGGCAATAGTCGCCGTCAGCACAGATCCAACCCTCAAACCTTTAAAGAGTTCACAGTTGACACAGGTTGTTGGCCAGTACGCTACAACTGATCTGAAACCAGGATCCCTGCTTGTTGCTGATGACGTGGGCGGTCAACCCCAACCAGGGTTAGGTGGTGCTGCCATCGGCGTGTCTTTGAAACCAGGCGAATATCCTGACCAGAAACTCACTGTTGGGGACCGTGTGCTTTTAGTCGAGATTCCTGACCGTATTGACACAGATCTCGCACCTGCTTCTTTCCCTGGCACTGTGGGAACGATCACCTCTGGGCAAGGAAACTCCATGACAGTGATCACGGTTTTCGTCCAAGCCGACGATGCCCCCCTGATTGCTGTGCTGTCTGCCTCCAACAAAGTGGCATTAGTTCTGCTTGCGCAGGAGTACTAATGGCTCTCATCCTTCTCACCTCTGCTTGCGGATCACCGGGTGTCACCACCACAACCCTAGGGTTGTCTCTTCGATGGTCTCGCCCAGCTATCGCCATTGAGGCCGATCCTGGGGGAGGTTCATCAATGATGGCTGGTTTCTTTCAAGGATTCCGCGAGTGCCCGCCATCGATTGTCGACTTACTCATGGCACACAGAAGTGGAGATATCGAGTCACAATTGTCGCGTTCACTGATCGCCATCAACAAGGATACGTCGATCCTGCCTGGCCCGCGTACTCATGCCCAAGCGCGAAATGCCCTCGAATTGTGGGAGCCTGTAGCTTCAGTGTGGTCCACGTGGGCAGACCACGTGGATGTGTTTATTGACGCTGGACGGTTGGGGATGGAATCCTATCCGGTCAACCTCCTGCCGAGAGTGGACCTCGTACTTCTGCTCACACACTGTGACCTTCCCTCCTTGGCCAGCGCCAAACAATGGGCTGACCTAGCCCACGACCAGGCACTACGCAACCCAGGGGTTCCACGATGGGCAACATTGTTGATCAATGAGGGAAATCCTTACACCGAGAAAGAAGTCACACGGGTTCTGCGCCTCGATCATGTGGGTTCTTTGCGACATGATCCTTCAGGTGCCCGACACTATTCCCACGGTTCACCCCAGAAACGTAAGACCGGCTTCGATGCGGATCTTGATCGATGCGCCGGGCGAATCCAAGAAATGCTGCGTGAGCACACTGCCCACCACTATCAGGAGATCGCTTCATGACCACGGCGCAGTACGCACCCACACTAGAAACCCCAGCACTCATTCATACCTGGGATCATCCTGGTGTCTGCCCTCCATTGACTACCCGCCAACACAAGGACACCACTAGTCCCCTCGACGGTATCAATCCTCACACTTGTGCTGTCGATTCCACAGCTATCACTCGTGCCCCGATCCATCCGACACACTGCAACATCCCCGTCTGGGAATCCTCAAGGTTCGACTCGGTGCCTGACGTAGTCATTGACTGGGGTGTTATTGCACAGATGAGAGTCGAAGCTTCTCACAGGTTGAGTGCCCGGGTAGGAACCGATGGTATCGACATCACTCATCACCAGGATGTGGGACGAGTGATCATTGCCGACCTTCTTGAAGAACAAGCCAACCTAGCCATGACTGCAGGGCAGGATCCTTGGAGTCTCTCCCACCAGGCACGCATGGGTCAAGCACTCTTCGATTCTCTTTTCCGTCTGGGTCGACTCCAAAGCCTTGTAGACAACCAAGATATTGAAAACATCATCATCTGTGGGGCCGACAATGTGTGGACTGAAACCTGTGATGGTTCCCTTCACCGTAGCGATCCGGTGGCAGATTCTGACGATGAACTCATCGATTTTTTGAGTTTCATTGCCTCAAGATCTGAAGTCAATGAACGCAGTTTCTCACCTGCTGAACCACGCTTGCACCTTCGCCTTGATAACGGAGCCCGGCTAGCGGCAACAGCGTGGGTGACTCCTCGTCCTTCGGTGGTCATTCGACGCCACCGCCTCAAAGACATCACTCTTCACGATTTGGTGTCACAAGGTTCGCTCACCTCAACATGTGCTCGCTTCCTTGCCCAGGCAGTACGGCAGCGGGCCTCGATCGTCGTGTGTGGAGCCCAGGGAGCGGGGAAAACCACAATGATGCGGGCATTGTGCGCCGAAATACCTTCCCACGAAACTATTGGGACTTTCGAAACCGAGTACGAACTTCATCTTCACCAGATGACTGATCGCCACCCCCTCGTCCATGCCTGGGAGGCTCGGCCTGGGTCAGGTGAAAAGGATGGGGCAGGGCGTCGAGTGGGGGAATATCTTTTGGATGATGCTCTTTATGATTCTTTCCGATTCAATTTGTCGAGGCAGATTGTCGGTGAGGTTCGCGGGGGTGAGATTCTCGCCATGGTGAAAGCCATGCAATCTGGGTCTGGTTCTTTGTCAACAACTCATGCTCGTAGTGCAGAAGGTGCGGTACGAAAACTCATCACATGCGCTATGGAAGCTGGCCCATACATCACCAGTGACTATGCTTCCCGAGCAGTCAGCCAAGATATTGATTTTGTTGTCCACCTGGAGATGACGACCACTGTAGAACCTGGGGGAGGATTCCGCCGACATCGTTGGGTTAAAGAGATTATTAGTCTCCAAGCTAGTGATTGTGCTACCGGCTATTCCACGTCGCGGGTGTTCTATGCCAGTGACGGTGAGCAATTAGCCTCCTTAGTCTGGCTTCCTGAAGCGTACGCCCATCTGTACGACACCGGCTGTGAGGTGGGCCTATGATCATCATCTTTGCTGTGTTGGGTTGTGTGACCATGAGTGGAATCCTTTTGTTCGTGTACGGCGTGGGTCGCCGTGAACATGGTGATGCTCCTGTTCAATTTCCTCAACTATCACTGAATTCGCCGATCGTTGTGGGCGGAGGACTCGCCTGCCTTGGTGGTCTGCTGGCATTGTTGACTGGTTGGCTTTTCTTCATCCCTGTGCTTCCTCTTGCAGGGTTGGCTGCGCCGTACCTCTTAGGGAGAACACCTGCACAAATCCGCCTTGCCCAGGTGGAGGCTTTGGAGGAGTGGACTCGTGGGCTAGCTGGAATCTTGAGTGCTGGAGCGGGTCTGGAGCAGGGACTTATTGCTTCAGCTGGGTCCTGCCCTGAAGCAGTGAAAGTTCCTGTCACGACATTGGCGTCACGTTTGAGCGCCAGATGGACCACTGATGCGGCTCTACGAGAATTCGCAGCAGATCTTGGTCATTCCACTGGCGACCACATTGTGGCAAGTCTCTTGTTGGGTTCCCAACATCGAGGTGAGGGACTGACCACCATGTTGAATGATCTCTGTGAAGGGGTGGGGTTGGATCTTCGTGGACGACGACAGGTTGAGGCTGATGCTGCTAAACCTCGGGCGACCGCTCGGTGGGTGACGATCATAACAGGCCTCGTCCTGCTGGGGTTATTCCTTGGTGGACAGTACATGTCTGCGTACAAAACAGGTCCTGGCCAGGTGATCGTCATGGGGCTTCTCATTGGATATGCCGTGGTGGTGGTGTGGATGAGGAGGATCACCACCATCGATGCGGACATGAGACTGCTCGGTTCTCAAGCCTCCAGGAGGGTCTGATGTCATCTCTTCAAGTAATCATCTTCGCTGGGGTGGTGGCGTCCACGGGTGTGTGGTTAGTTGTTCGCCCCCTGATCCCTGTCCATGCTGATCTTTCCCAAAGTCTCGACCAATTGGTGGGTACGGCCGAACCTTTTCACAAGAGTAATGGGTTGTCGTGGGAGTCCATGAGTGGGTGGATCATCAGTAAGCTCCCGAGCAGACTTCGCCCTCTTCCCCACTACGATCTTGCTTTGGTTGGGATGTCTGCTAGTGGGTTTCTGTCACGGAAAGTGGGATACGCGCTGGTGGGGCTGTTGGCACCGGGAGCTCTCTTCGGGTGCCTGATGATTGCTGGGGTTCACTTTCTCGGTGTTGTCCCAGGTGTTGTCGGATGTGGGTTGGGTGTTGTCGGTTTCCTGCTTCCTGACAGTCTCGTACGGCGCAAGGCCACCAGTTTACGTACCGAATTTTCTTTCACGTTGGGATGTTTCGTGAATCTTGTTGCACTGGAACGTTCCTGTGGAGTGGGAACGCGCCAAGGACTTGTCTCTGCAGCCAGTGTGGGAGATTCTTGGGTTTTTTCTCTGCTCAAAGAAGCTCTGGATGAGGCATCCTGGGCTGGTCTCACTCCTGGCGATGGGCTGAAAGCACTCGGTGAGAAACTGGGAATCACTGACCTGATAGAGATTGCCGACATCATCAACCTCTCGAGTGGGGAGGGTGCTGGAATCTATCGACTCCTTCGAGCTAAAGCCAGAAGTATTCAGGAAAGACTGCTGCTGAGCGAATTGACATCGTCCCATGAAGCGAACGAAAAAATGAGTCTGCCGGTATCGCTGTTGGGGATTATCTTCCTTGCGATCGTGATCGGGCCAGCACTATTGACCATGATGGGCACACTGCCCTAAAAGAAAGAGAAATAACATGTTATTACACCACCAACCTGATCATTTGACTGAACGCGGATCAGTGACTATGGAGAACGTCATTTGGGCTCTCGCTGTCATTGGTATCGCTGCTGTGGTGGTCAGTGCCATCACCACCTATGTCATGAACCATTCCAACCAGCTTCTCGGGTTATGACCCACGATATGTCGTCCCGGTCTCGTGGCTCAGTGTCCATCGAGGCGATCGTACTGATTCCGCTATTCCTGGGCACTGTCTTGCTGATTGTCCATACTTCATTGTGGGTCTATGCCCAGGGGGTTGCCCACGCTGCTTGCCTGGACGCTGCTCGAAGTGCAACCGCTTGGGCGGAAGTAGACCAGGAACCTCAGCACATTGCAAGGTCTATCCTCCACCAACGTGAGGTTGGCGATGACTGGCAGGTCACAGTATCGCTCAACGAAGAAACTGTGAGTGTGACCATCACGGGGATAGCCACCTCTGCGATTCCTGGATGTCACTGGAGGGTAGAGTCCCACGTGACCCTTCCACGAGAAATCGCACCGTCATGACGAGGGCTAACACTCGTCAATACACCGTGGGTTCGGTCTCGATGGAAGCAGTGTTGATTATTCCCGCCTTCGTCGTGTTCTTGGTCTTGGTTGTCGGTATTGGACGTATCGCTATGGTCCGCGATGAACTTCATGGTGCTAGCGTGGGTGGTTCTCGAGTAGCCTCCCTGGCTTCTGATTCGTCACAAGCGAAGCTCCAAGCTGAACGCCTCGTCAACGAACACTTGAAGTCCGCCAAGTCGTTATGTCGACAACTCGACATAGATATTGATGCTTCGGCACTGGACCTTCCCCCTGGGCAGCCTGGAGCCGTACGAGTGACTCTTGATTGCACCCTCACCCTAGGTGACTTATCCATCCCTGGGCTACCTGGTCAGATCCATATTAATGAGACCTTCACAACCGATGTTGACCCCTATGTTCTCCGTTGAAACCAGGGAGGCACAACCGCAGACCTCCTGCAGGGGTTCCATTACCTGAGGATCGCAAAACAACCATGAAGGTCTCATCATTTGCACTGTGGTGTGCAATGCCTTGATTGAGTCGGTACGTTTGTACGGTGACTAATGTGGTAAGTGAACGTGATATCCCCGAAGTACAACCTGTTGCCTTGGGTGTGGAGGCCCAAGTCTTGGGTGCTCGTACTGGGCCAGAATTTGAAGTAAAAGACCCTAGTGTTTTAGGTCCGGTGGAATCCCCTGCGCACACGGTGGAAGGATTCCTCACCAGATTCCTTCAAGAGCTCAACATGGGTCAAGGAGTGACCTTGGCCCGCTCCACTGTCAACGACCAGTATCTTGCCATGGCACGCACAGTCCGCCATTACCTGATGGCCCGTTGGTTGGAATCAAATCGCCAAGTCTTCGATCATCGCCCCAAAATGGTGGGCTACCTGTCGGCGGAATATCTTCTCGGACGCCAACTCGATAATAATCTGCTCGCCACAGACCTGGCCTCTATCGCTGAGCAGGCTCTCGCTAGTTGTGGGATCTCTTTAGATACTCTGCGTTCCCAAGAGGTCGAACCTGGTTTAGGTAATGGTGGTTTAGGTCGCTTAGCCGCCTGTTTCGTGGATTCTCTAGCAACGATGCGTATTGCATCCATCGGGTATGGAATTCGTTACGAGTACGGTATTTTTCGCCAAACCTTTGTTGATGGTGCACAAGTGGAGCAGCCCGACACCTGGCTGACCTTGGGTAACCCGTGGGAATTCCCTCACCCTGAGCATTCGGTTCAAGTCGATTTCGGGGGGCATACCGAGACTTTCACTGATGAGGAGGGTGCGACCAGATCACGGTGGGTTCCTGGTTGGAATGTCATCGGCGTGCCCTATAACTACATGGTTCCAGGTTATGGCAACGGCTGGGTGAACACTCTTCGATTGTGGAGTGCCCAAGCAACCCATGCTTTCGATTTGGGCATCTTCAACTCTGGTGACTATGCCGAAGCCGTCCGTGCACAGACTTTCGCTGAAAACATCACCAAGGTTCTCTATCCTGAGGATTCAACACCTCAAGGTAAAGAACTACGACTCCAACAACAGTATTTTTTTGTGGCTTGTTCTCTTGCTGATTTCATCGACCATCTCGAAGAGGATTTCGACATCTCTCACCTGGGGCAGCGCATCTCCTTCCAGCTCAACGACACCCATCCAGTGATTGCTATCCCTGAATTGATGAGGATCCTTCTTGACACCTACCACTTGAGTTTCGAGTCTGCCTGGGAGATCACTTGTTCGTGTTTCAACTACACCTGCCACACTCTGCTCCCGGAGGCTCTCGAAACCTGGGAAGTCGATCTTCTGTCACGGTTGCTTCCCCGCCACATGGAGATCATTGACCAGATCAACACCCACTTTTGTGCGATGGTTCGGGAACGTTTCGCAGGTGATGAAATGATGGTACGGGCGATGTCGATCATTTCTGATTATCCTGTTCGGGCAGTACGAATGGCTCACCTTGCCACGGCGGCTGCCGGGAAGGTTAATGGGGTTGCCGAGCTTCATTCACAACTTCTCCGTGAGAAGGTTCTTCCTGAGTTTGCGGACATGTGGCCAGAAAAGTTCATGAATGTCACCAACGGTGTCACTCCACGGCGTTTTCTCCAATTGGCCAATCCTCGATTGGCGGACCTCATCACACAGGCTATCGGCGTGGGTTGGTTGACCGATCTTGAACGACTTCGTGACTTGGAGCCTTTTGCGTACGACGAGGGTTTTCGTACCTCTTTTCAAGAAATGAAAACCTTCAACAAGACTAGATTTGCTGAGGTGCTCGCTCACCGTGATGGGATCATTTTCGCTGAAGGGCACATGCTCGATGCCATGGTGAAACGCTTGCATGAATACAAGCGCCAGACGCTGAAGCTTCTGCACATTGTTACCTTGTACGAGAAGCTCACCTCGGGCAAGATCACAGACGTGATTCCTCGTACTTTTGTTTTCGGCGCTAAAGCCGCACCGGGATATCACATGGCGAAAGAGATCATTCGCTTGATTAACGCAGTTGGTGACACGATCAATAATGATCCTCGTGTCGCTGACATGTTGAGGGTGATTTTCCCACCGAACTACAATGTGACACTCGCTGAGTTCCTGATTCCTGCAGCTGATCTCTCTGAGCAGATTTCTTTGGCAGGCAAGGAAGCCTCCGGAACCGGGAACATGAAGTTTGCTCTCAATGGGGCATTGACGATTGGTACTGATGATGGAGCGAATGTGGAGATTCGCCAACTGGTCGGTGATGACAACTTTTTCCTTTTCGGGATGACTGAACCAGAAGTTGAACACCTTGCGTCTAGTGGGTACGAACCTTCAGCATTCTATGAATCCAATGAGGATCTCAAAGCCGCCATGGAGCTCATTGCTTCGGGTGCCTTCTCGGGGGGCGATCCGACTGCTTTTGAATCGGTGGTATCAAACCTGTTGTACGAGGATCGCTTCATGGCTTTGGCTGACTATGAGTCCTACATGGCTACCCAAGCACTCGTCGATGAGAAATATGCTGATTCTCAGGCGTGGGTACAGTCAGCGATTCTCAACGTGGCCCGTACTGGGTATTTTTCATCGGATCGTTCCATGGCCGACTATATTTCTCGAATTTGGGGAGTCTCGGCTTTGTAGTTGGGGGATGGCGATATGGCGACGCGCAGGAGAACCACCGCTCGGGGGAGGACCAACACCCGAACGACAGCTAACAGGAGAACCTCAGCCACCAGGAGATCCCCGACTCGGCGAAAGCCGCAACGAACATTGAAATCAAGAATCCCATGGATCATCTTGTTCATTGTCTGTGCAGTAGGGTTGAGTTTCCTCACCCCAGTACTCGAATTGGGTGATGAACCTGCACCCGTGGACTCACCGAGCACGACATCGGGCACTGGAGTTGGCACTATGGCAACACTCACCTATGTGTTCGATGGTGACACGATCGAGGTGAGCATGGGGGACAAGAAAGAGTCTGTTCGTTTCTTGGGGATTGATGCCCCCGAAATGGGTCATGATGGGAGCCGCAATGAGTGCGGAGCCTATGATGCCACCCAAGAATTGCGCTCTTTAATTCCTCGCGGTACGACAGTCACCCTCATCGCGGATCCACGCTCCTCAGATAGGGATAGGTTCGATCGTCTTCTTCGATATGTTGAAGTCGATGGTCACGATGTTGGCCAGCAGCTCCTTGAACGAGGACTAGTTGGTGCATGGTACCCCAAGAGTGATGCCAAACCACAGCGTTTCGAATCCTACAAAAAACTTGCTGACCAGGCGCGAAGCAACAAAATCGGATCCTGGGAGAGGTGCCCACGTTTAGGCAGGTAGGATCTCCTCGCCCACAGTGAGCAGGAACTGCAATCCATGCTCATTGAGTGGCTATCCTGCTCAGGCGGTGATGTCTCTTTGTCTGAATCCGAGGGAACCGAACCATATCAAGCCGAGTCCAGCAACCAACACGAACGCCCAAATATGGAAAGAGAACTCTTCGGTTGGCCATCGAGGAATGAGCCCGAAAGGCGTGAGTTTGCCGACCCAAGCGGGAAGATCCAGCATTCCACCCAGGAAGGTGATCAAGAATCCACCACCCAAATAGGCCCAACCGATCCAGGTGGCATTCTTGCACCATCCCACCAAAGCCAAACCCAGGCCGCCGAAAAAGACCAGAGCAGGGAAATAGTTGAGGGCGACCTTCATGACAAACCCGAAACCAAAAGGTTCGTCCATGACCGTCAAAGCCACGCCATAAAAACCTATGCCTGTCAATATCTGCATGAGTAGAGCAACCAGAACAACAAGACCTCCGTACCCCCCAAACAGTCGCCAGCGGGAGACCGTCTTGCCCAGCACATAGTCCAGGCGGCCTTTTTGTTCCTCTGAACGAAGTTTGAAGGCAACAGCAAGGACCGGGATCGCGCCAATGATACTCATGATCAGCATCAACATGACCACCACAGGTTGGGTGATCTCCTCCGCATCAGCACCTACACCCATGAGTTGTTGATAGAGAGGGCTCTCCCGTACGAACGTCTCCATGTCACCCATGACCGATGCGTACCCAGCAGAGAAAATGAAGACCGTGACTGCCCACGCAATGATCATTCCCCGGGTCAATCTCCAGGTCAGACCCCATTCACCAGACAATGACCCTGGTGCATGAGCGCGTTTTCTTCCCATCACTGGCAAGAGTCCAGCTCCAAGATCCCTGACCCTACCCAAAACAAAAGCCACCACAACGAGGAGAACACTGACAATCAGAAGAATAAAAATCGGCCCCCACTTGTTCTCGAAGAAAGGATAAGTACGAAGGATCAAACCCAAAGGCGACAAGCGGGCAGCTGCCTCGGAAGAGACATCGCCATACGCGCGAAGAAGATAGAAGAATCCAAGCAGTCCCAGCGAAAGACCAATAGCACCGCGAGCAGAGTGAACAAGCTGCACCACGACCAGTGTCAGGGTAGCAAAGAACAATCCGCAGACCCCCAATGCTGCTCCATACACCACACATCCGGCAGGATCAATGGATTCCACGTGAAACATTGCCATGAAGAATGCTATGGCTGCAGCAACCAGCACATTGAGATAGACCATGAGGACAACCACGGCGGACATGCTGGCTTGGCGGCCAGTCGGGAGTGCACGAATAACTTCAAGACGCCCTTCGTCCTCATCACTGCGCGTGTGGCGAACAACGATGAGGATGTTCATCACACCAACCAGGAGTGCGGACCACACCATCATGAGCTGGGTGTAGAGAATACCCATCGACGGTTCATCACCGTAAAGGATCCCACACATCGCGACCATGGCAGGGTTCTTCATCATTTCGCTGAGAACCATGGACTCTTCGCCACCAACAAAAGAGGGCATGGCTGGAACGAATGCAACGCAGAAGAAAACCACCCCAAGAATCCAAGCAGGGAGAACCCATCGGTCTCGTTTCCCAATCACTTGCAGCAGGTCACTCCACGCAACCGTCGAATTGTTTAACGCGGTGCTCCTCATTCCTGCTCCTGTTCTAGAGCTTGTATCTCCTGAGCTTCAGACTCTAAATCGTCCAACTCCACATCTTGGGGGGTTTGAGCTTCAGTTTCCTGGTCTTGATCTGGAGCATCTAGGGCTTCAGTTTCCTGCTCCTCTTCCAGAGCGTAATGGCTCATAAACAACTCTTCGAGAGTCGGAGGTGCGGAGACAAATCTGGTTGCCCTATGTCCAGCAAGATAGGCCAACACTGCAGCGGTGTGAGCATTGTCGAGATGAAATTCTGCTTCACCAGGTTTGAGTACGAGATCATGAACACCATCGAGACTGCTCAACCCTCCCAGATCCCCATCGGCTTCAACATGGACTTGGTTTCTGGTCAAATGTTGAAGATCACGCAAACTGCCAGTGTCAACGATTTTTCCTTGGCGGATGATCGACAGCCGCGTACACAACTGTTCAACTTCCGACAAAATGTGTGAGGACAAGAACACTGTTTTGCCTCGCTGCGTTTCCCGGCGAACACAGTCACGGAAAACCATTTCCATCAGAGGATCCAACCCGGAGGTTGGTTCATCGAGAATGTACAAATCAGCATCCGTAGAAAAAGCGGCAATCAGTGCAACCTTCTGGCGGTTACCTTTGGAATAGGTTCCACACTTTTTGGTCGGATCAAAATCGAAACGCTCAATGAGTTCCTTGCGGTAATTCTTGTCGCCCGACTTCTTCAATCTGACAAACATGTCAATCACTTCACCACCGGTCAAACTCGGCCAAAGATTCACATCACCAGGGACATAGGACACTCGTCTATGGATATCGACAGCGTCATGCCACACATCTTTACCAAAGATACGCGCTCGACCAGAATCTGCACTAAGAATGCCGAGAAGGATGCGGATCGTGGTGGATTTTCCTGCACCATTAGGACCAATGAACCCATAGATTTCTCCAGCGTCAACACTGAGATCCACACCCGAAAGGGCATGGACTTTTCCGAAATCCTTGGTAATACCGCGCATTGAAATGACTGTTCGAGACATGGGACTCCTGTGATTGATCAATGGAATAATAATCCCGAAAACTGCACCTCTAGGTGATGCCCTCTCACGAGCTGGACACTTTCTATGGATGCATGACCCAGGATTATCCGTACGTGAGTCTACTCGCCTTGACCTTAAACGTGGGGGAACCGAACCTCCACAATTTCTTCACCATCGTGAACTGGCCTCACATGCGATGGGAAAATTCTGGCAAAGAGTGACCCCGGATCTGTGTCACTAGTCAACCTCACATCCACCCCCACCTCGGTGTAGTTTCGTGACAGAATCCTCACCCCAGATCTCAGAAGGGTTTCCTCGATTCTCCCCATTTCTTCAAGCCCGAGGGTCACTGCCCAGATCTGGCGGGTCTGGGGGACGACTCGTTCCATGGTACGTATGACCGCAGCCACACAACCGCTATAGGCCCTGGTCAATCCACTGGCCCCAAGTTTGATCCCACCAAAATATCGGGTGACGACAGCAGTGACATTGATGACATCCTCTTTGACTAGGCAGTTCAACATGGGCATTCCGGCTGTACCTGCTGGTTCTCCATCATCAGAACTTCGTGCTAGCCGTACGCCGTGATCCTCCACAATATAAGCCGTGCAATGGTGGCGAGCATCAGGAAACTGGGCGCGTACGCGTGCAATGAAAGCCCTCGCCTCAGTTTCGGTATCTGTGCGCCCAATCGAGGTGAGGAAACGTGATTTTTTGATCTCCGTTTCATGGCGGACCTGATAACCCTTCACTGGCATACTCGACACCCCACTAAGTGTATCTTCACCAGTTCCAGCTCCCAGGAAAGAGCCAGGGTTAATTCCTTGATATCCCCCAGGCGAGAAAACCATCAACCGTGAGACAATAGTTGGTGTCCACCAGAAAGGGGGATGGCCATGGCTAAGCTAGGCCCGGTACCGCAGAAAATGGTAACGATAGCGACCGAGTACGCTCTGTCTAGACTGCCCCATGTCGCTGCGCCGTACCTCAACTCTGCCATGGTGAAACTCATGGACACCGCTATTGATGGATTGGCTGCCTTCCCCAGTGCTCGAGAGACCGCAGCCAAACATCTGCAACGCCAAGGTGATGTTCACAAGGCTGTCTCGTCGGTTATTCGCCAACACACGGTCATGGCTGGGGTTCAAGGAGTAGTGACCAATATCGGTGGTATCGCATCGATGGTGGTAGGCACTCCTATCAATATCACAGGACTAATTGTCATCCAGGTACGCATGGTTGCCTGTATCGCTCACTTGTATGGCTATGATCTGGAGGATCCCCGCGTACGTACGGCACTCGTCATGTGCTTGCTTGGAGAGAGAGAATTGGAACGCCATATTGCTTCCCAGAAACTTCCCACCACTCCCGCTGCTGTAGCTACCTCTCCAGTGTTTGACCCAGATTTTCACGCACAGGTGGCCGACCATGTTTTGGCCCATTTGATTTCTGAGGCCGCTGGTAAGGGCGTGGTGAAAACAGTTGGGAGAAAGACACCGATCATTGGTGGTGGGGTTGGTGGAGTAGCTGACTGGCATTACACCTCACGGGTGAGTCGTTGTGCACGCAAGTATTTGCACATCCGTCGCCCCGTCGATGTCGATATATCCCACGACTATGTCGATGTTCACTATGAAGAGGACTTCAGTCACTGACGTACGCGGGTGAAAATTCACTGCGCGTCCCGCACTGAAAGAAAAAGATGACGTCGCTTTGATCAAAGCACTAAAGTGACACAGGTCGATTAGGTTACTGTCACGGAGGTTGATTCATGCTTAAATTCCTCAAGAATTTCATTATTGCCACGGGCATTGTTCTCATTGGTGGAGCAATCGCTTTCATGGTGGTGGGGTACATCAACATTAACTACATTGTTGGGGAACTCAATAAAGCAGAACTGCATTTCACCTGGAAGCCCCTGTATTGGGTTTTCCTTGCTGCTGCAGCAGTACTCTCCCTGGTTGGCGCCTTCCTGTTGGGTCTCGGATTGGGAATTCCCAGGCAGACCTTAAAGCAGAGACTGAAGATGGCTACCGAAACCTCTGCTGCGAGTGATCACGATTTGTCCAAGAAACACGATCAGTCCAAGAAACAGGACGCTCCCACGGCACCAATGGCCACAACACCCATTGCGCCGCTGTCTCCGGTTCAACCAGATCGCTAAGTCCTAGCCGATATACATTCTCGACAATCGATCAGTTAACCCACACAGCACTTCGTAACTGATTGTTCCCGCAAGTTTGCCCAGATCATCAGCACCAATGACCTCTGAGCGATCCCTGCCCATGAGGGTCACTTGTTCACCGACTTCAATATCAGAGCTGGCACCAATATCAACCATGATGTGGTCCATGCAGACCGTACCAACTTGAGGGAACAACCGTCCCCGGATCAACACTTCTGCCTTGTTTGACAAGGCACGCATATAGCCATCACCATACCCGATCGATACGGTCGCGATTCGTGTATCGCGCGGGGCCACCCATGTTCGTCCATAACTAACTGATTCACCAGCATGAACATTTTTCACATAGGACACATGGCTGATCACTGAGAGTATCGGGCGTACTCTCACAGGGCTATCCGCGGATTGGGGATAACCGTACGACAAGATTCCTGGTCGAACCATGTCATACCAGGAATCACGGTGACGTTCCACAGCGGCTGAATTTGCCGCATGTTTGAATTCTAATTCCCGACCCAAACTGCGGTGAATATCATCGAGGGCTTCATCAAACTGATCAATTTGGCGTGAAGTAAAATCGTCTTCTTCTGGTTTTTCTGCTGCAGCGAAATGGGTATAAACCCCTTCAAGATCGAGGTAGGGGGTTTCCTCAATGAGATGAGCTAAGCGGGCTGCCATATGAACCGGGCAGCCGAGGCGGCGCATTCCAGTATCCACCTTCAAGTGGACGTGAGCAACAATGTTGGCCGTTTCACCAGCGGCACTAGCAGCCCAAATCGATACCGGATCCCCGACAGTCAAGGTGAGCCCAGCTTCGATAGCTCGACGCAGTTCATGATTTTGGGTGTACGAAAATTTCAATATCGGCAGATTGACCCCAGCTGCGCGCAAACGTACGCCCTCCTCCACTGTCGCCACACCGAGCCAATCAATCGCGTTGCGTTCCTGGAGGAAGAGAGCCAAGGGGGCAGTCACGGTGGTCGAAGAGTGTTCTATCAGACCATGACCATAGGCATTGGCTTTGATCGGAAGGAGGATCTTGCGATATTCCACATGGGAGCGAATAGCGTCCAGGTTACGTTCGAGCGCGCCAAGATCGACTTGCGCATAAGTTTCGAACCCTTCCATTGTGATCCTTTCTCACACACATTGTACGCATGAGTTCACCATTGCGAGGATCACGATCATCCACAGTACCAAGGAGGATCAACGATCCACCCTAGAATAGGGGGTGTGAATGAATCCTCGACCACGCATTGCTACAACCATCCCCAGCGTTTCACCCATATTGCTTGTCGACGCTGTTCTCGCCCGATCTGTAGTCAATGCATGATTGCTGCACCGGTGGGTTTCCAGTGCGTGGAATGTGTCAATGCACACAGTGCTGCAACGCGGAGGTCCCGAGGGTTCTTCACGAGTGGCCCGTCGATGAACCCGACAGCGACATCGATCGTATTGATAGTGATCAACGTCGTTATCTGGGGCATTATTCAAACCAGCGGATTCGTTCATCTTCAGCGTAAAGTCATTTCTTTTCTCGCACTCTCACCACAGGGGCAGTGTCTTTCTGAAAGTTCCCAAGACCATTGGTACCCTGACCTCTACCAAAGCCAGTGCGCGTCCTATCCAGATGGTCAATGGGCGAGCGGGGTCGCTGAGGGAGGATGGTGGCAAATCTTGACATCCATGTTCACTCATATCTCTCTCATGCATTTAGCTATGACGTGCTTGACGTTGTGGTTTCTCGGGCCTCCCTTGGAGTCCATGATTGGGCGCACGAGATTCTTGATGACCTATCTTCTGGCAGGAACCTGCGGAGGACTCGCAGTCATGTGGTTGAGTCCTCCCCAGTCTTCCACTGTGGGAGGGTCAGGTTCTTTGTTTGGTTTGATGGGTGCCTTACTCGTCATGCTCCTGCTGAGAAAATCTGATGTACGTCAAATCGCGATGTGGCTCGGAATCAACATCGTGATCACTTTTACAGCTGCGAATATTTCCTGGCAGGGCCATCTTGGTGGTCTCGTTGGTGGAGCCCTGCTCGGTTTGATATGGTCACGGTCTACCTCTTCTCCTAGAAAAGAGTCCATGCCAGTCATCGCTGTGGGCCTGATTTTTATCACAGTAGTCGCAGGTATTGTCTTGCGTGGATGGATGCTTTCGCCGATCTGAAACGCAGCTGCGGCGACAGTTTCCCCTAGCCGTTATTTACTCTCCCACTGTGAAAGACATCGTTCCGGGGTCATTGATGTGCCGAGGTAGCATTCACTCATGACCTCATGGGATCAGGTGCCAACAGACGGCCCTACTGTCACCGATGCGTCGCATATCGAAATTAATCAACGCATTGCTGACATGATTTCTGATGGTCAACTCGTTGATGGGCGGGTGATTCTTCCCAATTCTGGGGTCTCTGTCCGGGCTGTTCTGGGTGATGATGGCTCCTATGGTCGTGCCACGATATATCTCTGGTTGGATCATCCTGACTGGGATCGTACGTTTTTTGAAACAGCGAGTGCCTACGGTTTCACTGAAGAAGAAGCGATCAGTCAGACCATTCTCAACACCTATTTGCGAGTCTTCCAACTCATCGACCACTTGGGTACATCCACCCCTGATGAGCGAGTCGCTACCACTTTTGCTGGGAACCGTCATGCTTGGTCACTGTGGTGTGGATACATCACCACCTCAGGAGAATCTGTTCCTGATATCCCCAGCGATGGTGCCCCGTATTACACCTTGTTGCGTCCAGAGATCCTCGCGCGCTTAGGCAACCAGAAGGTCGCTCACGTCAAGATCACAGCCGGTCGCCAAGGTAACCAGATCGTTGCCGAAGTACGGATGAACAACATCATTTCTCCAGAAATGTCCGACCTTCTCTCTGCCCATATTGCTGCGACCTGGCCAGACTATGCCGAGGTTATTCACAAGCAACTCATCTGGATCAAACAAGACGAAGACACTTACCTTCCCACTGATCGTCGATACTCTGATGTGAAAAAACAGCTCATTGTGTGCGCCAAAGTCTTTCAGGACATGTGGATCTCTCCAGGAGATAAATACGATAAGGCAGAGTACGAGCGCCTAGTCATCGAGCGTAGTCACGATCGTTCGCTCGGATTGGAACTCGTGTCTCTCCTGCCAGAAATTGCCGCTCAGCAGCTGTACCCCCATATCCGAGTCAGTGAAAATGTTGTCCTCCATTGCGACGGGGTCGATGTGGCTATCAATATCCACCAATTGTCGAGTTACGCACACGTGTGTGAAGCCCTTGACTCCACCTGGTGTGAGGAAGTCAACGAAGAGGTCGTGTGTGGATGGGTGGAATCTAGCGCAGTCAAAGACTTCGCCACGTCTCTACCCTCCAATCCTGAACAAGCTGCGGGTCAACTGGTCATGAAGTTGACCCTCAACGTGGGCCCTGGCCATCAACTCAGCTAAAACCATCTTGCTTTTCACTTTTTCAGTGACCGCTCACCCATAGGTATCTCTCGGTCCGCGACCAGGAACTGAACGCCGTCCCTTCTTCCAGGAGGGAGCTTGCGGACCAACAAGTCGCAATTTGGTCACTGTTTTATCGCCGAGGATCTCGTTGAGCTTGGCAAGAATTTGCGGTTCCATAGCTCTCATAGACGTAGCCCAGGTGGTTGAATCTGTTCGAATAGTCAACACACCTGATTCCCATTTTTCTGGTGTCGTATGGGCAGCATTGACTTCCCCAACAAATTCCGCCCAACGAGGCATCAATGCACTGATGGAAATCTGTTTCTTCCATCCGCGCTTGGTGAGCACATGGTCGAGAATGATCCCTGCTTGTTGAGGGTCACGGCGTGACGGGCCAGATTCTGACCAAGCAGATTGGCGAGGTTCATCCCTTGTCCTTCGCCGTCTTTTTGCTGGGGCAACACCACGCGCTGTGGCCGCAATACGCTGGGCCACCTCTGTTCCTGTCGGGTCGTGGGGTCGGTGATCCTCGCTCATGAAACCTCACTGACTGACACAGCTCCAGGAGTGACGTGAAGAAGACTCCCAGATAGAGTTGTGGGAATATCCTCTCGTACTGCCACTGTCACAAAGGCTTGTTCTGTTGATTCTATTGCCTGAACAACTTCAGCACGACGATGGGAATCAAGTTCAGCAAAAACATCATCCAGGATGAGAATCGGCTCGATTCCGTCGTCACGTAAAAGATCCAAGCTCGCCAATTTGAGTGCTAGCCCATACGACCAGGATTCCCCATGGCTAGCATAGCCTCGCACAGGCATCTCCCCAAGATAGAGACCAACGTCATCGCGGTGGGGGCCCACTAAACACATTCCGCGAGTGAGTTCGTCATCTTTTCTTCTCTCCATGACTTCCTGCATTTTTTCTTTCAAGGATTCCACATCAACATCCCGAGTGGGGTCACACACAGTCGAATGGTAGGCCAAACATGCAGGTGAACTCTTGGGCGCAATTCGGCGATAATGATCACTGACCATAGATTCGATATCTCCCAGTGTTCTCAGTCGTGCAGCAAGAAGTTCCCCACCATGGTGAATCAATATGTCATTCCAGGCCTCCAAGGATTGCCCTGCATCTGTCCCTGCTTGACGAACACTACGACCCGACAATGCTTTCAACAGTGTTGTTTTTTGTTTCACCGTACGCTCGTACTCGGCGCGTGTGGCTGCCAGCCGAGGCCAGCGCCCCACGAGCAGATCATCGAGGAACCGACGCCGACTTGCTGGCTCCCCTTGAACAATGTCCAGATCTTCTGGAGAGAACAACACAGTTCTCACAGCACCCAAAATCTCTTTGGGCCGCACCTGTGAACCACCTAGTACTGCCTTGTTTGCTCCTCGTTGCTGGATCTCGACGGCAATACTCAAGCAGCGATCATCACCGTGACCGGCATGTACTCGTGCACTAATTGTGGCCGACTCGCATCCGAAACGAACCAGGGGCTGATCGTGACCAACCCGGTGAGAATTCAAGGTGGACAGGTAGTTGATGGCTTCTACGAGATTAGTTTTGCCAAAACCATTCGACCCCAACAACACGGTCGTCCCTGGAGAGAATTCAAGGTCGAGACGCTCATAGGAACGATAGTCGCTGAGGGTAAATGTTGAAAGATACACAATCTAGGGTGTCAGCCTCATCAACATGATGACATGGCGGTAGTCCTGATCTGGTTCACCATCAATTTTTTCCAACCCGGTGAGCAAGCAGGGTTTACCTGAACCAGTGAAAGAAAAATGAACAGCTGGGGTATCAAGGGCTTGAAGGGCATCAAGAAGATAATTTGGATTGAATCCTGCATCAACGAGGGCAGGCTCGGCAGTATTGTGGACCACTATCGCTTTTACCGCTTCTGATGCTTGCGCTTGGTCACCGCGAGCTGCTTCCAAGGTCACATGATCGTCGCCGATTTTCATTCTCAAACTAGTGTTCTTTTCTGCGACGAGCGCCACACGGCGTACCGCCGAAATGAGATCCTGGGTATCTGTGCACACACTGAGATCATCAGAGACACTCATCAGGTGGCGAAGCTGAGGGAATTCCCCATCAAGAAGACGGGTCGTGATCTGTCGTACTCCATCATTGGATTCGGCCTGGAAACCAATAAGCCCTTCCCCTGCTGCGGTGTCTGCCAAAGAAATCGTGATACGTGGCGAGGTGACCATGGACTTTGCTGTTTCGAGAAGAACTTTTCCAGGTACGAGTACGGAGGTTTCTCCCTGCGCAGAGGTGGATGGGTTCCAGGTCATTTCTTTGAGAGCCATGCGGTAGCGATCTGTTCCTAGAAGGGAAAGATTTTTTCCATCGAACTCTATTTTGACTCCTGTAAACACCGGGAGGAGTTCATCTCTTCCTGCAGCAACAACAACCTGTGATACTCCCTTGAGCATTTCTTCGGCATCAATCCATCCGGAGGCTTGAGGCATGTGCGGCAAGTCGGGATAATCCATCGCAGGCAGAGTTTGAAGAGCAAACCGAGCTGATCCGCACAAAACTTCCAACTCTGTGTCCGTACTCGACAAAGTGACTGGTTTCTGCGGCAGGCTCTTAGTGATATCTGCCAGGAGCTTTCCTGACACCAAAACCACACCAGGGGTTTCCACTTCTGCTTGTGTGGAGACTTGAGCAGAAGTCTCATAGTCGAAGCTCGACATAGTGACCATTCCTGCCTCTGCCTTGATCATCAGGCCGGCGAGGATGGGAACACTAGGTCGAGTCGGGAGGCTTCGTGCCGCCCAAGAGACTGCGTCAGCCAGTTTGTCTTTGTCGATTTGAATCTTCATAGAAACTCCTTGCTTCCAGCATCATACCTGCTCAGAAAGGTGTAGTAGTTCACTAGTCTCACCTCGGGATTCATCTTTGAGTCTACTACTGTGGAAAACCTACCCATCTGGGCACAAAACTGGAAGCCTGCTTTGTCCACAGTTCCATGCCCAGGTGGATATGAAGAATATGGTGTGTTTATCTTTTAGTCGTAGTAGTAACGTTTGTGGATTGTGTGGATAACTATCATCCACCGTAGACGGGACTAAATGACATTCATGGGATTCCTGTGGATAAACCTGTGGATTCTGTGGATAGCCTGTGAACAAACTCACGGGTGCTGATGCGGAATTGAATTGTCCACAGAAGAATCCAGAGGATTCCTGCTAGTTATTCACAACTCGACACTGCTTCTGTGGATAAGTCGACATGGTGTCATGGGAAGAACAAGAAAGCTTGGAGGAAGAAGTTGTGGGTTGCTTACCCAGATTGGGTGATCCGAGAGGTGATCTCTTGGATAGCATTGTAAATCCCGCGATCCTTTGCCATCATGTCCGTGATCTTGCGGTGGGCATGCATCACCGTAGTGTGATCCCGTCCAAACAGGGCGGCAATTTTTGGTAGCGAGAGATCAGTCTTCTCGCGACACAGGTACATGGCGATCTGTCGAGCAAGGGCAACATTAGCCGTACGATTCGTACCGGTGAGGTCTTCCAAGGTCAGACTGAAATAGGTGGCTGTTGTTGTCATGATGATAGGTGCAGTGATGGGGCGCTCAAAGTCGTCAGGAATAAGATCTTTTAACACTATTTCCGCTGTTGCCAAAGTGACAGGTTGGCGATTGAGCGATGCAAAGGCCGTCACACGAATGAGTGCTCCCTCCAGCTCACGAATAGACGACTGGCTCTTGTCGGCGATGAATTCCAAAACACCTGTATCCACATCAAGACGCTCAGCAGCAGCTTTCTTCCTCAAGATAGCGATTCTCGTCTCCAAATCCGCAGGTTGGATATCTGCTTGAAGCCCTGAGGCGAACCGTGAACGTAATCTCGGTTCAAGAGCCTCCAGTTTTTTCGGGGGGCGATCGGAGGTCATGACGATCTGCTTTTGTGCATTGTGCAAGGTATTGAAAGTGTGAAAGAACTCTTCCTGGGTTTGGATCTTAGACTCCAAGAAATGGATGTCATCAATGAGCAGGACGTCAACTTCGCGATACATGGCACGGAAATGAACAGTACGAGTGTCAGCGATGGCATTGATGAAGTCGTTGGTCATCTCTTCAGTGGAAACGTACTTCACTTTCAAATGGGGATGATAATTGTGAATGTAGTGCCCGATGGCATGCAGGAGGTGGGTTTTTCCCAGACCAGAATCACCATAGATCATCAGCGGGTTATAAGACTTCCCTGGACTCTCTGCCACGGCTGCGGCTGTCGCATGAGCGAAACGATTAGAGGGACCGATCACAAAAGTTTCAAAAGTGTAGCGAGGATTGAGTCGTTCCAGTTGCTGTTCACGGGCTCGAGTATCAAAAGTGTCGCGATAATCGGGGCTTGCAGTTGTGGTCGGTTCAGGGGTGGGCAGTGATTCGTCAACAAGGGTATCGATCTTCACATCAGTCTCGAAGAAATTTGTTGCTATTTCTTCTAGTCTCCCTTTGAGGCGATTATCAATCCTCGAGCGAGTAAATTCGTTGGGGACCAGCAGGTGGACGGTCGTACCATCAAAGGCAGCTGGAGAGCAGCTCACTAATAATGAACGAGTACCTTGATCCACTGACCCCAGGAGATGATCCCACATGGGGCGAAGTAATTCGGAGGACTGAGGTGCGTTCACCATGCCTCCAATCTTTTTGACCATCGTGACACTGTCCACACACTTGTCCACATTGTGTGGACAGCGAGTTAACCTACGTTAGGCGCTCCACACTACCCCAAGAAACTTGGCGTGAGCGACTTATCTCACGTTCAAGAACTGCGGAGATAATTTGCCTTGTCAACAAATTCAGCGTATCGTAGCTGAGTCGTTAACAGTGGCGATCATCCCCTGCTGACCATCAGCAGGATCTAGAAAAGTGGAGCTTCTCGTGACTAAGCGTACCTATCAGCCGAGTAATCGGCGTCGAACCCGAGTGCATGGGTTCCGTACCCGTATGCGGACTCGTGCTGGCCGCGCTATCTTGTCTGCCCGCAGGGCCAAGGGGCGCGCAGAGCTCACCGTCTAGGCCATGTTGCCGCAGCAGTCTCGGCTGCGTTCGAGTGCTGACTTTTCGTCGGTGATGAAAAGCGGTCGAACATATCGTCGTCCAACCCTGATACTTCATGCACGCCAGGCGGATACCGCTCGATTTGGTGTCATAGTGAGCAAGAAGGTCGGGGGGGCAGTTCAAAGAAATCGCACCAAGAGAATCCTGCGCCATAGAGCTGCGGAATTAATGGGGAACTATCCTGCGATGGATGTCGTGGTGAGAGCTCTTCCCCATGAAGGAAATCTCCGCCAAGACCTCGAGTCGGCCTGGAAGCAAGCAGCACAAGGATGTGGCTCATGAAGTTTCTCCTGGTGAAAGCTCTGAAAGGGTACCGGCGTTTCATTTCGCCAATGTACGCTCCCCGCTGCAAATACTTCCCCTCGTGTTCTGAGTATGGGTTGGGTGCTGTGCAGACCCATGGAGCACTCAAGGGTTTAGCTTTGGCCATCTGGAGAATTGTGCGGTGCAATCCATGGTCACGTGGAGGCTACGACCCTGTTCCCGGTACTCAGGCCGCCTATGAATGGGAGCTTGAACAATCAGGGCAGCCCTGCCCATCTCACGAAGGAGTACACCTGTGACCATCTTGGCTTTCTTCAGCATCAAGAGTTTCTTCTCCACCATCATGGATCCACTGTGGTCTGCCGTGTCCTTCCTCCTGATGTATGCCTACAAAGGATGGTCGCTGGTGACTGGCCCCGACAAGGGCATCACCTGGGTTCTAGCTATCATGACCTTGACGGTTATCGTGCGTACCTTGCTCATTCCTTTATTCGTCAAGCAAATTAATTCTGCTCGCAATATGCAGCTCATTCAACCGAAGATGAAAGCTCTTCAAGAGAAGTACGGTGCTGATCGCCAAAGAATGGGCATTGAGCAGCAGAAACTGATGAAAGCTGAAGGGGTCAACCCCATGGCTTCCTGTTTCCCTCTGCTTCTTCAGATGCCGATTTTCTTCGCGCTCTTCCAAGTTCTGAGGTACGCCGCCGTTGATCGACCCATCGGATACTTCTTCAAGAAGAATCCTGACGTGGTGGATTCGTTGTACAACGCGAAGTTTTTCGGTGCACGTCTGGCTGGCAATTTCTTGCCTCAAGATGGGTCGAAGTTTGTGTTTGGGCCGACACAGGTAGCGGCAATCATCTTGGTGTTGATGATGACAGGATTGTTTTTCGTTACTCAAAAGCAGCTCATGGGAAAGAATGCGACCCCCCAATCCCAAGAGGGAATGATGGCTCAGCAGCAGAAAATGATGCTATATATCTTCCCTATCATGTATCTTGTTATAGGTTTGTGGATTGCTGTGGGCGTGCTGGTGTATTGGGTAACCAATAACCTGTGGACCTTGGCACAACAATGGCTTCTTATTCGCAACAACCCCACACCGGGCACCCCCGCCTATATTGAATGGGAAGAGCGGATGATTAAGAAAGGGCGAGACCCCAAGCAGATCGCTGAAGAACGTCGGGCAAAAAGAACGAAAGCTCCTGTTGCCACAAGCCCAACATCAAGGACAGTCACTGGCGTTAGCAGCACGCAGGCAACCGCTGAAACTTCTGAGTCGGATGCTCCTGCCACTGGAATCCAGCGTCAACAGATCCAGCGCCAACAACCGGCTCGCCAATCCAGGGCAACCAGGGTGACACCCAAGAAGAAGAAATAATCGTAGGGGAGATAGGTCTCCCACCAGTAAGAAGGAAGACAGATGAATCCGAAGACCAATGATGATGCACAGGGCACCAAGACATCTGATGATGTGATCGAACCCACCGATGTGGAGGAAGCCACCCAGGACACTGAAGAAACCCAGGGTTCCTCGGAGGAAAACTCTGGGGCAGCCAAACAGACGAAGGCCAAAGAGGCAACTGAAGAACCCTCCACCAAAGAAGATCAGATGGATCCTCTGACACAAGAAGGAGAAACCGCAGCAGATTACCTTGAAGAACTGCTCGATATTGCTGACCTTGATGGTGACATCGATACCTATGCTGAAGCTGGTCGTCCCCATGTGTCTATTGATGCCCCTGTTGATACTCTCGTGGGGGCTAAGGGCGAGGTGCTTGAGGCCCTTCAAGATCTGTCCCGGTTGGCTGTTCTGACCAAGTTGGGTCGCCATTCTCGTCTGATGTTGGATATTTCTGGGCATAGGGAACGCCGCCGCCAAGAGCTGAAAGACATTGTTGCTGCAGCAGTGGAGGAGGTCAAGGACAAAGGCGAACCGATGCCCATGGCTGCGATGAATCCGTTCGAACGCAAGATTGTTCATGATGCAGTAGCTGAAGCTGGACTCACCTCAGAGTCTGAAGGTGAAGGCCACAAACGTCATGTGGTCATTAGTCCTGCAACTGCGAGCGAGTAAGATCGAGCCTCACACGCCGAGAGTTGAGAGATGGCTGAATCGATGATCCCTGGACGAGATCGAGCTCAGGACATCTTCGGTGATCGTTTTCTTCTTGCCCAGCGATATGAGGAACTTCTCAAAAATGAGGGAACCATCTGGGGTTTGATTGGGCCTAGAGAGGCTGAGCGACTCTGGGAAAGACACATCCTCAACAGCCTCTGCGTGGCCGAGTTCATTCCAGTAGGGAGCCGAGTTGCTGACCTGGGAACAGGGGCTGGTCTTCCTGGGATTCCCTTGGCCATCTATCGCCAGGACCTTCACCTCACACTCGTGGAACCTATGGAAAGGCGGGTGAAGTTCCTCGAAGTGTGCATCGAAGAGTTGTCCCAGGTTGAACACCATGGGGAAACATCTGAAGGCGAATCCTTGGATCAGCGCGTCAAGGTGGTGAGATCACGTCTCGAAGAATTCCATGCTCGTGGCAGTGTGGATGTCTTCACCTGCCGTGCCTTGGCGTCTGTGGCCAAACTGGTAACGATGATGGGTCCGCTCTTGGAGGAGGCCCCACTGCTCGCCATCAAGGGTGGTAGGGCGGAGGAAGAAATCGTGGCTGCGAGGGATACTCTTCGTGAGCATGGCCTAGAAGCGCGGACGTTTCACGTGGAACATTTCGGCACAGTGGTGGAAATTCACAGAGAGTCCATCAGTCAGATAGTGCGCTAACACTCCCTATCCTTCTGCCAGACGATTGGCCTCCTGTGCCCCCTCGGCAGTCCAACGACGCTGAAGAGAGCTAAAGCTCAGCTAAAGCTCACTTGTCTTTTTCCAGCAGGGACAGCCTGCGCCGATGCAGAGATGGAAAGAATAACGTCTCACAGCTTCCAGTGGTTATGATAGGTGGGCTACATTGTTGAAAGGCTGCGACATGTCCTTGTTCCCCAATCCTCGTTCGGAACTCTTTGATGGCCCAGAGGTCCCACCACTCGTGGAGGCTGAGCCCATGGACGACGCTGCAGGCGATGTTTCACACGTTGCTTTGAAGCGTCCCTCGCGTACTCGGGTGATCGTCATTGCCAACCAGAAAGGTGGAGTGGGGAAGACAACTACGGCTGTGAACCTCGCTGCTGCCTTGGGATTTGGAGGTCTCAAGGTTCTTCTCATCGATATGGATCCCCAAGGTAATGCCTCCACAGCCCTCGGTATCGATCATCGTCAAGGAATCAGAGGCACCTATGAAGTCTTGCTCGATGATGCAGAAATCCAGTGGCATGTCGTTGAAAGCTCCGAGGCCCCGAATCTCTTTGTACTCCCAGCAACGATTGATCTCGCAGGGGCAGAACTTGAATTGGTCAATGTTCAAGGACGTGAACGAAAACTCAAAGAAGCCCTCGATGCCTACCTGAAGACCCACGAGATGGACTACGTCATCTTTGATTGCCCACCTTCTCTGGGATTATTGACTCTCAATGCTTTAGTGGCTGCCAAAGAAATTCTCATCCCTATCCAGTGTGAATACTATGCACTCGAAGGGGTGAGCCAGCTGCTGCGTACTATTGACTTGGTGAAAGGTAATCTCAACGACACACTCGCCTTGTCGACCGTACTGCTCACCATGTTCGATGGACGTACTCGCTTGTCGTCCCAGGTGGCTGATGAGGTTCGCAAGCACTTCCCCCACCAAACTCTCGATGCCGTTATTCCACGCTCGGTTCGTATTTCTGAGGCTCCCAGTTATGGACAGACGGTCATCACCTACCATCGTGGATCTGCCGGTGGGCGAGCGTACATGGCAGCGACCAAAGAAATCGCTGAACGAGCCAACTAGGATTGATCATAAAGGAGAACAACATGGCCGCACAGAAGCCAGGGCTTGGGCGAGGTTTGGGAGAACTCTTCCAGCAGACTACCGTGAGCGCGGAATCCCAGGAGAAGAACACCTGGGTACCTGAGGGCTCATCATTTGAAGAGATCCCGATTCGATCGATCAGAGCTAATCCTCAACAACCACGAACAATTTTTGATCCTGAGCGCTTGAGCGAATTGGCGGAATCCATCAAGGATGTGGGGCTGCTCCAACCTATTGTGGTACGACCGTTGTCAGCTGGGCGATATGAATTGGTCATGGGGGAGCGGAGGTTGCGGGCTTCCAAACAGGCTGGGCTGACCACCATCCCTGCCATCATTCGCCCCACAGAGCAAGAGGATCTCTTGCGCGATGCTCTGCTGGAGAATATCCAGCGCGTTCAGCTCAATCCTCTCGAAGAGGCGGCTGCCTATCAGCAACTCCTGGAAGACTTCGGTTGCACCCAAGAGGATTTGGCGGAAAGAATCAAGAAGTCCCGCCCACAGATTTCCAACACTATCCGGTTGTTGAAACTCCCCACTTCCGTACAAAAGAAAGTTGCAGCTGGCGTATTGTCTGCTGGACATGCTCGGGCCCTACTCAGCCTTGAGGACACAGCCTCCATGGAATCATTGGCGGCCAAGGTGGTGGCTGAGGGGATGTCAGTACGAGCTACGGAGGAAGCTGTCGCGCTGTGGGATGGCTCGTTGAATTCATCAAAGAAAGCACGTGGTACATCACCGAAGGTGGAGCACCCGAGAGCTGCCACGATTGCGGCTGCTCTGTCTGAGAGGTACGACACGAGAGTGTTGGTGACCATCGCAAAGAGGGGCAAGATCGTGATCGAGTTCGCCGGGGAGGAGGACCTGGATCGTATCCTCGACGTACTGCTGTAGTGTGCCACACCTCCCAGCCTCTCATCGATATATCGATGTAGAGATATATAAATATGTCGACACATAGTGTCTGTTTTTCCTTCACCACACGACGAGTCTCCGTACTTGACCAGGTCATGTCAACGAGCTGAGGGAAGGTGTGTTTCCCAGGGATGCACTCGTTTCGTGTTACACTTGCAGTATGAGTTCATCGGCGACACTGACCATTAGATTGGATAGCGACATCAAGAATGCCGCACGTCAAAGAGCTGAGCAGCTCGGTGTTACTCTGAGCACAGTTGTTGAGAATGAGTTGCGTCGATTCATCAATGGACACCCAGTCATCATCGATGGTGATTCTTTTGTACCATCTGAACTCCTTCGTCAAGATATTGCTATAGCTGATAGTGAGCATTCGCTGGGCGATTTCGATACTGTCTCTCCAAAGGATATTGATTCTTATTTTGATGACCTCAGTAAGAGCCACATGTGAAAATCGACCACCTTCGCATCACCAAGCAGTTCAACAAGCGTTTACTGGAGCTGCCTTCTGGCAAACAAGCAAGAGTGAAAGAGGCTCTCAAGAAAGCTTGCGACGATATCAGAGACCCACAATTGCGGATGCATCTCCTCAAGGGTGACTTCGCTGGAACCGTGTCATTTTCTGCTGGAGGTGACTTGAGAATTCACTGCCGGTTGGTTAAAGAAGACGGCGAGCTCGTGGCGATTCTCCAGAGTGTGGGAACTCACAGTCAGTTGTACCGATAGACGACACAGTGGGGGCGGGTCCCCCTTGGGCCCCAATTTGAATACCACTAATCGATGTTGAAATTCCCTTCGATTGCTCCAAGTTTCTGCGGTTGAGCAGGTCATGTCAACGATCTGAGGGAAGGTGTGTTTGAAGGCGTACGGCTATCGCGTGGTTGTCGTGATATTATTCATTCGTTGGGGTCGCAATGACCAAAGGGATCACGACAGTGATGTCACGACCATGGATTACATCCATTGGTTGGATGATTCAAGGAGCGAGATGATATGAGGTATTTACCTGGCGGCTGGTGGGGTCTTGCAGTGGATCAATCGTGCGTCATCCTTGAACCAGAGGTTGACATCCAACTCGTACACACTCTGTGGAGGCGACTGTGCAACGGTGAAGGACTCTCTCCCATTGTTGATATCCTAATGGGGAAGAGTAGTGGCAGTGAAACAGTGCCAGAATTTGCTGTCATAATTACCGACAATAATAGGGTTGATATTTCTATTCGGGGCCGAATCACTGTCAAAGTGGTGACTGCCGATGGTGAGATGACTCGTACACCGGGACCCATGGCAACGTGGAGCCAAGAAGGCATTATGGACACGTCGTCTATTGATGTTTATGTGGAAGGCTCTGAGCCCTTCACACCGTTGTTGCCTTTGTATATTGGGATTGCTGGGGTATGCGGCTTGCGTATCGGAGGTGATGAGGAACCATACTCTGACCATGTGAGCGACCTTGTTGATAGCGGCATTCATGTCATAGGTGCCTCTGTGGAAGATGCCCAGAGAGCTCCTGAGCCTTTTGAGGTCGCTTCGGATGAAGAAATTGTCCACTTCGATGAGTCCGATGAAGAAGTCATACCTTTTAGCCCAGTTCCTTCAACTGACAGTCAGCCCATCCCCTTCAACAAAGAACCGCCTTCTTCACCCCCTGGTGCTCCACAACCCATGGTGTGGGCGCGAGTATGCACCGTTTGCCAGACACCTAATTCCACGAGGCTGGAGGTTTGCCGAGGGTGCCAGAGCGCTCTTGAGGGTGATGGTGTACATATCCCACGACCATCACTGGGAAAGATTCAGATTTCCAATGGTGATGTTTACTCTCTTGAACACCCTTTGCGTATTGGGCGCAAACCAGAAGCTTTTGGCTACTCAAAAGACGACGAACCACTCATGATCAAAGTAGATGATCCTCATGTGTCAGCAACACATTTGAGAATCGATTTTCGTGATTGGAATGTGATTATCACTAATCAGGGGCGCAACGGTACGGTGCTTCGCCGACCTGGCGAACCGGATCGGCGTTTTACTGATCAGGAACATGTCGTTGCCCAGGTAGGCGATGTGTTCTACTTGAGTTCAGAATTGAGTGTTTCCATCATCGAGCTCACATGAGTCAGAAATTCCCCTCGCCGGAATCCGATGGGGATTTATCCCCATAGACGCTGAAGATCTTGTTCAGAAAAATTAAGTCAGCCATAGGTGCCTCTGAGTAGTTTCCCTGGAAATCGAGAAAGAAACCTCAGTTCAACCCTTGGTAGGATGAGCAAGTCATTCGTCTGCGAGATTGCATGAGCCGTATCAGAGCGATGAGGAGCAGTAGCTAAGAATAGGAGTGGGATAGTGGTGTTTTACTTACGCTATTCCATGGACATGAGAAGCCGGGGAGGTCAGCGGTGAAACCCAAAATCAACAGGAGATCGATTGTCTCTGTGGGGGTTGTCGTGAGCCTTGCCTGTGGATTCGTGGGCTTAGCAGTTGCTAGTGAGGGAATGCCTGTTGCGCAGGTGGATATGAATGATTCCGGGGTATGGGTCACCAACGGAGCTATGCAACACATCGGGCGTTTCAATTACGATGCTGGTCAAATCGATGGAGTGTCTCACGTCATGGATGTGGCAGCCTTCGATGTGCAACAAGACCAGGGTTCTGTGTTTGTTGAAGGAACTGTGGCTGGTGAGCTCGTCCAGGTCAATCCATCGACTTTAGCTATGGGAGTTCCACAAAACCTTGGTGCCTCAGCGCAAGTCAGCCAAGGCAATTCCATGGTGGGAATTCTACTTCCAGATCAAGGCAACTTCTGGATGATGCCGGAGTCAGCGGTTCCTGGGTTCAGCCCAGATAGTGAAGCATATCCTCCAGCTGTTGATGGGCTATCATCCAATGCAGTGGCCATAGTGGGCACTGATGGTGTGGCCTATGTGATTGATCCAGGCACTCGATCTATGAAAACCGTACGCGGGTTGGCGACATCAGAAGACCAAAGGCATACAGTCGATAAGACGTCGTTCTCGGGGTTGTTGCCTGATGCCCACTATTCCATGACGATTGTGGGCAGAACCCCTGTTGTAGTGAACCATGACAACAACATGATTCACCTGGGCTCATCGAAAATGGTAACGGCGCTGGAAGTAGATGAAGAAACCGGGCCCATTGTCCTCCAAGCGGTCAGTGAGGGTGGTACGAATGTGGCGTATGCCACTTCATCAGCTCTGGTCATTCAACCGCTTAGTGGTGGTAAGGCAACGATCCATGAAGCCAGTGGGGCACCTGCGCAGCCAGTTCATGTGGGTGGGTGCACCTATGGCGTATGGTCCGGTTCTGGCGAGTTTATTCGAGACTGTCTGGGGGAAGACAATGATTCCTTTGTCACTATTCCTGACCTTGACGCTAGTGTGAAGCTGCGATTCCGGGTTAACTGGGGAAACATTGTGCTCAATGATGTTGAATCCGGTGGAATATGGCTGGTTTCCGGAGACATTCAAAAAGTCGACAATTGGGATAAGGCTCTTGAAAATGATCAAGGTGACGATGAGGAAGAATCATCTGAAGAGATTGATCGAAATGAAAAGATTGATCGAAGCGGGATTAACCACCCGCCGGTTGCCTATGATGATGAATTCGGTGCACGCCCTGGTCACAGCGTCCTTCTTCCAGTTGTTGAAAATGATATTGATGAGGATGGGGATCTTCTGACTGTCAAAATTCTTGGTGGCTTGCCAGCAGGATACGAAGCAAACCTGGTTTATTCTGAATCTGTTATCCAACTTAGCGTCCCGGAATCGGCTTCAGGTGTCATAAGTTTTCCCTATGCTGTCTACGATGGCCGTGGTGGCCAGGATAAGGCCACGGTGAAAGTCCGCATCAGCAAGGATAATGAAAATAGTGCGCCTGTTTCCGTACGTAAAACCGCACTCACTGTCTCTGCTGGGAAATCGGTCACACATAATGTCCTTACTAATTGGCGTGACCCGGATGGCGATACGATCTTCCTTGTTGATGCCGAAAGCCCCAAAGAGGATCTGGTGACTATCACCCAAGATGGGACTCTCACTTTCCAAGATGGTGGGAAAACTACTGGTGTGAAAACGGTGAGCATCACGGTTTCTGATGGTTCCAAATCCACCACTGAAGACATCACGGTCACTGTTCTTCCAGCTGGCCATCGACCACCGGTTCCCGTTCCGGATCTCGTGTCTGGCACAGTGGGGATACCCATAGAAATTCATCCACTAGACAACGATACGGATCCCAATGGTTCTACTTTGCGGCTCACTGGAGTCGAAATGGAGACTGACTCCACGAAATGCGTGCTGGTCAAGGAGCTCAGCGAAGGTCTGATCACAGCGACATGTTCTGAACCCGGGTCTTACTATCTCACCTACACAGTGACCAATGGTTTATCGGCTAACACCGAATCCTGGATTCGCATCCTTGTGAACTCTGTAGCAACCGGTGATGAGGCACCTATTGCAGTTCCTGACACTGTCCTACTTACCCCTGGTCAGGATGCCTATGTGTTTCCACTTGACAATGATATCAACCCCTTGGGTCATCCATTAGTGATCACCAAAGTGGACGCAGATGAGAATCTTCCTGTCAGCGTGTCCGTCATTGACTGTGAAGTGGTGAAGATCACTCAGAAACAGATTCGTGCTGAGGAGGAAGCCGCTTCCCCAATCACGATTTCTTACACTGTGTCTAATGGGAAAAAGGAAGCATCGAGCAAGATCACGATCGTGCCGCTTCCAGCTTTGGATAAAATTCTTCCTCCCACGGCTGTTGATGACACGGTGACAGTACGAGCAGGCGACATCGCTACTGTGAACGTGCTTGCTAATGATACTCAACCAAATGGTATAGCTTTGAGGCTTCTTCCTGACCTTTTTGAGACCCCTGATCCCGATAAGGAAGCCCTTGTCTTTACCATGGGAAATACAGTACGAATCCATGCCCGCAATCCAGGCACCTACACTGTCCTCTATCAGGTCGAAGTAGTCAAGGGAACAGCTGAACCAGACACTGGACGCCTCACTATCCATGTCACCCCAACCGATGATGGGAACACCAATCAACCGCCTAAACCACGCGATGTTGAGGTGAGAACCAAAGTGGGCAGCCCTATTAGCATCAATATTCCTTTGGAGGGGATAGACCCTGATGGTGATCAAGTGTCCTTAGTAGGGTTAGCTTCACCACCGAGTTATGGGATCATCACTTCGATGAGTGCTGACTCTTTTGGTTATTTCCCAGGGGACAACACCACTGGTGGCGATGAGTTCACGTACCTTGTTCGCGACCGTCTAGGAGCTGAAGCGATTGGACGCGTGCGCATCGGGATCGCACCAGCGGCGGAAATGAATATGCCACCGATTGCTGTGACCGACTACGCAGAGTCTCTTCCTGGTGGAAGGGTGACTGTTCCAGTGACCCTTAATGATTTTGATCCTGACGGTGACCTGTGTTGCTATCTCACACAGAACTCTGTTGAGTCAGAGTTTTTCACCGGAACAACTGAAGGCCAGAATGTCGTCATCACGGCACCTCAGGAGCCTGGATCCTATTGGGGCACGTACCGGATCACCGATGAGTTTTACAATGAGTCGACGGGGGTGATTATCCTCACAGTTGATATCGATATTCTTCCTAAGAAACCCGTTGTTGTCGATGATTTCGTGTCGTTGCAGGAAGCCTTGAGTAATTCCTCAGCAATTGTTGATGTCTTGGCCAATGACTATGACCTCGATGGGGATATTACTCGGGCGACTGTCCGAGTCGATGACCCACGCGTGGTCGTCAGTAATAATATGGTGACTGTTCCCATCACCAACGAGCTTCAGATTTTTGATTACTCTGTCACTGACACGGACAAAATGGTTGGACATGGTTTTATTACAGTTCCTGGGCGGAGCCAGATTCCCCCACAGTTCGATTTTTCAGCTCAGGAATTAGAAGTTCTAGCTGGGCAAACTGTCACCTTTTCTCTAGCAGATTATGTCTTGGTACGTCCAGGTCGCCAACCGCGCGTATTTGTCGCTGACGGGGTCAGCGCATGGAATGGCACCGCCACAGCTCCGAGTCAGACCCAGCTTTCTTTCATTGCCCCGGAAAACTACAACGGCCGTGCGGCGATCTTTACCGAGGTGAGTGACGGTTCCACATTAGAAGATGACAGTGGACTTTCTGCTGTAGTGACAATACCGGTCAAAGTAGTAGACGAATCGGCTAATAGGCCTGCCATGAGAGACACTCTGCTGGAAGTGGAGGTTAAAGAATCTGCAACCTTGGATCTTGCTCTCATGGTTTCCAACGTTGATGACCCAGGAGAGTTGGCTTATTCCATTATTGAGCAACCTTCCATCTCTGGGGTAGATGTGTCACTGTCAGGCACGGTGCTCTCCGCCAGTGCAGAAGCAAATGTGCCTGCTGGCAGTGAGACAGTGATGCGAGTCTCAGTGAAGGTTGATGCCATTGAGGTGGAATCCAAAGTGACTATTAAGGTTGTGGCGACCAAGAGGCCACTCCCACAAGCTGTTGATGATGTGATTCCTAATGCTAACGAAGGTCAAACAGTATGTGTCCCTGTCACTGCGAATGATGTGAATCCCTTCCCTGATACACCCTTGAAGGTCGTCAGTGCACGTGTTGAAACTAAGTCGGGGGGAAGAGTGGAGGCAGGTTGCGATGGCGGACAGGGTGTCTCCATCACTCCTCCATCTAACTTCTTCGGTTCGATGGTTGTTGCGTACGTCATTGAAGATGCAACCGGAGATCCCAAGCGTCAGGCTACAGGGCGGGTTTATCTGACAGTACGCGGCCGCCCAGCCCCACCAGCTGGTTTACATATTGACAAGGTGGGGGATTCCCACGTGGAGCTAAGCTGGCAACCCCCCGATAACAGAGGTTCACGCATCACCCATTACACCGTTCACTCGTCACCTGGTGCTGCGGGTTATCCCAAACTGTGTCAGACAACAACCTGTACCCTGACAGGGTTAACGAATAACACCACCTATACATTTACTGTGACAGCAACTAATGAGGTGGGCGACTCCGACCACTCCATGATTTCAGATCAGGCACGGCCTGATACTTTCCCCAATCGCCTTGATGCCCCAACCTTGGCTTTTGGTGACCGATCTTTGACCGTGAGTTGGACTCCTAAGGGTGTGCCGAATAAAGCGTCACCAGTGACTTCCTATGATTTGGAAATCTCTCCAACACCAACGTCGGGGGTTTCCAGAGTGCAGGGAGCCACGGGTACTTCCTATCAGTGGGAGGGCCTGACGAATGGTACGGCATACCAGGTGATTGTCTGCGCTCGTAACCGCGCTGAGGGAGTATGTGATGTCATTGAACATTGGTCTCCCTGGTCCCAGTCGATGGCTCCTGCGGCTGCGCCTGACCCTCCAGCCCAACCAGAAGTGTTCAGACTTGACCCGGTTGGTAGTGAAGGTCAAGTGAAAGTGTGTTGGAATCAACCTAACGACAATGGGGATAGCATTGCACATTACACGGTGAGAAGTTCCTCGGGTGCCACCTATACAGTGACACCCCAAGGAGCGACAACCTGCCAGTCAACTACCTTGCCCACCTCAGAAACAGGGTACACCTTTAGTGTTGCAGCGACGAATAAAGCGGGCCAGGGTGCATTCTCCCCAGCTTCCCCAGAATTCCGGTCAGTAGTGAAACCAGGGCCGGTGTCGAATCTCACCTCGGCAGATCAGGATGGCGGATGCCGACTCACCTTCTCACCAGCATCCCTCAATGGTGCAAAAACCTCAGAGTTGAAATACATGTGGTCTGCAACACGTCCTAGTGAAAACAAGACCTACACTGGGGATTTTGGGTCAAACACTTCTGGCACAGCAACCCTGCCTAATTCGCCGGAGGCTTACACCATTGATGTCTGGGCCAGGACAACTGTCCAAGGAAATTCTCAAGATAGCGAAAAGGTATCTACTGGAGCTGTGTGTCGACCCTTTGGCAACCCTAAGGTCCCTGCTGTCACCGCTGTCAACTCCCTGCAAGGGATCACCTTGAATTGGCCTAATCCTAGTGCGAGCCAAAACGGTCGAACAATCAACTATCTTGAAGTGAGAATTGACGGTGGAGCTGCCACACAGAAGACATCCTCGGGAAACCAGAAATTTGGTACGGACTGCACTCAAAGCCACACGATTCAAGCGAGAGCCATCGATTCAGAGGGTCGTGCCAGTAATTGGTCCTCTGCGGTGGCTGCCGGAGGGTGCAGTTGTTCCTTTGCGGTGACTGCTCCTCGAGTGGTTGATATTTCGTGGACCAATCTCCCACCCAATTCCAAGCTTCTCTGGACAGTGAATACGACTGGTTGTATCATGATACAGGGCACGCAGACATGCCAGACCTATGAGGGATCAGGTCGAGACCCTAATGTGGGGGGATGGCAGGTGAACGTTAACCAGAATAATATTAGCTTCCAGGTCGAAGGCGGCCCTCAATGCACAAAAAGATAACGATCCCTGCGCTCCCTGGGCGCAGTGACGGAGTCTCATGAAAGGAACAGACCTATGACCATGACCCGCGAAGACGCTCAATGGTTCTCCAATGCTTTTGGCCAAATCGTCTCTAGTGTGGGCCAAGCACTGTTGGGAAAAGACTATGTGGTTCGCCTTGCAGTGACCTCCATGCTCGCCGAAGGACATATCCTTTTAGAGGATGCACCTGGTACAGGAAAGACCTCCCTCGCTCGGGCGCTGGCAGCCTCAGTAGATGGAGCCGATAACAGAATACAGTTCACTCCAGACCTTTTGCCCACTGATGTCACTGGTGTGACAGTCTTCGATCAGCGCAAAGGAGATTTTGAGTTCAAACCGGGCCCTATCTTCACCAACATCCTTCTCGCCGATGAGATCAATAGAGCATCGCCCAAAACACAGTCAGCCCTGTTGGAAGTCATGGAAGAGGGGCAAGTAACTGTTGATGGTGTGACTCGCCCGGTAGGTCGCCCCTTCATGGTGCTTGCTACCCAAAATCCTATCGAACAAGCTGGCACCTATCGGCTGCCAGAGGCACAACTTGATCGCTTCTTGATGAAAACTTCAATCGGTTACCCCGATCGTGCCAGTACGGTTGAGATTCTCTCAGGGGCAGCAGTGAAAAATCGTGCTGCGAATATTCAGCCCATCATCACCACGGATGCTGTCTGCCAAATGGCCGACCTAGCAACCACCGTCCATGTGCCAGATGCTATCTTGGACTACATTTCTTGGATCTCTGAAGAGACCAGAGCCACGAACCAGACTCGTATCGGTGTCTCAGTACGTGGGGCCTTGTCAATGACTCGTACGGCCAAAGTCTGGGCTGCCACTCAGGGCCGAGAATATGTCACCCCAGATGATATTAAGGAACTTGCAGAACCGGTGTGGGCTCACCGCCTGGTCCTCGACCCAGAAGCAGAATTCTCAGGAATGACTCCTCAGCAGGTTATTAGTAGGGTCCTTGGCGAAGTCCCCGTACCAGCAATGGGGAATCTCTAAATGAGTTCGTCTCCAACGGTTGCTCAGGCAAATGTGGAACCCGGGTTGATTGTCAGCCAAGGGGAGCCTACGCCGGGCCAACCACCCATGGGTGTTCCCGGATATGGAACTCCCATGATGCCCAGGGCTCCGAAGGCACCCAAACCGGCTAAGGTGCCGAAACCGCCCAAGACCCACAGCCCTGTGTTTCTTTCCGCTCCCAAGGAAACCTGGAGCGCCAGATTGGTTCGTACCCTTGGACCTCTATGGGCCACAGTGCGTCAAGGGGCCGCGCACTTGCGGAATTTCTTGAATCCAGCGCTCACTGTAGGGCAATCGTTGGTGAATCGGATCAAATCTGCATTATCTTTCGTGCAGATCCCGGGGTGGTTGACTCTCATGATCGCTGGTGCTTGCACTGGTGTTGGCTTGATCTTTGGATGGGCAGAGCTTCTATTCATTGCTATCATTCTCCTCGTCTTGCTCCTTGTTGCCCTCCTTTTCATCATCGGGCGTTCCACCTATCAAGTGTCGCTCGATCTGACGAAGCTACGCGTGCAAGCAGGATCTGATGCTTTCGGTGGGGTGAGTGTAGCGAACACCTCAGCTCGCTCAGTGATGGCTTCCACCTTCCTCATGCCAGTGGGCAAGGCCATGAGCTCCTTTCAAGTGCCGCGTTTGGTAGGAGGTGCCACCTTCGATGAGTCTTTCCAGGTGGACACCTCACAGCGCGCAGTAGTCCCGGTTGGGCCAGTACGCTCATCTCGCGGAGACGGGCTCGGGCTCTTGCGTCGAGATGTGGTATGGACGCAGTGCGTTGAAATGTTCATTCATCCGCGTACTATCTCTTTAGCTGACTCCTCAGCAGGGTTCATCAAAGATCTGGAAGGGCGCCCGACAGACACTCTTTCCTCCTCGGACATTGCTTTCCACGCATTGAGAGACTACGTGGTAGGCGATGATCTCAGGCATGTGCACTGGAAGTCCACTGCTCGAACTGGCAAACTCTTGGTTCGGCAATTTGAGGAGACCAGAAGGTCACACATGGTTCTCTGCCTGTCCATGTCAGCAGGGGATTATGGGGTAGCCGCTGATTTCGAACTAGCAGTGTCCGCATGTGCCTCCCTCGCAGACCAATCTATCCGTGAAGAGAAAGACCTCACGATTCAGGTTCCCCATCAACGCCTTTGCGTTCAGACGTCGACCAGAATGCTCGATGACTTCTCTCGACTGGAGTACCCTCACCCACGTGACAAGCGAATAGAAACTATTGCACTCGATGCTTCCACAGCAGCACCAGATGCGTCTATTGCTGTGATTGCTGTGGGCACTAGTGTGAACTCAACGCGACTTCATGCAGCGATATCTCGATTCAGCGTTGATGTTTTGTGCGTCGTGCTTCGATGCGACACAGGTGCCAAGCTTTCCTATAGCATGATCGGGAACTCCCCGGTGTTCACTCTCGGCAATCTTGAAGATCTACCCCGAGCCCTACGATCATTGGAGGTGTGAGGATGGAAACCAAACCCCGGGCCTTATCAGCTTCGGTATTGATAGATATCGCGGTAATTGTCGTGGTGATGGCTGCAGCCATGATGGGGTTCTGGCCTGTCTTTGGTGGATCGCAATTCATTCGCCCAGCAGTTGTGGGCCTCATTGCCGGACTGATGATTGCGTGGTTGGGAGCTTGGAAACGTTGGCCCACGATCATTGTCGGTGGTGCCACAATAGGTGCGTACTTCCTCTTAGGAAGTGTGGCTGCCCTATGGAAGAACAGGCCTTATGGGGGAATCATCCCCAATGTAGAAACTTTGCGTGTTCTCACCTTCGGTTCTGTAGGGGTATGGAAGCAGTTCATCACTGTGTCAATACCTTTAGGAAATTTCACTGGAATGACTCTTGTCCCCTTCATGATTTCGTTAGTGGGAGCAGTTGTTTTGGGAACCACCATGTGGAGAACACGTCGCCCTGCGCTCGTACTGCTACCTGTATCTATCCTGATGATTGGCACCATCGCTTTGGGTACATCCCAATCCTTCTATCCTGTTGTCATTGGTTCGGTTATTGCTGGTGTGACCCTGGGGTGGATAACATGGCGCGTATCCGCCACAGCAACTGTCGTGTCTCAAACGTCAGCTGCGGCGATGAAGAGATCGCGAGTAGCCAAAGCAGGTTTTCAATTCCTTGTCGCTGCTGTCGTGGTTGGGCTCGTCTCTTTTATGTTGCCAATGAACTTCGAACGCCAGGTGTTGAGAAAGTATGTTCCACCTCCGTTGGATACTCATTCACTATCAAGTCCTCTTGTGTCTTTCAGATACCTCGTCGATGAGCGCGCAGAGGATACTCTCTTTGTGGTGGAAGGTTGGGAGAAGGACTACTACCTACGACTGGCTGTGATGGATTCCTATGATGGAATGGTGTACAACGTGGGTGAAGCATCTGGTGCCTCGCGTTATGATCGTGTCGGGCCAAGCCTAGGGGGAAAGAATTCCTCTGCGATAGGCAAGCAGGTTGACATCACCATCACAGTCGATAATTACACAGGTGTTTGGGTTCCCAGCGTTGCCACGATGGATTCTTTAGAATTCACTGGGAAGCGAGCAACCAATCTCAGTGAAGAGCTCTATTACAACCCGAAGGCTGATGCACTCATTAATACCGCCGCATTAGGGTCGGGAGTGAGCTATACGATCACGTCTACGGTCAGTGATGCTAAGCCAACTGTTGAAACACCGGTGATTCCCCAGACCATGCCCAAGCCCGCCTGGGTTCCTGACAAGGTGGGTTCCCTGGCCACTCAATGGGCGGGTACGGAAAAGTCTGTGCTGACCAGAGTTGAAGCTATCACCTCCACTTTCCAGAGCACAGGATACTTTTCCCACGGTCTTGACACAGAAGAACCCTCTAATCCAGGGCATTCTTCTTATCGAATTGCACAACTGCTCGATCGACCAGAGCGAATGATTGGTGATGATGAGCAGTACGCGGTTGCAGCAGCCCTCATGCTCACCGAAGCTGGAATTCCTGCTCGGGTTGTCATGGGTTTCATTGCCGATGATGAATCGCAATTGGACGGATCAACGTGGACGGTCACTGGGTCGGATGCTCACGCATGGGTTGAGGTGCCCTTTGAAGGTGTGGGATGGTATCCGTTCTTCCCCACTCCAGATAAAGATGATGAACCTATGGAGCAAGAGCAACGTGCTCGAGCAAAGCCAAAACCACAGGTTCTGCAACCACCGCCTCCTGCTGACACCAATGACATGGAGCCTTCTCGTACTGCCCTTGACCCTCGCGACGACGAAGATGACAAGAAAAAAGGGATCAACTGGGCCGGGATCTTGAGGATCGTAGCCATGGTCACCATCCCACTAGCTATCTTGATTGCTCCTATTGCGGCCATTATCTTAGTCAAGACCGCCCGTACCAAGAGGCGACGGACAACCCCGGACCTGAGTGTGTCGGTAGCTCAAGGCTGGCAGGAAATGATGGATCATGCAGCTGATTATGGTTTTGTTGTTCCCCCAACAGCCACACGCGTGCAGATCAGTACTGCATTGAGAAGAAACCATGGGATCAAAGGACTTGACCGCTTAGCTGTTCTCGCCGATCGTGGTACGTTTGCCCCGAATCCCCCAACTCCACAGGAAGCAGCCGAATTCTGGGCAACTGTGGACACGAACACTGAAGCACTGGCACAGGGTTTCCCCACCAAGCAACGGCTTCTGTCTCGTGTGTCGTTAACATCCTTATTACCGCACCCCAAACCGAATGTCGAGATTCAGGAGTGACATGAATGACCGTACCAAGATATGTCCCCATTGTTCTACAGTGGTCGATGCTGACTTCAATTTCTGCACAGCATGTGGACAGGTGGTTCCTGCCGCGCCGCCACCTCCACCAGTACCTGTCGACGTGGTGAACACACCAGCCCAAGAAGAACCCTTAAGTGAATCAGATCAACCTGTTGAGCTCGATCAACCCGCAGACTCAGACCATCCAGTGGTTGCAGACTCTATGGATACTCCCGAGCCTATGGGTGAACCAGAACCACCAAACCCACCCCAGCCACCAGAGGTCATCGAACCGATTACCTCAGTCCCAGAAACCTCTGCTGCATCACTGATGGAAGAAGACTCTCGCACACCTGAGGTAGAAATGGTTGGACCCCCACCGTCGCCACCCCCAGCAGAGCAACCTCCTGAGACAGCGCCACTGATGCAAATAACTCCACCACCACAGCAGGTCATGCCCACAGAACCTGTCCCATCAGCTCCGACTATTGCTGCGGTACCCACATCGAAACCGGTACTGCCAGAGGAAACTGCTGCGAATCGCCCCATGATCACTCCACCACCACCTCCCCCATCCTCAGCAACCGCACAACCGACCACACCGCCGATGATTACCGGTGTTCCATCGGTTGTTTCTCAAGCGGTTGCTGCCCCTGAACCTGTGCCGCCAGCAGTAGCACCTGAAGCCGACGCACAGGATGTCCCTTCGCCTATTGTCGCGGGAAGTGTTGAGTTGGTCTTCGATCAAGGTGAACGAATCAGAGTCACAGGTCCCGGTTTGATAGGTCGAAACCCACAATCAAAGGACTCATCTCTGACCTGTACGGGTATTTCTGACACATCAATCTCGAAAAATCATCTGGAATATGGTCTTGATGATGAGGGCCTGTGGGTGAAGGATCGTGGATCGACCAATGGTTCGAAGCTCGTGCGCGGAGCCAAGAAGACCCCTTTGAAAGCGCGCAAGCGTACTCATGTGAATGTCGGCGATGCTGTTCTCATTGGATCATGCCGCTTTGTCATCGAGGAGGTAGAAGACCTGTGACCTCAAATCCACCTACCTTGACTGTTGCCCATGGGTCTAGCGCTGGGCAAAAGCGCGCACTCAACGAGGATGCAGTTCTCGCCAGGTCCCCAGTCTTCGTCGTGGCCGATGGAATGGGTGGACACGATGCTGGAGATCGAGCAAGTGCTATTGCTGTGGCTAAGATGAGCCAATTGCCTGACTATCCCAGTGTTGAAGAGGTTCACGAAGCTTTGACCAGCGCTCGAATAGAAATAGATGAACTTGTCGCCAGGGACATAACCCGATCTGCAGGGACGACTATTAGCGGGCTTGTCCTGGTGGAACAAGCCGATCAGCCCTACTGGCTCGTGCTCAATCTTGGCGATTCCCGAACCTATCGAGTCACCAATGGAGTTGTGCATCAGATCTCTGTTGACCATTCTGAGGTCCAAGAGCTCATTGAGGCAGGTGATTTAGATGCAGAATCTGCTCTTGCCTATGATCGCCGCCACGTTGTCACTCGAGTTCTTGGGGCGCGTACGGTTGAACGCCCAGACTACTGGTTGATTCCTGTCCATAATGGCGAACGTTGGTTGGTATGTTCAGATGGTTTGACTGAGGAAGTCAGTGACGAGTTCATCACGGAGATCCTGACGAGTTCACCAACGGCTCACGATGCTGCCAACGCTCTGGTAGATTCTGCTCTCACAGCTGGAGGGCACGACAATATTTCGGTTATTGTGATTGATGTAGCTGGTGCGGATGACGATGAGGTGACCATAGGTAGTGTTTTGTGGCCAGACCTGTCAGGAATCGAGGTGTGATGAGGCACATTCCTGGTCAATGGTGGGGTCTGGTTGTGGACCAGTCTTGTGTCATTCTGCCACCAAGCGTGGCCCCACCACTGATTCATGAACTGTGGAGGCTTCTTTGTGATGGCGAAGGTCTATCGTCGATAGTTGATTGGCTAACGGATGTGGGGGAGACTCCTGGCGACGACCTATCAGATTTTGGTGTCATGGCCAGAAACTCAGAAGGTGTTCATGTGGCTTTCCGAGGTCCACTGGCTGTCTCAGCGGAAACCGCTGAAGGCCGAATCATCATCAAGGAAAACCCAACGGGTGACTGGAGTGAGGAGATCATCATCGGCCCGCAATCGGTCGATATTGTTGTCGAAGAAACAGACTTAGCTGAATTGTGGTGGCCTTTGCATCGTGGGATTGCTCGGGTGGGTGCCTTGCGCTTATACGATGAGGAAGAACAACCAGGAGGTCAGGTGGGGGAACCCGAGGTTGCCGAGCCCGAGCAAGGGTTAACAGTTCTTGGCGATGAGGAGAACAACAACGAGGACGAACCTGCTCAGGTGAGAGTGATTGCCCCCTTTGAGGTCGGTGAGGATGAAGAAATCGTACGCTTTGACGATCTCAATGAAGAAGTTATTGCTTTCAACCCCCACCCTTCGACCGATAGTCAGCCCATCCACTTCGATGCACAACCAGGGCAAACAACTCTGATGCCAGGCGATATCGACCTGGGAGCCATAGAGGATGGGCCCTCCTCAATCGATGATGACCCTGAACTTCGATCCACTACTTTCTATCGTGGATTTTTCGATGGAGATGATGCCGCCCTCAGCGATGAGTCACCCATCCAAGTAGAGGCAGCCAGCCAAGAGGTGGAGGATCATGATGGATTGACAGTCATGGGAGCACCCCTAGACAATGAGCCGCAAGGCATTGATGACCACGATGGGCTGACCGTGATGGGAAACCCAGTGGAGGATACACCAGACAGCGTCGATGATGACCACGATGGACGTACGGTTGCATCCGTTGATGACGACGATGATCATGATGGGTTGACGGTCATGGGCGCCCCTTCACTAGACTCACCTCCCCCACGGCCACCGGTGACTGCACCGGAACCTCATCAACCCATGGTTCTCGCGCGTGTCTGCACAGTGTGCCAAACCCCCAACTCCACGAGGAGAGTGGTGTGTCGAGGATGTCAGAATGCGATCAGCGGTGATGCCGTACAAATCCCTCGGCCAACTCTGGGAAAGATAAGACTCCCCGAGGGTGAAATCGTAGCTATTGATCAGCCTTTTGTGATTGGGCGACGCCCCGAGGCTGTGAGATTTTCGAAGGAGGATATGCCCCAATTGATTAGGGTCGATGATCCTCATGTTTCTGCCACTCATCTGCGAGTCGATCTTGAGGATTGGAGTGTCGTGGTGACTAATCAGGGCCGTAACGGCACGTTGCTTCGTCGCCCAGGTGAACCGGATCGGCGTTTCACGGATCAAGAACAGGTCATTGCCCAGGTTGGCGACGTGTATTGTCTGAGTTCAGAATTGAACGTGACCATTGTGGAGCTTGCATGAGCCAGACATCCCCTTCAGCCCCGCGAATCCCTGGCTTTACTTTCGTCCAGGAGATTGGACGCGGCGGGTTCGCTGATGTCTATCTGTACTCCCAGATGACGCCCCGCAGAAAAGTGGCGGTGAAAGTCCTCCACTCCAATGTGGCCGGTTCTGAGGCTGCCGTTCGTCTCAACAAAGAGGCTGATGCTATGGCGGGTCTGTCTCAACACCAGAATATTGTCACAGTTTTTCAATCCGGTACGGCCTCTGATGGGCGTCCCTATTTGGTGATGGAATACTATCCAAAGCCAGCCTTGTCGAAGGGTTTACGCCAGACTCAACGATCCCTGGCTAGCTCGTTGAAGATCGGAATTCAGCTGGCCGGTGCCTTGGAATCTGCCCATCGCATCACCGTTCCTGGATCTGAATCTTCATCGACAGGAATCCTCCACCGTGATATTAAGCCTGCAAATATTCTTGTTGATCGGTCGGATCGCCCTGTCTTGGGCGACTTTGGCATTGCGATGACCAATGCCGAAGCGGAACGTGGGGGAGCCCAGGGAATGTCGATTCCTTGGAGCCCACCGGAATCCTTCGATAGAAATCCTCGCCCCACTCCACAGTCGGATATTTGGAGCCTCGCAGCCACGATTTATGCTCTCTTGACTGGTCGTGCCCCCTTCGAACTCCTAGGCGGTGATAACAAAACCCATTCCATGATTAATCGCATCAGGAATGAACCGTATTTGCCACTCGGACGCGTCGACGCCCCTGCGTCTTTGGATGCTGTTCTCAGTACGGCTATGGCTAAGGCACCCGAATCTCGATATATCTCCATGAAGGCCTTTGGTATGGCTCTTCGTGAGGTGGAAATGGAGCTTCATCTTCCACCGACACAGATGGATATTCTCGATGACTCCCAGTGGGATGACAGTGAAGGAGACGACGAAGACCCGGTGGGTACGAGCCTGCGACCGATCACCATGATTGATCCATCTCAGCCTGTTCCACCCACCGCCCCGGGAGGCTGGACCACCGGAAGTTCCCCAAGCAAGACACCGTCAACCTCGAGCATTGGAAGTCCTCCTTCGATGGTGGGCCAACCGCCGTCGGTCGTACGCAGTGAACCGGTTGCCGCCATTGACCAGACACAAATGAAGCGCCCTGGTGAAGTAGTCGTAGAAGAAACCCAATGGCGGGCGAAGGAACCTGAGGTCATACCTCCTCCTGCGCCACCGCCTACCCCAGCCTCCGCTCAAGACCTTCCACCTGTGCCCACAGGGAAGGAACCCAAGAAGAAACCGTGGCCTGTCATCATTGGTCTGATCGTTCTCGCCGTCATTGGTGCAGCCATCGGATGGATCATGGCGTCAGGGAATCCTCTCGTACCGACTGGTATCAATGAAAGTCCCACTGAATCTGTCCATGTTCAAGATCCTCTTCGAGACCCGCTCCCACAAGCCCCCCAAGACGTTGTGGGAGTCATCGACCCCGCGAAGTCAGTGGCAACATTTACCTGGACCAATCCGGAACCGCGTGATGGTGACAAATATCGTTGGACTTACGCCGAAGGCGCCCCGGTGACTCCAGAGACTACCGATATAGCGAAAGCGATTGTTGACATACCTCCAGGGGCGAACTCTGTGTGTATTAAGATTCGCGTTATACGCCAAGGGCAAGGATCACCAGAGACTATAGGATGTGCCACGCCATGACAATTACCAAAACAGACACCTCATCCCGGCTCTTCCTTGAGTACGAGGATCAGCAATTCGTGCTGACGAAGGATGAAGTCTTTGATATCGGGCGTGAGGCTGATCTTTGTCTTGACCATAATCCGTACCTCCATCGGCGGTTCTTGAGAATCTCCTATGAGAACGACTATTGGTGGATTTCCAACATTGGTAAAGGCCTGGGTGTGACCGTGTACGACGAGGCTACCCGTTTGCAAGCATGGCTTGGGCCGTCGTCACGGCTTCCTTTAGTCTTTTCCGAAGTCAATGTCGTTTTCAGTGCAGGACCATGCACCTATAGCTTGACTATGTTCAATGAGGAACCTAAATGGAAAGAGAGTTCCATTGAAGTCGATATCGACGGAGAAACAACGGTCGCTGAGATCATGTGGACGGAGAGCCAGCGTCTGGCAATATTAGCTTTGGCTGAACCGATGCTGCAGCGTAAAGGGGTCGGTGTTGTCCATATCCCTTCCAATGCTGATGTTGCAGCAAGGTTGGGTTGGCAGGTGAAAAAGTTTGAAAAGAAGATTGACAATGTCTGCTCTAAACTGGACAAACTGGGAGTAGATGGCATGCGCGGTGGTGTGCTGAATCATGCGAGTGGGCGCAGAGCTCGTCTGGTGGAATGGGCGATCTCAACTGGTTTTGTCTCCGTGCGTGACCTGGCCCTCCTTGATGAAAGCTCCACAGCAGACGTCGACGACTAGGTATCAGAGTTCTACAGCTGAACCTCACTCAGGCACAGGGATTTGCACGGTTCTGTACTTTCCTGCGTCGACAAAGATTCCGCGTCCGAGTGGGAAGTCTGCGCGTTGTACGCGAGGGAAGTCGACTCTAAACAAGGTGTCCCCATCTCCTTGGTCGGGTTGCAGGACGACGCCACGTCGACCATTGCGGATCTCACTGAGAAGAGGCCAAGCAGATGACCAACCTGTCGTTTCAGTTTCACCAATGACAAAGTGGCCATTACGTCGGGCGGCACGAATCACAGAAACGAGAAGGTTTTCCACCTCGGAGCCGAGGAATTCACTAAGTGATTCCATGATGAAGACCGCACTGGGATCATCACTAGGTGCAGGACGTTCAAAAATGGGCATAATGTCTTCGCACATTGCTTTGATCTCATCTTCCTGCTTGCCAGAATCAGCCCAGATTCCTTCATTGTGAAGAAGGGAACGACCAGGCCCGACAAAGTATTTAGGAATCTTTGGATTCCATCGATGCAGCGAATGAGCCACCCAACGCAGGGCTGTGGTACGACCAGACCCGGGCATTCCAGCGACCATGAAGGTCCCCGTCGGGCGGAACCCGAAAGGTTCGAGGCTGTCTTGAGCAACACCCATGATGGGCAAGGACTTCAACGATGTAGGAATGTCTGCCATTGGAATGAAATTGGACAAGCGCTCCACACCTTCAGTAGCTTTGATCTTTGCTTGGGTCATACCCTTGGCGAATTTGTCGATTGATGTTGCCTGCCGTTCAGTATCTGGGGTTCCACTCAGGACAGCAATTTGGATCTCGTTTGTCTCTTCGGCGAACACACCTCGGCCTGCTGGACTACCAGAATTGAGAACATCCTTAGCTATGTTCAAAGTCATATAGCCACCCTCTTCAGCCTGACGCAGAATCAGACGGCGCTGAATACTTGACCCTAGCGAGGTTGAAATTGCATTAGGCCGCTCAGCAGAAAGCACAACATGGATACCCATGGATCTGCCTTCCGCTAGGAGCCTGGAGAGCATGGAATAGAGTTGCGAAAGCCCTGAAGTGGATTCGTAATATTCCTTGAAAGCAGCGAATCCATCGACCAAGACCAAGATTCTGGGGATATCTGGCTCTTTAGCCAAGCGCCGGTAATCGGGCAGCGACCCGGCGCGTACTGCAGAAAATTTAGTTGCCCGCTCGTCGAGGGTAGCTATGAGTTTCCGCAGTAGCCTTCCGACACGTTCCTGATCCTGACAGTCGATGATCGCACCGACGGTGGGCAGAGGTTCCAGCATCGCCAGACCTCCAGAACCACAGTCGATACCGTATACATCAATGCGGGCTGTCTTGGCTAGCGCCGAGGCGGAGACGGCAATCGTACGCAAGGTTGCGGACTTTCCTGAACCAGAGGCACCATAGATCGCTAAATTGCCATCGACATCTGGATTCCAGAACACCGGATGTTGCGACTGGTGGGCCGGATCATCCATGACCCCTAAAACCAGGTCTGTCTTGGATTCCTTCTTGGCCTGCTCCAAGGTCAAACTCAGCAGGTCATCAAGGTCATAGGTGGTTTCCAAATCGGGGAGCCAGGGTTTTCGTGGTTCAGCAATCTGGGCAATGGATGATGCTGCGCAAATACTCTCCACAATCCTGGTGATATCTTTTGGCCCGGTTGGTTTCTCCTTGGTTGCCGTTGCTGGTGGGATCTCCCAGGCCACACCTGGGCCAAAGGTCAATGATTCGATGTCTACCCGTGAGGGTTCTGGTTCGCTCGTGGTGCGACCACCCGCGTACCCAGATTGGAAGAGAGCAATCCTGCCAGGCCCGGTGCGCACTGCCCCACGACCAGGAGTGCGGGAATCAAATTCTGAAGCCAAGGGTGTACCAATCACATCTGATGAATCGGATTCATCAGCCATGCGCAGGGCAATCCTCAAGTTGGTATTGGCCCGCAGATTGTCCTTGATCACACCCGCTGGTCGCTGGGTAGCCATAATGAGGTGCATACCCAGGGATCGTCCACGCTGAGCAACATCAACAACACCATCCACGAATTCAGGGATCTCTTTGGCCAAAGCAGCGAATTCATCCACAATAATGATCAATGATGGTGGACACTCAGGGTCACCGGTAGCCTCTAACGAAACCAAGTCTTTGGCCTTTTTGTCGTTGAGAAGGTGCTCTCGATAGCGCAGCTCTGCCTTCAGGGAGGTGAGCGCTCGGCGTACGAGATGGGTGGAGAGGTCGGTCACCAGACCCACGCAGTGTGGGAGCTGTACGCAGTCTGCGAAGGCAGCCCCACCCTTGTAGTCGACAAAGAGGAAGGTCAGGCGCCGTGGGCTGTTTGCCCCGGCCATACCCAGCACCCAGGCTTGAAGGAATTCGGATTTTCCTGCACCTGTTGTACCACCGACAAGAGCGTGAGGCCCGTGAACTCTCAAATCGAGGACGAACTCTCCGTGGGACCCTTGGCCAACCAAACCTCGCAGGTTTGATCCTGAGGAGGGCGGAAGCTCACCAGGTTTGAGCAGTGAACCGTTTTCACGCCAACGCTCCAAAGTGAAATTCGGGTCGTCAGCAAAAGGGGTACCAGCCAAGGCAAGATAGGAGATGGATCGAGGCAGATCAGATTGGTCGAGTACGGGAGCTCCCGCGTCTTGCACTGGTGACATCTTTCGCGCAACAGCAAGGGCCTGTTGGGGGGTCAGTGTTTCACATGCCTTGACCAGGATCTCAGTGTTGTCTTGAGTGAAACCAAGTTTCATAGATTTCTCGCCATGATCCTCCACAAAATACGCGTGGCAGGCTGCGGGCAGGTCGCATTGTTCGGGCGCGATCCAGATCAGATGAACACCAGCACTGGGACCCTTCTCTGCTAGCGTGACGAGTCGGCCACGTTCTATAGGGGCATCGTTTTCTACCAGGAGCACCACAGCTGGCAGTTCTTGATCAGCATCACGCGAGGACGTACTTCTCTTAGCGACCAGTTCCTCCAGTTTAGACACTAGGGAAGAGACAGCTGGGGCAGTCGAGGCTAAATGGGGACCATCGATGGGTGAATGGGTTGAACCGACATGGGGAAGCCACATTAACCAATCCCAACGATTGCTGGATGTCTGTGATGCAATGGAAGCAATGGTGACTTCTGAGGGGGAATGCAGACAGGCAAGCTGTGTCATGAGGGCGCAGGAAACCGAATCTAGCCAGGATGATGTGCCAGCGATCCCCAGGTTTTTGCTGTTTCGAAGTGAAACAAGTAGGGGAACATCACCGACAGTGCGTCCAGATTCTTCACAGGCAGTCGCGAGTCTCCACAGCTCTGCTGTTGCATCGTTACGGGCCGGGAGGGTCACCTTCGATCGCGACGGTGTTGTGCCATACCCGATGCATAAAGAGAGAAAGTTTTCTGTCTCGGGGCGTCGATGCCACAGTGTTGAGGTGAGTTGGGAAACTGAGGTGACCAGTGTCGCTAGGGAGGGCACTTCAAGGCGTCGGACACTATGTTCGGTGACAAGCTCGTTGTAGATCTCTGAGTTCAGGGTGTTGATTTCATTTTGGAAGTCAGCGACCCTCTGTTTGTGTTCCTTTTTGTCGGTGAGTTTGGAGTCCAACCATGTGCCAACAGCAATGAGGGGGCTGAGAGCGACGAAAATGAGGCTCATGATGCTGTGAGTGAAGAGATACATCACCCCACCCATGAGCAGGGGCGCGACCATGGCTATGAGAGGGAATTTTCCCTTCTTTGTTATCCCCGGTGGTTGGGGGATGGCGAAAGTTTTCCCCTCGTACGATGGCCACACCTGTGGGGACCGATTGAACTCGATAGCCGTACTCCACGCCGATGCGGCTCCAGCTGATAGGTTTCTCTCCACTCGGAATCTAGTGTCACCGATGGTGACCAGATCGTGGGGTTCAAGGTTTGCTCTCTCCACTAACCCATCACCGATCCCGATACCATTGGCAGAGTTCATATCAATGATTTCCACATGGTCAGAGACCACGATCCGAGCATGTACACCCGAGATGAATGGGTCGTCAATGCAGACATCAGCTGCTGGGCTTCGGCCAATAGTGTTCGGGCCTGAACGCAACGGGAAAGTACGGTCTTTAACAAACTTGGACTCCACGTGGAGGAAGGCTGCTGCTGAGGCTTTGTCGTCCTTGTGCTCCTTGGCTTTCTCCACCCTGACCCGAGCACCAGAGAGCAGACCGGCATCAGTGAGGCTCGATTCTGACAGGAGAGTACGAGCAACCTTGTTGCTCTCTGTCAGGGTCTGAAGAGTCAGGGTTTTTGGTTGTGGAGAAATCGGAGGAAGCCCTGCCTGAAAGGCAAGGCTTCTCTCGATTGTAGCCGCAACATCACCAACAGTGGCGGTGGCATCGGCGGTAATGGCAATATCCCGTGGACCCTGGGAGGTAGCCAGGGTGAGTTTAATTTTCATTTATATAGCCTTATCGACTGAATCCTTCACATACAGTTTGAACAATACCTGGGGTCAGGCGGTTTGTTGCTGTCATTGGAATTGGTGAGCGAGGTGCCACCCCTACCATTTTAGTTATTCCAAAAGGCTGATAGGGGTTTGCAAGGTTGCACGAGGTGGACCAGTTTGGGGTGAGGCTACTGAGTGGTGGTCCGTCATAATGCTTGGCGATACCCTTTGCCGGCGAAAGCAGTTTTTGCCCGCCATCAAACATGTCGCGCGCCTTCCCCCAGCGGGCTGCAGACTGCATAGCTTTATCCGCACCAGAAACCGCCCCCGAAGCAGATACTGTTCCAGAAAGCGCAGTTTGGCCCGCCTTAGTTGCGGTCGCTGTTGCCGCTTTGGTCTCGGCTATCTTGCCAAGCTTATGTCCTGCATAGGACATAATGATGTCGGTCCCGACACCAACAGCGAATTCTCCCCACCCCATCTCAGAGCGACCGCCAGCGATCAGAATTCCTTCAGTGACATGCTTGGTGATGGTGGCAACCCTTGTTGCAGTCATGACGGCTACAGCTACTGGTTGCATCCCAGGAACGAACATGAGCACTACCGAAACAACAGACAGAATTGATCCCACTCCTTTAGCGAGAGAATTGAGCCCCTCGATACATGTGAAGAACCCTTCCACCCATTGAGAGGCGGATCTTTTGAAGCCCTCCAAGTCACCCTCGAGGGCATAAGCAAGCATATGCAAGCCAGCAGCACACATGGCGATGAGACCCTGTATACATTTCTTAATGCCTTCGACAACATTGACAACAGCTTCGACCGCCCATTCGACAACAGCCTTGATGATGTTCGCGATGACCTCAAGGAATCTATCCCACCAAGAGTCTTTCAGCCCATCGCAGCGGATATGATCAGTGAGCTGTTTCGCAGCCTTCTTTGCGACTTCGTCTCGCCTTTTCAGAGCTTCTTGGAGTTTGATCTTGAGGTCCGCGATCTGCTCGTGTTGCAGATTCTTGAGTTTCCTGGCGCTGTCTTGTTTCACTTGTGCGTTTTCTAGACGTTTTCGTGCACCTGCGGCGTTGTTGTCAAGTTCCCTCAGCGCTCGTTGAATGTCCAATTTGTCGGCTTCAGAAAGAAGAGGATTGAGCAATTTCAACTTGAGCTCGGTGATCCGTATGTTGTACCACGAGAGTTCGTCTGCGCAGCTCTTCCCATCATTTTGAGCATTTGTTTCATCCTGCTTGTAGCGCTCGGCTTTTTGCTGTGCTGCTTGGGCTTCGACTTCGAGTGCATAGGCATTCTTCTGCTCTTGGAGGAGAGAGTTTCCATATTCCCCAATCGCTTGAGCTGCGACCTCATATCGCCCAGCCACCTGGGTGAGACCAATGCGTACTTCCACCGCAGATTCCCGAAGAGCATCCACCGATTCTGCAAGCATCTCATGGGTTAATTTCCCATTGATCACTGCGTGCAGATCCTCTGTTGCAGTGTCGATAGCCTCCTTGACACGTTGATAATCCTGAGCTCCATCGAGAACCCTTTGCGGATTCCCAGGAATGGGATCGTGTGGTCTTAAAACTCTCCAGTCGGGTGCCATGTTCTTCTCCTTAGCGAGTTAGTGGGGGTTAGGACTTTTTGGTCTTGTCGTGACCAGTGTGCGGTTGGTGATCAGAGCGGACTTGACGGCTGCTGTGATGTTTGCCGGTAGTGGTGGGCTTACTTTCACGAGGAGCTGGATGCTCGCTGCGGGTGCCATGTTTGGAGTGAGCTCGCTGGGTGGTGGGAGAAGATGAACCGCTGTCAGGGGTCTCCATGCCACTCGCTCCTGCGGGGTCGCTTGTTGCAGGATTCGATGACCTATGACCATGGTGAGCGTCCTGTCGACTGTGTCGGTCATGGCTGTGATGTTCTCGGGAATGTGAGTGTCCGGTGTCACTGGTGCTTGTGGCACTGGATTCACTTGGGGAACCTGGATGTTCATGGTGATCGTGTCCACCGTGGTGCTTGTGCGGTCCCTCGCTGCTGTGAAAATCAGCTTGCTTTTGGGAGCCATGATCATGATGGTCACCGCCAGGGTGTTTGCCGTGATGGTGACGACCATGGTGTTTGTCGCGGCTAGAGTGATGATGAGCAGAACCACCATCTTCACCGTGGTCACTGTGACGATGACCATGCTCACCCTCGGTGTGGGAACCATGCCCATGATGGGTTTCGTGCCCATGACCACTCTCGTCTCGTGAATCACCATGATGGTGGTGGTGCCCACCACGATCATGGGTCGGCTGTGTGGCATCAGTGGTGTCTGTGCCACTACCAGGGGTGTTTCCATCCGCGGTGTCCCCTAGGTTTCCAGCGTCAGTGTCTCCAAGGTTGGTGGTGTTGTCAGCAGGTGTTGTTGTGCCAGCATTACCCGGGTCGGTTGTGCCTGATCCACTGGTGTCTGTACCTGGCGCACTACCACCACCGGGGTAGGTGGTGCTACCCACTCCTGCGCTACGTCCACTGCCGGGATAGGTGGTACCACCGACGTTAGCTTCGTCTCCAGGGGAGGTTTGCCTACCACCTGAGCCGGGCCCGCCACCTCTGTCTTCAGGGTCGGGAGTAATAGCTTTTGCAGCGTCTATGTCTGCTTGCTCAAATTCCTTGGCAACTTTGATGGTGTGCTCGCTCAGCGCCTTGATCCCTTCGTTGAGATCTTTACGGCGCTTTTCCCAGTTATTAGCGAATTCTGTTACTGCGGAAGAGAGCTGTATCACCCCACTAGCGTTTTCGCCGTTTTTGCCCAGGTAGGAAGCGATGTCCTTTGCCCGAGCACCTGCAGCAGCAAAGTCATCGTGGATCTGGCTTAAGGTTTCACCAGCCCTAAACAGGGTCGGTGTGTCAACTTTAAGATTCATCGGTATTCTCCTGTGACGTGGAAGTGCTTGGTGTGGAAGCATTCCGGTAAGTGGAAATGAGTGCATCAAACATTCGCACCCAGTCATCTCGCATGGCATAGTAAGCTGTCGAGAACGTGGTTTGGACGAGTCCGAAATCGGGAACAACCTGCATGTATTGCACGTGAAGTGTTGGTACTTTCGCTTCTTCGCCAAAGTGGTCTGTTCCTTCTTCAACACTGTCACGGCGGTAGGCAATCATGGACTCGATGTCCACATGTTCCCAATCGGATTCGGGAGAAGGTGTTTCCTGGTCGCGGAGATCTTCAAGCATTTTCAAGACATCAGGACGATCTGCATAATCAGCTTCTAGTGACGCAAGTCCTTCGAAAAATGCGTCAGGATACTCCTTGGATGTGGAATCCTCATCCTCTGGTGACGTTTCCGCTTCTTGCTGGAAAGCTTCTCGTTGCTCTTCTGTGATGTAGGACTCTTCAATAGCAGACACTGCAAGGTCTTTTTGCGCAGGATCAACATATCCTTGAAGGATCTTTGCCCAGTCAAGGTCAGCTGGAAGACTAGTCATTCCAGACATGTCATAGCAGGTCATGGTGGCAGCAACCGAGTGTTCCTCTGTCCCTGCCAAGAAAAAACCCTGCATGAGCCCAGAGAACTGCGCAGCTTTCTCTGCTTGTGCGAGCAGTTCTTGGCGGGTCTCGTGGCGTACCTGTGCCAAGTCATCTCTTTGTGCGAAATGGTGGTCAATCAACCGATCAATACCAGCTGTGCGAGCCTGCTCATTTTGCAGAGGAATCCTCCACCACATCTCGGGGAGTACAAAAGAAAAACGTCGAGACATGTCAATCCTTCTCAATTTCTGTCGATTCAATAATCAGGTGTGAAGCCATCTGGGTCACGTTTTCTTCCAGTTCGTCAAAAACAACAAACTCTGGAGTCACCGCTTCGATGATGACGCGGTCTTTCGTACTGAGCGGGAAATACACGATCCGAGCCAGAGTGTAACCTTCTCCTTCGTCCCCATGGGCACGATTCTCCACAGTCATGATCGCTTCAGTGTCGCCAGCGAAAAGTGACGACACACTTTGGCGATAGATAGTGGCATCGCCTTCGTCAGTACGACCAGTGACGATGCGTTCGTACCTGCGGGCCGAGCGGTAGATCTCATCAGTTGGTTCTACGATGACGCCGATCCACATTTGGGCCAACACTTGTCCAGGGACCCAGAGTCCAGCAAGGAGTGCACCTCGCCCTTCACCAGCTTTATCGCATTCGTCGATGAGTGTGGTGAGACTGGTGACCCCTTCGGGGTCGTCCTCCATCACCGCAGTTAATTCAGTGATGACAGAGGACGGGGAACCCACGGGCCAAGTAATCCATCCTTCGCCCGCGGTTCCACGCAATCCGGTTATCGAGGTCATGTCAGCCCAGTGGTGCTGCGAGACGCTCGTCGGTGGCCTGCATTTCATCAGCTGCGCTGGTGAGGTACTTGGCCAGATCTTCCAAGGAAGCAATAACGTCCTTGGCACCCCGGTCGTACTGATCGTAGGTTTCTTCGAAAGCTTTGGAAGCTCTGTCAGTGATGAATCCACTAGACACCAATGTCGAAATGTAGCCTTTGAGGCTTTCCAGCTTGGAAGTAATATCATCCTTGCCGCTGTTGAGCTGACCAGCAGCTGTTTTCATCTCTTCGTACGATACGTTAATGTTCGCCATGGAAGGGTCTCCTTATGTGTGGTGAAAGGCTGATGCCTTTGCGTTACCTCGAGACTATGCGAAGGAAAAAACCCGTGCTATGGGGAATAATCCCCATACCCACCATGAGGGTTCAATTCTCCACAATCCAGTAGTGAAATTACCCGCGTTTGGCCGCCAAGTTCACTAACTGTGCCAACATGTGACCCAGGGACTCGCCTTGGGTTTCGAGAGACAGTGGTACGACAGAAGTCTCGGTCATTCCGGGAGCAACACTTGATTCGATAAACACTGGAACTTGATCGCGAACAATGATGTCTGCCCGAGAGAAATCCCGAAGTCCCAAGCTCGTGTGGGCTTTCACAGCGACATTCATCGCCTCGTCGAGAACCTTCTGATCAAGATTCGCTGGGCAAATATAGGTTGTTGCCCCGGCAGTGTAGCGGGCCTCAAAATCGTACACCCCAGAATCCGGATGGATTTCTACCGGTGGGAACGCGACAGGGCCCTGGCCTAAATCGAAGACAGGAACAGCGATCTCCGTACCTTCAATGAACTCCTCAACCACAGCCACATTCCCGTACGAGTACGCGTTCACCATCGCGGCAGGAAGATCCTCAATCTGGGACACTTTTGAGGCTCCCAGTGATGAACCTGACGTGGACGGTTTCACAAACAAAGGCAACCCCAGTTTGTCTTCGATGAGGGTCATCAACGGTGCAGCCCCCAGGTCACGGAACATGTCGTGGGGAAGAATGACCCTGCGAGGAACACTCAGCCCAGCCCTTTCCACCCTCGGGATCGCGAGCGCCTTATCAAAGCTGGCCCGGCAGGCATCAGCTGTCGTACCAACATAAGGTACGCCCAAGAGCTCCAGCACCTCGCGTACTGCCCCATCTTCACCAGCTCCACCATGGAGAATCGGGAAGACCACTGGCGAATCCATGGACGTGATCAAATCGATTAAAGACGGCTCAATGTCAGATCGGGTCACATGGAATCCACTATGGGTGAGTTCTTGGGTTATTCTTCCCCCTGATTCGAGGGAGACTTCGCGTTCATGGGAGAGACCCCCCGCAACGACAATGACTTCTTGTACCATCAGGTCACCTCCAGGTGTGGGTCCGGCTCACCGGACGATGATTGTGTACGGGTTGGCCCTATGGGCTGAGAACCAGCCGTAGCGGGCTCTACGAGGCCAAAGGTGGCCCTCAACCCTGCTTCCTCTGCAATGGCCTCGCCAAGGCGTCGAGTACCCTCATAGATGCGCTCCGGGGTAGGGAAGCAATAACTCAACCTCATGTTTCGTGACCCCAAACCATCAGCATAGAACCCGGTCCCCGGCACATAAGCAACCCTATGTGAGGTTGCTCGTGCACTGAGTTGATCGGCATCGAAGCCCTCGGGCAGGGTCAACCAAACGAAGAAACCACCCAACGGGTGTGTCCAGGTCGTACCCTCAGGCATGTGATCCTCGAGACCGCGTAATAGTGAGTCCCGGCGCTCTTGGTACATTGTACGAAAGTTGACGATCTGGGCTTTCCAATCGCAGGTTGCTAGATATTCGCTAATCGCAAATTGGGAGAAAACAGGTGGGCATAAGGTTGCTGATTCTTGAGCGAGAACGAGCTTCTTCATCACCGCTGGTGGAGCAAGCACCCAACCCACGCGGAAACCTGGTGCGAAAGTTTTAGAGAAAGACCCCAAATAGATCACTTGGTCGCTATAGGAGCGCAAGGCAGGTTTGGGTTGATGATCGAAAGTAAGCAACCCGTAAGGGTTGTCCTCCACCAGGAGCACACCAAGCTCTTCGGCGGCTTCCACGAGTTCACGGCGACGCTCCACAGACAACAACACCCCCGAAGGGTTGTTGAAGTTCGGGATCGTGTAGAGGAATTTGACCCGGCCCCCGGCTGCGCGCACCGCTGCCACCGCAGCGCGGAAAGCACTCGGAATGATCCCAAACTCGTCAGTATCCACATGGACAACCCTGGCTTGATAACTGGAGAAAGTACCCAAGGCACCCACATAGGTGGGGGCCTCAGCAAGGATCACATCCCCCGGATCTATGAACGTACGCGTCACCAAATCAAGGCCCTGCTGGGATCCGCAACTGATCAGGATGTTCTCATCACTGGCATCAATCATTTCCAGAGCCATGACCTCGCAGATCTGCTGTCGCAACTGCTGCTCGCCTTGCCCACTGCCATAATTCATGATTTGTGGGCCACGGGCTTTAATCAGGTCGCCGATAGCCGCACCAAGAGCGTTGAGGGGAAGATCAGAAATATTGGGCATTCCACCAGCGAGAGACACCACTTCGGGCCTGTTCGCAACAGCGAACAGAGCACGTACTGCTGACACTTTGAGTCCCTGGGTACGCTCAGCGTACGCCTCAACGTAAGGGTCGAGGCGGGTGGATACTCGCTTCTCGGGGACAGTCATAGGCTCTACTCTGCCTTACCAAGGTCTAGGATGCCTAGTTGGTTAAGCCCTCGAGTCGGCTTAGAGACTGTCAAGAACACTACGAAGTTTCGATTTTGGTACGGCACCCAGGAAGGACTCTACGAGTTGCCCCTGGGAAAAGATATACACCGTAGGCAGGGTACGAATGTCGTTGGCCGCCATCGCTTCAAGATTCTCGTTCGTATCCACGGACACGAATTTCACTTGGCCAGCGTAGGTTTCTGACAACTCCTCCAAGATGGGAGTGAGCTGCTTGCATGGTACGCACCAGTCAGCCCAGAAATCCACAACAACAGGAATGGGGCTTTCCAGAACCTCAGCGGTAAAAGTTGCATCAGTAACAGCAGTGACAGTCATATTTTCTCCTTCAGTTGTCAGCGAGGTAGTGCTCCACGTCCAAAGCTGCTCGGCACCCCGAAGCAGCAGCAGTGATGGCTTGGCGATAGGAATGGTCGACGAGATCCCCACAGGCAAACACTCCAGGGATGTTCGTACGGGTTGTTGGCTCCTCCACACGTACATACCCTTGCTCGTCACAATCTAGTTGGCCCAACACTAGCTCGTTGCGTGGCTCATGGCCGATAGCGATAAAGACACCCTCGACAGCGATATCTCGAGTTTCCCCGCTCACAGTATCTCTCAATGTGAGCCCCTCAACAGAGGTGTCCCCGTTAATGGCGGCGACTTCAGAATTCCATGCGAAAACAATCTTGTCGTTGTTTCGAGCACGCTCTGCCATGATGTGGGAAGCCCTCAATTCGTCTCGACGGTGAACAATAGTCACTTGTCGAGCAAAACGGGTCAGGAAGGTTGCCTCCTCTAGGGCAGAATCCCCACCACCTACGACAGCGATGTCTTTGTCGCGGAAAAAGAACCCATCACAGGTCGCACACCAGGACACCCCGCGCCCACCGAGCCGTACCTCGTCATCGAGGCCAAGCTTGCGATAGGACGATCCCATAGCCACAATGACTGCTTTCGCTTGGTACGTGTCATTGTTGGAGTCTGTGATGATCTTTCTAGATGTGGACAGTTCAGCCAAGACAGCGTCTTCGGCTATCAGCTGAGCGCCGAACCTTTCTGCTTGGGCTTTCATGTTGTCCATGAGGTCAGGACCCTGAATGCCTTGAGGGAATCCAGGGAAATTCTCCACCTCTGTTGTTGTCATCAGTGCCCCACCAGCAAGCATAGAGCCTGTGAGAACCACAGGTTTGAACCCTGCTCGAGCAGCGTAAATGGCTGCTGTATATCCTGAAGGGCCAGACCCAATGATGACAAGATCATGGTCAGACATGGGAATCCTTTCTGCAAACCATAGCTCACGCGCTATGCTGGTAAGCCCAACTATCTTCTCATGGTTTGCCCGGTGAAGGACTCCTGGGCCACCCTGTGTCGGGAAGCCCACTATCTTACCGGGGTAAGATGAAACCTGGTGCGGATAAGTCTGCACGAATGGGAAAGAGTTGAATGGTGCTCCCAGCATCAGCCACAGTACGCCCGGTTGGAGGAATGTGTTCAAATCTGCGCGCGGTATTGTCCTGGCTTTCGCCACGACGATCACCATGACGATAACCACCTGTATCGGCTTCACTCCCGTACCTGCTCAAGGCGCAGGTTTGGTTCCCGACCAGGAATTGCGGTTGTGCATTGCCCACACTCTCGGTGCAATGAACCCTGATTATGCTCAAGGAACCCCGGCTTTTGACCAAGTTGCTGCTGAGGTAACCCAGGAGCATCTTCAAGCCTTGTCGAAGGCACAGCGCCTCGCATGCGCGGAAGGTGTTGATTCACTGGAAGGGTTACAGCATATTCCTGATCCTTCGTTGACCATTCTCCACATCGATAAAGGGAATATCAAGAATCTGGAACCCATTGCTGGTCTGACCAAGCTCACTGACCTGTCACTGAGAGAGCATCGAATCTCGACTGTTGCTCCCCTCGCAGAATTGACTGCCCTCACAGAGCTCGATATCGCTGGGAATGTCGTTGATGATCTGGGGCCTATAGCTGGGCTGACCAAGCTGGCAAAACTCGATATTACTGAGAACATGGTTGAAGACATCTCGAGTTTAGCCGGGATGACCAAGCTCACTTCCCTCGATGCATACAAGAACCAGATCAGCGATATCACACCTCTGGCGGAGCTTAAACTCCTGGTTGAACTGGATCTTTACGGGAACAACGTCACCGATATCTCACCTCTGAGCAAGCTGACGAACATCTATGATCTTGATCTCGGTGCGAATGCTGTGACTGATTTCACCCCACTGGCTTCGCTGCCTAATCTTCAGGTCCTTGGCCTTGCCCAATCCGGCATTGATGATTTATCGGCTGTGACCAAACTGACCAAAATCGGGGACTTGGATCTAGCGAACAACAAGATTGTTGACATCACTCCTCTGGCTGGAATGAAAGACTTGCATTTCCTGGATCTGTCCGGCAACAACATCGCCGATGTCACAGTCTTGGCGAAGATGATGAAAGCTGGGGAACTGCGGCTCCACAACAATGCCATTGAAGATCTCACTCCGATCGCTGAAAATCTGAACTGTGTAGGCGCTAGTGGTGCTCCATGTTTGGTATGGACACTCGAAGGAAATGCCATCACCGATATCTCCATGCTTGATCCTGCTCTTATTGAACAAGTGTGGATGGCACAGACCGATGATGTGTTTGGTTTTTCGTCGTACACTGTCGCCAATCAGGTGGTGACCCGAGAACTCACCAAAGATGAAAAGACAACCCTTCCTGAGCTTGTCCTTGCTGAGTCGGACACCGCAAAAACCACATGGGTAATCGGGCCTGGCAGTGCAGCGATCAATGAGTCCACAGGTGAAGTCACCAGCGATACCATGGGGGTGTCACTAGTGGAATGGACCGACGGAAGAGGGTTCTTCACTGGTGCCTTGAGGGTTGACAAGTCTTTGACGAATATAGAAGGAAAAGGCAAGGCAGTTCACGGCATCTACACCTATGTGCTCTATGGCATTGGTGGACTGGGAATGCTCTTGATGCTCATCGGTTTCATCATGCTCATTGGAAAATCCAGGAAGTCCCGTCATGGCGATGACACAGACACCCTGAGCTCACCTAGTGAAGACCTCGATGTGGGCAACCCCAAGAAAGCAGCTAAAGCTGCCGCTAAGAAGGCGAAAGCTGAAGCCAAAGCTGCAAAGAAAATCTCTTCATGAGTACGACACATTTACCCCGGCTCATCGGACTCGCCCTGGCATCAGTGCTCTTGCTCACTGGATGTGGGGGCAAGGAGCCCGTGGAAGAAACTCCAGTCATACTCCAGGTCGGGTTGACTCCTGGACTTGGTGACATGGCCCTGGTTGGGCCGAAGAACTTTGATGAATACCTCGGTTCCCAAGAAGTCACCTATGTGGCCTCGTGGGATACGGGTTCTCTTGTGGCGAACCTCGCCCATGGTGAATTTGATATTGCCATCATTCCTCCTAATGTTGCTGCCATGTCTGTCGCCAGTGGTGGCCGCCTACGCATCGCTGCAGTCAACTCAGTGGGTGGGTACTATGTGGTCTCGAAGGGCGTTACCATCACCGGGGTTGAAGATTTAGCTGGGAAAACGGTTAACTCTGGAGGGCCAGGAGAAACACCCAACGTACTGATGGATGTCATTATGGACAATTATGGCCTCACCGACAAGGTTGAAGTGAGATACGCACCCTATCCTGATGATCTCGTCCCCGGATTGGCAGCCTTAGATGATGATGTCATCGTGGTCTTGCCCGAACCGTACGTTTCAGACCTGCTCGCACTCGACCCGAGTTATTCCATTGCCATTGATCTTGCTGCAGAATTCGAAAAGATCACTGGTGTTTCTGTCGTCTCAACAGTCACCGTCATCAATAAAGACTTTGATGCATCCCATCCTCGAGTTGTGGAGGCTTTCCTCGAAGCAAGTCAACGATCCTCACAGTACCTGCACGATTCACCTGCGGAGGCTGCCCAGATTCTTGTCGACAACGGCGTCACCCAGACAACCCAAGGTGTTGTCGATGGGCTCCCGCGATCGGGAGTGTCTTTTATGCGTGGTCAGGAAGCGAAATCACTGACCCTGCAATACCTTTCAGCGCTGTATGTGTACAACCCCGAAATGTTGGGCAATGCTCCACCGGGGGACACTCTCTTCCCCCAATGATTGCAGTCGTACTAGACCAGTTCCTTGGTGACATACACTGACGCCATTGCTGTCACCAGGCCAGAATATTTCAGTCGAAAATCCACCCGGTCTCCCACGGCGTAATCCCTGTCACAATCAGTCACATCCGCAACGAGACAATCACTAGTGTCACCCAGGATAGTGATCTGTGGATCCAGTGCCACGAGATATTCACTGCGGACATCCTGTTTCCCGATTCCCACTAGAGCCCGTCGGCGAATACCCTGATCGCTGAGAGTGGGGTCCTCGCCCACTGCCACCCGTCCTGGGGCACGTTGGCCGTACGGGAGGGAGGGCTTGTCTTTCACCTCAATGATTCCTGCACTCAAGGTGAAAATGTCTTGGCGAGCTGAAGGGTACGGCTCGTCATAGCAGACAATGTTCCCCAACAAGATTGCCTCACCAAGTCGAAGATGGTTGATACGTTTGGGCAGGGTTCCATCCACGAGCATCCTCAAAGCGCTACTAGATCCTCCCGAGATCACCGGTAGGGATATCCCCAGGTGGGTTTCAATGCTTTCAGCGTACGTGGCGAGGAGATTCATGTTGACTACATCAGGAACAATGTCGTGCAAGCAGGAGAGGTTGGCCCCAATACCGTACAGCTCGATCCCGGGCAGTTCGTGGCACCAGGTAGCGAGGTGCCCCAATTCATCCCCCAGGCACCCTTCACGTAATTCTCCTAATTCGACCATGATCACGACCTTGTGAGTACGATCCTGGCGTACTGCCTGCTGCGAAAGATGGGACAGCGTCATACTCTCAGAAACAAGACTCACATCGGCTAGACGTACAGTATCTTCGGCTTCCCCAGGCAGGGCAGAGCGGATGAGCCATTTCTCGCAGGTAAGAGACTCCCACTTTTTGAGATTCTCCAGATGGGATTCGCAGATGCTGGTGGCCCCTGAGTTGACCAGCAATTCGACAAGGTCACGGTGACCGGTCAGAGCCTTTGTCACGACAGAAATGTCAACCCCGCGATCATGGGCAAGTCTATGAACAGTACGAAGGTTGTCGAGCAATCCTTGAGTATCAATGGTTAAGGTTGCGCCCATGGTGGCTTTCTTTTCTTCTGGTTGAACTGCGCAATCGCCTTGGCAGAGTTGAGTTCGACAGTAAACAGAGCTGGGTTGAACTCTAGAATATCGGCTCCCTGGCTTGCGAGGGCGCGGTTGATAATCTCCAGGGCAAACCACGGATTCTTCACCAGCACTGGACCCAGAGTATTAGTGAAGATCACATTGTTGGCCACAGCCCCCTCAACCCCGGAGTTGTTGTTTCCGTAACCGTAGGTCACAGTGCCGAGAGGTTGCTGGTCGGTTCCCAAGGTGATGTCGACCATCTGGATCTGGCTACCGGTCATGTCGTAAGGTTGGGAGGCCACATCGAGTGCGGGCTTAGCCATCTTCCACATGAGATCATCACCGAGAATAGGGGTTCGTTCATGGGCCACCATGTCAAGTAGACCGACCCCAGCAATGACCGTACCATCAAGACGTCGAACCTCATGGCCAAGAATCGCTGCGCTCGTACCCGTGGCTAGGACCACTCCACCATCCAGGCACCATTGGGCAAAAGAAGGATGGGTGAGGGAGAGGCTCTGCTCTATCACCGGCAGTACGGTGATCTCTCCAGCATTCAAGACCACGATGTCAATGTTGGATAGGTCGAGGGGTTCGAGAATGCTGGGTATACGGTGAATCTGGGTGTCGATTCCGTACAGCTCACAGATTCGTACCAACGCCATGAGGTTGCCGCGATCCCCATGGAGATTCAACGTGTGGTACCACGGCCACAGGATGTTGAGAGGCCTGGTCATGATGCCTGCTCCTTGAGTTTCTGGAATTTTTTGATCCAAGTGATCAGATAGACGTTTGTTGCTTCACAAGCAGCAATAGCATTGAGAATCTGTTGATCATGGTCAGAATCAATGATGTCGATCTTCTCTCGGGGCACACCGGCATAGATCAGACGATTGGCTGTATCCCAAGCAATAGTGTCCCCAAAACAAATACAGCGATCCAGGCCCGAATCGACCAGTGGCCCAAAATCGCAGTCGAAGGTATAGAAAGTATTGGAATAGTGCGGAATGAAATCGTCGATCACTGCGGGCCCTAGCACGAACACTTTCGGTGAGGAATCTCGGGCGAGAGTATCGAGAGCGCTTTGCAAGGTCTCAGGGTTCTCTTGTTTAATGCGCATATAGTTGATGGTTTTGCCTTGGTGGGTGAAGGACTCCATTCGTCCCGAAATATTGGTGAAAGACTCTAGTGCTCTCACCAAGGTTGCGCCGTCTATGCCCAGCTGGGTACACAGGCATAAACAGAAGGCGTAATTGTAGAGGAAGTAGGGTGCCAAATAACCGAGGTGATAGGTTTCCCCACCACAAGTGAACGATTGTGCCAAAAAGTCCACAGTATCGATCACGGTCGATGAACCTTGGCGTGAACCGAAGTTGCACCGGTGGCACAGAAATTCTCCCATCCCTGCAATGGTACGAGTGTGGAAGTCGATCTCTGCGGCACAACGCGGGCAGGGCATGGTCACCTCCCACTGGTCGTGATGTGATTGTTCATCCCAGGCGGTGACTGAGAAGGTTGACCCAGCGCTGGGTGGTTCACCCTGTGTGAGGGCGTTAGGTGGAAGCCCTAGTGAACGTGATCGCGGCTCATCATCGTTGAGATAGAGCTTCACCTCTGGTAGTGAGTCCACGACAGTCTTGATTTTTTGATAGATATAGTCAGGTTCCCCATTGCGTTGGACTTGGTCTTTTTGAATATTGAGTACACCCAAGTGACCGGGGGGGATCTGTTGACTGATGGTGGCGAGGCTACGCTCATCGATCTCTAAAACGAGAAAATCACTGGTGAATCCGCGTGTGATCTTTGTTGAACGTATGAGGACGGTCGCAACACCAGGCATCATGTTGGCACCCTCGGTATTGGTGGCGACAGTCAATCCTGCCTCACGCAGGGCATGGACAACCATGGTGGTTGCTGTCGATTTCCCGTTCGTCCCTGTGATGAAAATAGTTTTTCCTGGTTGCACTCCTCGTACGTGGCTCAGAAAGTTCCGATCAAACTTGAGAGCTACCACTCCGGGAAGGTTGCTGCCCCGGGTTGGGGCAAGGATGCGGCAAGCCAACGCGCTGAGCTTTCCGGCAAAGAGAGCAATGAGGAAGAGGGGAAACATGTGCCAGGCTACTTCGTTTTAAGTGGTTCTGTAGCGCGAAGCACCCATCCTGTGAGAAGTTTCGGGGTGAAGAAGGTCGACTTTGGTGGCATGAGTAGACCTTCTCTAGCTGTTCGGCGGATCTCCTCAATCGATGTGGGACGAATGAGTATCCCAGCGGTGTAGTCCCCAGTTGAGACCGCTTCTTTCATGTTGGCAAACCCATGTTGGTAGGACAGTTCGCCAGACACCCCTGTGAGTGCCTGTTCCAACCAGAGCCCGTCGAGTGATCGTACTGACTCGAAGACTCCCGGTTTCGGTGCCAGCCATTCAGCTTTCCCTTCCCCCCACAACACCACTAATCGCCCAGATTCGACCATCTCGCTCAGAGTCGAATCACTCAAGGATGCAGGAGTGAGGTTGAAGCAGGTTTCCAACCCTGAGCGTAATTCTTGCGCGGACACCCCACTGTAGAGGCGATGAATGGCTGCAATAGAGAGCTGTTCGTCAATGAGTTCATTGATAAAAGTGAGAGTGCGCTCCGCGCGAGTATTGTTTCGCTTAGTTTTTGCTCGAACAAGATCGCGGTAGCTTCGGGACACGGAATAACGGTGATGGCCATCCGCAATAAGTACGTCATCGGACTCCACAGCGGCGCGAATCGCATTGATACGTTCCGGATCGCTGACACGCTCGATCGTGTGGGTTGCTCCATCAAAGTCGACCTCTGCCAGGATCTTTCCTCGTTCAGCAATGGCCTCAGTAAGGCCATGGGCGAGGGAGAGCCCCCACACGGGTGAAGAGTTGGTTGCAGTAGCTTTCATCAAATCGAGACGGTCAGTGACAGCTTTAGCTGTGGTGCGCTCGTGGGGAAGTACGGTGGGTGGACGCTGACCTGGTGGAGGAGCATCCTCACTGAGAGGGTCATCGACAACTTGGAGTCCACCGAGCACCCCAGAGATCTCGCGTGCAGCACCAGTGTCGTCAGTGAACGCCATCCGGTAAATAGAAAAGGTATCGTCTTTGTCAGCGGTGAGGATCCCTTCGCGTACCCACCCCCACAGTTTCTTCGAGGCCCCCGCATAGTCTTGATCTTTTGGTACATCCACATGAGTGATGTTGTGGGGATGCGACTCACGCAGATCCTCAGCCTCCTGATCGGACAGTACGTCATAGGGAGGTGCGAGAACAGAATCAAGGTCGGCACCAGGGGCGTACCTCAGGGCAGGAAACGGACGAAATTCAGCCATAGTCTGAGCCTACCAGTTAGGAATCAACCACTCGGCGTCCCTCGAAGGCTCGCCCGAGGGTGATTTCATCGGCGTACTCTAAATCTCCTCCCACAGGAAGTCCAGAAGCTAGCCTGGATACTTTCACACCCAGCGGGGCCAGGAGGCGAGCAATATAGGTGGAAGTGACTTCACCTTCAGTATTGGGATTGGTGGCCAGGATGATTTCTGTGACGACCCCATCACTGAGCCGCTGGACGAGTTCGCGAATGTGCAGGTCAGCTGGTCCCCGGTTGTCGATTGGTGAAATGGAACCACCGAGCACATGGTAGGTGCCACGGAATTCTCGCGTACGCTCAATGGCAATGATGTCTTTGGATTCTTCCACGACACAGATTTGTGTGGAATCCCGCCTAGGATCTTGGCAGATTCTGCAGGTTTCATCCTGGGTTGCGTTGAAGCATTGGTTGCAGAATTTCACTGTTTCTTTGGCATGTACGATGGCGTCACTGAGGGCCTTGACGTCTTCGAGTGGAGAGTCAAGAAGATAGAAAGCGATGCGCTGGGCAGATTTTGGTCCGATCCCAGGCAGGTGACTCAGTTCAGAAATGAGTTCCTGAATAGGGCCGTCGTACATCAGTTCTTCTTTCTTGACGATGGTTTTGTTTTTTCTTCACTGACCAGTTCAGCGTCGAAGAGTTCCATGACGAGTTCGGAAACCTCGTCTTCCACATTCTCGACAATGTCATCAAACTCACTAGTTTCGTCCTCGCTGGTGGGTTGCTCTGTTGGTGTGGGTGAAGATTCAGCCGCGGAGGATGCTTCGGTTCTGATCGAGGATTCGCCCGTACGTTGTACGGATTTGAGGGTGGCCCCTTTTGGTGGAGCAACACTGCTGGTAGCAACCGGAGGTGGAGGAGTTGGAGCTGCAGGAGTGGTCGCCGATGAGGACGCTGGAGTTGCCAGGGAGAGGATAGCCGTACCCTCAGAAGGAATCGGTTCAGAACCAAGTCGGGCCCTGATCGCAACAGTATGCCCCATCGTGGTGGCAATAGCCTGGCTGAGCAGTTCTTCCCCATTGGAACGATTGAAATGATCACGAGGACCCGATTCACTGAACGTCACCCACAAGACATCTCCGCGCAACTCTGTGTCAGTCACATGCTGGTTGAGCAGGGTCCAAATGAAGCGCCGCATGGATGTCACACAGGTAAGAATCTGGGGCCAATGAGTGTGAATAACATCCGTGGTTAACTCACCAGTGAACGGTTCACTAACCTGGGGTGGGGTACGAGGAGGTTCAGGAGCTGGAGTTTCAGCAGGTTCGCCTGGAGAGGATTTCTGTGGAGAAGCCACCGTCTGGGCGGCTTCCTGATGCTCCAGATCATGCTTCGCTGGAGGGGTCTCCCCCGCTTGCTTCACTGGAGTGGTCTCAATACTGGTCACCGTGGTCGTGGGTGGATCCATGGGCGCAGCTGTAGGCCCCTCGGTGGAAGGTTCCTCGGTTGCCCGCACGGGAGACGCCACAGTGCCAGCAGATGATCCTGACAGTGATTTCTCTAGTTTCTCCAACCGCGCATGAATCCCGCGATCCCCAACATCTGCCCCAGGTAGCAGGATGCGTGCACACATGAGCTCCACTTGAAGGCGAGGAGCTGTCGTACCGCGCATGCCCACCAGGCCAGCAGCCACCACTTCAGCTGCACGAGTCAAAGAACCGATCCCCATGGTGGATGCTTGGGCTTGGTATCTTTCGCCTTGATCTGTGGGAAGATCCAACAGGCCATTAGTGAGAGCATCAGGAACAGCAGCAACGATCACCAGATCCCTCAGGCGCGTGAGAAGGTCCTCAGCGAAACGTCGAGGATCCTGACCTGCCTCAATCACCTTGTCGATACCCGAGAAAACCCCCGTTGAATCCCCTGAAGCGATCGCGTCCACAACACTGTCCATCAAAGAATCCGGGGTGTAACCCAATAATCCAATCGCATGATCGTACTCAACCCCGCTGGCGGGGGCACCACCAATCAGTTGGTCAAGAACCGATAAAGCATCACGAACAGACCCAGCTCCAGCGCGTACCACCATCGGAATTACTCGCGGATCAATCCCCACCCCTTCAGTTTCACAGATCTTCTCCAAGAAGCTGGTCATTGTTTTGGGTGGTATGAGGCGGAACGGATAGTGGTGGGTACGCGAACGAATCGTACCAATGACCTTGTCAGGTTCTGTCGTAGCAAAAATAAACTTCACGTGTGGAGGAGGTTCCTCCACCAAAGTGAGCAACGCATTGAAACCCTGGGTGGTGACCATGTGGGCTTCATCAACAATGTAGACCCGATACTGGGATCGTACTGGTGCAAAGAATGCTCGCTCACGCAATTCACGCGCATCATCGACACCGCCATGGCTTGCTGCATCAATCTCAAGAACATCGATAGAACCAGGACCGCTACGAGCCAGATCCTTGCAGGATTGGCAGGATCCACAAGGCTCAGGAGTGGGGCCTTTCTCACAGTTCAACGAGCGGGCCAGGATTCGAGCCGATGAAGTTTTTCCGCATCCGCGAGGTCCTGAGAAAAGGTACGCATGGGTGACGCGATTATTTGTCAACGCCCTCTTGAGTGGATCAGTGACATGCTCCTGACCAATCACATCAGCAAAAATCTCGGGGCGATAGCGCCGATAGAGAGCCAAAGGTGCATCATCGCGTACGGGTGTGGATGATTCGGCAAACAGCCCCGGGCCCTCTTGGGTGAAGATCTCAGGGGCACCATCACGTTCAAGACTCTGGGCTTCCATAAGGACAAGCCTAGGTGCTTGGTCAGACTTTTTCGACCATGCCCACCGTTAACGATGAGGTATGACTTCTGAGTGTCACAGTTTTGCGGAGTCGATCATGTTGCCTTCACTCACAGTGTTGGTCTGCTCTCTAGCAAGCAAGCTCTGCTTGATAGCTAACCCAAAACCGAAACCACCCAGACTGCCATCTGAGCGGATGATGCGATGGCAGGGTACGAACAGGGCAACCGGGTTTCGTGCACATGCGCTAGCTGCGGCTCGTACTGCTCGAGGATTGCCTGCGCGGCGAGCAAGCTCACTGTACGAAAGTTGCTCACCTACGCGGGTCCTGCACAGTGCCGCCCACACGGCCAAGACAAAAGGTCCACCACGGGTGAGAGTGGGGATATGCGATGGGGCCTCCAGATCGCCGTCATAGTACTGGTGAACTGCTTGGCGGGCTTCACTGACTACGTCGGTGATGTGTCCCGCAGTGTGCGCGGTGATAGAGCTTGGGCGAAGACTCGGGTGTATGAGGGTCATCAACTGTGTTGGCTCATCAACCCAACCAGAGGCCACAACACCGTCTGGTGTGGCGATCAGTGCGAAGGAACCATCAGGGGTATGGCACTTCACGAATTGGGCCACCATGGTTGTCTCCCTTCAGCTGGCTAGAATCTAGCGTACGGGTTGTGGCTCATCCTATGTCAGTCCGGGCCTGAAAGGGTCATTCCGCAGACGTCAACAACTACCCACAAAGTCATTCCGCGGAGTGCGCCAGCACGACTTGGCAGGAATCCAGGTAAGCGATGATCCACAGTTGTGGAGTCTGTTGGCGGTGGATGTGTTGGGCATACTCATGTAGGTCACCATGAGTGAGATGGGTCACGATACTGGCCTTGAGGAGCAAAATACCTTGTGAAAACGAGAATCAGCAGGTTAATATCTCTGCGACGATCACGCTGATTGTTGGTGATATGGTGGTCCGCCCCCAACTCGGATTTGACCATAGTATGTGCATCACTGGTTGATTCGAGAGTCGCAAAGATTCTCGTACAACCAGGGTATGCGGACTATCCAACTGAAGCTATCGTCCAGGAAAACTACATCAGAGATGTGCCGCAGAATAGGCCACCGCTCCTCCCCCTAAGAGTATGGCTATCTGTGGCCGATGGTGAGATGAACTCGGTTCGTCCACCTTCAGCGGTGGGAGCAGCTAGCACCTCCCACCGCAACCTGGTGAGTGGGACCTTTCTTTGTTCCACCCGTTTCCGATGATGGTTTTTCAACATTTGTCTAGTACCTGGCCAACCATCTCATTGTGTAGACCCTTTGAGATGAGTTAACTCACCTGTTTGGCCTGTGGTGAACAATGCATCCATTTCGTGCGCTGGAATAGCGATAAGCGTGACTGAGCCAGTCAACGACCGAGCGTGAATTCTTTCAGGCAATGTCCTTGAATGACCCAGGTAATGTGGAATAAACGTGGAAGGAATAGGTACGGCTTTTCGTACTGACAAGGACCACGAGACACCGGGGGAGGAGGAGTTCACCCCGAACTCTTCCAGCGAAATGATGACACTCATAGATGGGAGAAATCATGACAGCCACTGGTTGTCGGGCCACCAAGGCCCTGCATCACACTTTTGTTTCGGCACCGGATGCCCTCGGCGGATGGGGACAGAAATGACTTCAGTACTACTCGTGGAGTCCCACGCCTCAGTGAGAGATGCCTTCACGGTCATGCTCAACAGGCAAGAAAATATCAATGTCGCGGCACCCGCGTCCTCTGTTCGGGAAGCAATCAATCTGGCTTGGGTTCACCAGCCTGATGTTGCCTTGATCGATATGCAGCTTCCTGATGATGCTGGATTCCACATGATTGAGCAGTTGCGGTCTTGCGTCCCGCAGTGTCGCTCCATCTTGTTGACTGGCCAGGATCTTCCCGGGTATCGCTTCCGTGCGTACGAGTATGGCGCTTGGGCTTATCTCAGCAAAGACCTTCCTTTCTCTGACATCGTTCAAGCAATTGAACAGGTTCATGCCGGAAAGCGACTCATTGAACCGCAGATGGCTAACCAGGAAAACAATTCCCCGTTGACTGCTCGGGAGACCGATGTGTTGAGAACTGTTGCACGTGTGGGTACGACGGCAGAGATCTCCAAGGTGATGCATCTCAGTCCTGGAACGATCAACAACTATGTCTCCTCGATCATGGCGAAACTGGGTGCTGCTAATCGCGTCCAGGCCCTCATCATTGCTCGCGATAATGGTTGGATCTAGTCCGAATTTGGGCGTACGCAGTTGGCCTTGATAGAGTTGCCCATCGCGGGTCTATAGCTCAGACGGTTAGAGCGCTGCCCTGATAAGGCAGAGGTCGGTGGTTCAAGTCCACCTAGACCCACCGATGTCCGCGCTGCACCTCCCCAGGTTTCTCCTCTGTGCTTTTGTTCGGGCGCGCCAGCGGGAAAAACCGCACTATCTGTACTTACTGTTGTACCGCAATAGATTAACCATATGAACAGAGAATGCTCGGCGTATGACGCGTCAGCGGCATACACCGCTCTGTCTGTACTTACTGTTGGACTGCAATAGATCAACCACATGGGTGGGTGATGCTCTGGATATGACGCGCCAGCGGCATATCCAGAGCAGAACCCAACCATATTCTTAGAGGTTTCTCAAAGCCGGTGGGTCAGACTAGTCTCACGACAGGAAAGAGAGGTACGCAGATGAACACCCTAGCAACTGCAATATCGACCTCGGCCGGCACGCCGATAGGTTTCCTCCCTGTATGCATATTCTTTAACACCCCCCAAGGAGTAGGTTCTCCCAGCCACGCAACCTGTCCGACTCATGTAGTGTCCAATACCCCCGGGAGAAGCATGTAATCCCATATACCACTCTGACGCATAACAGGTGCGCATTGCTCGTCCGGGCTCGGCGCTAGTCACGAGAGAAGTCCCCCACAGAATTCCCCGTTCTGATGGGGGACTTGGTATTTCTCCGTGGTCAGCTCATGGATGCTGCGACTTCGCGCAGCATGACGGGGTGGGTCTGATGGGGGACTTGGTTTTCAACAGAATAGAGCAACCCCCGTACTTGACAAGTACGGGGGTTGCCCTTAGTCAAAAGAGATGTTTAGACAATCGTAGCAATAGCTTGGCCTTCTTTGACGGTCGTACCGGCTTCAACCACTTGGGTGAAGGTGCCACCATGGTCAGCGACGATGGGCATCTCCATCTTCATGGCTTCGAGTACGCCGATGGTTTCACCTTCGGCAACCGCGTCGCCGTTGGCTTTCTGCCAGGATTTCACTACACCGTTCATCGCTGATTTCACAGCACCGGCCAGGTCGGGAGCTGCAGCAGCTTTGGCACCGCCGCCTCCACCGCCGCCACCAGCACCGATCAGTGAGGTGGGGAAGCCCACACGCATCCACTTTCCGTCGATCTCGAGCCATTCGCGGACGATCTCGTCTTTCTTGACACCAGCAGGAAGGGGTACGGCCATGTCATCCAACCAGGTGCATTCTGTTTCGATCCAGTTGGTGTGCACCTTGAAGTCTTTGGCTTTAGTTGCGGTGAAACCGGGCTCTTCGAGCATACGGCTATGGAAGGGTACGAGGGTGGGTATCCCTTCGATCACGCACTCTTTCATGGCTTGACGGCTTCGCGTGATAGCGTCTTCACGGTCTTTGCCCCACACGACGACTTTGGCGATCATTGAGTCGAAGTCTGGGGAGATTTCACCATTAGATCCCACACCAGCATCCACGCGTACGTGTGGACCACCGGGGACATCGAAACGGGTATATTCCCCGCTTTGTGGCAGGAAGTTTCGTCCGGGATCTTCAGCGTTGATACGGAATTCGATCGCGTGACCTTCGTACGGTATGACGTCAGGCAGCTCATCGAGTGACTCACCTTCAGCAATACGGAACTGCCAGGCGACGAGGTCGATGCCAGTGACTTCTTCGGTCACGGGGTGTTCGACCTGGAGGCGGGTGTTGACTTCGAGGAAGGAGAGCAGCCCGTCAGAGCCGAGCATGAACTCCATGGTGCCTGCACCGCGATAGTTGACTTCTTCACCGATGGCCTTGGAGGCGGCCATGAGCTTGTCGAACTGTTCTTTGGTGATGAACGGTGCTGGTGCTTCTTCGATGACTTTCTGGTGGCGACGCTGTGAGGAGCAGTCGCGCGTACCGATGACAACGACGCGGCCTTTACCGTCACCGAGGATCTGTGTCTCGACGTGGCGGGGACGATCAACGAATCGTTCCACATAGCATTCTCCGCGACCGAAGGCTGTGATGGCTTCGGAGACCGCTGATTCGTAGCGCAGTTCCAAGTCTTTGGGGTCGTGAACAACTTTGAGCCCTCGGCCACCACCACCGAAGGCGGCCTTGATGGCGATCGGGTACCCGTGCTGGTCGGCGAAGGCGCGGGCTTCTTCCACGGTTTCTACTGGGCCAGGTGTTCCTGGAACCAGGGGGGCTCCCACTTTTTCTGCGATCGTACGCGCGGCAACCTTGTCACCGAGCATGGCGATGTTGTCTGGTGTTGGTCCTATCCAGGTCAGGCCGGCGTCTTCGACTGCTTGAGCAAAATCGGCTCTCTCGGAGAGGAAACCGTACCCGGGGTGGATAGCGTCAGCACCTGAAGCCTTGGCGGCAGCAAGTATCTTGTCGGCGTCGAGGTAGGTTTCTAGGGCGGTACGACCTTCGAGGGCATAAGCTTCGTCGGCCAGTCGAACATGCATTGCTCCAGCATCAGTGTCGGAATATACCGCTACAGACTGCAGACCATACGACGAGCAAGCTCGGATAACACGCACAGCGATCTCGCCGCGGTTGGCAATCAATACCTTCTTCATTTCTGGCTCCATTTCATGGGGAACAGGCGGTAACGCGTCACTTGATGCGAGTGACTCTGGTGGCAGAGTGCTCGTGATCATCGCGGCGACGTTGCCGTCTTGAACTCGTGGAGTCAACTATAGACATTCATTGCCTTTGTGGGAAGGCTGTCTATCTATTGAATGGGTTTGTGAGCTAGGTCACGGGCCTGGGGGCTGTGGGCCAGGAGTGTTTCGGTGCGAATAGGTAAAGTTCTTTGACACATCGACAAAACATGTAAAATATTCGCGCAATTCTTTACCTATTGCTAGAGTGTTCTCATGGTGTGGAATCCTGAAGTACCCTACGACACTCTCACTTTGCTTCCCCCGGCCGCAGAGTTGGAGACCCGGCGCGTACTGAAACATACGATTGCAGCGCGTGATGCTTTAGCCCGTTTCGATATTCGTGCTCAAGGATTGCCGAATCCGACCGTACTGATTAATGCTATTCCACTGCTGGAAGCCCAAGCTTCCTCGGAGATCGAAAACATTGTGACCACGACTGATGAGCTGTTTTCGGGCCTGGCCACCACCAGTAATGTGTCTCCAGCGACCAGGGAGGCGCTGCGTTATCGCTCGGCGCTCCATGAGGGATGGGAGCAGATCGGGCGTCGTCCATTGACTGCGAATACTGCCCTCGAGATTTGCGCGGTCATTCGTGGGCATGATGAAGGGTTTCGTCGCGGTGAAGTTTATATCGGGGATGTGGGTAATCGGCGGCGGGTCTACACGCCACCAGTGAATGAGGATGCCCTCGAGAAGTTGCGCGACAATTGGAGTTGGTTTCTCAATGAGGAGTCTGACCTGGATCCGATCGTACGCATGGCTGTGGCTCACTATCAGTTCGAAGCTATTCACCCGTTTTCTGATGGCAACGGTCGTACTGGGCGCATCATGAACGTACTCATGTTGTGCGATGCGGGTGTCCTACATCTGCCTTTGCTGTATTTGTCGCGGCACATTATCGAAACCAAGGACACGTATTATCGGCTCATCCACCAGGTGACTTCAACAGGGAAATGGGAGGATTGGATTTTATATATCGTCGATGGGGTGCGCTCGACGGCGGTACGTACCACGGCGATCATTGATGAGATCCAAGGTGTTCATACTGCTCTGTTGGATCAGGTACGTCTCGTGGTCGGTTCAGCGAACCATGATCTGGCGGGGGTGTTGATGGAGCAACCTTATGCGAGGTCGCGTGAGGTCATGGCTGCCTGTGATGTGTCGCGCCCCACAGCGTCCAAATGGCTGAAAGGGCTCGTGGAGATCGGCGTACTGAAAGAACTGAAGGTCGGGCGCGATGTGTTGTTTATCAACCTGCCTTTGATGGAGGTCCTTCGCGGAACTTAGTTGTTGGCCTTCTTTTTCTGCCACCCTGCACCCCCCCAAATCCGTCACCCTGCACCCCCCAAGTTCGTCACCCTGCGGACGGGCGAAGCGCCGTCTCGCAGGGTCCATCACCGGCCAAGGGTGTTGAGTGTACCCCCGAGGGTGAACGACGACCCAACTACATGCATTCCCAACTGAAAGCAGCCGTCGACAAGATGGCAGGGTCATCACAGGTGGCGAAGTCTTCAACCCCGGCAAAGAAATGGGCAATCCCTGCATCACCCCACATGATGTCGTAGGTATCACCGGTGTCATCAGCGTCAGTGTCCATCTGGAGCAGCAGTGTGGGTGCATCCACAGGGTCGAATTCGCGAGGATCGTTTTGAAAAAATAGCGGATAGCCACCAATGCGATGGCCGTCCAAGGTATCCAAACCGAGCAGGTAATCAATGACAGCAGCTTGCAAGATATCGTACTGCTCCTCGGGCAGGTCAATGGCCATTTCAGCAGAGAATCTCTCGGCGAAAAGATGGTCGCTAGGTGTCATCCCCACCATGGTGGCCTTGGCTTCGATAGCGAGCTCACCCTCGAAGGGAAAATAGTCGCCTGGTAGGTCGTCAACAGCGGGAGGATCCTGCCACATGGCAGGGTCTTCAATCACGCTGCGGTGATAGACAACCCGGAACCCTTGTTGATTATGTGGGTCGTCGATGTCAGCGCCGAAAATGCTCAAATCGCCATCCAATTCCATCTCTTTCGTGATATAAAACTGGAGGATTCCGGTTGTCGGGATGTTCTGGTCACCCCAATCGACCTGCGGAAGGGTAGAGAAATTGAGTTGGGCAAGTAGTTTCAACGGTTGACCCGGGCCGTCAGGATTCTCGTTGTGTGGATAGTTGAATCCTGGTGGGAGGTACGGAGTTCCCCCAAATTTTGAATCCAGTACGCCAGTGGCTCGTCGTACTGGGGAAAGTACGATGCATGGCAGCGAGGTCTTAGCGACGAAAGTGTCGGCGTACTGCTTAATTTCTTCCATGGTGATGCCGAGCTCTTGGATGGCTTTGTCGACATCGGAGACGGACTGTGGGGCAGACGGTATATACCAGGATGGTGAAGGTTCTTTTCCTTCAGGTGTTGGGCGACTGGAGAGAAAATTAAGAAGACCTGCAACACAGATGAGAGCACCGATGAGAAGGAGAGTGATCCCATCGAAGGTGATGCCACCGTACTCCACGTGTGGCTTGTCCCCCAGTGATGTCACTCCCAGTACGATGAAAATGATTCCAACTATCGCGGCGAGGATCGCCAAAGTGTGTTTCTTCACACAGTGATTCTAGTTGAATTCCACAGTAGGTACGGGCAGGGTCTCCGCAGTCCCCGGGGACGTGCCTTGCGTATTGTGTGTTGTGATAGTTAGCGGTTGTACGTCGGTGTTTCTAGGGTGATCGGTTCGGGGTTGGCCAGCACCCAGTCGGTGGCAAGTGCCCACAAGCGTTGGACATCATCGATGCACGAACCATCGTCTTTGATGAGATCACCAGCCATGCGCAGGACATCAATCATGGACGCTGCTTCATCGAGTTCTGCTGGCGGCAATGGTGTGCCCGAACTGAGGGTGCTGAGATAGAAATCCGCCATAGCGCGATAGTCGTCATCCCAATTCATTCCCCCATTGTGGTAGGTCTCGTCGTATATCCGTCCTGCGATTCTGATGACCTCCCCTTGTACTGTTTGTGCCGAACCTTGAGCAGGAACAAGCTTGTCTTCCAGTTCGAGGAATTGTTGTTTCCATGGGCCAGGCTCGGCGGTGATGGGTGTGATTCCATCGTGCATGCTTCGCCGAGGTACGGGTGGGACGCCGAGAAGGGTGTAGAGCTTCGTGAGTGCTGCCTCGGTGTCTGGCAGTGATTCCTTGTCGAAGGCTTCGCGGGCAAACTCAAAACTTGTGCCTAATTTAGTCAGACTCGTTTTCATCCCCTTGGTGATGGGGGTTCCTGCAGCGAGCAGGATCTCTGCGATCTCAGCTAGCTCTTCGATGATGTAGTTTTCAGCCAAGGCCATCCCGTGCTCGAGTGGCGTATGCCCGTATGTATTGCGAGCGCGTGGTTTTGCTCCTTCAGCGAGCAGGGCTCGTACAGCGTCGGGATCGTACTTGCCGACTGCTAGATGCAGTGGAGTGTTGCCGTGACGGTCCAGAGGAGCAGAATCTTGCGGAGCTTTTTTCTTAAAGAACATTCCTCAAGTATAGTGAGGATTCTTCATTGTTATTGCAGTACGGTGCTTCCCTATTCGTAATGGCCTGAACAAGAAATGATGATCACGTCATCATCCTCCAACTGAAAGACGAGACGGTTCTTTTCATCGATTCGAACAGAGTAGAACCCTGACAGATCACCGCGGAGCCGTTCGACTTTTCCGATTGAATTCAGACCGTTTCGTCTTAATGATTTAAGGAGTTGGTTGATTCGTTTGAGAGTTTTCCTATCCAGGTTTTGCCACTGTGTGTATTGAACCCAGGCAATATCATCAAACCGAATGGGCAGTCTAGACCTCAATGAGTTCGTGCACTGTGCCCCGGTCGCCCGCTTCTATTCTCCTCTTTGCTTCGTACAGGTGATCAAGATATGCCTGTCCGGTTAATCCAAAGGTGGGATGGGGTTGGTAGTCCAAAGAGACGGGCACTGATTTTGTCCGTACGATTTCAGCAGCGAACATCCTAAATGCTGTGGGCAGGTTGATCCCGTACCGTTGGGTGATGCTTTCGGCATCCTTCTTCAGTGTTTCATCCATACGTACTGTGACTGTGCTCATGACTACCTCCTGGCGTGATAGACCAACTCTATCAAATGATGCCATTTGACACCAGATGGCAACTATGGTGACTGGTTGGCAAACGAACTGAGGAACAGAGGCTCCGCGACTCGCAGAACCACACCTACACCCACCCCGTCTTTCCGCGGAGCGCGCCAGCGCGACTCGCGGAATCCAGAATCCACAGCCCAACAATGAAGAGTCTTTCGGGACTCATAGGAGTGCAGTGGCAGACCACCGAACTAGAAATCCACTGAGGACAACGTACGTTCTCAGGCCGTAATGTGGATGATGGGTTGCAGGGGTTCCTGGTAGAGAATCTCGATCTGCTCACCAACTGGCACTTCGAACACAACGGATCCAGTGATGACGTCACCGGGTTGTACCTCTCCGCCACACAGTGCAATCTCCATGTCACAGTTGTCCAAGCTTTGGTGGCGTACGTTATCAGAACCAACGACATTCCAATTGAAAGGGTTCCCTTGGATGTCATCACCCGTACCGCTGACGATGCGAACATCGATTTTCACGTACTCCATGCCCTCATCGGCGGGACGATACATGCCCTCATCCACGTAGTTTCTTTCCACCGCCAGGACCGTGATCTCAGCCTCCTTGTAGGTGAAGGTTTCACCCACCGCGTACGTGTCTTGCGCGTTAGTATCATCGGTTCCCGGTGTATCCCCGGTGCCAGTGGAACCTCCACCGCATCCCGTCAACCCAATCCCCAGCAGAACAACACTGGCCATAGCCACAAGTTTCTTTATCATGAGTGAAATCTACCAGGTACGGTCCTCCGTGACGCCCGAACGCTTCGACTCAACCCACAGCACATGAGACCACTCATAGCTGCTGGGTCTTCGCCATTCGACCACTAGCTCCCCCAATTCCCTCAACTCCATCTCCCTGCGCTCACCACCGCAGGAATCCATTAAACGCAATCCCCGTCACCCCGCGGAGCGAAGCGACTCGCGGGGTCCAGAATCCCCATTGTCCACAAGAAAGATTCAGCTATACTTCAGTCGGAAGAAATCCAACTTGTAACACCGGG
>WRIJ01000009.1 GCA_009782785.1 Propionibacteriaceae bacterium | reverse complement strand
TACCAACTGCGCCATAGCCCCGAAGGTGAGTGGATACTCGACCAGAGCCTCCGATGGGTGTCGAACCCATGACCTTCCGCTTACAAGGCGGATGCTCTACCGCTGAGCTACAGAGGCGCGTCGCACAAGTATAGCAGTGACACCGAGGGCTCCGCCGAGCGAGAGAAGTACGCAAACCACCCAGCTCGACGACTCGTCTGTCGTACCACCAGTGGGCGCCACCATCACTCCACCACCACCCATTCCAGGATCACCAGAGGACGATGGTGGAGGTGGATTTTCCACACCCCCGGCCTCCCCAGTCATGATGATCCGCACCTCAAAACTCAACCGCGATGACTCCTCCCCCAAGTTCCTACCCCCGGTAGAGTCAGAAGGAAAAAGGAAACCCAAGGTCATGGGAAACTGGGCACCATGAGCCAGTGGGAAAGTGACAGTACGCGAAACCCCGGCAGGATCACGAGCCTCGCGCAGATCCTTCCAAGGCTCGACCCCAGTGGATCCGTTCACATTCCAGTGCAGTTCAATGATCTCCTCTAATTCAGTGTTCACTGTCGAGGAAGAGTTCGTGGTCGTCACGTTCAGGATCTGTACGGTAACTATGGCATCTGAGGGCCCGTCATTTCGAATAACGGCAGTACGCTCGACGCGATCACCAGGAACAGCAACCAGGTGGCCCACAAAAGTGTCACCGGCGATCCCATAGCTAGAAGAATCCCAGGACAGCGATGTGATCGGCCCATTCCACTCGATTTGCACGTGAGGGGCCAACGGTTCCGCGTGGGCTTGAGCCGACAGTCCCATCACAAAGAAGGCCATGAATGTCGCCACCACGATCACTTTGAACAGATATTTCATGTTGGATTCTCCTGGCGCTGCGTACGGAAACTAGTAGCGAAACTCACCACGGCGTACCCCAAAAGTAGACAAGCCACCACTGGGATGACCCATCCCACGTGGTTTCCTACCCACTGCCGGACTAATCCGACCTTGGGTACGACATACATCACCTCACCGCGTACCTGATGGGTGCCCACTGGTCCCCAATAGTCGGGAGCATTGTTATTGTCACCTTGGGTGATGAAAGCCACCGAGTTGGAAGACACTGATTTGGCGACAATCCTGTGTGTCACCACTGTTGGGTCGTCAGGATACGGAAGGAAGACAATCACATCACCGATGTGAAGTTCACGAGCAGTCTCCTCATCAACACCCCTGGTCACCACGACATCACCAGGGTGAATATCGGGTTCCATGGAACCTGTCAGTACGGTGAGGCTCACCCCACCCATGATTTTCGGAACAACCACGAGCGCAGCAGCGAGGGCTAACATCGCCACCATGAGGAGGGTGAGCACACCGGCACCAACCGCTGAGAGCCGAGCAGTAGTCTTGGCCGTCATGGTGTTCCTTTCTTTGAGCGATGGATGTTCTGTGGTGGAGGAGGGGTACTCCCCCACCACACGGAGAACATCTATGAGCAGACAGCAAACTTGCTGGCTGAGGGGGAATCGCAGCGAACCTGTTCCAAGGTGGCAGTCAAGGTTTCTGCCAATTCGGCAACAGCATCCATGCTGGCCGTACCCTGATCGTCACTGATGGAATCAAAGGTGACATAGAGTACGAGCGTGACAACGGCCTCATGAGAGGAGGTGTCGAAATAGCCAGCAGCGATATCGGTTGCTGGGATCGCGGCGCGAGCCGCTTGGGGGGTACCGTCGGCTTCAAAGACCTGGTATTCCACACGGATTCCTTCGCCTGCAACCGCCGAGAAGGTGGAAGCGCCAAGAAGAGTATCCGTACCGGGAATGGTCAAAGCAGCAACGAGGTTGTCGCCGACGAGCGACAGTTCAAAAGGAAACACCATAGCGACAGTGTCACCGGGGACGATACGCCAACTAGCGAGGTCAGCAATGAGTTCACCCTTGGGTGCGCCCGTGAGGTCAACACTCACTCCTGGTTCGACTGTCACAGAAATCGTGTCAGTGAGGTCGATACGATCAGTGGACACATCATAGACAGCGGTCTCACCTGGAGTGATGTCCATGTTTCCTGCAGTGATTGTTCCACCGGACAGGTTGGCTTGGACAGACCACAGGGCAAAAGTGGATCCACCGAGCAGCAGGGCAACCCCTGCCAGTGCAGCGATGATGGCATTGCGCCTCTTCGTTGTTTTATTCATTATTATTCTCCTTCATTCTCGGGAGGTGTTTCTTCCCGACATTTCCCGAGTGGGTGACTCGGGCTCGCCGCAGCAAGTCTGTGTATGGCAGGGTGTGAATCGTGTGCGGCTCATGATTCACCTCGCACCAGGGGGGTGAGTGTGATGGTGACATCCGGCTCAAAAGTGGGATCTGGGAGGAGATATGCTTCCCAGGAGGAATCCCGACTATCCACTGACTGCTCCGATATGCCGAGTACGTTGATCCCGCTCGCTGCCACCGTATTGCGGTAATGACCTGGGGTGATGGTGAAGACCACACACCAGTGATCGGCGTGGATTTCCTTCTTGTACGATCCTGGTTCAATACCTTCGATGACCTCACCAAGCAGGTAGTTGTCACCGGTCGCCGTGGGCGTACAATCGTGAAGCTCATGAACGCGGAAGAACGCTGGACTTGCTCCGCCAAAACCCAGGACAGTCAACTCGTCGAACTCCTCGGCACTGATCGAATAGTCCATCCCATAACCGTGGGTAGTTCCCATGGTCACAGTGAAAGGTACGGCGACCGCCCAAATACTTGGCGAGCCTATACCACCCGTGACAAGTTCTTCAGCTTCACTGCGGCCCACAGTGAACCCAACTGGCTCGCCGGTTGAGAGGGTTGTCACCTCGCCTTGGGTGAGAGAAAACCCCACGCTAGCGTTGTCGATGAACAGTTCATCGCCGCCAATGCTCTGAGACCACAAGGCAAGAGTGCCCAGTCCCAAAGCCGTGGCGAGCCCTAGGAGAACAAAGGGGAGCACGGGTTTGCGTACGATAGCCCGACGTGGACGAGGAGTAAACATGCTCAACCCCCCTTGATCATCTGCGGGCAAGTGGTGGAAAATCCAGCTCCACAACGTACTTGTGTAGCGGTGATCGTGAGTGTCCCTACTGAACTGTCATCGAGCTCATCTGCGAGTGGGTCCCCCCAGGTCACCTGTTCACCAGGAATCTGAAGTGTGATAGTAGCCGTACCAACCCACACGCCATCGACGAAGGTCACGACCACCTGGTCACCGAGCTCCACCTCACCAGTGACATGGGTGACACCATCGGAGTCGCTGAGATGCCAAAAACCGAGCGTACCGACGGGAAGATCGGTGTACTCCACACCAAGAGCAACCACCAGGTTGTCTCCCACAGCCATAGAGTTGATGACTTGTGTGACCTCTACAGTACGGAAACCAGGGGAATGTGATTCTTGATTCACCCACTCTTGCTCACCGAGGGCCAAATCGATGTTGCCTGCGGTGATGACACCTGCGCTCATGGAGGTCTGATGGCTCCACGACGCATAGGTGACCAGGGACGTTACGCTCACAAGCATCACAACGCTGAAGGTGAGAATCTTATTCCCCCACCGGCTAAAGAAAATCATGGTTGCACCTCTCCCATCATCGTGACCTCGCAGTCACCAGGGACGTACCCGTACACCCCACCGGCGCATTGAGGCCCACACTCGCAAGTGTGCACACCTCACCAAGTTGGTCATCGGTGACGACCACCAAAGTCAGTGCGAGATCATTGGCCGTACCATAGGGCAAACCTCCAACCAGATAGGTATAGACCACGGTGTATGTCCAGGTGACCTGGGTTTCCAGGGGCAAGATCGATCCACTGAGTATCTCTGTCGCTCCCCCATGACCGGTCGCGATCAGGGTGTCGTACAACGCCTCGGGCGCCACCTCGGGCACATCAATCCAGGCCCGCTTGATGATCGTCAACTCCCCTGGAGCGACATAGGTGTAGCTCGTAGCGAAGGTGTCGATGACGAGATTCTCCAAGGTGAGTGTCACTGTGAGCGGGATCTCGCCAGTGAGAGAACCAGTACGGGTGGAGGCGGGAATCTCACACGTGGCTTCTGTGTCGCTCATGACGGTCATTGAGGTGCAGACGTCACCGCCATTGAAGATGGCCTCCACCAGATCGACGTGGGCAAATCCACTCCCAGTGATGGTGAGAGTGTTTCCTCCTTCAACAACTCCAGAACTCGGAGCGATCGCTGTGGTCTCCACGGGAACACACGTACCCACCAGGGGTACGACACGAGAAAACTGGGAGGTCATCGGTTGGCTGTACGCTAAGGATTGGGTCAGTACTCTCATTCCACCAGCGAGGATTCCCCCAGGCCCCACTGCCTGCGAAGGAATGGGCACAGTGATCTGCATGGTGGAACCAGCATTCACCTGCTGGGAGTCGAGATAGATTTCCGCCTTTGTGGTAGCGGTGTAATAGACCTCTAGGCGTACGGGCAAAGGAGGAATCCTATTCGCATTCGAGTTGGTAGGCGCAACGATGGTGAGGGTCGCCTCACAGGCCACATCATCCACCGTGGCTCCAGTGGGATACCACGTAAGGGATTTCTTGTTCGTGGCCATGTCCCCATTGCCGTTCATGATGAGAGCCTTAGTGATGGTCGAAGAATTCTGCCCACCTGCCGTGGCGGCGGTTTCTTCGTCAATAGTGTTCGCCTGGGAGGCCGTGTTTGGGCCAAACAGGTTTCTCTCCATGGTCACCAAACCAGCATCCGCTAGGGCAATCGTCGAACCAGTGAATCCGTCGAAAGAGTTGTCGAGAATGTGGAGTCCTGAACTGGTGGTGTTGTAGTTGGTGGTTCTGTAGGCGTCCCAAGCAATCGCATGAGGTTGGGGAACACCGGGAGAATTGAGGAAAGTGTTGTTTCGGATGTAACTCTTCACCGTGTTGCTCACACCAATCATCGGCAGATAGATCAAGGCACAATTCAGGTAGGAATTGTTCGTACAGCTTTGGGTGTCAATGATCTGGTTGTCATGGAAATCCAGGTTCGCCAAATAGACAGTGAACCCTGCACCTGCCGTGGTGAGCACATTAGGGTGTGCGCCTGCAGGGTCTTCGCGCAGATTCTTGAAGGTCGAATTCTTGATCTCCAGGTTGGTGATCCGGGTTTCATCATCCATCGAGATTGCAATATTCGCACACGAGGAACTATCTAAATCCGTGCAGGAATAGGTGGGCGAATCAACTGGTCGGGTCGTGGTGAAGGTCACATTGTCGATGACCACATTGGTGGTGGTTTGGGTGATATTCATGTACGCGAAAAAGACTGCGGCCGCCCAGAGATCAGTACGATCAGAGAGATTCCCAACCGTATAATTCGAGAAGGTGACACCTTGGGCACCATTGTGGATTTCCAGGAAACGTTTGGTGAGCAACCCCGAGGTCGGCATCGTCGTACCACCATTAAGGGTGACATTCCTTGCTGTGGTGGAGATAACAATGGACGCCATGTACCCGCGAATCTCGGACATATTGTTGAGAGTGACGCTCGAACCGGTCACCAGGATCGAGGCTGGGGTGCTGGCAATAGGGTTGATGCCGAGCTTGCCACGAAGATCAATCGTCACTGGAGCAGTGATGGCATAGACCCCACCACGTCCATTGTTTTCATTCACGTGTGTGGTGTTCATCCAGGTCGAGGAGGTCGTACTCGGAGTGATCATCATGGTCGTACCATCAGGAATCGATGCAGCGAAACCGGTGGCTAAAGTGATAGTCCGCGGGGTCGCCGACGCATTGGTCAGCGTCAATGCAGCCCCTAGTGAACATGTATTTCCGGACACGCCATAGGAGTCATTGCCTAGTACGCAGGTTCCCGTACGACCAGAGGCATTGGTGTTGATATAGACCGTGTTCGGATCAGCCCCATGAGCCCTGCTGGCTGTGGTGGTCACCACCAAACTAGCTAAAATCAGGGAAAACACGCAGGCAAAGACGATGACGGGAACCATCCATGCTGGCAACCCTTCTTCTCGTTTTCCGTATGCAAAACCCATATGTCCGCCCTTCCTTGGGCAGGTCTCCCCTCCCAGGGTTCTGAGAGGGGGTACCTGGTTCGTTAACTCGCGGCCAACCACGAAAAAACGATGCATAGACCTACAACCAAGGCGGTGTGGTATTTATTCCCAAAGATCGATGACCGTTATTCCGCGGAGCGAAGCGACTCGCAGGGTGACCGAGGTAGGGGTGATAGGCAGAGTGACACCCACCCTGTCATTCTGCGGAGCGAAGCGACTCGCAGTGCGCAGGGTGACGGGCCTGGGAGCCAGGGAGACGAACTTAGGAACTCAGGGAGTCCTCGTATGCCGAGATGATACCCAGGCGTCGTGTGTGGCGTACAGCATGGGAATAGTCGGTGGCGAGAAAGGCTAACACCAAATCTATAACCTGCTGTTTCGAGTGAAGGCGCCCACCGATCGAAGCAATGTTCGCATTGTTGTGCTGGCGAGCAAGCAGCGCCGTGTCATGGGAATGTATGAGCGCAGCTCGGGCGCCGCGTACCTTGTTCGCCGCGATCAGCTCACCATTGCCAGAACCACCAAAGATAATGCCAAGAGATCCGGGGTCCCCCACGACAGCTTCCGCTGTAGGAATGATATAGATCGGGTAGTCGTCTTCAGAGTCATAACCATCAGCGCCATGATCAATAACCTCATAGCCGCGCTGCGTTAAGACTTGAACAACATAATTCTTCAACTCAAAAGCTGCATGGTCTGTACCAACATGGACTCTCATGATCATCCTTTCTCTTTGGTTGAGTTTACGAGAAAACTCCAGGAAGTGGTACGGGAAAACACCTCTCCTGGTCGAAGAACTTTCGAAGGATAATCAGTTCTTTGTGGGGCATTCGGGTATTCCTGGGTTTCCAGGGCAATCCCAGTGAAGGCTCCTCCTGCACCAGGTGGATGGGTGACACCATCGTCATTCAATCCTTGCCCGGTGTACACCTGCAAGGCGGGATAGTCACTCATCATGAGTATGACCCGCCCAGATTCCTTGTGGACGAGTGTCCCAACAATCGAACCGTGGCCTCCCAATTTGGGGGAGCTATCAATAACAAATCCGTGATCAATCCCCTGGCAGAGCTCCACCTGTGGGTCTTTACTGCCCAGCGCATCGCCGAGGGGCCTTGCTTGGCGAAAATCAAAGGGGGTCCCCTCGACCGATACTGGCTCTCCTGGCAAAGGAATGAGCGCTTCATCAACTGGGATGTAGGTGCTTGCTGTCACCGAGAGAATGTGGTCATGGATGGGTGAACCAGTACCCGACAAGTTGAAGTACGGATGGGAGACAATGCTCAAGACACTCGGGACAGCACTGGTTGCTCTGACTTTGTGGGTGAGCATCATGGTACCCATAAGGCTTTGAGCGAAATACACTACCTCCACATGGACCGGTCCTGGAAATCCCCCTGTCGGATCTGACCAATCGAGTTGAAGTCGTACGCGGTATTTGGTGGCCTCAACCACTTCCCAATCCTGGTAACTCATGCCATGGGGGCCACCGTGGAGAGTAGAGGTTCCATTGTTGTTCAACTCGGGGGTGTACTGTTTCCCATCAATGACGAATCCCCCCTCACCGATCCGATTGGCATAGGGCCCCACGATTTCCCCCAAGTAGCCTGCACCAGCAAGACGAGCCTGCTCAGTGTCGTATCCTAACACCACCGATCCCACGCTGCCATGGCGATCTGGCATACGGATGTCGTTGATTGCAGCTCCCCGGCTCCAGATCTCAACTGAGAAACTCTTGTCACCTAAAGTGATCTTTTCCATATTCCTCTCCTTTTCTTCTGACTACCATACGTACGACTGTGGATTCTGGATTCTGCGACTTCGCGCAGAAAGACAGTGGTGACGCACTACTTCACCGGTGCATCCTTCACCTGGCTAGTCTACTCAGCGCTACCCTTTTCCCCGTCCGCAGAGTGAAGCGACCAGTGAGTGAGCAGTCACTACGCGACGGTTCTAGACACTCTCCATCAGGCAGTTGCGGTCAATTGACGACCCGAAACTGTCATTCCGCGGAGTGCGCCAGCACGAATCGCGGAATCCAGGCAAGTGACTGACCACATATGACGAGTCTGTCCCAGTTCACTATAGTGAACCTAACGAAAGGACACCATGGACTTGCTCATGACCGATGTCACCCTGGCTTCCGGAGTGCGTACAGATCTGGGAATCCATGGGACCAGATTCGTGGAACCAAGCGCCCTGAAGAAACCCAAGAAGATCAATGCTGATGGTTTGCTTGCCCTTCCAGGACTCGTCGATCTGCACACCCACTTGCGTGAACCAGCTCCTGATCCTGCCGAGACTATAGAAAGTGGAACCCAGGCAGCCGCAGCAGGTGGGTACACGGCAGTGTTTGCCATGGCGAACACTGATCCGGTCACTGATACAGCGAAGCAGGTTCGTCAGCTCCGCAAACTTAGCGCAGACATGTGGGCTGAGGTCATTCCTATCGGAGCAATCACCACTGGCCTTCGAGGCGAATCGGTTGCCGCGATCGAGGATATGGCTGCCGAGGGTGTCACGGTCTTCTCCGATGATGGCTTCTGCGTCATGGATGCCTCGATCATGCGTGAGGGGCTGCAGAGAATCAACTCTTGTGGTGGCGTCCTTGCTCAACACTGCCAAGACCATGGGATCGCTGGAGCGAGAGCCTATGCCCCCGAGGGTGTGGTTGTCGATACTCCCGAGATGATCTGGGACAGGTCTGCTGAGTCAACTATTGTGAAACGCGATGTGGAATTGGCACTGGAAACCGGGTGCCGTATTCACCTGTGCCACATCTCAACTGCGGAGTCGGTGGAGATTATTGAGTGGGGGAAAAACAAGGGTGCACCCATCACAGCCGAAGTGACCCCTCATCATCTTCTTCTGGGTGCCGGTTTGGTCAGCAATGCAGATACCCGCTTCAAAGTGAATCCTCCCCTGAGAAAGGATGAGGATATCGAGGCAGTACGGCGCGGGCTAGAGCAGGGTGTCATCGATATTGTGGGTACGGACCACGCCCCACATCACGTATCTGACAAAGATAAACCCATGGATCAGGCCAAACCTGGAATGGTGGGTTTGGAGTGGGCACTCGGTGTGGTCATGGAAACCATGATTCTCCCTGGTCGAATGAGTTGGGTGGATGTTGTCGATCGAATGTCCCTTGCCCCGGCACGTATTGGTGGAATTGCCGATCACCAGGGGCGCGGTTTAACCCCAGGCGAACCAGCGACTTTCACTCTCATTGACCCCACTAACAGGGGGATTGTCGATAAAGAAGAATCCTTCACCCAGGGCCTCAACAACCCTTACCATGGACTCGATCTTCCCCACCCGGTGATCTCCACCTACTGGAATGGCCAAGAAACCTACTGACCTAGCAAATGATGGAATCATTGCTCATCGACCATAACCTCCTCCCATCAGCGCGGTTGTACTGACCGAGATCAGAACAAAGCTGCTGAATGGGGTGCCCTAGAACGGTGGTTGGGGGTGGGAGACACCAAGAAGTGAGGAGTCAGGATTCCTCGCCTGAGGGATAGCCAACCACCGACCAGTGTCAGTTTGTTTCACCAGGCCCATGGCGAGGAGCCCAGTGAGACATACCTGGAGATTCATGACATTATCTCCAGTGACCTGCACGAGTTCATCGATGCTCTTGCCCAGGCGTGCAGGCAGGGCCTCAAAGACATGTTTCTGGTGATCAGTCAGCGAGTCGAACAAGGTGGGTTGGGTTCGGGTAAAGTCAGCAATATCTGCATTGATAGGTTTCATTCCTGCCAGCACCTCATCCACACTGCTCACCAAAGTGGCTTGCCCTTGGTGAATAAGGCGATGAGGAGTGACTGACATGGCAGAGGTCACTGGCCCTGGAACAGCCATGACCAACCTCTGCATGGATAAAGCCCAACTCACCGTGTTCTGAGCACCACTACGCAAAGCACCCTCCACGATTAACGTTGTTGTTGCCAACGCAGCAATCAACCGATTACGCACCAAGAAACGCGCACGTGAGGGTGGAACCACAGGAGGATGCTCACTGATCACCGCACCCTTGTGAGCGATCCGCTCTATGAGCGCAGAATTCCCAGGTGGATAATAGTGCTGCAAACCACCAGCCATGACCGCTACGCTCACACCTTCAGCGGACAATGCCCCACGATGAGCACTAGCATCAATCCCATAGGCACCACCAGAAATCACAGCACATCCCTGCTCAGCTAAACCACCTGCCCACTGCGAAGCGACATACTCTCCATAGGATGTACTTGCACGGGATCCCACAACGGCCACTCCAGCACTCAGCTCTGAAAGCATTGTCGGCCCAATAACCCACAAACCTAAGGGCTCGCCACCCATGCCACCCACCGGCTCCGACCAGGACAGATCCTGGAGACTTTGGGGCCATTCTGCGTCGCCAGGAATGATGAACCGCGCCCCACAATCCTTGGTCTGATCTTCGATAGCCGAAACATCAAGTAGCTGTGCCCGCCGAGCCAAAGACGTACTCCCCTTGCCTGATCGCAGATGCTCCCAGACCTCCACAGCGCCCTGCTCTCGGACGAGTTTTGCCAACTCAGGGTCTCCCGCCTGGGTACAGGCCGCTAAGCCCATGCGTGGGGTTCGTTCATTATTCATCGCGCGGTTTCCTGTCCTTGGCGCAAAGCGAGAGCAATGCAGAGATGATCCTTGGTGGGGTGTGAGGCTTGTTGAAGGTCGGCAACACTCCAGGCGACTTTCAACACTTTGTCGACTCCTCGAGCAGAGAGTGCTCCAGTTCTCAAAGCGGAATCAATCATGTCCATCCCATCCGGCAGTGGGAGTTCCTTGCGGACAAAACGCCCAGGAAGTTCAGCATTGGTCGACCACTGGGTATTTTTCAGACGAAACCTTTGGCGATCTCTGGCCGCCAGCACCCTCTGCGCAACCACGAAAGAACTTTCTGGCTCGAGGTCTGGGGGTTGAAGTGAGAGCCTTGTTGGGAGAATTCTCCCTTGAATGTCTAGGCGATCCACAATGGGCCCAGACAGGCGTGAAGCATATTTCCGTATAGCCATCGGCGTACATGAACATTTACTTCGTGGGGTGGAAGCCAACCCACATGGGCAAGGGTTAGCGGCAAGTACGAGTTGAAAAGAAGCCGGATATTTCACCACCATCTGGGAGCGCCCCAAAGTGATCTCACCTAGCTCGAGGGGGGTACGTAAAGCCTCGAGAGCAACAGACGAAAACTCGGGTGCTTCATCTAAGAACAGCACACCGCGATGAGCTAGAGACACAGCCCCGGGGCGAGCAATCCGCGCTCCTCCCCCAATCAGTGACGCCACTGACGCAGAATGATGGGGTGCTGACAATGGTGGGCGCTGCGGAAGTGCATCAATATGGAGATCCACCAGCGAATGAATCGCAGCCACCTCTATAGCTTCCTCGACACCCAAATCGGGAAGGATCGAAGGAAGACATGAGGCTAACAATGTCTTGCCCACCCCAGGGGGGCCATGGAAGAAAAGGTGATGGCGTCCTGCTGCCGCCACTTCTATAGCCAAACGCGCTTCGGCTAGTCCCACCACATCTGCCAAATCTGGAAGGGTTTCTGCCAAGGGCGAAGACACTCCCGGTGGTGGGGCTTCCACACCTTCACCACCGTTGAGCACCTCAAGAAGATCCTTAAGATCCGCCACTCCACGGACGTCAATGCCCTCCACTAAGGCCGCCTCTCGCAATTGCGAGGCTGGAACAATGACTTTCTTTGCCCCCACTTTGAGAGCTCCGAGCAAGGCAGGCAAGACCCCCCGTACTGGGTGAACAGAACCATCCAAACCCAATTCACCGAGGAAAATAATCCCCTCCAACAGTGACGGGTCTACGACTCCTTCAGCAGCCAGTACGCCAGCAGCGATCCCCAAATCATAGTGGGATCCAGCCTTAGGCAAACTTGCTGGTGTGAGGTTGATGGTTAACACCTGTGGCGGCCAACTGTACCCCGCAGAGAGCACTGCGGCCCGACATCGCTCTTTTGCTTGGGTGAGAGCAGCGTCAGGAAGCCCCACCATGGTTGTTCTCGGTAGCCCCGAACCTGTCCATGCTTCGATGGTGACTGGCATTGCCTCGACACCAACGAGGGCCACTGACCCAGCTCGAGCGATACCCCACACCGCAGTCATAACCTGATCGCTTTCGCATGGTTGAGTTTCACATCCTGACCAGGGATGGCGCTCACCCCAATGGCATCAATTCTGACCCGGTCGTACCCCATTGGGTGAGTAGCCATCCACATGCAGGCCAACCGGTGGAGGCGTTGAAGTTTCTCACGAGTGATAGCTTCGAGCGGATCTCCGTACCCATGTCCCGACTTGGCTTTCACCTCGCAAAAGACTAGTGTTCCTTGTCGCTTGGATGGCTCCACAGCAATGATGTCAATTTCCCCTACTCTGGAACACCTCCAATTTCGCTCCAAAATCGTCCACCCGAGTTGCAGTAAATAGTTTGCTGCGAACTCTTCACCAGTGTTTCCTAGTGTCTTCCGCTGATCCATTTCTCACCTCCACTGATGACAATGGCGACTCTGGGGGAAGAAATGACCAAGCGCACCCACATTGTGCACAGCGAAAAGTTTTATCCACAGATTGTCACCCAACATCGCAGTCGGGTAGCACGACAGGGTTTACCCCATATCGCGAGACCTCATGAACTCATCGAGTGACTCAGCGAGCACCGAGCGAGCCATGGGTAGGGCCACTAGGGGCAGCAGAATCAAAGCTGGGATGAAGGTTTTCCCATAGTCTGCCACCGTCAATTCAGTGTCAATGTGGAACCATACTTGCGAGATTCTCCAGGCAGTATAGTCAGCTGTCAGCGCACCAATAGGTACGGCAAGAACCATGGCACATATCCCCAAGATCAACGTCTCGGTAACAATCGTTGCCACGACTACCCGATCCCTGTAACCCAAGGCCCGCAAGAGTTGATAAGACCCGGAACGTTTCAAGACTGTGTACCCCAAGCAGGCGACAACAAAGAGCAAAGCCACCACGATGGACACTGCAGAACCGATGCGAAGGATCGAGGTGATTTGATCCGACAGCGATGTGATTTCTTCACGAATCTCCTGGAGTGGCATCACTTGTTGAACATCGCTATGGCTATTCAAACACTTCGATTTTTCCTCCAGATCATCAGAGGATTGAATCAGCATACCTGTGTGCATTCCTTCTAAAGAGAAGACTTCCCCAGCAAAGTCACGAGTCAATCGGGCTTCCCCAGGCAGCGCCCCAGAGAAGATCCCGATCACCTCACCTTGGTAGTGCCCTGAGGTGGAATCCAAAGCCACTGTGTCTCCCAGCCCCACCCCGAGCTCCTGGGCTGTAGATACCTCTATCAAGATCCCTTCACGCTGGTGGGAATTCACATCCTCACCTTCGAGGAGCTTCGGAATTTTGTACCACAAGTGCTGCGGGTCGAAACCTCCCGCATAGAGGTTGGCGCTGCGATCATGTGCTGTGACTTGTACGGCCCCACGGATAATACCTGTCACGTCACCAGCATCGCACCCCACGGCAATGCCTGTCAGAGTGTCCTCATCAAGGGGGGTACGAAAATCAACGAGCACATCCCAGGTGCTCGCATCAACCTGGGACTGCGCTGTGGAAATCACTGAATAGAAGGCGATCGAAAAACTCGCCGTGATGCCGAAACCTAACGCCATCGACACGATAGTCAGTACGGAGACAAGCTTGTCTCGTACGGTATTTCGTACCGCTATCCTCAACCAACTCGTTGGAAGTATCGCCCCCAACCATCCTGATAATCGCCCAGGATGCCGCCCACGAGAAGTAACCTGCCGCATCGCATCCAGCGGAGTCATATGACTCACTTGAACACCTGCATAGATCGCAGCTGCCATGAACATCGCACAGGCACCAGCCACACTGGTCCACACGTACAAACCTGTCAGGTGTGTGGCAGCCAGAGGCAAGCCCACCGAGGTAGCGAATTTGGAAATAAACAGCCTGGCGAGGAACCACCCAACAGCTATACCGAGCAGAATCGAGATGAAGGCCAATATCCCAATAACAACCATGAACGCCATGGCCAAACGCCTCGCGGTGTACCCCAGGGTCATGAGTACGCCTAATGCTTGGCGCTCCCTGGTCAACCATTGGGCGAGAAGGAAGAAGGTGACAAAGATCGATGACAAACCGGTCACGGTGACGATGACAGGCACCACCGTGGCGAAAGCAGCAAGATTCTTCTCCAAATACAGTGACGAAAATTGCTCCTCAGCCCCCAGTGCATACGCCTGGGTGAGGTCCTTGTCGGCCACAAAATCGAGGACCCGCTGGCGCAAATGGCTGTTGTCAACTGATCCACGGATGAGGACAGAATTGACGGGCAAGAAACCATCAATGTCAGCAATGGTGTCTTCGTTGACGAACCCTATTCCTAGGGAACCTTTGGTGGGTATAAACAGTGAAGGGTTTGCTGGTGCCAACAAGAATTCTGCATCACGAACCACTCCTCGTACTGTCAATGTCAGGTCATGATCACCGATAGTGACCCGCAATTCGTCACCGACGCCGACCTGGTGGGCATCACTGAGATGCCAGTCGATGAGAAGAGAGTCAGTGTCATCTTCATCCAAGTATTCTCCATCGAGCAGTACGAGTGACTGCAGGTCAAGGTCGTTGGTGTACGGCCCACTGACGAGTTGCATCGTGAGATGGGGATTATCTGGCACCTCTACTGTTCCTCGTACAACTGCCCGTGAACGCCAGTCCTCGACACCGTCAATCTCAGAAAAGTCTGGAAGCAGGTCGGAAGGAACACTACGAAAATAGACTTGGAGATCGGCGAGTTTCCCTTCTTCAAACCACTGATCGCGAGCAGTGAGTGTGGAATCTATTGCTGACAAACCACCAATGAAGATTCCTAAACAGGCTGCAGTGATTCCGATCAAGGCGGCGAGTCGACCACGCATGGTAGCAGCGGACCCGAGTACGTGGGCAACCACGGGTGACAGCAGTCGGCGAGGTACAGCTACTGACTGAGGGTCGAAAGGATCCACACTGTCGAGAGAAGCGGAACCCTGAGAGTGTTTGTTAGCGCTCACGAACCAGCTCCCCACCGCCGACACGATAAACCGTCTTGGTGAAGTCAGAGACCACTGGGTCGTGGGTGGCAATGATCAGCGTACAGCCCATCTCTGATTGCATCTTTCCCAGATAGTCGAGGACCACACCAGCAGTATTCACATCGAGGGCCCCTGTGGGTTCATCAGCCAGCAGTACGGGCGGTTTCTTGGCGATGGCACGAGCAATGGCAGCACGCTGCTGTTGGCCACCAGAAAGTTGGGCAGGATACTTGTTGGCCTGATCCATGAGTCCCACACTGGCTAGGGAAACTCGTACAGCCTCGTCTCTCTCGCGCCTGTTGACACGTAGGGGCTCCAAAGCACTGGAGACGTTCTCAGCAATAGTTAACGTGGGCATCAGATTGAAAAACTGGAAGACGAATCCGATCGAACGTGCGCGGAAATCTGACTGCCCGGCAGGGGTTAAACTCGACAGATCAAGCCCGTCGACTTTCACCGTCCCTGAGGTGGGTCGATCAATGGCCCCCAGGAGATGCAGCAGAGTGGATTTTCCTGATCCGGAAACCCCGCGCAGAGCAACGATATCTCCTCGTGGAATGGTGAGGTCAACTTTATCGAGTACAGTCACGGGTCCCGAGGCAAGGTGGTATTCCTTCGTGACCGATGTTAATTCGATCATAGGTTCCGACATCGCTCACCCCTCTTGTGTATTCAGATTCCCAGTGTACCGAAAGGTGGCAGAACTCCGTGTCAGGCGGTGTTTGCTGCTCAGGGGCTCCACGGAGATAACCCCTAACCTTGTGTACATCGATCGCCGCGAACCCCCAATTCACGGTAGAATTGTGTTTTCAATACCGCTTTCACAGCAGAGTTCACGATGCGAGGGGATGGATAACAGTGCTCCATTTAGACAATGTTCACAAGACCTATCGTACTGGCTCTTTTACTCAAGCTGCCCTCGATGGAGTGAGTGTTACTTTCCGCGACAACGAATTTGTCGCCATCCTTGGCCCTTCGGGTTCAGGCAAAACCACCATGCTTAATATCGTGGGCGGATTGGATCACGCTGACGCGGGGGACCTCATTATTGATGATGTTTCCACGCGGAAATACTCCGATCGGGACTGGGACACCTACCGAAATAATCGCATCGGTTTCGTCTTCCAAAACTACAACCTCATTCCCCACCAAACTGTTCTCGCCAACGTGGAACTCGCTCTCACCTTGTCGGGGGTGAGCAAAGCAGAGCGTACTCGCCGCGCCAAAGCCGCCCTCCACCAAGTCGATCTGGGTGAACACATCTACAAACGCCCCAATCAGCTCTCTGGTGGTCAGATGCAACGCGTGGCTATCGCCCGCGCCTTGATCAACGACCCTGAAATCCTTCTCGCTGATGAGCCCACGGGTGCTCTCGACTCCAAAACTGGCGTTCATGTGATGAACCTGCTTGAGGATATTGCTCAACAGCGCTTGGTGATCATGGTCACCCATAACCCGGAACTAGCTGAAGAGTACGCCACTCGAACTATTTCTCTGCGCGATGGAAAAGTCGTTGATGACACCGACCCGTACCATCCACACAGCAACGTCCGCCATGCGAAGAAAGCTCGCCGCACCTCCATGAGCTTCCTGACCGCTATTTCCTTGAGTTTCAGAAACCTCATGACGAAAAAGGGTCGCACCCTCATGACCAGTTTCGCTGGATCCATTGGCATTGTTGGCATTGCCACGATCCTCGCCTTGGCTAACGGGGTTAATGCCTATATTCGTGGGGTGGAGGAAAACACTCTCTCGCTTTATCCTCTACAAATCCAGACCCAAGGCATCGACATGACAAGTATGATCATGGCAGGTCAGGACATCCACGACTCTATTCACGACACTGGAGATTCGGACCTCCATGAGGTTGCCATGATCACCCGCATGCTCTCAGAGGTCGCCTCCAATGATTTAAAGTCTTTGAAAACCTATCTCGATTCTCCCGAATCTGGGATCAGTGACCACGTACGGTCAATTCAATACAACTACAACGTCACCCCGCAGATTTTTTCTACCGACACCACCAACGAAGTACGCCAGGTCAACCCGAACAAGATGTTTACCTCCCTAGGTTTTGGTGGTGATTCATCCTCAGCACTGATGAATATGGGCATGACGACCAATGTGTTCAATTCACTACCCGATGACATGTCATTGATATCCGACCAGTACGACGTCCTGGCTGGCCGTTGGCCTCAAGGCCCTGATGAGCTCGTTCTCGTCGTGACTGGCTCTGGGGGCATTTCGGATATGGCCCTCTACACCATGGGTCTACGTGATCCTGCAGAGCTGGACCAGATGATCCAGGACATGAGTGAGAATAAACCTATTCACACTCCAGATAATAGGGTGAGATTGTCCTATGACGATGTGATGTCGGTGACCTTCAAGCTTGTCAATGCGGCCAGGTTTTACGAGTACGACGCGAAATACAAGCTCTGGACTGATCGTAGCAATGACGAGACCTGGATGAGGTATGTGGTTTCTTCTGGAACAACACTGAGGGTTGTGGGTGTGGTGACCTCTGCGGAAGACTCCACGAATGTGATGCTCCGGCCGGGACTGTACTACCCCATGAGCATGGTCTACCACCTCATTGACCAAGCCGCTGATTCCGATATCGTACGCGCCCAGTTGGCTAACCCGGAGCTGAATGTTTTTTCTGGAATAACCTTTGAGGAGGAAGCAGAGAACCCTGGGATGGGCGACTTTGATTTCTCTTCGCTGCTCAATATCGACGCGGATGCTTTCGGTTCAATGTTCAATGTCGACTTCTCTGGGTTGTCGATGCCTTCAGGGCCCTCACTAGGGTCAATGGATCTGTCGAGTATGAGTGGGTCTATGCCGCAGGTTCCACCCCCTGACTTAACTGCCATGCTCTCAGGAATGAGCATCGAAGTCTCTGATGAAGCACTCACAGATTTACTCACCCAAACCCTTTCTGACTATCTGCGAGACACCATGGGTTCCGCCACCCTGCCAGTGATTCCTCCTGCCCCCCAAAGCGACCCTACGACTCCCACCCAACCTTCCCCCTCAGCCTTGCCGCAGCAATCGGTTGAGCCATCTGCTCAAACCTCCAGCGAACCTAGTGATCCTGGGTCTACTGGGGATCCCACTGGTGATCCGACGAGTGCCCCCACTATGCTGCCCACTGCACTGCCCACCACGGGGCCCACAGCGCTACCCAGTTCGCTGCCCACGGGGTTACCGACCTCAATGCCGAGCGAATTCCCCACCACTATGCCTAATCTTCCCGGCGATATTGGCGGCTCCTTTGCAGAATGGTTCAACCAACCCCAGAACCAGGCAGTATTCATGGGGCGGCTGATGAACACCATCAACACCGACACACTCGAAGCTCAAGCTTCCCAAGCCCTTGCTGGATACATGCAGACCACCATGCAAACCATGCTCACTTCCATGATGGGCAATCTCCAGAGCCAATTGTCGATCGCTATGCAAGCATCCATGAGCCAACTCACCAGCCAACTGTCGTCGGCGATGGATATTGACCCACAAAGGTTCGCAGACATTTTCGACTTTGATCTTGACCCTGAACAGTTGACCTCACTGCTGATGTCCATGATGAACCGCCAGCGCCACAGTGTGGAGTCTAATCTTCAGACTTTGGGGTACGCAGAACTTGACGACCCGTACTCGATCGATATTTATCCCAATGACTTCGCAGCCAAACAAGCTGTCCTGGATTCTCTCGACTCCTACAACGACCGGATGAAGAAAGAAGACGAAGACAAAGTCATTACGTACACCGATATTGTCGGGACTCTCATGACCTCTGTGACCGACATCATTGACAAGATTTCAGCAGTGCTTGTTGCCTTCGTGTCTATCTCATTGGTGGTGAGCTCTATTATGATCGGGGTCATCACCTACATCTCCGTGTTGGAACGGCGTAAAGAGATTGGCATCCTGCGAGCACTCGGTGCCTCCAAACGCGACATAGGTAATGTATTCAATGCAGAGACACTCATTGTTGGTTTCGTTGCCGGGCTCATGGGTGTACTCATCACCCTAGGTTTGACGATCATTGCCAATCCGTTGGTCTATAAACTCACCGACGTGGATCGTATCGCTCGGTTGCCTCTCAACGCCGCCCTCATTCTCATTGCGGTGTCCATGGCGCTGACCTTCCTCGCTGGGTTGATTCCCAGTTCAGCAGCAAGCCGTAAAGATCCAGTCGAAGCGCTACGCAGCGAATAGATTATCCCTGCTCAGGGACCTGCAGGATCCACCACCCCCGTCATTCTGCGCGCAGTCGCAGAATCCATTGACCAACCAGGAAACTATCCCTGCTCAGGGACCTGCAGGTCGCTGTGGGCGATTTCCTCAATAGCAACATCACGGAATGTGAGCGCCTTGGCTGTCTTCACGAAACGCGCTGGGCGGTACATATCCCACACCCACGCATCCTCCATTGAGACCTCGTAGTACACGTCACCACCCTCAGTACGTACTTTCAAATCGACCTTATTGCAGAGATAGAAACGTCGTTCTGTCTCCACCGCCCACTTGAAGATTCCCACAACATCCTTGTATTCCCGATAGATGGCAAGCTCAAGTTCGGCTTCGTAGATTTCCAGTTCTTCTGCACTCATGATTCCTCTACTGTAGTGGTTCGTGCGACGTTGCGGTAGCTCAGGCGATGCTGTGGGCAAGGCCCATAGGCATCGAGCACCTTTTGGTGTACGGAGGTGGCGTACCCCTTATGTTGGGAGAAATAGTACAGCGGATACATCGAGTCGAGACCATCCATGATGCGATCGCGAGTGACCTTGGCGATAATGGATGCCGCTGAGACACATGGGGATACCTTGTCCCCCTTCCACATGCCCACACTGGGCATCGGTAAACCACTGACCGAGTACCCATCGGTGATGACGAAACCTGGACTCACTTCAAGTTCAAGTACGGCCTGGCGCAGTGCATGAATATTTGCCTCCTGGATGCCCATGGTGTCACACTCACGAGCCTCAACAATGACCTGAGACACCGCGATAGCGTTCTCCATGATCAGTGGAAACAGGGCCAAACGCTGTGCTTCGCTGAGGTTTTTTGAATCATCAAGACCATGGATCTGCTTAGCTGGGTCCTCAGACAGTATCACCGCTGCTGCTACGAGGGGCCCTGCACAAGCACCGCGCCCTGCCTCATCGACCCCAGCAACAGGCCCAAGACCAGCGGCAAGAAGCATGTCTTCGTACATAGGGTTATTCCGGGCATTCCCAGGGGGCTGTTGTGAGTGTTGGTGGATCTGACGTAGGCTCAGGAACCTCTCCGAAGGCTTCCTGCGCGGAGAAAGCACGGAAGTGAGCTAAAGGTCTCAAAATCAAAAACACTCTCCCCTGGATGCTATCAACTTCAGGGGTCGCATAGGGTAACGGATCGTCAAGGTTGGTACTGCACAGCACCGCTCGGGAATCCTTCGAATTGTCACGATGATCGCCTAAGACAAACATGCGGCCTTCAGGGACAACAACACTAAAGGGTCTCAAAGCCATTTGGGCATTGTCGTACAGTATGTAGGATTCATCAAGAGGATACTCATTGACCATAATTCTTCCCTGGGGATCACAGCATTCAACTGTGTCACCTTCAAGGCCAATCACCCGTTTCACAAGATACTGCTCATTGGGGGGAGGTCGAAGTTTTACTTTGGTGAGAAACTTCTCCCAGGTGTTCAATGTTTCAAGGGGATCCGCGGGCGGGTCACCTCTGAACTTGGGGGCCAACCATTGAAGATCATCACGAAAGACGACAATGTCCCCACGATGGGGTTGGCCTGGTTTCCATGCGAGGATCATGTCGTCGATTTGGAGTGTCTCCTCCATGGAGCCTGAGGGTACGATAAAGTTTTGGAGAAGGAAGATGCGAACAAGGCCCACGACGATGATGGCGATCAAAAAATAGAACAGAATCTCACCGGCTCCCCGGAGCACTCTGACAGCTAGTGGGCGTTTCTTCTTGGTCGAATGATTGTCAGTTGGGCTTTCCAGAACCTCGACTTCGTCTACCGACTCTTCGTCTTCGAGGGTTTCAATTAAAGATCCACTATCGACCCATACTTGCTTGTCAACCATCTCAGACCTCCTCACGGCAGATGAATACGCTCAACAGAATTGCGCACTTGCTCTGAGATAGTTCTCATCAAACCAGCGCACCAATCCTCGTCTCAGGCGAAGCGCTTCTCTTTGATCTTTGCTTTCTTCCCACGAAGTCCACGCAGGTAATAAAGCTTGGCACGACGGACATCTCCGCGACGCTCGACCTCGATCTTGTCGATGATCGGTGAATGGACAGGGAAGGTACGTTCCACACCGACACCCATAGAAACCTTGCGTACGGTGAAGGATTCTTGGATTCCTGATCCTGTTCTGGCGATCACTGCACCAGCAAACACCTGGACACGGGAGCGGTTACCTTCGACAACTTTCACATGGACTTTGACTGAATCTCCAGGGCGGAAATCGGGGATATCATCGCGTAGGGATTCGGCATTGATTTCTTGAATGAGTGGGTTCATGTTTCCTCCAGGTGCCACAGGTCACCAGATAGTTGTCTCATCTGCACTGTGACTACCCCCCTGTGGCAGGGGTCACAGCGCGATGAACAATTCTGCCATAGTGGGGGCACCTGTGACAAAAGAGCTGGGAATGAACATCAACTCCGTGTGGACAGAAAACGTTCATCAAGGGCGCTAAGTTTGAACGCGGAACCTCTCCGGCACCATCCTGAGTCTGGTTTCAGGAAGTCTTGCCGTCACCCCGGAACATCGATGCAATCAAATCCCGGTTCAACTGGGCAATCGATTCGAGAGGAATCTCCTTCGGGCACACTGAAGCGCACTCACCGACGTTCTGGCATCCACCAAAACCATTGGCGTCATGGGCAGCAATCATAGCTTTCACTCGCAAACGGCGTTCCGGTTGGCCTTGGGGAAGGTTCGCCAGGTGAGTGATTTTTGCTGAAGTGAACAGCATGCCCGCACCATTGGGACAAGCAGCCACACAGGCACCACAACCGATACAGGTCGCCACATCAAAAGCACGATCAGCTTGACGTTTGGGTGCTGGGGTGGCGTGCGCTTCAGGGGCCGAACCAGTATTCACTGAAACGAATCCCCCAGCTTGGATGATCCGGTCAAAAGCCGAACGATCAACCACGAGGTCCTTCACCACAGGGAAGGCACCAGTACGCCATGGCTCCACCTCAATGACATCTCCGTCTTTGAAACTGCGCATGTGAAGCTGGCAAGTCGTGGTCGCTACATCCGATTCGTACCGCCCATGGGCCGACCCGTTGATCACGATCCCGCACATACCGCAAATACCTTCACGGCAGTCATAGTCAAACGCCACCGGCTCCTTGTTCGCGGCTGTTAACTGCTCGTTGAGCATGTCTAGCATCTCTAGGAAGGATGAGTTCTCAGAAACACCATCAAGATGGTAGGTCTCCATAGACCCGGCAGCGTTCTTGTTGGCTTGGCGCCACACTTTCAATGTGATTTTCACTTGTAACTCCGTTGCTTCAACTCGATCGCCTCGTACTTCAAAGGCTCTTTATGCAGTACGGGAACCTGCCCCTCACCGGCATATTCCCAGGCGGCGACATAAGCAAATTCATCATCATGGCGTAAAGCCTCGCCGTCATCGGTTTGCGATTCAGCCCTAAAGTGCCCACCACAGGATTCACGACGATGAAGGGCATCTACACACATGAGCTCACCAAGATCGATGAGGTCAGCGACTCGGCCTGCACGTTCGAGTGCTTGATTGAAATCCTCATTTACACCAGTGACACGAACGTTCGACCAGAATTCTTGACGTAAAGCCTTGATTCTTTCGATCGCTGTGATGAGTCCGGCTTCGGTACGTTCCATTCCGCAGTACTCCCACATGATCGAACCGAGTTCGCGGTGGAAAGAATCCACTGAACGCTCCCCTTGAACCGCGAGGAGTTTCGCAATTCTTCCTCGGGCATCATTGAGGGCTTCAGCGACCGCTGGAGTTGTGTCATCAATAGCTTCGAAAGGACCAGCAGCAAGATAATCATTGATCGTATTCGGTAGAACGAAGTAGCCGTCAGAGAGACCCTGCATCAGAGCAGAAGCCCCCAACCTGTTCGCCCCATGGTCGGAGAAGTTAGCTTCCCCAGTGACGAAAAGCCCGGTAATGGAGCTCATCAGATCATAATCAACCCAGAGCCCACCCATCACGTAGTGAACAGCTGGATATATGCGCATCGGGGTTTCGTACGGATTTTCTCCAGTAATCTGCCGATACATATCAAACAGATTGCCGTACTTGGTGGCGATCGCTTTCTTCCCCAAACGCTCAATAGCATCAGCGAAATCAAGGTAGACACCGCGACGACGAGAAACCGTCTCACCTGTGGCATGATCGGTTTCAGCAATCGCCGGGCCAACACCGCGGCCCTCATCACACATGTATTTCGCTTGACGGGAAGCAATATCTCTGGGAACAAGGTTGCCAAAAGAGGGATAGATCCTCTCCAGGTAATAATCACGTTCGCTTTCGGGGATTGCACGCGGATCCTTCTCGGCATCAGCCGGATTCTTCGGCACCCAGATGCGGCCATCGTTGCGCAGAGACTCACTCATGAGGGTGAGCTTCGACTGATGTTCCCCAGTGACAGGGATACACGTTGGATGGATTTGGGTGTAACACGGATTGCCGAAGTATGCGCCCTTGCGGTGAGCCCTCCAACTTGCTGTCACATTCGATCCCATGGCGTTCGTCGACAGGAAGAACACGTTGCCGTAGCCACCCGATGCAAGAACAACAGCATCCGCATACCAGGTTTCGATCTCCCCAGTGATCAAGTCACGAGTGACGATCCCACGAGCCCGCCCATCATGGATAATCAGTTCGAGCATCTCGTGACGAGCATGCATGGTGACCGTACCTGCTGCAACCTGACGCTGCAAAGCTTGGTAAGCGCCAATGAGCAACTGTTGGCCGGTTTGTCCACGAGCATAAAACGTACGCTGGACCTGCACCCCACCAAAAGAGCGAGTATCCAGCAAACCGCCGTACTCTCGAGCAAAAGGAACACCCTGAGCTACGCACTGGTCAATGATCCCTGCCGAGACCTCAGCGAGGCGATGAACATTTGTCTCACGGGCACGATAGTCCCCACCTTTGACCGTGTCATAGAACAACCGGTGAACCGAGTCATTATCGTTGCGATAATTCTTGGCCGCATTAATGCCACCTTGAGCTGCAATCGAATGGGCCCGACGCGGACTATCTTGGAAACAGAAACTGTGAACGTTGTAACCAGCTTCACCGAGTGTTGCACCAGCTGAAGCACCAGCGAGACCTGTCCCGACAATGATGACGGTTAGCTTGCGGCGATTAGCAGGGTTGACGAGTTTGGCTTCAAACTTCCGGGTTGACCATTTCGTTTCAATAGGGCCATCGGGAGCCTTAGTATCGTGGATATCCTGCCCCACACTAAAGAATGCCTTCGCGGAGGATTTAACTGTCGCTGCCATGATTTATGCCACCACCAATCCAAGAAGTACGCCCATGGGGGACAAGATGAAACCCACGAAGAGCAGGCCTGCCACAGTGTAGGCAAGGATATTCAAAGTACGACGAGCACCCGGACCAACGTTGATCCCCAGGGTCGTGAAAGCAGAATAGAAACCGTGGCGTACGTGCATGCACACTGCACCAATAAAGACCACATAAATGGCCACAATCCACCAGTGGGAGAAGGCTCCGACAAACATGGCGTACGGATTGTCCGGCTGGAATTCGAAAGAGTCACCAAAAGTCATTCCACCAATAGTGAACATGAGCAGGTGAAGGAGGAGGAGAGTGATCAAGATCAGACCCAGCCATCTCATGAACCTACTCGACAAGGTTTGCTTGCGGTTCGTCCGTACGTACTTCGGTCCTCGACCTTTCAAACTTGTTGCCCACAAGGTTGCCATGCAGTAGACATGGACGACCAGGCAGGTTAACAGGAACGCTCGAAAGATCCAGATAAACAAACCGTGCGGAAGGATGGGGTACAGCACTTGTTCCTTCAACCAACCAGCGTAATAGTTGTAGGAATTCTCGCCGACGAAAACTTTCAAATTGCCAAACATGTGCATGAGAAGGAAGAAGATCAACACGAGTCCCGTGAGGGCCATGAGGACTTTCTTCGCAACTGTGGAGCGCAATGCCTTCTGATGCACGCTCAATGATGTAGATGCCACAGGGACACCTTACCGAAACACTAGGTGGGTCTGGCAAGACTTTGGGCAATGTTTTTCTTCAATGGAAGGTAAACTACCTTGCACAGTCAGCCAGGAGGGGAGGAATCATGGACGCTAAAGAGTCCCAGCGCGCAGCAACCAGGGCCACGAAGGAAGCACTCATCACCCAAGCAGAACTGGTGGCCATGATCTCCCCAGCCAAAACAGCACCCGGCGAAATGAAGGCTCTCCTTGAACAGTGGAAGTTAGCTGGTCGTACGACTAAGTCTGAAGACAATGCATTGTGGGCGCGGTTCAACCAGGCCCAAGATCAGCTCTATTCTCGCTTGGGGCTCTTGCGTGATTTGCGCCAAGCGGAAGCCGGGGAGGCGAAGAGGGCGAAGGAGTCTCTCATTGCGACGGCTGAGGATCTGGCGAAACGCTCCGATATCCGTCAAGCCACGGAGACTATGGCTTCGCTGATGGCCTCCTGGAAAGAGATTGGGCAAGCGCCCGGTGAGCGCGAACTATGGGGTCGGTTCAAGGCAGCACAGGACACGCTCTATGCTCGCCGCAAGGAGGCACGATCCCAGTCTCTAGACGATCAGCGTGAATCTGCACGGGCAAAAGCTGGGCTCATTGACCAGGTGAAAGCCTTGGTGGGTGAACCTGACTTGGTTCTCGCCCATCAGGAGGTACGCCGGATACAGATCGCTTTTCAGGAGGCGGGGTACGCCGGTCGTGACAAGAACGGGTCTTTGGCGAAGAAACTCCGCGAGGTTACCCAAGAGTTTTATTCCTGGGCACGCAAGGAACCTGGTCGTCGCAAAGAATCTGGTGAGCAGGGTACGTACGGACGTAGGGCTCGCCTTTCTCAGCAGATCACCAAAGTCAAGACTGATCTTGCTAATGCCGAGCAAAAGTTGGCGACCACTGATCCAGCTGGAGCAAAGAAGTCTCATGGATCAGGGGTTGTCCTTACTCTGGGTGCAGGTGGGGCGTACTCGTCTGCCGCCGCAGAGGTCATGCGCCTCAAGATCCGCTTAGGCGAACTCGAAACCCAAATCCATGCTTTGGATTCCAAGCTCGGGCGCGATTAGAGTGACAAACACAAACACATCTACGATAGATCCTATGAACAATCACTCTTCTTCACGCCGATCCCTTGTCACCCGTACACTCCTAGCAACGACTGCAGGAATCCTCATGATGCTTGCCAGTGGGTGCTCGGCAGGTAACCCGACATCAGTCGAGAATATGACCGAGATGCAGAGGGTTGCTTGTGCTTTCTCGCAGAATTGTGAGGTCTATTGGGTTGAGAAGGGTTCCGTTTATCACTTGTGTTCCCACAAGGACAATAATCTGAATGGCATCTTGGATGCTGATGAGCTTATCGACGCTAACCTCATTGGAGCTTTCAAGAACGGCTCTTCTGTAATTCACGTCGGGAGTCTTGAAGAAGCAGTCGCAGCAGGAAAATACCGCCTCAATTGGAATGGATACTCGGAATGCGGGTACGACCAAAACAATCCGATATTCCCAGCTTGCTTGGAAGATGCTGTCAACTGCCAGTAAGAAATCGCTGACATAACCCCGTGTCAACGATCAATTAAACGATGACATACTCCCACGTTCGTTAAACCTCGCTCCCGTTAGCACTGGCAGTCACCACCCAGTCATTCCGCATACCGCACTCATCCATGGTGGGCGGCACTGCCCCTCACCGGTCATTCCGCGGAGCGAAGCGACATACCCTGTCATTCCGCGGAGCGAAGCGACATACCCTGTCATTCCGCGGAGCGAAGCGACTCGCGGAATCCAGACAAGCGGTCAACCACGACAGTGAGTCTGCTGGCGACTATTAACCACCGGCGGTCACCACCGTCGTCAGTGTGATATCTGGACCCTGCGAGTCACTTCGTTCCGCAGGGTGACGTGAGTGGAGTGCCAACCGACCGCAACTGCTCCACAGTGACCATGAGGAATCGCTGCGTTGTCACTCACCTCCATGGAGACGATACGGCCATGATGTGCACAGTGTGACCCATATCCGTCATTCCGCGCAAAGTCGCGGAATCCAGACAAACGGTTTGCCACCACTGGTGAGTCTGTGGGTGACGAAAACAGAGATACAGTCACCACGCGACGTTTAAAGACACTCGTCACCAGGGGGTCGCGGTCAATGAACGACCCAGAACGGTCATTCCGCGGAGCGAAGCGACTCGCGGAATCCAGACAAGCGATCAACCACGACAGTGAGTCTGCTGGCGACTATTAACCACCGGCGGTCACCACCGTCGTCAGTGTGATATCTGGACCCTGCGAGACGGTGTTCCTCGCTTCGCTCGTCACCCGTCCGCAGGGTGACAAAAATGGAGGCACGTACGTCGTGACGGGGAAAGTTGGTGACTGGTGGGCGGGGTAAATGTCAGCCCTTCCAGGTTTTGATGGCTTTCTTCAGTTTCTTAGAAGCCCAGTCGTAGTGGCTGGAGGTCGAAGAGATGAGGTACGCACCCAGCGAGGTCGTACCCGTCCATGGATAATACTTCTTGGTGAACAGTTCCTCATCGCTGTGGTGGGTGATCAGGGTCATCATGACCTGGTGGGTTTCGTCGAGTTCTGCTCGGGCCTTATCGAGTGGGATCTCCTGGGCTTCTTCCCAAATTCTCAAATTGAGTTCGGGAAGTGTTTTCCACGTGTACCCATCAGCCGGCATAATGGGCTTCTCGCCAGACATCCCCTGGTCGTACCACCTACTCATCATGTAGTGCCATTCGCTCAAATGAGCTAGTACGTCGCGTACTGTGCGATCACGGTCCTCAAAAGCAAACTCAAGTTCTTGTTGTTCGGCTGGGATCGAGGTGACGAGAGCCATAAGCTTGTCGTACTCGCTGGTGGCAGCTTCAATCAACTCAGTGGAATTCTTCGGTCGTGGCATGGCATCCTCCCTCCTTGCATCCAGTGTATACGCCACGTGGACATGTGTGGCACCACCAGGGTAAGGTAGATAACCGCACTGGGGCTATGGCGCAGTTGGTAGCGCGCTTCCATGGCATGGAAGAGGCCACGGGTTCGAATCCCGTTAGCTCCACCGTTACATAGGTTAGTTGGGAGGGCGCTCATGTGCCACACACTCACAATCGACCTCCTGTGGACAAGTGTGTTGCTGTGATACAGTGAAACTGTGAGAAATGTGACTGTTGCCATTCCCGATGAGGTATACCGAAGCGCCCGAGTGCATGCTGCAGTGGCTGACACATCCCTCAGCGCTCTCGTCACAGGTTTTCTTCGCTCGCTCAGCGATGACAGTGGTGAGTTCGAGCGTCTTGCTGAGCTACAACGCCGTACCCTGGATGAGGTTCATGCCTTCCAAGCGAGTGATCGTCTGAGCCGAGAAGAGGTTCATGACCGTGCGCTTCTGTGACACCAATATTCTACTGTACGCGATATCGCGCGACGATCAGGAAGAACCCAAGGCAACCATTGCCCGTGGAATCCTAGAAGACGGTGGGATCGCCCTATCTGTCCAGGTGCTTCAAGAGTTCTATGTGCAGGCGACTAGAGCAACGCGCACTGATCCACTCACCCATGAGCAAGCAACACAATTTGTTGAGTCTTTCACCCGTTTCCCTATTCAAGCCAACACCCTTACCGTGATGCGCCGTGCTCTGCACACGAGGCAACAATTCGGTGTGTCGTACTGGGATGCAGGGATCATCGAAGCCGCCCGGGCTAGCGGATGTCAACAACTCCTGTCGGAAGACCTTTCCCACGGACAGGATTACAACGGAATTGTCGTCATCAACCCATTCGTCTAGAGGGTCAAGTTGCTGGCCCCACTACCTCACTGTCGTGGGCCTGCTTGTAGTCTTGGAGGTCGGACAAGGTTCGGGCAGTATCACACTCATCTTGTCTGGCTTTGTTAAGCAAGTCTTCTTCCTGTTTCAGTCGAACTCGGATTTCTGCTGCTGTCATTGTTCATACCTCTTCCTCGGCTGACGTGCCCCAAACAGTGCCAGGTTACTTAGTCCAGTTGTATGTCAGGAGAACATCACCATGATCATTGAGAAGGGCTTGTTCATTATTAAAACGCTGCTGCTCTACCGCAAAACCATCGTACGAGTAGTACTTCAATGTGACATTCGATGCTTGTCCACCTAAGCTAGCCAAACCTGTTTCGATCGGCGCTGACTCAGCTCTCAATGTTTCTTCACTCGCAGTGCCATCATACGGAAGAATCACTACGGCCTTCACAGTAAGGTTATCCTGGGCCCACATCTGGAAGTCTTCTTGTGAAATATCCCCAGGAAGATCGCTGGTCCACCCATCCAGCGACACCTGAAGGGAGAACTCCTGATAGGTTGACTCCACTAGCTGTTTGGCCCTGTCCAGGTAGAATGATTTCATTTTAGCTGACAGGTAAGTGTCTGTGACACCACCAACCCCCGTGCCCCCAGTCGGATTCGAACCGACACTGGATCGATTTTAAGTCGACTGCCTCTGCCGTTGGGCTATGGGGGCCCGATCACTTATGATCTCACACCTCGATGGGCTTGTGCCATGTGGACGATCGCGGCTCTCTGAAGAGTTGCATGGCAGCACCATCCAAAATATCTGTTTCGCGAACAATCATCGTACGCCCGACTCTGCGAGCAATCTCGCTAGCAATGAGTGCTCCAGCACCAATCACCTCGGCGCGTGGTGCTGGGAGACTCGGATACTGGTTGATGACCTCATCCACACTCAAGGTCAACAAGTGCTCCTGCAGGGTTAAGATGTCATCCACCTCCAGGGTGGAATTGTGTACTTTCGTACGATCATAAGAATCCAAAGATTGGTTCATACCCGACAGTGAAGTCAACGTACCTGCAACTCCAATAAAGACATCCACATCGCCGATGGCAACACCACAACCATCCAGTAGCTCACTAACGAAGCTTCGTGCTTGATCGATCTGGGGAACAGTGAGTGGATCACCGTGAAGGTACCGTTCACGAAGACGAACTGACCCCATATCAAGACTGACTCTCGATTCGAGGCGCCCCGAGAGGAACCCGCGAATCAGTTCGGTTGACCCACCACCGATGTCAACGACGAGGACCGATTGATCGTTGTTTGGTGGTTGATCGTGGACCCTGCGAGTCGCGGAGCCTGCGCTGCGGAGCCCGCTAGGGCGACTCGCAGTGCTCCACAGGGTGACCGGAGGGAGCTCCGCTTCACACAAGGTGACCGGAGCCAGAGGTGGATCGGATGCCATGGCGGAAGAAGTGAGTGCTCCAAGAAAACTCAAGTATGCCTCTTCCTCGCCTGAGATAATCTCCGGTTCGATACCCAGGCGGGTTCTCACCCCACTAATAAAATCTTCACGGTTGTGTACATCGCGGGCAGCTGAGGTTGCGACAAAACGTACCGTGTCCACCTGGTACGCCTCCAACATCTGAGCATATTCTTCAACAGCCGCAAAAGTACGCTTCAGCCCGTCACTAGTGAAACTCCCACTTCGATCAACCCCCTCCCCCAACCGGGTAAATCTCAACTCCCTCACAACCTCTTGAGGAACCCCGGAAACATCCCCATCACAGATGAGGATCCTGGTGGTGTTCGTACCACAATCAATAACCCCTACTCTCATGACACCTCTCGCTCACTAGCAGGCCCACAAACCTGGGCACACCCCGATCGACAAAAGACTCCGATGGCCTCCAAGGCCTCATCCCCACAAGGATTCACACCAGGTCCCTTGGCCAAACTGTGTGCCACCACAGTGTGCAAGCATTTCACCCGCGATGGCATTCCGCCAGCCGAAATCCCTGAAATCTCTGGCACCTCGATCCCCAATTCCTGAGCCAAAGTTTCACGATCCACCAGATAGGAGTCATGGGCTTGTCCGTACGCCGCAGCGAATTGAACATCGTCAGTTAAACGCGCAGTCAACGAAGCCATCAAACCGTCAGCTTCCAAGGTCGAGCATGCTTTCACGATTGCCGGGCAGGTGAGGTAATACAGTGTGGGAAAGGGTGTGCCATCGCTCAAACGCGGCCTCGTCATCACCACGCCAGGGTGCCCTTGTGGGCATCGCCATGCGACTTTCACTGCTCCTCTGGGAGTACGCCCCAACTGCCTGGTGACAATATCGGCATCGCCAGGCGTGAGCCCCCCACCATTGCTCGATTGGTCACCCACATGAGGGTCGACGCTGTCCCCACATGCCTGTTCATCACTCACCGCGGCGTCTCGCCATCGCTTGGATCGTATACAACCGTGTCACCAGGGGCCTTCACCTCACCAGTAGGCTGATCAGCAATAATCAGACTCTCCCCAAGAACCTCGTACCACGGCAGATTCACTTCGCCGTACGTGTCATCAATTCCTGACAAAAACCCACCGATCAATTGGCCATTCTCATCAACCACCCGGTACCCCACTTCACCGGGCATAACCCACCCGAGACGATCACGGGCCTGGGCCTTCACATAGGCTGGATCCTGCCATCGATCAAGTTCGTCTTGGAGACGGGCGATCTCCACTCGATGAGCGGCAATATCCGCCCGGACCTCAGCAATGTCTCGCTGCTGGCTGAGATAGACACTAAATCTCGATACGAAAAAGATCAGCAAGAGAGCAAAAGTGGCCGCGACAGCAATCGTACGCTGAACCAGGGACAAACCTGCCGAGGATTCTCGACTCTGTGAGCGTACAGAAGATTCCGGTGATGAAGCAGGGTTTCGCACCACTCGCCCACCACGGCGAACTCCAGGTCGGTGAGATCCCCGACTTGGAGTGTGGCGTGGCGGCTTACCCGGCATCAGGGTTTGAACCTCGGAAAGGCTGAGATCCCGGCATAGCTAGCTGCAGCATCAAGATCTTCCTCAATGCGAAGTAGTTGATTATATTTCGCAACCCTCTCAGAGCGTGCTGGAGCACCCGTCTTGATTTGGCCACAATTCGTTGCAACAGCCAAATCTGCAATGGTGGTGTCCTCAGTCTCTCCAGAACGATGGCTCATCATGCAGCGCATGCCATTGCGGTGAGCAAGATCCACAGCATCCAAAGTCTCAGTGAGGGAACCAATCTGGTTCACTTTCACCAGCAGAGCATTCGCTGCCCCCTGCGCGATCCCCCGCGATAGGCGTACCGGATTGGTGACGAAAAGATCATCACCGACGAGTTGAACCTTCTCACCAAGAGTCTTGGTGATCTTGATCCAACCCTCCCAGTCTTCTTCGTTGAGAGGATCCTCGATCGACACCAGCGGATACTTGTCCACCCACGTTTCATAGAGAGCAATCATCTGATCGGCTGACAGCTTGTCGCCATTTTTGAAAGTGTACGACTTGGAGTCGTCATCATAGAATTCGGAGGCTGCCACATCCAAAGCGAGAGCAACGTCTTTGCCGGGGGTCAACGAGGCAGCTTCAATAGCCTCCAGGATCAGATCCATGGCCGCAGCATTCGTTTCCAGATTGGGAGCAAAACCTCCCTCATCGCCGAGCCCGGTCGACAGTTTGCGATCCTTCAATACGGCCTTGAGCGAGTGGTAAACCCTCGTACCCCATTCGAGGGCTTGAGCGAAAGACTTCGCACCAATCGGAGCAATCATGAACTCTTGGACATCCACATTCGAATCCGCGTGTGATCCACCATTGAGAATATTCATCATGGGCACCGGGAGTACGTGGGCGTTCGGCCCGCCCACATAGCGATAGAGCGGGAGTTCAGCAGAATCGGCTGCAGCAACAGCGGTGGCAAGTGAAACCCCTAAGATCGCATTGGCACCCAGTTTGGACTTGTTGTCTGTTCCATCAAGGTCAATCATGGTGACGTCGATGATGCGCTGCTCGGAAGGGTCAAAGCCTAACAGCTCAGGAGCAATAGTTTCCACGACGTTCTCGACAGCTTTGAGCACACCTTTACCTCCGTAGCGGTTCTTGTCTCCATCGCGGAGTTCCGCTGCTTCAAAGGCGCCGGTTGATGCACCCGATGGTACGCAAGCGCGCCCTTGGGACCCATCATCAAGCATGACTTGTACTTCAACAGTGGGGTTGCCTCGCGAATCGAGAATCTCGCGTGCTTCAATGTAATCAATGGTTGCCATGGCTGGCCTGCCTTTCCGAGTATGGATGACCGGTGGGATCACCACCCATCGTACCGCTAGAGTCGTGGCGACATCGACCCCCAGGAGGGACTATGTCCTACCCACTGACATTCCACTGATCACGGATTTGATCATGGTGGTGAATAACCTCGGTCATAATGAAGGTCACCACCTTCTCGGCAAATTCGGGATCGAGTTGCGATTCTTCTGCTAGAGTACGCAATCGGCGCACCTGATCTGCTTCCCGTGCTAGGTCTGCTGGGGGAAGGTTGAGGCTTGCTTTCAACTGGCCCACCCGTTGAGTGATCTTAAAACGCTCCGCAAGAAGATGAATCAACGCAGCATCCAGATTGTCGATGGAGTGTCTTGCTTCCTCGAGAGCTGACGGGATCTTGGTCATTTGACCTCCTATGTCCGAATAATAGCCAGTATTTGGAAACGACATCATTATAGGGAAGAATACCAACATGGTGAATCTATTTCCTGATATGGAGGGTTTGATCCCTCAGGTTCTTCTCATTGTCCTAGTGGCAGCCATCGTTATCGGCTTGTCAACAGTGTCAGACAAGTTGGGAATCGCCCCTCCACTGATCCTCATGCTCGTTGGTGTGGGGATCAGTTTTCTTCCCTTCGTGAACATCCCCTCGATTCCCCCTGACTGGATCTTGGTGATCATCCTGCCGCCATTGTTATATGCCGCCGCTATAGCTATTCCTACTGTTGATTTCCGACGCGACTTTGCTGCAGTTGGTGGATTAGCAGTGCTGTTAGTGATCTGCAGTGCAGTCATTTTGGGGTTCATCATTCACTGGATCCTGCCTGATGTGAACATGGGTTACTGTATTGCTTTGGGTGCCATTTTGAGCCCCACCGATGCAGCTGCCACCACCATCATTCGACGTCTAGGAGTTCCCTCACGGGTCAGGAATATCTTGCAAGGTGAATCCTTGCTCAATGACGCCACGTCATTGGTGCTGCTGCGTTCTGCTGTTGCCGCTGCCTCAGCTTCTGCTGCTGCCCTGGCTTCCCCTGATGGTACGATCACCCCCATCCCCTGGTGGTCTATCCTTCTCCAGTTCTTCTGGGCCGCCCTTGGAGCAGCCCTCATTGGTGGGATCATTGGCTGGTTGGGCCTTCGAATTCGCAAACTCATTCCGTTGGCAGCGCCAGCGACTGCATCGTCCCTCCTCATTCCTTTCGTGGCCTACATCTTTGCTGAAGAGGTCTGCCATGCCTCCGGTTTGGTTGCGGTCGTTGCCGCCGGGTTGGTGGCCGCACACTCTGGGCCCAAACATCTTGATGCCCGTCAGCGTCTGTCTGATTCAGCAAACTGGCATACCCTCGAGTTCTTGCTTGAAGGTACGGTGTTCTTCATCATGGGTCTCGAACTGCGAGCGCTGGTCAATGATGTCACGAGCACCCAAGACACTGTGTGGACGGCAGTAGGAATAGCTGCCCTCGCCCTCCTGCTTGCCATCATTTTGCGTGGCGGTTTCATTGCTGCCCTGATCAGCCGGCTCTCACATTCATCAAAGAAGAAGATCAAACGAAGCAAGGCGATCAAGGATGCACCTCAAGATGTGGAGTGGAAGAAACGCGAAGAGATCATGATGGAGCGTCGAGCACAGTTGAAGTCTCGGCTCAAAAACTTTGATTCTAAACAGGAGCGCAAATCTCATCGCGTGGAATATGTCAGCACCCTCATTCAGCGCTATCTTGCTGATGCAGAGTATCTCATGCGCCAACCGCTCGGTTTCAAAGAGGGTGGCTTACTGATCTGGGGTGGCATGCGAGGAGTAGTTACCTTGGCTGCAGCTCAAACCCTTCCCCTCGACACTCCGCACCGTTCGATGATGATCCTCATTGCGTTCTTTGTCGCTGCAGGATCCCTCATCATCCAGGGAGGAACCTTGGGTTGGTTCGTGAAAGGTGTTGGTTTGGATGGCCAAGACTCGGAACCAGCTGGAGAATGGGATCGTCTGGCCGGGCAACTCAGCCAGGCCGGCAAGAATTGGAGCGCCCCTGCAGGGAAAACTGTGCCTGAAGAAATGATTCCTTTGATGAAGATCAGAGCCCAGCGCAAAGCTCTGCTCGATCTGCGTACGACCGGCACGTACTCCTCGAGCGTGCTGCGCCACGCTCTGAGTGAACTCGATGCTGAAGAACTCGCCATCCAGATACGTCTGAGCAAAGGCGAATAACGCACCAACATCTCTCTCAACAGCATCATGGCGGTGACCCCCTCTCAGGGGCCACCGCCATGGTGGTGTCGGAGACTTATTATTTAGAGCAGATCGAAGCGATCAGCGTTCATCACCTTGTTCCAGGCTTTGACAAAGTCAGTACAGAACTTGCATCCTGCGCTTTGACATTCTTTGCCTTTGCATCCTGAGTCGCCTTGAGCGTACACCTCGGATATGGCTCGCAACTGTGAATGGGATCCGAAAATCAAGTCAGCGCGGGTTGCTGTCCATGCCACTTTCCCGTTCTTACGATCGACACCTTCAAAGATGGAATCATCGCCAGCGGAGGGTTTCCACTCATAGGCCATGTCAAGCAGATTCACGAAGAAGTCATTGGTCAACACTCCTGGCTTGCTGGTGAGAACACCATGCTTGGTTTGGCCATAGTTCACATCGAGTACGCGCAATCCGCCAACGAGGACAGTCATTTCAGGAGCAGTCAAACCAAGAAGCTGTGCCCGGTCCACGAGCTGATCTTCAACCCGTCCCCTAGCTTGGGGGCTAACATAGTTCCTGAAACCATCTGCTTGAGGTTCAAGATAGTCAAAAGAGTGAGCATCAGTCAGCTCTTGGGTGGTGTCGCTACGCCCAGGAGTGAAAGGAACCTCCAAGGTACATCCAGCTGCCTTGGCAGCCATTTCTATACCAACGTTCCCACCGAGAACAATCAGATCAGCAAGAGATACGTTCACCCCAGACTTTGATTGAATATCGGCGTACGTCGCCAGCACCTTCTTTAGTTTGCCTGGTTCGTTAACGTCCCACGACACCTGGGGTTCCAAAGCGATACGAGCACCATTGGCACCACCGCGCTTGTCGGATCCACGGAAGGTCGAAGCCGAGGCCCACGCTGTGGCTACCAACTGTGACACTGACAACCCACTATCACTGATAACTTTCTTGAGGCCATCAATGTCACTGGCAGAGAGTTTCTTGCCACTGGGGGCGGGGATCGGATCCTGCCAGATCAGATCCTCTGCGGGAGCATCCTTGCCAAGGTACAACGACCTGGGACCCATATCCTTGTGGGTCAACTTGAACCAGGCCCGAGCAAACGCATCAGCAAACTCTTCAGGGTTCTCCAAGAAGTGCTTCGAATGCTTAGCCAATTCTGGATCAAATTTGAGCGACAGATCAGCAGTGGTCATCATCGGGCGATGCTTGATGTTCGGATCGAAAGCATCCACCACCATGTCCTCATCGTCAACATCCATCGCCAGCCAGATGTAGGCACCAGCAGGAGACTTGGTGAGCTCCCACTCGTACTTCCACAAAACTTTGAGGTAGCCCATATCCCAGGTGGTGGGGTTCGGTTTCCATGCACCCTCAATGCCACTACCGATAGTGTCACCAGCCATTCCGGAACCATGGGCGGACTTCCATCCCAGACCCATTTGTTCAATCGGTGCAGCTTCAGGTTCTGGGCCAACCTTGTCGGCAGGTCCAGCACCATGGCATTTCCCGAACGTGTGACCACCAGCAACAAGAGCAACCGTCTCATAGTCACTCATCGCCATGCGGTGGAAAGTCTCGCGAACATCCTTGCCCGATTCGATCGGAATAGGTTGGCCATTCGGCCCTTCAGGATTGACATAGATCAAACCCATTTGGACAGCCGCCAGAGGATTATCGAGATCACGCTCACCGGTGTAGCGCTCATCATCGAGCCACCCAGTTTCTGAACCCCAGTTGACATCCTCTTGGGCTTCCCACACATCTTCACGACCACCGGCAAAACCGAAAAGTTTGAACCCCATCGACTCCATGGCACAGTTGCCAGCAAGAATCATCAAGTCAGCCCACGAGATAGCTTTGCCGTACTTCTGCTTAATAGGCCACAACAAACGTCGAGCCTTATCAAGGTTGACGTTATCTGGCCACGAGTTGAGTGGTGCAAAACGCTGGGTGCCATCACAAGCCCCACCGCGGCCATCATGGGAGCGGTACGTACCAGCAGAGTGCCAAGCCATACGAATAAACAACGGGCCATAGTGCCCATAGTCTGCTGGCCACCATTCTTGGGAGTCAGTCATGCACGCGATGAGGTCTTTCTTCAGCGCATCCAAATCAAGCTTGGAGAAAGCTTCACGGTAAGAAAAGTCTTCACCCATAGGGTTGACGCGCTCAGAGTTCTGCGAAAGAACCTTGAGATTGATTTGGTCTGGCCACCAATCCTTATTTGTTGTGCCTTGTGTGAAATCTTTTGCACCCATTCCGGTCACTGGACATTCTCCCATGCTGGGCCCTCCTTTGTTGAGTTCGGCAGACCCCTAGCCTGCCTGGGGTGTTTCCCTCATCCTAACTGGTGAGCGAAAGCCCATGTCGTGGCGATACCCCGAGAAATACACTCCAGTGGGACACTTCCTCAAAACTTTACGTGCCACTCGTTTCTTGGTGCCGAGAATTATTCCCATTCGATAGTGCCTGGCGGCTTCGACGTAATGTCGAGAACGACCCGATTGACCTCTGGGACTTCATTAGTGATCCGTGTGGAGATTTTCTCCAAAACCTCGTACGGCAATCTCCCCCAGTCAGCAGTCATCGCATCTTCACTCGTGACTGGGCGAAGAACAATAGGATGACCATAGGTGCGCTCATCTCCTTGGACACCGACGGAACGTACATCACCAAGCAGTACGACAGGGAACTGCCAGATGTCACGATCAAGACCCGCAGCAGTGAGTTCCTCGCGGGTAATCGCATCGGCGTGGCGCAAGATAGCGAGCCGGGCTTCGGTGACCTCCCCAATGATGCGAATCCCCAAACCGGGGCCAGGGAAAGGATGACGCCACACCATGTCAACTGGGAGCCCCAATTGTTCACCGACCGCACGTACCTCATCTTTGAAGAGGGTACGAAGAGGCTCAACCAACTCGAAACTCAAATCATCGGGAAGCCCACCCACATTATGGTGGGATTTGATATTGGCCGTACCCGTTCCGCCGCCAGATTCGACCACATCAGGGTAGAGGGTTCCTTGGACGAGGAACCTGATCTGCTGGTCACGACCAAGCTTTCTTGCTTCCTCTTCGAAGGTACGAATGAACTGGTGGCCGATAGCTTTACGTTTGAGTTCAGGGTCGGTTACTCCCCCAAGCACCCCAAGGAATTGTTCTTTGGCGTCGGCAACCACCAATTGGGCACCAGTGGCGGCCACAAAGTCTTTCTCAACCGCTTCAGCTTCCCCCGCTCGCAAGAGTCCATGATCAACAAAGACACAGGTGAGATTGTCACCAATAGCTTTCTGAACTAGTGCTGCAGCGACCGCCGAGTCTACTCCCCCCGACAGCCCGCACAGGACGCGAGCATCCCCCACTTGTTCCCTGATGGCTTGGACTGAGTCTTCAATAATCGTTGAAGAATCCCAGGAATGGCCCAGGCCAGCTATCTCATGGAGGAAATAGTCAAGCACCTGCTGGCCGTACTGTGAATGGTGGACTTCTGGATGCCATTGGACCCCCGCGAGTTTGCGTGCGGTGTCTTCCATGGCAGCCACTTCAGCACCATCACTGGTGGCCAAGGGTTGAAACCCTGGTGGTGCTTGGTGAACTGAGACACTATGGCTCATCCAGACAGAGAATTGACGAGGTACCTCAGACAGTAATACCCCTGGAGTATGGACGTGCACCTGCGTACGTCCGTACTCTCTCAACTCAGTACGATCGACCTGCCCGCCCAAACTCAATGCCATTGCTTGGAAGCCATAACAGATTCCCAAGACAGGGATGCCCAGATCGAAAAGACCAGGATCAACCTGGGGAGCTCCAACTTCATAAACCGAAGCAGGTCCACCGGAGAGGATAATCGCCGAAGGTTGCTTCTCTTTGATCTCTGCCACGGTGGCGCAGTGAGGAATGATCTCAGAGTACACCTTCGCTTCACGCACCCTTCGCGCAATGAGTTGAGCATACTGGGCACCATAGTCAACAACGAGAACAAGTTCGCGGGAATGATTCATATCAGTCAGTCTAGTGATCAGGTCAATTCAGGGTCGCTTAGCCCCAGAATCCGAAGACTGAGGTTCAACATCGCGTACGTTCACTTCGAGGCGGCGCACTGCTTGGCGTAAAGCCTGATCCGGGTCAATATTGTGGGCATGGGCGCGGGCCACAATCTCCAGCAATTGCTCCCCCACCTCCTGAGACGAAATCGGGGTATCAGCAAGAGGGAGACCAACGTCGTGGGATCTTATCCTCGTCACCACCTTGTAGGCTCTCGCCAGTGAACTCAAGCCATCAGGGATGCCATCGACACTGGATGCCCTATTCTTTTCTTCGCGTTTACGCTTCTCCCAGGACCCCCACACATCTTTCGGAATAGATTCGTCTTGATAGATGTACGGGTGGCGGGCAATGAGTTTGTCAGAAATCGCCTGAGCGATATCGCCCAAGTCGAAGGCTCCACGCTCGGAGGCAATCTCGGCGTGGAAAAATACTTGAAGAAGAAGATCACCAAGTTCTTCGAGAAGGTTCTCGTCATCACCCATCTCGACTGCTTCAACAACTTCTGCAGTTTCTTCAATGAGATAGGTCATGAGAGTCTCATGGGTTTGCTGGTGGTCCCATGGGCATTTTTCCCGCAGGGTATGCATGACCTCGTGAAGTCGGCGAAGCTGGGTGAGGATGGTGTCTGTCTCGGGCATAGTTAGGCTGGTGGTGTGAGCAGAAGTGTTTCAGCAAGGATTCCACCCGGGCGCTTATCGAGGAAAGCACTGCTATTCAATTGCTGAGGGTCCCATTGGCCATAGCGTGGGTTCATCCACACTGACATGTTGTCGAGGGCAGCATCGAATTTCTCGAAATCCATGGGTTCGGTGTTGATGTACTCAAAGGCCAGTTGCTGTGTGACATAACCGTCCAATCCCTCACGACACACAGGGTCATCCCAGCATCGCTGAATGAACTCGGGTTCAACGTACATCACCCAGCGGTCTTTATCCTCATCGCTGAAGACAACGTCAACTTCCGCAAACGCCTGACCTAAAATCGCGCCAACAATCTGTGAGTCCAAAGTGCCTTGAAGCATGCTTACCACCAGGTCCTGAAAGTCAAGGTCATCGGTGCTCAATTCTTCGTTCGTGTTATCTCGGCCTTCGCCAGTGAAGGCGTCGTTCTCTTCTGGCGATGCAATGTCTTCATTTGGGTTGGCCTCAAGGCCCTCATCAGTGAAGTCGATTTCAGGGAAATCATCGGTGACATCAGCCCCTAGAGATTCATTAGCTTGGGCGGGTTCGCTCTCATCAGTGTATTCACCGGATTCACCGGCTTCACGCTGAGCAACGTACTCGTCATACAGATACTCGGCAAGAATGAGAGATGTTTTCTGCACCACCGCGTCACTGATGACCTGATTGTTCACTACTGCAGCTGCCCCTCCTGGTGGAGTGGAACATCCTGTACCCACGAGCAGCAAACCTGCACCCACGAAAAAACTCATGATCTTTTTCACGATGGTTGTCCTTATCCTTCAGCAGATTCCTAGTCTATCGCGGTAGGGGATGTGCCCATGGGGCCCATCTCACCGGGTTGATGAAATAATGGACCCATGAGTGAGCTAGCCCCAGGATCCACCACCGTACTCGAACGTGAGACGGTGAGGGAGGACACCCAAGACCACGAGCGCCTCTCTCACTATGTGACGCGGGAGAAACTCACCGAAGCCATGGTCATGGGTACCCCTGTCGTTGCCTTATGCGGAAAAATCTGGGTTCCATCCCGCAACCCCCAGGAATACCCGGTGTGCCCCGAATGTAAAGAAATCTGGGAATCCCTCCCCGAAAACCGCTGAGCCACCCCAACCCCGTCATTCTGCTTCTCCGTCATTCTGCGGAGCACTGCGAGTCGCCCTAGCGGGCTCCGCAGCACAGGCTTCGCGACTCGCACCACGACGAAGACCGAGGGCAGGGATGCTTGCATTCATGTCGAGGTCAAGGAAGTGGTTGAACGAACGGAGTGAGAAACAGAATCCAGGAATCACATTAAGCGGATTGGTGAGTCTCCCGAATGTAACCACCATGAACAGACTCCACAACCGTGGTGATTGTGGAGCCTGGATTCCGCGAGTCGCGCTGGCGCGCTGGCGCGGAATGACTAGGCAAGGAAAGCCACAGAAACCTTCCAACAACTATTATTAGACCCACAAACCGTGCATGATGCAATGACCACTTGAAACCACCTGTACCTTTTGTGTTCCCATTCAGCGACTCAAGAAAGCCTCTAACGACTGAAAGAAGCCCTGGCCATCAAGGTTGGTCGTGATCGTGGGATCCACATTGTGTTCGGGGTGAGGCATGAGACCCACCACGTTCCCGCGTTCGTTAGTGATCCCCGCAATGTCATTCACTGACCCATTCGGGTTGTCGAGGTAGCGAACCACCACTCGCCCCTCAGCTTCGAGTTGTGTCACTGTTTCAATGTCTGCTTGGTAGTTGCCTTCGCCATTCTTGAGCACAATGCTGATCTCTTGGCCCTGGGCGTACGCATTCGTCCAAGCGGTCGACGTTGACTCAAGCCTCAAAGGTGTCGTCACCGAAGTGAACTTCTGCCCCACATTTCGAATCAGCGCTCCAGGAAGAAGTCGCGCTTCACACAAGACCTGGAAGCCATTACAAATACCCAACAAAGGCATTCCTGACTTAGCTTGGCGTACGATCTGTTCCATCACGGGTGAAAACCGAGCGATCGCACCACAACGCAGATAGTCACCATAGGAGAAACCACCCGGTAGTATCACCGCATCAACCCCGTGCAGGTCATCGTCTTGGTGCCACAGTGGCACACCCTGGCCACCCATGAGACGTACCGCCCTCAAAGCATCAGAATCATCGAGAGAACCAGGAAAGGTCACCACCCCGATTTTCATGCCACGACCTCGAAGTCTTCGATCACCGTGTTCGCAAGCAAAGATTCAGCAAACTCACTGATCTCTTTCAAGCGATCCTCGTTCACCTCACCAGTGACCTCAATCTCGAAGCGCTTGCCTTGACGTACCGAGAACCCCTGGTGGCCCATGCGTCCAAGGGCACCGGTCACCGCCTTGCCTTGGGGGTCGAGGATCTCCGGCTTGGGCATAACATTGACAACAACTAGAGCCATGTCACCATCCTAGTGCGTCTCGATCAGGTGATGTCGGTGTTTCCAGTCAAACGATGGTACGCCTCCACATACCTCGCCCGCGTGGCTGCAACAATATCGTCCGGTAGTGGCGGTGGAGCACTCGATCCTTTTTTATCCCATCCTGATTCGAGCGCCAACCAGTCACGTACGTACTGCTTGTCGAAACTGGGAACTTGTTGACCGGGAGTGTGGTCGTTGATATCCCAGAATCGTGAAGAGTCCGGGGTGAGGACCTCGTCAGCGAGAATGATCTCGCCGCGGCTATCGCGCCCAAATTCGAACTTGGTGTCAGCGAGAATGATTCCGCGAGTTACGGCGATCTCACTAGCACGAGTGAAAACTTTTTTGGTGAGATCGCGGAGTCGGGCCGCATCCGCCTCACCCACGATTGTCACGACCTGCTCGAAGGAGATGTTCTCATCGTGGAGACCAATCTCTGCTTTCGTCGAGGGAGTGAAGATCGGCTCAGGCAGCTGACTGGCGTGAATGAGTCCCGCAGGCAGGGGGATTCCTGTGATCGTCTGGGATTCTTGGTACTCCGCCCATCCCGAACCGGTGATGTACCCGCGGGCAATGCACTCCACCTCGAACATGTCCAGTTTCTTGACGACCATGCACCGGCCCTGCCAGTCATCTGGGATCGGGTACGGGCCCTCGGCGCCATCAAGGCGTGAAGCCCACACGACATGGTTGTCGACCACGTCCGCTAGTTGGTCGAACCACCACAAGGACATCTGGGTAAGAATGATCCCCTTGTCCGGGATGGGAGTGTCGAGCACATAGTCGAAAGCTGAGATCGAATCAGAGGCCACCATGAGCATCAACTCGGGATCGGGCAGTTCATAGAGCCGGCGTACCTTGCCGGCATGGAGCAGAGGATAAGTCACCCGAGCATCCTATCTGACCCACCGGTGATCATTGACAGACTCGGTCATTGTGGTTGATCACTAGTCTGGATTCCTGCCAAGTCGTGCTGGCGCACTCCGCGGAATGACCCACCCTCGTCAACTCCTCTTCTGGAGGGAGGCCCACTCGTCGCGCAGGCCCACCGTACGATGAAAAAGCATCGGATGACTCGGGTCAGCAGCGAAATAACCGATCCGCTCGAACTGGACGACCTGCCCCGGATCGACACCGTCATCGCCAGAAGCGAGAGCAGGTTCCACCTTGGCAGCCAAGACCTCCACCGAGTTCTTCGTCAAGTCATCGAGTGGGTCACCAGTGGTTTCCCCGGGCACCAAGGCCGAAAACAGTCGCTCATAGAGGCGTACCTCCGCGTCCAGCCCATGGGTGGCGCTCACCCAGTGCATCGTGGATTTCACCTTGCGGCCATCAGGCGCATTGCCCCCCTCGGATGCCGGGTCATAGGTCGCACGTACTTCCACAACCTCACCCTGGTCATCTGTGACGACCTCAGTTGCCGTGACAAGGAAGGCCCCGCGCAAGCGTACCTCACGCCCCACACTCAGGCGGAAAAACTTCGGTGGTGGAACTTCCGCGAAATCATCGGACTCGATCCACAGCTCGCCTGTGAACGGTACGCGCCGCATCCCATCATCCGCATTCTCCGGATTGTTAGCGATCTCGAACCAGGTGGTGATTCCCGGGGACTGATCACCAGCATCTCGAACTTCTTCAATCGTACGTCCATCCTCGGTTGGCCAATTATCGATGACGAGTTTCAGCGGTCGGAGTACTGCCATTCTGCGCTGGGAGCTTCGATTGAGTTCAGTACGAACAAACGACTCCAGCTCCTCCAAGGAATGGCGAGAATTGGTCTTGTTGATCCCGATATGCGCACAGAAGTTCCTGATCGCACTCGCTGGATATCCGCGCCGACGCAACCCTTGAAGGGTGGGCATTCTCGGATCATCCCACCCATCGACCACACCATCGTCAATCAGTTGGCGAAGTTTCCGCTTCGAAGTCACCGTGTGGGTGAGTTCCAGGCGGGCGAACTCGAGCTGCTGGGGTTTCTCGTACGGAAGATCAAGATGGTTGAGATACCAGTCGTAGAGTGGACGATTGGTGACAAACTCGAGGGTACACATTGAATGGGTGACCCCCTCCAGGGCATCCGATTGCCCGTGAGCCCAGTCATAGGTCGGATAAATCACCCAGGTGTCGCCAGTACGGTGGTGGAAACCGCGTCGGATGCGGTACATCACCGGATCGCGCAACTGCATGTTCTCCGACTGCATATCGATCTTGGCCCGCAGCACTTTCGCGCCATCAGCGAACTCCCCAGCCCTCATCGCACGAAACAGTTCCATGTTTTCTTCTGCCGTACGATCACGGTACGGCGACTCCACTCCCGGTTTCCCGAACCCTCCACGTTGGAGCTGGATGGTTTCCTGATCCTGGTCATCGACGTATGCGAGCCCCTTGGTGATGAGCACTTCCGCCCAGTCATAGAGGGACTCGAAATAGTCCGATGCATAGAACACTTGATTCGGATGGAACCCCAGCCACTCAATGTCGTCAATGATTGATTCGACATATTCGGTTTCTTCAGTGTCAGGATTGGTGTCATCGAACCGGAGGTTACAGGTGCCAGAGAATTGCTCTGCGATTCCGAAATCGGCGGTGATCGCCTTGGCGTGACCGATGTGCAAGTAGCCGTTCGGTTCGGGTGGGAACCGGGTTTGGACGCGCCCTGAGTACGTACCGTTCTCATTGTCAGCTCTCACCGTATCGGCAATGAAATCACCTGCGGATGTTGTTGGTTCGTTCACCCGGCCAGATTATCACGGTACGAAGTGGTCCATGGATGACTCGAAACTGTCATTCCGCGGAGTGCGCCAGCACGACTTGGCAGGAATCCAGATCAGCGAGATCCCCGAAGAAGAGTCTGGGGAGCATCACCCACCACCGACGGTCACCACCATGGCAAGTGTGATATCTGGACCCTGCGACTTCGCGCAGGGTGACCGGGGTTGGTGGTCTTCGCTCATTCATAGGGTGACGGAGGTGCAGCGTGATTCCGCAGGGTGACACCTTCCACGTCATTCTGCGGAGCGACACCCTCAACCCTGTCATTCTGCGGAGCGAAGCGACTCGCAGAATCTAGACAGGCGATTAACCATGGTTGTGGAGTCTGTTGATGGTGGACGGGTTAGGCAGACTCTTACTCATGATGACTGTGATATCTGGACCCTGCGAGACGGTGTTCCTCGCTTAGCTCGTCACCCGTCCGCAGGGTGACGGGGGTGGGGCGATCTTCGCTCCGCAGGGTGACGGGGGTGGGGTGTTTCTTCTGCGGGGTGACAAGGGTGGGGATACAGTCGGTCCGCGACTGCCTAGCAGTGTGCCCATGAAATCGTTGCGTTGTGACTCACCGTGCAAACCTCACCAGATCAGTGCGAGAAATAACAGTGACCAGCGCATAAGCAGTCACTACGCGATGTTTCTAGACACTCACCGTCAAGCAACTGCGGTCAATGGACACACCGAAGAAACTCACGCAGACGTTTCAATGACTCGTCGCGCCCGAGAATCTCCATGGACTCAAACAGGGGTGGGGACACCAATGCCCCAGCGATCGCAACCCTGATCGGGGCGAATACCGTTTTCTTGGACAATCCTTGCTCGTCAACGAGTCCCGTCACGAGAGCCTCCTGGATCGCAGAGGCTTGGAAGTCCACCAAGGATTCGAGAACCTCGGCAGCCAGGGGCAACACCATCGGCGCATCCTCAGCAACTTTGGCCCGCGCAGCATCATCGACTGCGACGAAATCAACCAACAGGAACCGTACCTTCTCTAAAGCCTCTTTCAGGGTCACAAGCCGTGGAGCAATCAGAGGAACAGCCTGGCGAACAACCTGCTTCCAATCAGCACTCCGTTTTCCGAGAAGCCTTGAAAGCCCATCTGCCTGATAGGTCTCGATATAGTCCACGATCCGTCGAGCCAACTCGTCTTCACTCAGCGCGCGAAGATAGTGCCCATTGAGCCAGTCCAGTTTCTTCACATCAAACACTGGACCGACCGTATTAACTTTCGCCCAGTCAAAATCGGCCACAAAATCCTCGAAGGAACACACTTCTTGGTCGTCGGTGGGTGGGTATCCCATGAGTTGCAGGAAGTTCAACAGGGCCTCAGGTAGATAACCTTCCTCCTGGAACCACACTAACCGCGCAGCTGGATTCTTGCGTTTCGAAATCTTCGACTTGTCGGTATTGCGCAGCAGCGGCATATGGCACCACGCCGGCACCTCCCACCCGAGCCACTGATAGAGCAGGATGTGTTTTGGCGTGGAGGAGATCCACTCTTCCCCACGTACGACATGGGTGATCCCCATCAGATGATCATCGACCACCACGGCCATATGGTAGGTCGGGAATCCATCGGCTTTCAGTATGACCTGATCATCGGGGCGCGGAGCACTGATCTGACCACGAATCATATCCACGAAACCCAGGTCCATATCATCAGGAATGAGCATGCGTACGACCGGGGTTTCACTGAACCCGGGAAGCTGGGCACGTTCTTCACGTGTCTTGCCATAGCAGAGCCGGTCGTACCCAGTGGTGGACAGTTTCGCTTTGGCCTGCTCATCCCTCATCTGGGTTAAGCGCTGCGAAGAGCACCAGCAGTAGTACGCGTGTCCGGCCTCGATGAGTTGATCCACGTACGGGCGATAGGTGTCGAGGCGTTCCGATTGGCGGTACGGGGCGTACGGGCCGGAAATATCGGGACCCTCATCCCAGGTCAAACCGAGCCACGCCAACAGGTCGAAGATCTGCTTCTCGGAGCCTTCCACATATCTTGCTTGATCGGTGTCTTCGATGCGCAGTACGAATTGTCCACCGGTTTTCTGTGCGTACGCCCAATTGAACAGCGACATGTAGGCGGTCCCCACATGGGGGTCACCTGTCGGCGAGGGGGCAACGCGTACGCGCACAAGAACTGAGCTTTCCATCACCGGCTTATTCTACCCAGATGAGAACCGCGGGCACTGTGGCCCGCGGTTCATCGTTAGTTCAATGTGCTTAGAGCACCACCATTGAGTGGTGTTACTACGCTGGTACGAGTGTCAACGACAGGCCACCCAAACCATCACAGTCATTGAGCATGAGCTTGTCTGTTTCAACCGTGTAATCGCAGACCATGGTTTCTTCGCGATCCTTAATAGTCACCTTGTTCCCAGCGACAGTCCAGGTTCCTTGGCCCTTGTCTCCGTCGGTCGTGGCTGTCATTTTCCCGTTTGCCTTGAATTCGAAAGACATGGATGTACCTGACCCGGCGATAGATATTCCTTCTACTTCAGTCACATCCCACTTGCCCACGATAGGGTCATCGGATGTGCTGCCACAGGCCGACAATGGGAGTGCGACAAATACTGCAAGGGCTGCTGCTACGAGAGTTTTTCTCACTGTGGAGATTTTTGATGTCATGAAATGGGTCCTTCCCTTGTTCAATCGCGACAAATTCGCCAGTGCACTGCACACTGCCGACGCTGAGAAAGCCCCCCTAGTGGAATGACTCCAAGCGGTACTCACTGTTGCGCACCATCAAGATTAGCAGGAATTGTCCAGCGCCATGGCACAGCACCTACACACAGAGACACCCACCTCGGTAGCATCCCACAAGAGCTGAGCTTTCCATCACCAGCTCGTTCTACCCAGTTGAGAACCGCGGACGCTGGGGCCCGCGGTTCATCGATAGTTCTTGATGCTCAGAGCACCACAATTGAGTGGTGTTACTACGCTGGTACGAGTGTCAACGACGATCCAACCACGCCATCACAGTCATTAAGCATGAGCTTTCCTGTTGCAACCGTGTAATCGCAGACCATGGTTTCCCGGGAATCCTTGATAGTCACTTTCGTACCCTCGGTAGTCCAAGTTCCTGTGATCTTGTCACCATAATGGATTGCTATCAGTTTCCCATTTGCCTTGAAATCAATAGACATGGACCATGCTATCATGTCGATAGATTTTCCATCTACTTCTATGACTTCCCACTTGCCCACGATAGGGTCATCGGATGTGCTGCCACAGGCCGACAATGGGAGTGCGACAAATACTGCAAGGGCTGCTGCTACGAGAGTTTTTCTCACTGTGGAGATTTTTGATGTCATGAAATGGGTCCTTCCCTTGTTCAATCGCGACAAATTCGCCAGTGCACTACACACTGCCGACGCTGAGAAAGCCCCCCTAGTGGAATGACTCCAAGCGGTACTCACTGTTGCACACCATCAAGATTAGCAGGAATTGTCCAGCGCCATGGCACGGCTCCTACACACAGAGGCACCCAGCACAATGATCGCCATGAACATGGTTTCAGGTGGGTGACCTCGCACAGCTCCCTCACCTACGCTTCAGCTCGAGGACGGTACCATCATCGCAATGGTTGATGGACATTTTTGAGCCAGATATGCGATAGTCACATGTCGTGTAAACCCCTGAGAGTGAAATATCTATTTTGCTGCCGGACACCGACCAGGTACCGTACTCTGAGTCAGAGTAGCCGAAAAGCTCGGCTCTCATTTCCAGAGACCCATTGCTACTGAACTCCATCGTGCAGGAATCCAGCCAGTCGACCATTTCACCAAGAGAGAAGTTGTCCATACCCATGTCGATGACATCCCAGGTCCCCACAACACTTGAACTTGATCCGCGCTGAACCGGAGTGGGAGTAGGAGCGGGAGCGGGAGTGTACGGATCAGGGTCTGGCCAATCGTTATAGCCATCGCCCACCGGCTGTGGATAACCTCTGGTGTACGGATTCATGTAACCCGTACACGCAGTCAAAGGGGCAGCAACTGCGAAAGCTACCACCAAGGCAAGGAAGGTATTTTTGAGTTTCATCACTATCCTTTTGATGTGTTGCCAGTGGCATCATTCTAGCGCTTGGATTTCATCTCACCGACCACCTGTTCAGTGGTGAGTAGAGCTTGGCGTACGGCTCATTGCCGGGTCATCGTGAACGTATCCCCTGAACAACTCAAGGTCATGGATGTCTGAGCCACCTCATAGGTGCAGGTAGCGCTGTACGGTTCAGACCCAAAATAGTCATAGAAGGAGCCGTCCACAATGAGCTGATTTCCTTCAAGATGCCAGGTTCCTTCAAAGTACTCTTCCCAGTACGAAATCCTCATCTCACCGGAATCCATAAAACCATAACAGACTTCGCCCAGCACAACATCTGGAATGTCCGGGAGATAACACCATGTCCCCACAAACTTTTGTTCGGGTGGAATGGTAGGAGATGGTGGATCACTAGGTGTGTCAGCTGTTCGGTCAATATGCGTCTTGGTGGATTCCACGTAATCAACAGAGTAGAAAACTCCACCTTGAGCATATTCCCATTCACAGTTAGACATGGTCATAATGTGGCCAGCTACTCCAAGAACGCACACGTGGACCTTCTTCCCGTCTGCGATGTGTAGCTTATCTCCTTTCAATGTCCACGAATACTGGGATTCTGTGCCTCCGTTGACAGTAATCCCACCGTTACGTTGGAATTCAATGACGTCACTGTTATTCCAGACTTCCCATTCCTGGGGACTCCACAAGGTAGGGGCTGACAAGCTCTGCTGCTGAGGTATTCCAGCATGCCATTCACCGAGGAAATCTTCTTTCCCAGATACATCAGTGCACGCAGCCAAAGGCAAGACGATCAACAATGCCAGGATTCCCGCGAGCACGGGACGTCCTGCGTATTTACAGGTTTTCTTGGTCATAGGAAGCCCTCCACATCAACACATGAACATGTGTCCATGTTTTATGTATCAATTCTAACTCCCAGCGACCCATACCACCGACGTGTGTCCATCACCCTTGGGGAGTACGCTACCTCACCACTGGTCGCCTGAGCCCCTACAGTACGGGAGGCCCTGGTCGCCGTACGCGAGGTGCACTGTTCCCAGCCCCACTAACAGCTGAGGAACGCGCCGACGGTTCAACCCATCGGGCGTACGCTTCTTCACTCACACCACCGTGGGTGATGATGTCTGCGTACAGACGCCCAGACTCACAGATGAACCTCTCCTGAGTGTCATAGTCGAGAGCAACCAACCCAAACCGCGGCCCCTCCCCTTCGATCCATTCCCAATTGTCCATGAAGCTCCAGTGGTAGTAACGCTCAACCTCCACACCGGATGTCATCACAGCCCCCAGATGATCATAGAGGTAGCGCGCCCTGAAAGAGTCAGTCGCATCCGGGGTACCATTTTCTGTCACATAAATCGGGCCAGGATACCGCGAAGCTACCTGCGTGAGCAGACGACTCAAACCTTCAGGATAGATTTCCCACCCCATGTCATTGACTGGCGAATTCCCCCGCGTACCCTGCGTCACACCACTGACCCACGATCGCGTATAATAGTTCACTCCCGTGAAGTCATAGTAGCGCCCAGGTGACACAGTCGCTGAACCTTTCAGTGGCGCTTTGAAACGTCCGTACGCCATCGCATCGAAACTAGCCCACTGGAAGAGGTACGCCATCGCAGTGGCTCCCAGGCGATCGAAAGGGTTATAGGAAAAGGCCGGATCGAAGGGGCGCAGATGTTGAGCCACCCCCACCTTGGCATGGGGTTGAATCTTGTGAATCTCCTGGTACGCCTGAATGTGGCCATGGGCGAGAAGGCTCATCACTTTCATGGCCTCAGGGATACTCTTCTTCCCTGGTGGCCACTGCCCAAACACGTACCCGTTCGTGGCGTACACATTCGGCTCATTGATAGTGATCCACTCCGAAACATAGTCTTTCAGTTCATGAACCATGCGGTGGACGTACCGAACAAAGACCCCCACCGTCTCAGGACGGGTCCAAGCCCCACGCTCCTCCAACCATCCAGGATTGTTGAAATGATGCAAGGTGACCAGCGGTGCGATACCCGCAGCTCGCAGTGCCTTCACTTCGTCAACATAGTGGGCAATAGCACTGGTATCAAAAACTCCTTCTTGGGGTTCAATGCGTGCCCACTCCAGCCCCATGCGGTAGTGGCGAACACCAAGCTCACTGAGCAGGGCAATGTCTTCATCGACTCGATTCCAGTGGTCAGCAGCCCGCGCGGGGGACGTACCATCTTTCACCTTGCCAGGGATGGCTGCCCACCGATGCCAATTCGTGTCTGCGTTGCCACCCTCAATTTGTGTAGCTGAGGTGGCGACACCCAATTCCAATGTGCCGAGGTCAAGCTTCATACCTCAACAATAGACCCCTGCGACGAAGCTGTGGCCGATACTGATGGAGTTATGAGTCCCCACATTCACAGGTACGGTGCCCACCATCGACCAGCTTGTAACCTTCAGTCCACCCTTGCCCAATGAGTGCCGCACCGATCGCTGGAGCTTGAAGATCGTTGTCCAAAAACTCAAGCTTTGACGCCATCAAAACATAATCCGGAAACACCAGATGGGCCCGGTCGCTCAAGAACTCTTTCAACGTTGGTAGTAACCAGGGTGCAGCTTGGACCACCCCACCGCCGAGCAGTACGTGATCGGAGCTGTAGGCCAAGGAGACAAAAGCCACCACACGCGCAATCGCCCTGATTGCCTGATCAAGTGCAGCTTGGCCCAAGGGGGAGGTGTCTTCATTGAGTACGGTCCAATCCAGACCCAAGGCATCCATGCGGGGGGCTAGGTATCCCCCACCAGTAATGGTCTCGATACATCCTTGTTTCCCACATCGGCACGGCTCACCATGAGGATCGAGAATGATATGCCCAATTTCGCCAGCAAGATTGTCATGGCCTCGAATGAGACGCCCATCGAGGGTCGCCGCAGCAACACCGGTACCAAAATTAACATAGGTCACCGAGAGGGAATCGAGAATCATTCCAGCGGCAACAACGGTCGCTTTCACATCATTGTCGATATGCACAGGGACAGAGAAGTGCTCAGAAATCTCACTCACGAGCCCGAAATGATCCAAGTCCAAATTGACTGAGTTGATGATCTCACCACTGTGACGGTTCACCACTCCAGCGATACCCACCCCAACAGCGTCAAAATCACGCAAACCAATACCGACCTCTTGAGCGACCTTGTTTGCTATTTCCATGAGTACGGCCAAGACCCCTTCGGGGCCGCGGCGAGTGAATACTGCATGTTCGGCAATAACTTTGTCTGACGAATCAAGAACAACACCATGCGCCTTCGTGGCACCAATATCGAGTCCTAAACTGTACACGTGAGCTCCCTAACCAGTTGTGCTACCCCTACTCTACGGCTCTTAGCCTGGTGGTTCGAGTGTATTGAGTAACGGTGTCAGAATATCGTCGTACTGGCTTGCGAGAGATTCGATGTCGCCCCCGCGTACAACACGGGTGAAGAAGGCTTGAAGTTCCCCAGACTGTTCCACATAGAGCCATCCAGGTGCTGTTGGTGTCGAGGTAGCCGCACGGGCAATAGCTGTGGTCATCTCTGCGAACTCATCATCTCCCAAGAACTCCCAATAATCCTCATTGCCCGCACCGAGACCCACACGCCCCAGCATAGTCTGAAAGTCCCGCGAATAGATGATGTCCAACAAGTCTCTGGCTCCTTGTTGACGCGGGGATGAAGCGATGATTCCGATGGTGGAACCGCGAAGATGCGATGGGGCGACCCCTCCATCAGCACCTGGCAGAGCAAAGGCACCGAAAGTGTCACTATTCCATTCCCTGGTTCGGGTACCCATTTCTGTTCTGACACGGTCCCCTACTCGGGTACGCATCGAATCATCGGCCATGATCGTCGCAGCGCTCACGGAAGTAGGGACATTGGTTCCAGTTTCGTCATAGATCCAGTCAATATCGTTGAGATAGATCCACGGGCGATCCACGGGGGAATCCCATGGTGCCCTATTCGCACCTGCATGGAGTTGTTGAAGTTCACGGAGCGCACTCAAGGTTTGGGGATCACTCAACGTGGATTCCCAAAGCCCATCCTCACCACGGCGAGCAATCTCACCACCACGGGCATAAATCCACGACACCCCATCATGCCAATCCTGGTTGGCAAGAAAGAATCCTGAAAAATCATCAATCCTTCGAGGATTCTTGTCAGTCACAGTGATTGCGCCTTGGTGAAGATCATCCAAGGTTGATGGTGGTTTTTCTATTCCCGCCAAAGCCCAAATGTCCTTGCGGTAGTACACATATTTGGTCGTGAACTGGTACGGCAGTGTGTAGTGTTTGCCCTCATAGATCCCCAGATCAGTCAGGGCACTCACCAGATGTGACCCCCCATAGGAAGAATACAGGTCACTAATATCACTGAAGGCCTCATTTGCTGCCAAGGTTGTTGTTGCATAGTCAGGCATTTCGATGACATCAGGGCGTTCAAAGTCCCCTGTCTTAGCTTCGAATCCTCGCACAACGACCGCCCGAGCAGGCATTTCACTAATCGACAGTCGTCCACCGTTATAGATCGCGTACTGTTGAATCAAATATTCTTGTACGGGTGCTGGCGTACTGCCTTGAACGAGCCACAGTGAGATGTCCTGGGCCCTCGGTTCTGGGGCTCCGCAACCACCAAGAGCCAACATCACCGCGACACCTATCGCGATCATCCGTACTCTCATGGGGATCCTTGTCCGTTGCAGTGGGTGAAACGAAGAATCGAGTCAATCTTGTACCAGCTGGTCGTTCCACTTCGGTAGAGTATTCTACGAGTTCTTCATCTACTTATGCGAAGAAAAGTCCCAGACAAAGGGATTTTCATGTTGGTCGAGGGGGCATCCATGACCGTAATATCCGCCACGAGAATGCTCGCGCGTACCGATTTCGCACCAGGATGGGTGGAGGTCGCTGGCTGCGAGATCCTGGATTGGGGGTTAGGCGAACCACCCACACCAACTGATCACCATGTTGAGATTCTTTCCCCTGGCTTAGTCGACGTCCATGCCCATGGTGGTGGAGGGGCACAATTTGGAGACACCCCCCCAGGCGCACTGGCTGTCTTAGAGGCACACCGGTCCCATGGTACGACCACGATGGTGGCTTCCCTGGTGAGCGCAAGTATCGAGAAACTGTCCACACAGATCCGAAACCTCCAACCACTGGTGGAATCTGGGCAACTTGGCGGAATCCATCTCGAAGGCCCCTGGCTCTCCACGATGTACAAGGGCGCCCACGATGAGTCCTTTCTTCGCACCCCTAATCTTGATGACCTTGCCACACTGGTCGACGCAGGTGGTAGTGCCATCGCCATGGTCACTCTCGCTGGTGAACTTCCCTTTGCGCTCGAAGCCATCACTGAACTGACCAACCATGGAATCCTAGTCGCACTAGGCCATTCGGCAGCAGATCATCGTACGACCGTACGTGCTATAGAAGCAGGAGTACGTGGTGCGACCCACCTGTTCAATGCTATGGGTGAAATCCTCCATCGTGATGGTGGAGCAGCCCTAGCACTGCTCAGCGATGACCGGGTCTTCTTGGAGCTCATCTGTGACGGTGTCCACGTCCACCGTGATCTCATCGCCCACGTTATGAACGCTCAACCGGGGCGCGTAGTTCTCATCAGTGATGCTATGGCTGCAGCTGGTGCGCCAGATGGTGACTACACCCTGGGGGATCTCACAGTGGAGGTACGAGATCGCAGAGCTCACCTCGCAGGAACTGACACGATTGCAGGATCAACTCTCACCTTGGACCGAGCAGTACGCTTGGCCATCGAATCCGGTGTGGCTCCCGAGATCGCACTTCGAGCAGCGACAGAAAATCCGTCCACTTATCTGAACATTCGTGCAGGACGAATCGATACCCACACTCCAGGCGATCTCGTGTGTTGGGATCAAGACTTTTTCGTGACACGGGTGATGTATCGAGGTCAGTGGGTTGAGCCTTCACCTTCCCACGAGACGTACGAGAATAAATAACGCTAGTGGCATCAGGCACACCACTAGTGACATGATGACAAATCCTAGGGAGTCAGCCAGGATCGCCGCGTACTCCCGTATCACTGCCGCTGGCCAGAAATACTTGGCCGTGGGTGAACCTAAGGCATACCCTTTCATCCGCGCCCGCGACATAAGCATGGCTGAACGAAAACTGTGAAAAGTGTTGGTGACTGCAACCATCGTACCCTCACATCCTCGCTGCGCAAGAAGCTCCCCACTCAAGGAGATGTTTTCTTTGGTGGTACGTGAATGAGGCTCTTCAATGATCTGAGCCACATCTATTCCCTTGTCTACTAAATATTCAGCCATTGCTTCGGCTTCGCTACGCGCCTCATCACTGCCGCGCCCCCCCGAGACCACCAACAGCGGTGGAGTGGTCGCCTGGGTATCGTTCAGTAAAGCTATTCCACCATCGAGACGACTCGCCAATAGTGGAGGGACCTGATCATTGATCAAACCAGCACCCAGAACAATGATCGCATCTGGTGGTGGTCCCCATCGCCTGGCAGCAAACAGATAGATCCAGGAATAGAGGAGGTAGGCGACAAATCCGAAACCGAGGAAGACCAGCGGGAAACCAACAAGGATCACCCAGACAAACCCTTGGGTATTACTGGTCAACACCGCCCACACTGCTATGGACACATACCCCACCATGAGCACACCGAGCAGGAGTCCAAGAAGATTCGACAACCGCCTTCCTTCCTGACGTACCATGGTGAAACCGTTGAGAATAAGCACAACGCCTAGGATGACCACGACTACGATGGCTAAGACAACCAGGGCGAAGAGGATGTACGGCCCGTACTTGTCATGAGGTTGTGAACTCACCACACTACTGACGCCAAAGAAGAGAAAACTCACCACCATCGCCAAGAACAGGATCGCACACCTGAGCCTGCGTGGATCGCGGATCACAGCAATCAGGAGCAACAACCCAAAGATGGCACCTGGAATCCACATGTCTCTAGCCTAGTAAAGATCGACGAGGAAAAATGTCAGTGGTGCTTCCTAGAGTGAACCTATGACGAAGACAGCAACAACGACGAAGGCCCTTTTCACCTGTGGTGAGTGTGGGTGGACGAGTGCAAAATGGGTGGGCAGGTGTGGGGAATGCCAGCAATGGGGAACCCTCGATGAGAGTGCTCAGCGCTGCGCGACAAGGATCGCTCCTGTGATTCCACTGACTCGCGCTGTTCCTATCACGGACGTTGATCCAACACAGTCCCAACATATTGCCACCACTATTGGTGAGTTTGATCGTGTCCTTGGTGGTGGTCTCGTCAGTGGTGGGGTGATCCTGCTCGCTGGTGAACCTGGTGTGGGGAAATCCACTCTGCTTCTTGAGGTGGCTGCACGCTGGGCGAAGAATTATGGTACGACCCTCTATGTCAGTGGAGAAGAATCGCCAGCTCAGGTACGAATGAGGGCACGTAGGACAAAGGCGGAAACTGAGACACTCTTCCTCACCGCAGAAACAGATCTCTGCGTGGTGCTGGGCCACATTGAGTCCCTCCAGCCTTCACTGGTTGTGGTTGATTCTGTTCAAACTATTAGCTCTGGCACGGAGGGTTCCCCTGGTGGAGTAGCCCAAGTCAAAGAAGTCGCCTCAGGGCTTGTCCAGGTGGCTAAACGATGTGGAATTCCAGTGATCATCGTGGGCCATGTCACCAAAGATGGAGCTATTGCTGGGCCTCGCACCTTGGAACATGTGGTGGATGTGGTGGTGAATTTTGAAGGTGATCGCCATAGTGGATTCCGCCTGATTCGAGCAACCAAGAATCGCTTCGGGCCTGCTGATGAGATTGGGTGTTTCGAAATGTGTGACACTGGCATTGTCGAAGTGCCAGATCCTTCAGGGATTTTCACCTCGTCCCACAGTGAACCTACTCCTGGTACGGCGGTGACAGTGGCTGTGGAGGGGCGGCGGGCCTTAGTTGCAGAGATTCAGGGGCTTGTTGTGCCCAGCGGATCTGCGAATCCACGCCGAGTTGCCCAAGGATTGGAGTATTCACGCCTTGCCATGGTGCTCGCGGTTCTGCAACGAAGAGCATCCATGAAGTGCCACACCATGGATGTCTATGCATCCACAGTGTCTGGGGCTAGAATCTCTGACCCGGGTTCTGATCTTGGGCTCGCCTGTGCTTTGGCATCAGCGATGAGTGACCAACCAATGCCTGGCAATACTGTGGCTATAGGTGAGATTGGGCTCGCTGGTGAGGTACGCCGAGTTGCTGACCTTCCGAAGAGACTCGCTGAAGCGACCCGGTTAGGGGTCACGACGGCAATCATTCCTCAAGATAACACACTCAGTTCTGGAGAGAAGTTTGCTGACTCGCTCTCACTTGTTGAAGCTCCCACGGTGGGGTTTGTGTTGAATCTGATGGATCTTCGTCGCAAGAAGAAAGGATAGACACTGGTGGTTCCTCGCCACCACAGTCGAAGACATCAATCGGGGTGTGCGCCCTAGATTCTGACCAGACCCTGGTCAGTTTCGAAAGTCACTGACATGATCCCTGGATAGCCACTGGGAGCATCAAAGTTGATCCTCACACCATCGAAGGTGTCTGGTAGTTCCTCACCGAGCCATTCTTCGACCCGCCCACGACTCCCAGCAATTTCTATCTCGTGCAGAATGATCGTACCTTCGAGAGCGGAAGGCAGAAGTCCGGGTTCCGAAATCCAACGGATAAAGAAGGGAACCTGTGGGTCAGCAATCAAACCCATCACACCCAACTGTTCCCATTCCAATCGGCGCCCATCAGGGAAATTCCGAGCACCTTGACGAGCTTTACGGTCAAGACGGTTTTCATAACCGGTCAGATCATCTAAACAAATAACCCAACCCAGCCAACCGCCACCCATTTCGCTACGGGCACGCACAGCCTGACCATAGGGTGCCTTCTCGGCTGCGGGGTGATCAAGCACTTCGACAATTTCAATATGGCGCCCCTCAGCAAGAGGGATCAAACGCATTTGCGTACCAAAACCAGGATGGAGTCCCCCATCAAACGACTTCACACCGAGCAGGGATTCGAGTCGGCGGGCTTCTTGTTCCAAGCCGAGAGGTCCAGCGGCATAGGTGACATGATCGAGATGCATACCCCTATTCTGCCTGGCGAAACTCCAGTCACGAAATCGAGAGCTCTCATGGAGCGAAATCGTCCCAATAGGTGGGCAAGGTAATATCCTCGTGGGAAACCTCAGGCGAAGCCGACAGGTTTCAACTAGAATCACTAGCAGACCCACCACCAAAGAGGCTCCACGTGCCGGATCGCCCTCATGGAAGGACATTGACATGTATCGCTCATTCTTCCTCGCTCTGTCTCGCAACCAGAGCGTGAAGCGACTCCTGCTTGCCAACCCATTGAGTCGACGAGTGGTCAAACACTTTGTCGCTGGAACAAAGTGGGAGGAGGCATCACAGGTGGTCCAGACACTGCTGGATAAAGGAATGAAGGTCACAGTCGATTATCTTGGTCATGAGGTTCACTCAGCTGAAGAGGCCGACCAGGTCGTGGCCAAGTACGTTGAATTCCTTGACCACATGAAAGACAGCAACTTTGGTAGTGATGTGGAAGTCTCGGTGAAACTAAGCGCGCTCGGTTTGGGTTTGCGTGATGGAGAAACACTCGCTGCAGCCAATGCGGGGCGGATCGCTGAGAAAGCTGCAGAGGTCGGCACGACTCTCACCATTGACATGGAGGGGCTACCCACCGTCAAGAAAGCTATCCGGGTTGTCGGGGTCCTTCGCGGGCAATTCCCGGATCTTGGGTGTCTACTCCAAGCCAATCTGCGCCGTACTGAAGAGGATTGTCGTGCACTGGGTGGAGTTGGTTCACGCATTCGACTCTCCAAGGGTGCTTACCTCCCACCAAGCCAGGCCTCGTACGCAGACAAACATGACGTCAATTTGAGCTTCATTCGTTGTATGAAGGTCCTGATGGAAGGTGAAGGACTCCCCCTTCTTGCCACCCACGATCCTGTGATGATCGACATTGCCCAAGAATTAGCTGCCCACAACAACCGTGGACTAGAGGATTTCGAATACCAGATGTTGTACGGTGTACGCACTCTTGAACAGGAACGGCTCGTTGATCTTGGGCATACGGTCAGGGTGTATATCCCCTTCGGAGAGAATTGGTACTCCTATTTCATTCAACGGATCGCGGAAAGACCAGCCAATTTTTTCTTCTTCCTGCGTGGAATACTGAGTCGGTAACCGGTGGAGGGCCAACACCACTTAGACCAGCGTTCCCGCAGAGTTCGCCTCTTCATTGCACTAGAGATTCTCATCGTGCTGGGAGTAGGTTTTGGACGAAGCGCCATCTCAGCAATGCTGTCCATCATCGAAAAACTCACCCGTGGAGTTCCCCTAGCGGACCAAACCACCACCATGAACTCCTCCATGACCCCCAGTAGGCCATGGTTGGATCTCGGTTATCAGCTCTACTTCTTCCTCACCCCGACAGCCCTCGTACTGCTGGTGTTGTACCTGCTCTACCTGGGGTACGGCCAAGCGCGCTCACTGATCGGATTCAACCTGCACCAGCCATGGAAGGATCTCGGATGGGGTGTAGCTATCTGTGCAGGGATAGGAATCCCTGGGCTGGGATTCTATTTTCTTTCCCGATGGATCGGGATCAACACTGAGGTTGCCCCAGCAAATCTGGACGCCCACTGGTGGACTATTCCGATACTCATTTGTTCTGCACTGGTTGCTGGGGTCAGTGAAGAAGTTGTCATGGTGGGTTATCTTTTCACTCGCTTGAAGACTCTTGGTTGGGCACCTGCAGCAATCATTTTCTTCTCAGCCACGATCCGTGGAAGTTATCACCTCTATCAAGGGTTTGGTGGCTTTCTCGGAAACCTGGTCATGGGTGCCGTCTTTGGACTCATCTATCTGAAAACTAAGAGAGTGATGCCCCTCGTGATTGCCCACACACTCATGGATATCTTTGCCTTTGTGGGGTACGCACTGCTGGCCCCCTTCGTGGGTGATCTCTTCTTGTAACTGATGGCACCAGCCCTGTCATTCTGCGGAGCGAAGCCTTGACCGGCTGGCACTCGCAAAAACCGCCGCGCCTCTCCCGTCATTCCGCGGAGCACTGCGAGTCGCCCTAGTGGGCTCCGCAGGGTGACAAGGAGGGAGTGCATCAACCACCGATAGATAATCAACCATCGACAGATATGGGTGCCCATGATGGGCCAGTTTCACCCAAGGACTCATCCAGTTTCGGGAAGAGCGGTTCCGGTTTGTTCAACACCCGGCCAACCTCAACAGGGATAGACTTCCAAAAAGCCAATTGCGAATCATAGTCACCAGTTAAGATCGGATAGGGGTCTTGGCCGTCCTCACTGACGTGGCGAATCTCTGGCTGTGCAGCCCACACTCCCGTACCCCCCAAGGCTTCGTACACCTTCTGGCAGGCGTGAGGAAGGAAAGGCGTGAGCATGGTGTTGACATCACTGACCACTTGGAGAGTCGTATGTAAGACAGTATCTCGGCGAGTTGGATTATCTTTCAGCTTCCACGGTTCAGTTTCGGAGAGGTAACGATTAGCTGCAGATGCTACCCGCATTGCTTCAGTGATCGCCGCCTTGAACTTTGCCTTGGACAGCAGATCACCAACCACCTCAAAGCCTTGACGAGCAGTGTCCAAAACTCGAGTGTCAATCTCGGTGAGCTCACCAGGGGTGGGAATAACTCCATTGTTCTTATGTGCCATAGAAATCGAGCGATTAACGAGGTTACCCCATTCGTTCGCCAGTTCAGTGTTGATACGGCGAACAAACTCCTCCCAAGTGAACACAGTGTCAGTGTTCTCCGGCCCGGCCACAGCAATGTAGTAACGCAGTGCATCTGGGCCAAACTCTTTCAAGAAATCACGGACATAAATCACTCTGTTGTAGGAGGTGGAAAACTTCCCACCACCCATCATGAGGAACTCTGATGACACCACTTCTGTGGGAAGATTCAGCTCGCCAAAAGTGCTGGGTTCCCCACCACGATCCCCTTGACCATTAGCGCCCAAGAGTATCCCTGGCCAGATGACCGAATGGAAGGTGATGTTGTCTTTGCCGAGGAAATAGTACGACTGTGCTTCAGGATTCTGCCACCACTCGCGCCATGCTTGCGGGTCTCCTTGCCGCAGAGCCCACTCTATTGACGCAGAGAGGTAGCCGATGACCGCATCAAACCAGACATAGATAGATTTCATCGGATTGTCGCGCCATCCATCAATGGGCACACGAATCCCCCAATCCAGGTCGCGGGTGATCCCTCGAGGCTTGAGATCCTTGAGCAATTCGAGCGAGAAGTTCAACACATTGGGACGCCAATCTTGGCGAGTATCCAACCATGTGCGCAGTGTTTGCGCCAGTGCAGGAAGATCGAGAAAGAAATGCTCAGTTTCAACAAACTCAGGCACCTCCCCATCCAGGGATGATCGAGGGTTGATCAAATCGATGGGATCCAACTGCTTGCCGCAAGAATTGCACTGATCACCACGAGCATCCTCAGACTTGCACAGTGGGCAGGTTCCTTCGATATAGCGATCAGGCAGGGTACGCCCCGTACTCGGAGAAATAGCTCCCATTCCTTTGTGCGGGACCACATATCCATTGGCGTGCAGGGCTCGGAAGAGCTCTTGGACAACCTCACAGTGGTTGTTTGTGGTTGTTCGAGTGAACAAATCATAGGTGAGTCCGAGTTGTTGAAGCTCTTCACAGATGATGGAGTGATACTTGTCAGCAGTCTGCTGGGGGGTGAGGCCTTCCCGATCTGCTTGCACCTGGATCGCTGTACCGTGCTCATCAGAACCCGACACCATGAGCACATCGTTACCGATCATACGCTGGTAGCGAGCAAAAACATCTGAAGGAACCCCAAAACCTGAGACGTGGCCGATATGGCGCGGACCATTGGCATAAGGCCAAGCGACAGCCGCAAGAATCTTTGACATGGTCGATAGTTTATCTCAGGTCACTAGCTGGTCGACGGGCCTCACCCACATCCAAGGCTGGTAGATTTCTGCTATGACCTGCTGCGAATCCCTGGGGCGTACCCCCGAAACCTTCCAACAAGAACTCATCGATAAGGCTTGCGCACATCCACGAACCATCGTACTTCCCGAAGGACACGAAGACCGCATCATCACTGCCGCAGGGATCGTCCTACAAAAAGGTATTGCCAAACTCATCCTTCTCGGTGATGAGCAGACTATTCGCACCCGCAGTGAACAACTATCAGTTGATCTGGATGGTGCCAGATTCCTCGATCCCACCGACCCTGAGCTTCTTGATACTTTCGCAACCCAGTACGCAGAACTGCGCAAAGAGAAAGGACTGTCCATTCCAGAAGCTCGCAAGACCATGGAGGATCTGTCCTTTTTCGCGACCATGATGGTGCATCTGCGGATGGCTGATGGCATGGTGTCGGGTGCGATCACGACAACAGCGGAAACGATTCGCCCAGCTTTTCAGTTCATCAAAACCAAACCCGGAGTCACGTCTGTCTCTGGTGCTTTCTTGATGTGCCTGACTGATCGTGTCCTGGTTTTCGCCGATTGTGCAGTGACTCCCAATCCCACACCCAATGATCTGGCACAGATCGCTTACGCATCAGCCCAGACAGCACGGCAATTCAATATTGACCCCAAGGTGGCCATGTTGAGTTATTCCACCGGGGATTCCGGAACAGGCCCCGATGTTGATAAGGTCGCCCAAGCCACAGCCCTAGTGAAGAAACTCGACGAGAATCTCGCTGTGGAAGGACCCATCCAATTTGATGCGGCCTTCGATGAGACTGTAGCTCAGACAAAACTTCCCGGCTCCTTGGTAGCCGGTCATGCTACGGTCTATATTTTCCCCGACCTGAATTGTGGAAACATCACCTATAAAGCGGTCCAGCGAACAGCCCACGCGCTGCCCATCGGTCCAATCCTCCAAGGGCTCAACCGGCCGGTGAACGATCTCTCGCGTGGAGCGCTCGTCGAAGACATCGTGAATACGATCGCCATCACAGCTATTCAAGCCCAAGATGAGCCACCTGCAGGTGACTAACCGCCTCACACCCCGGTAGAATTATCTTCCGGACCCTCAAGTGGTCCCCCATCCAACGAAGGAGGACCCTGTGCCCACTCCCATCCTCGTGTTGAACTGTGGTTCATCATCGGTGAAATACCAGATGATTGATATTGATAACGAAGAGGTTCTCGCTTCAGGTATGGTGGAAAAAATCGGACTCACCGATGGCAACATCACCCACACTACTGGTGGGCATAAAGAAACGATCGACGAGACCATCGCCGACCACACAGCGGCACTAGCGCTGGTCACCCGCGCCTTCCACACCTGGGGGCCCCCACTAGAAGACGTAGTCGCGGTTGGGCATCGAGCAGTCCACGGTGGGGAGCGTTTCCGCGAGACAACACTCATCAACGACGACGTGATCGACGGCCTCACTGAACTCTCGGGTCTAGCACCGTTGCATAATCCACCTGGGATAGCTGGAATCAAAGCAGCCCAGCAAGCGCTGCCCAATGTACCGCACGTTGCTATCTTTGACACTGCCTTCTTCTCTACCCTGCCCCCCGAGGCCTACACCTACGCCATTGATCGCGAGGTCGCTGAGAAATACCACATCCGCAAGTACGGCTTCCATGGCACATCGCACAGCTATGTCTCGAAAGCTTCAGCGGAGTTCTTGGGAAAGAACGTCGAGGATGTGAACCAGATCATCTGTCACATGGGTAATGGTGCCTCCATTTCAGCAGTACGAGGTGGGGTGGCTATCGAAACATCAATGGGGCTCACTCCCCTCGCTGGTTTGGTCATGGGGACTCGCTCGGGAGATATTGACCCCGGCATCTTCTCCTACCTGCAACGAGTGGCTGGCATGGATGCCCAGCAGGTCGACAACCTGCTCAACAAACAGTCCGGAATGGCTGGGCTTGCCGATGGCGCCTCCGATTTCCGTGACCTGTGGGCAAAAATTGATGCTGGTGATGCCAACGCTGCCCAAGCCATGGACGTCTATATTCACCGCTTGATCAGCTATATCGGCGCTTATATGGCTGTCCTGGGTCGTGTTGACATGATCGTCTTCACTGCTGGTGTGGGTGAGAATGACAATATGACTCGCGCACGCATCTGCGATCGCCTGGCAGGTTTCGGGGTCAAACTTGACCCGGCCAAAAACACACCACGCAACAAGGACGCCACAGAGATTTCTGCGCCCGATTCGAGCATTGCTGTCTTGGTCGTACCCACCAATGAAGAGCTCGCCATGGCTCGGGAAACCTATCGGGTGATGAACTGATGCCCACTGCACTCATCACCGGCGGTACGGTTGGTATTGGCCACTCTTTCGCCACTGCGCTCGCTGCCAGCGGGTACGACCTCGTTCTGGCTTCCCGGGACCGCGAAGGCTTAGAGAATGTTGCTGGGCAACTCCGCGACCAACACTCCATAGCCGTGGAAGTCATTCCCACAGACCTCGCCAAACGGAGGGATGTTGACCGTCTAGCGAAGCGAATCGAAGACCCTGCACGCCCGATCGATCTTCTGGTGAACAACGCCGGTTTTGCCGTCCACGATTCACTCCTGGTTGAGGATGTTTCAGTCCATGACCGAGCATTTGAAGTCATGTGCCGGGCGGTCCTGGTTCTCTCTGGTGCTGCAGGGCGTGCCATGACCAGTCGCGGGCATGGAGCAATCCTCAACGTGTCCAGCTCGTCGACCACGATCACTACCGGCAACTATTCAGCCATCAAAGCTTGGTGCACGGTTTATACCGAAGGTTTGTCTAATGAATTGCGCGGTACGGGTGTGAAAGTGATGGCGCTGCTACCCGGGTGGGTGAAGACAGAATTCCATTCCCGTGGTGGAGTCAAGGCACACAACCTTCCAGGTTTTGTCTGGATCGATTCGGACAAACTCGTCGCCAAAGCTCTCAAGCACCTGGGTGCCGGTAAAGTACTGTCCGTACCCACGGCAAGGTGGCGTTTCGCCGTGGGACTCGGGCACATCCTTCCCCGGCGTACCATCCGATGGATATCTCGCAAATTGACCAAATCGAGGCAATAGTGGCAAAGAACTCAAGGGCTAATGATCCTGCCACCTACCGTTCCCCAGTACGTTCGAGCGTACGCTTCGTCGCTCAAGATGTTGTCCTCAAGTCACTCGTGTGGTCCACCTGCAAGGTTCAAGTCCATGGTAAAGAATTGCTCGACAATGTTGACGCCCCGTTCATTGTCATCTCCAATCATTCCTCCCATCTTGATGCTTCACTGATTCTTGGAGCACTGCCAAGGAGGTTGTCGAAACATATCGCTACCGGTGCTGCCGCAGACTATTTCTTCGACAAGAAACTCAAAGGGCTCACCACATCTTTGCTCTTTAATGCTTATCCTGTGGAACGCCGCAGTGCGAGCACCCGAGGAAGTGGCCACTATAAGGGGCTCACTGGGCGGTTACTCGAAGAAGGAATCCCCCTGCTCATTTTCCCTGAAGGTACGCGCTCGCGTACGGGCGCTATGGGTTCTTTCAAACCTGGTGTTGCTTCACTATCGATCACCCGGGACGTACCGTGTATCCCCCTGGCCCTCGTGGGTGCCTTCGCAGCGTGGCCCCACGACCGATCACTACCACCGACTAACCATCCACCGATCCATGTAGTCATTGGCCATCCACTCACAGCACATAGTGGTGAAGATGCACCCGCATTTGCTGAAAGAATGCGTCTAGTCATTGCCCAGATGTACAACACCACCGCCAAGGCATATTCCATGCCCACCCTCGACGACTATGAACGCGCTGATGCACTGAAAAAGGCTGAAGATGTTCAATGGGTGGCAGACAATGCCGAAAATTCTCTCACTGATTCACCCGAGCAGACTGCTTCAGAGGCGACCCTTAGCAGTGATGAGCAGGGGAACACCGAAGAGAAAGGCTCCCGGATAGGTCGAGTCGTGAGTGGGGTCAAGAGATTGAATCCCCGCAGGAAGAAGCGCTAGCTTCTCGCATATCCTTTGAGCAGTGAGCCACTTTAGGCGCCAGCGATCAGCTGGTCGTACCAATACTGGGCGCGGGCCATGTACTGGGCCTGCTGGGACTTGCTCAATTCTCCTGGGCAGGAGGTTGAAGAAAAGTACGAGTGTGGGTAGACCGTCTTCATCCACGTGGGTCGGCCAAGTCCATAATAGATCGACAATTCTGCCACGAGACGACCACCACTATCGATAGCTGAATCGCTGATCGTCCAGGGTGCTTTCCCTGTGTTGTTTGCGTGCTCAATACCGATCGAGGTCACATTGGCTTGCCAGTTCCCCGCATGCCAAGCAGTGTTACCATCAGCAACCAAGCGCCCGACTTTTCCATCGCTTTGTACCTGGTAGTGAGCGGATGCTTCACGGGTTTGCCACACGTTGTACACCTGATCAATGCTCAAGTTTCCTGCATTGTGGTGAATAACGATCTTATCGATTTTGCTAGTACGACCAACCGTATAATGCTTGGAGAGCAGCTTGGTTTTGTCAACACTCACCAAGTAATTCCAAGCAACTTTCGAGGTGGCAGCTGATGTACCCACACCATCTTTATATCCGTCACGAGTAGCTATTACTCGTACCGACAAGGTGAGATTCACATCCTTGGCCGTCACAATGTACGTGGAGGCTGTGGCACCTGCGATTGCCGCACTCCCACGGAACCATTGGTATCCGCTGACTTTCCACCCTGAGGGCAGATTCGCCGACGCAGTGAGTTTCTGTGTCACGATGAGGGAACCACTGATCGTTGGTGTGAAAGCTGTTGCAGGAAGCAGTACGGGGGCCTTGGGTTGCTCCACGACTGGTTGTGGTGCCGGTGTGGCTGGTTGTTCAGGTGTTTGAGCAATGGTCGGCGACATGCGCAAGGTGTCCTCATAGGTGGCTAGCACGAGACCCTCCTCATCGAGGAAGGACACCATGAGTGTCACTTCGAGTTTCTGTGGTGCGCTCGCAGTGATCGTCAAGGTTCCCGGATCGCACAAAACTTGGGTTGTTAAACCGTAGTCTGCACCAAACATCGGTACTAGGTAGCTGCGCGATGAACCTGTCACCGACAGTTCGAGAGAATTCTCGGTCAGGGAGGTGCCTAGAACATCGATACTCATGGAGACAGTCGTGGGTGGTGCCACACTGGTGAAGCTCGCCTTATCGCCAGTATCTGCTGTTGCTACCGGTTGGCCTGTGGCTACACCCAGGGAAGCAATGAGCATGACGACAAGACTCCACACGAGAGTCAAACGCTTGGCACTCAGGTTCATATTCGGGCCCTTCGACTTATTCACGACTCACGAATATAGTCAAGGATCTCTCAGACACCAAAGATTCCATAAACTCTGAAGCGCAGGTCGAGGTCACCTCCATTACCCTGTGCGCCACCACCTCCATCACCCTGCGGAGCACCACCCCCGTCTCCCTGCACGAGTCACAAAGGGACGGTTCCTTGTCGACGCCACCCCCGTCACCCTGCGGCCTGAGCGAAGCGAAGGCTCGCAGGGTCCAGAAATCATACTGGCCATGGTGGTGACCATCGGTGGTTAGTCATTGCCATCAGACTCTTCTTCAGGGTTGATCGTTTACCTGGATTCCTGCCAAGTCGGGCTGGTGCCCTCCGCGGAATGATGTGGTTGGTACTGCTCTGCGGAATGACCGTTCCGGGTCGTCTATTGACCGCTACCGCCTGATGGTGGGTGTCGAGAAACGTCGCGTAGTGACCGCTTGTACGCTGGTCACTCTACTTCACGCACTGATCTGGGTTTGCATGGTGAGTCACAACGCAACGACAACCCGTGCTCCCGATCACACAATTGCGGTCAATGGACACTACTACCGTCACCCTGCGCGAAGTCGCAGGGTCCAGAAATCACACTGACCCTGGTGGTGACCATCGGTGGTTAGTCATTGCCATCAGACTATTCTTCAGGGCTGATCGTTTACCTGGATTCCTGCCAAGTCGGGCTGGTGCCCTCCGCGGAATGACCATCTGGGAAGGGAACGCAGAACGACGGAGTTGGTGAGTATGCGTTTGGCCGGAAGATAGTGCGCGCCAGCGCACTATACGACAGACAATCTCATTTAAGGAAGCCCTCGTAGGAGCGCTGCTCGAGTTGTGACTGGATCTGCTTGACCGTATCAAGACCAACACCGACAACAATCAGGATTGATGTACCACCGAAGGGGAATTGCTGTGATGCACCCACGAGTACGAAGGCTAAAGTCGGTATCAGAGCCACGATACCCAAATAGAGTGAACCGGGGAAAGTCAGTCGACTCAGGACGTACTTCAAGTATCGAGCTGTCGGGGCTCCCGCTCGGATACCGGGGATGAATCCGCCGTACTTCTTCATATTGTCTGAGATCTCCACAGGGTTGAACGTGATCGACACATAGAAGTAACAGAAGGACACCACTAGCAGGAAGAACAGGACGTTATAGGGCCATTCGGAGCCTTTAACGAAGTATTGCCCGATGAAGATCGACACCTTCGATGTGGGGAACATTTGAGCAAACATCGACGGTAGGTACAAAATCGATGAAGCAAAGATGACCGGGATAACACCAGACTGGTTCACTTTGAGTGGGATATAGGTCTTGGAACCGCCGTACATCTTGCGCCCGACCATGCGTTTCGCGTATTGAACAGGAACGCGGCGTTGACCTTGCTCCATGAAGATGATGCCCACCATCACCAGTAAACCAATGGCCAAAACCAGCAGGAACAGGAACCAGCCTTTCTGCTGTTGAATCTGCCACAAAGAATCCGGGAAACGAGCCGCGATTTGGGTGAAGATGAGGATCGACATGCCTCGGCCCACACCATGATCAGTGATGAGCTCACCAAGCCACATGACCATACCTGTACCAGCGGTCATCGTGAGGATCATGACAACAATTGGGAAAAGTTCATTCGAGTGAACAACATCGTCGGGGCAGCTTCTAAAAATCTGCTTATTGACGGCCATCGAAACATAGGTGGTCGCGTTCAACACCGCCAGAATAACAGTGAGATAGCGAGTATATTGGGTGATCTTGGCCGTACCTGATGCCCCCTCCTTTTTGAGGGTTTCCAGGCGGGGAACCACAACAGTCATGAGCTGCATGATGATGCTTGCGGTGATGTACGGCATGATGCCGAGGGCAAAAACCGACATCTGCAACATCGCTCCACCAGAGAACAGGTTGATCATCGAGAAGAGTCCAGCAGTTTCATCACTGGCTTCTGCTGCTTGTTTCACACATCCCGAGAGATTGACCATGTTCACATTGGGGACCGGAAGAGTCGAACCCAAACGGAAGATCACAACGATGAAGAGCGTGAATAGAATCTTCTTATTGAGATCACCAGACCTAAAAACATTCCTGATCGCACTCAGCATATTTTTCTCCTCACCTCACCTAGGGTATCAGTCCACGACAGGCTCTTGTGCCTACAGTGTCGTGACGGACCCACCGGCCTTTTCGATTTTTTCTTTCGCCTTATCGGAGAAGGCGTGAGCTGTGACGTCCAGTTTGACGTTCAACTCACCATTCGCAAGCACCTTGACACGCGATGCATTACGAACCAAACCCTTCTTGACAAGGTCTTCTACACCGATCGTGCCACCTTGGGGGAACATTTCTTCAATGCGCGCAACATTGACCACCTGGTAATCCACACGGAAGGGGCTAGCGAAACCGCGCAGTTTTGGTACTCGGCGATGCAATGGCATCTGGCCACCCTCGAAGTACAGCGGTACGTTCTTACGAGCGCCGGTACCTTTCGTACCGCGACCTGCAGTTTTACCTTTAGATGCTTCACCACGACCTACACGGGTTTTCTTGGTGTGTGCTCCTTCAGCTGGGCGGAGATGATGAATCTGTAGAGCCATTATTCGCCTTCCTTTGCACGCTCAACCTGCTCGACTTTCGTCAGCTTGTCCTTGGGGGTCTCGGTCTTCTCAACAATGATCATGTGTGACACGGTACGCACCATGCCTTTGGTAATAGGATCCAATTCACGAGTCACCTGGTCACCGATTTTTCTCAAACCCAACGACCTCAAGGTTTCACGATGATTCCTCTTGGCGCCAATCGAAGACTTGATCCTTGTGATGACCACTGTTTCACACTGTGTTTTCTTACTCACTTGCCCTCTCCTTTAAGCTTCGCCGCAAGCAGAGCCGCTGGGGTGACTTCCTCAATAGTCTTGTTGCGACGGTTGGCTACCTGCTCGGGTTCTTCCAGAGTCTTGAGAGCCTTCACTGTCGCATGGACCACATTGATGGCATTAGCTGAACCTAAGGATTTGGCCAATACGTCATGGATCCCTGCACATTCCAGTACGGCGCGGGCAGCACCACCAGCGATGACACCCGTACCGGGTGATGCGGGGCGCAACATCACGACACCAGCTGCTTCCTCCCCTTGTACAGGGTGAGGGATTGTTTTCAAAATGCGTGGGACTTTAAAGAAGCGCTTCTTCGCTTCTTCCACTCCTTTAGCGATCGCTGCGGGCACTTCTTTAGCTTTGCCGTAACCCACACCGACCATGCCATCACCATCACCGACAACCACGAGTGCTGTGAAAGAGAAACGACGTCCACCTTTCACCACCTTGGCCACACGGTTGATCGCGACAACACGCTCAAGATAGTTCGACTTCGAGGCTTCTTCAGCTTCGCGGTTGCGTGCGGAGTCACGACGTCGGTTGTCACCAGATTCGCCTTGTTCGCGGCGGTTATTGACTGCCATGTTTCTTCCTTCCGTCTACAGACCGAGTCCAGCTTCACGTGCACCATCTGCCAAAGCAGCAACGCGCCCATGATATTGTCGTCCAGCCCGGTCGAAGACCACCTGGTCAACACCGGCGTCTTTTGCCCTGCTGGCAATGAGTTCCCCAACCTTCTTAGCTTTCTCGGTTTTGCCTGCCTTTGAAGCTCTCAGATCGGATTCCATCGTGGAGGCTGACACGAGAGTGTGACCTTTCGTGTCATCAATGACTTGAGCCACGATGTGGCGGGCAGAACGGGTAACAACCAAACGGGGTTTGGTCGGGGTACCTGTGATGTTCTTGCGTCCACGGTTTTGTCTCTTCGCCAAAGCCGCAGCCTTGGGAGACATTCCCTTGGTGGGTTTGAGTGATATAGCCATTACTTACCAGCCTTTCCGGCCTTGCGGCGTACCTGCTCGCCGGAGTACCTCACACCCTTGCCTTTGTACGGCTCGGGTTTACGAATCTTGCGGATGTTAGCAGCAACTTCGCCCACTGCCTGCTTGGAGATCCCTTGGACAGAGAACCTTGTAGGATTCTCCACTGTAAAAGTGATCCCTTCGGGTGCTTTGACATTCACCGGGTGGGAGAAACCTAAAGCGAACTCCAATTCTGTGGGGCTCTTTTGCACAACGCGGTAACCCACACCCACGATTTCGAGCTTCTTTTCGTAGCCTTCGGTGACACCAACAACCATGTTGTTGACCAGTGTGCGAGTCAACCCGTGCAGTGAACGTGAGAGCCTCTCATCATTAGGACGCGAGACATCCAACGTACCGTCATTCATTTCTACAGTGATCGGGGAAGCGACGGTGTGTGTCAGTGTCCCCTTGGGGCCTTTCACGCTCACTTCATCGCCATCGATCTTCACTTCAACCCCAGCTGGGATCGTGATGGGCATCTTTCCAATACGCGACATGTCAACCCCCTACCAGACGAAAGCGAGGACTTCCCCGCCAACAGACTTTTGGTTTGCTTCCCTGTCGGTGAGCAGACCTTGGCTTGTGGAAATAATGGCGACACCCAACCCGCCGAGAACTTTCGGCAAGGAGGTGGATTTCGCATAGACGCGCAACCCTGGTTTGGAGATGCGCTTCAGTCCCTGAATGGAACGCTCACGGTTTTCACCATACTTGAGCGTCACGGTCAGGGTCTTGGCAATGCTACCGGCTTCAGGGTCTTTGACCTCAAAGTCAGTGATGTAACCCTCGTTTTTGAGGATAGAAGCAATGCCGACCTTGATCTTGGAGTGCGGCATCGATGCTGTCTCATGATGCGCCATGTTGGCATTGCGCAGACGTGTGAGCATGTCTGCGATCGGGTCTGTCATAGTCATCGGCTTGTTGCCTCTTTCTCACAGGGGTTTCCTTGATGGACCTGCTGTGTTGTCGTCGTGTGGAAAAAGTTCATCAGGTCACCAGGAGGATTTCGTTATGCCGGGCAGTTCGCCACGGTGGGCCATGGTACGAAGGCAGATACGGCAGAGGCCGAACTTGCGGTACACCGACTTTGGTCGCCCGCACTTCTGGCATCGGGTGTACGCCCGTACTGCATATTTGGGCTTACGCGATGCTTTAACCTTGATTGCTGTGGTTGCCATGGCTTACCTCTTTTTCTTCCCGATGGGGCCAGAGCCCCTCTTCTTCTTCGTAGCTGCCCTATTGGATTGGGCGACATCCATGGCTTGGAAAGGGAACCCCAAGCCAGTGAGCAGTGCGCGACCTTCGTCATCAGTTGATGCCGAGGTGACGAAAGTGATGTCCATTCCACGGATCTTGTCGATCTTGTCCTGATCGATTTCATGGAACATGACCTGTTCGGTGAGCCCGAAAGTGTAGTTTCCTTGGCCATCGAATTGCAGGGGTGACAATCCACGGAAGTCACGGATGCGGGGAAGTGCCAAGCTCAAGAGGCGATCAGCAAACTCCCACATGCGATTCCCACGCAGGGTCACGTGGCAACCAATGGGCATTCCTTCACGCAGTTTAAACTGGGCAATAGACTTGCGCGCCTTAGTCACGGTGGGTTTTTGTCCCGTGATCTGGGTCAGGTCCCGTACGGCAGCGTCGATCACTTTCGAATCTTTGGCGGCTTCACCAACACCCATATTGACCACGATCTTGACCAGACCTGGAACCCGCATGACGTTGTCATAGCTGAATTCTTTGAGCAGGTTGGGAGCAATCTCTTCCCGGTACTGCTTCTTCAAGCGAGGAAGTTCCTTGTTCTCAGAATTTGTTGTCTTCGCCATCAGATCTCCTTCCCAGTCTTGCGTGAAATCCTCTTGTGCCGGATGACAGAATAGGTCGATCCATCAGAACGTTTACGGGTTTCTTCGTGCGGTTCGTACCCCACTCGCGTGGTTACTTCCTTCGTTCCTTGGCGGACAACCAGTGCCACATTCGAGACATGGATTGGAGCCTCAGAGCTCAAAATCCCACCCTTGATGACCTGGCGGTTCGTGCCACCCTGGGAGTCTTTGCGGTGCCTTTTCACTACATTGACCCCGGCGACAGTCACTGTCTGTTTCTCGGGATTCACAGCGATGATGTCACCGGTGACTCCCCTATCTTTTCCAGCGATCACACGTACGTGGTCGCCCTTCTTCACATGCATAGCCATTCTCAGATCACCTCAGGAGCGAGAGAAACAATACGCATGTATTTCTTCTCGCGTAGTTCACGGGCAACAGGGCCGAAAATACGGGTCCCTCGTGGTTCGCCATTTTGGCCCAGAAGCACCGCAGCGTTCTCATCAAACTTGATGTACGAGCCATCGGAGCGACGATGTTCTTTTGCCGTACGTACGACAACTGCTTGAACAACTTCGCCCTTCTTCACCCCTCCCCCAGGGATGGCATCTTTGACGGTGGCAACAATCGTGTCACCGACATAGGCATAGCGGCGTTTAGAGCCACCGAGAACACGGATGCACAAGAGTTCCTTGGCACCGGTGTTATCGGCAACTTTGAGCCGAGTTTCTTGCTGGATCATTATTTCTCCTTGGTTCGCCGCTGCCCTAGCGCGCCTTCTCAATGATCTCGACGAGCCTCCACCGCTTCGTCGCCGACAGCGGACGGGTCTCCATCACCCGTACACGGTCGCCGCGTCCAGCAGTATTGCCTTCGTCGTGAACCTTCAGCCTCTGGCTTCTGGTCATGACCTTCTTATACAAAGGATGCTTCACACGGTCCTCGATGACGACGGTGATGGTTTTATCCATCTTGTCGGACACCACAACCCCTTCGCGGACTTTCCTTTTAGCCCTATCCTCACTCATCAGATCTCCTTCTCAGGGTCAGGCACGATGCCAAGATTGCGTTCCTGGAGTACGGTGTAGATCCGCGCAATATCTTTGCGAGCTTCACGCAGACGCCCATGGGACTCCAACTGCCCTGTGGCTGCGGCGAACCGCAAACCGAAGAGCTCTTCTTTTAATTCCACGACACGGGAATTCAATTCTGTTCTGCTGAGTGTTCTCAACTCTGCTGCTGTGGTGGTAGCCATCAGTTGTCACCCTCTCTCGAAATGAAGCGCGCCTTGAAAGGCAGTTTGTGAATGGCCAACCGCATAGCTTCGCGAGCCACATCCTCACTGACACCGGAAAGTTCGAACAGAACACGTCCGGGTTTGACGTTAACAATCCACCATTCGGGAGTGCCCTTACCTGAGCCCATACGCGATTCAGCAGGATGCTTGGTCATGGGACGGTCAGGGAACACGTTAATCCACACTTTTCCACCACGCTTGATGTGACGAGTCATGGCAATACGAGCGGCTTCAATCTGGCGGTTCGTGAGGTACGAGGGCTCCACAGCCTGGATGCCATAGTCACCGAAGGCAAGAGTCGTACCACCTTTAGCCATACCTTTACGCTTAGGATGGTGTTGTTTGCGGTATTTCACGCGACGAGGTATCAACATTATGCACCTGTGCTTTCTGCCGGTGTTTCGCTCACCACAGCAGTCTCTGCCACGGGGGTTTCCTGGGTACGCCCGCGGCCGCGATCACTTCTGTCTCCACGCTCGCTACGTTCCCCACGACCAGGGCGACGCGTGGGACGCTGACGGGTCAACGCTGATTGGCGATTCGCTTTCTGAGCAACACGCTCTGCACGCGTACCGGTCAAATCGCCTTTATAGATCCACACCTTGACACCAATGCGACCGAAAGTTGTACGAGCTTCATAGAAGCCATAGTCGATATCGGCACGCAGTGTGTGCAAAGGTACGCGGCCTTCACGATAGAACTCTGCACGGCTCATTTCAGCACCACCCAAACGACCAGAACACTGGATCCTGATCCCGAGTGCACCGCCACGCATTGCTGACTGTTGAGCTTTACGCATGGCACGCCTAAAGGCCACACGAGCGCCGAGTTGTTCTGCGACACCTTGAGCGACCAATTGTGCATCAATCTCAGGGTTTTTCACTTCCAAGATATTGAGCTGAACCTGTTTGCCGGTGAGCTTCTCCAGATCGGAGCGTACCTTCTCAGCTTCAGCACCATTGCGACCAATGATGATCCCTGGACGAGCAGCATGAAGAAAGATGGTCACTCGCTCAGAGAAGCGCTCGATCTCAATCGAGGAGATGCCCGCCCTCTCCAAACGCTTGGTGAGGAATTCACGGATTTTAATGTCTTCACCGAGATACTCTGCGTACTGCTTATCGGAATACCAACGCGACACATGGTCGGTCGAGATACCTAAACGGAACCCCATGGGGCTAATCTTTTGACCCATGCTCAGGCCTCCTTAGTCTCATGAGAGGCCTTGTCAGCCTTCTTCGCTGGTGCCTTCTTTGCTGGTGCCTTCTTCGCGCCAGTCTCCGACTTCTTCTCAGTTTTGGTCGATGCCGGGGTTTCTTCCTTAGCCGGTTGAGTGGTGCTATCCAATCGAGGATCATCCCAACGCATCGTCACCACCTGGGTTGATGGAGGAATCGGACCGCGATTAGCCACAGGTTCCACCACAGCAGTGATATGTGAGGCACGTTTGAGAATCCTGGACGCAGAACCTTTCGCTCGCGCACGAATTCGCCGCATCGTCACACCCTCATCAACGAAGATCTGCGAAACGAACAAATCATTAGCATGAAGGTTCTCAGTGCTCTCTGCGTTAGCAACAGCGGACGCGATGACCTTGTACACCGGCTCAGATGCGGCCTGAGGGGCGAAACGAAGAGTATTGAGTGCATCGGGCACACTCATTCCCCTCACAACATCAACGACGCGGCGTACCTTCATCGGAGTCATGCGGACGTGACGCGCAATAGCGTACGCACCCTCGCGATCTCCTAAAAGTGCATCCCTGCGATTAGGACGCTGAAAATTCTTGCTCATATTCGATTACCCTTCTCAGCGCTTCCTGGCCTTTTTGTCGTCCTTCACGTGACCACGGAAGGTACGCGTGGGCGCAAACTCACCCAACTTGTGCCCGATCATGGCCTCGGTGACGAATACCGGAACATGCTTACGTCCATCGTGAACAGCGATCGTATGACCGAGCATGTCGGGAACGATCATGGAACGACGACTCCATGTCTTGATGACTGTCTTGGCGCCCTTCGTGTTGAGGTCTTCCACCTTCTTTGCGAGATGGTCATCAACAAAGGGGCCCTTCTTCAGACTGCGTGGCATATGCTATGTCCCTTCTCAGCGCTTCTTGCCGGACTTGCGGCGACGGATGATCAGACGCGAGGACGCCTTGTTCTTGTTTCGAGTACGGCCCTCAGCCTTACCCCATGGTGAGACAGGGTGGCGACCACCCGAGGTACGACCTTCACCACCGCCGTGAGGGTGATCGACTGGGTTCATGACCACACCACGTACTGTGGGGCGAACACCCTTCCAGCGCATGCGTCCGGCCTTACCCCAGTTGATGTTGGATTGTTCAGCATTGCCGACTTCACCCACTGTGGCGCGGCAACGAATATCGACCATACGCATTTCACCAGAAGGAAGACGAAGGGTCGCATATTTGCCTTCACGAGCAACGAGTTGAATACCAGCTCCAGCAGAGCGCCCCATCTTTGCTCCACCACCAGGCCTCAATTCGACTGCATGGATGAGGGTACCGACAGGAATATTGCGCATGGGCAGATTGTTTCCCGGTTTGATGTCAGCACCAGGGCCAGATTCCACCCGGTCACCTTGATGGAGATCCTTCGGAGCAATGATGTAACGCTTTTCACCATCAAGATAGTGAAGTAGTGCAATGCGCGAGGTACGGTTCGGGTCGTACTCAATATGTGCGACCTTGGCAACAACCCCGTCCTTGTCATAGCGCTTGAAATCAATGATGCGGTACGCCTGCTTGTGCCCACCACCAATGTGACGGGTGGTGATGCGACCTTGATTGTTTCGACCACCAGTCTTCGGCTTGGGAGCAGTCAGCGACTTCTCGGGACGATTCCTCGTCACCTCTTGGAAGTCAGCAACTGAGGACCCACGGCGCCCTGGTGTCGTTGGCTTGTACTTACGGATTGCCATTATCTCACTTCCGTTCCTGAGCCAAACAGGTCGATGGACTGACCGTCGGCAAGAGTCACAATGGCCCTCTTGGTGTCCGAGCGATGGCCGAACCCGTTGCGAGTACGGCGCACCTTGCCTTTGCGATTCATGGTATTCACACTGACAACATCCACGTTGAAGACTTTCTCGATCGCAATCTTGATCTGGGTCTTGTTCGCTGTGGGTGCCACCAGGAAGGTGTATTTGTTTTCATCGATGCGCGTGTACGACTTTTCTGACACCACAGGGGCGAGGAGAATGTCACGCGGATCGGTGATCTTCAGGTCAATTTGCTCAGTCACTTCTTCTCCATCACATTAACGAAGCCAGCTTTCTTGGCTGCTTCTTCGGAGTTGAACCACACCTCAGCAACAGTGATTTTGTACCACCGGGATTCCGTGGTGTGGTACTTCATGGAATCTTCGTTACCTTTGATGTCGTATCCTGCAGGTGGTTTGTCACCACGGTAACCACCCTCGTACTCTGGCTTGTCCGCTGGGTCCGCTTTGACATCCTTGGCCGTAGCTTTGGTGGCTGTGGCTTTGGCGGAGGTCGCCTTCGTCGTGGCGGTCTTGGTTGCCGCAGCTTTTGTTGCGGTGGCTTTCTCAGCGGTTGTCGCTGTAGCTTTGGCCGTGGTGGCCTTGGCCGTGGTGGCCTTGGCCGTGGTGGCCTTGGCCGTGGTCGCTTTGGCCGTGGTGGCCTTGGCCGTGGTCGCTTTGGCCGCAGGGGCTTTCACCGTTGCTGCTTTCTCAACCACGGGGGTCTCAACCTCTGGAGTCTCGATAACGGGTACCTCAACCACCGGAACCTCGACTTCCACGATCTCAACCTCTGGAGTCTCAACAACCGGAATCTCGGCCACGGGGGCCTCAACCTCAGGGATTTCAACCACCAGAGCTTCAGCAACAGGGGCCTGCGGTGTCTCGATGATTGGAACTTCAACCTCGGGGACTTCAACTTCAGGGACTTCAACGACCGGGATCTCAACTTCAGGGATTTCAACCACAGGGGTTTCAACTTCCAGAACCTCGACTTCGGCGGTCTCGACCACTGGGGTTTCAACAACCGGGGTCTCCATGACTGGTTCCTCACCTGGAACCTCAGGTACTTCAACGACTGGTTGTTCAACGACTGCCGCCGGAGTCTCCACCTTGGGCGCCTTGGCCGGTTTCTCCTCACCTGCTGGGGCCGTACTCGACGAATCCTGCGTACTGCGCTTTGCTTTGGCAGTCTTCGTCACCTTGGCGGTCTTGGGTTTCACTCCAGGGACAACCACCACAGGTTTCGACTCGGACGTGGAAGCCTCATGGGTGGAAATGAACTCCTCCAAGGCTGCTGATGTAAACACCACCACCTGGTTGGAGACAATGTCATAGGTATTGATTTGATCCACTGCGATCGCATGAACGGTAGGAACATTACGCAAAGACAACCACGCAATATCCTCATCACGGTGAAGCACCACGACCGCTGATTTATAGTCGCCAACCACACTCAGGGCTTTGAGAGCCTCCCGTGTTGAAGGTTCGCCACTGACGAGATTATCGACAACAAAAAGCTTGCCATCAGCAACTCGCTCAGACAGTGCACTGCGCAACGCGGCGGCAATCATCTTCTTAGGAGTCCGTTGCGCGTATGACCGGGGTTGCGGTCCATGAACCACACCACCGCCAGTCCACTGTGGTGAACGACGCGACCCATGGCGAGCACGACCCGTGCCCTTCTGCCTCCACGGTTTAGCTCCACCACCACTGACCATTCCGCGAGTCTTCGTCGCATGGGTACCTTGGCGAGCCGCTGCCAGCTGTGCAACCACAACCTGGTGAATGAGTGGCACATTAACGTCGCACCCAAAGACACTAGCAGGCAGGTTGACTTGGCTGGCTTTATCGCCACCAAGAACATTGACTTTCATGTCAGCCATGATCACGCACCCTTCTTCGCTGCACTGCGGACAACAACCAGGGAATTCTTCGGACCAGGAATAGCACCCTTAACGAGAATCAGTCCACGATCTGCATCCACCTTGGCGACTGCGAGATTGAGGACTGTTTTGCGCTGCACACCCATGTGGCCAGCCATTCTCGTACCTTTAAAAATTCGTGATGGGGTAGCACACTGGCCAATAGACCCTGGTGAACGGTGCTTGCGATGCACGCCGTGCCCAGCACCAAGACCACGGAACCCGTGACGCTTCATGACACCTGCGGTTCCCTTACCCTTGGTGACACCGATCACATCGACGATGTCCTTCTCAGCGAAAACTTCCGCAGTGACATCCGAGCCCAATTCATACTTGTCAGCGTCAGCTGTACGAATCTCCATGAGATGGCGACGTGGGGTGACGCCTGCTTGATCAAAATGACCTTGGGCGGGTTTGGTGACAGCCTTGGGTTTGATCTGGCCAAAGCCGAGCTGGACGGCGGAATATCCATCGCGCTCTGGCGTACGCACCTGGGTCACGACACAGGGGCCAGCCTCAATCACTGTCACAGGGATGACACGGTTATTTTCATCCCACATCTGGGTCATCCCAAGCTTGCGGCCCAGGATTCCTTTCACGTTTTTCTCTTTATTCATCACGGACCTCACGGAAGCTTGATCTCGATGTCGACACCGGCGGGGAGATCGAGGCGCATGAGCGAATCGACCGTCTTGGCAGAGGGATCGAGGATGTCGATCAGGCGCTTGTGGGTGCGCATCTCGAAGTGCTCGCGGGAGTCTTTGTACTTATGGGGTGAACGGATCACACAGAACACATTCTTCTCTGTTGGCAACGGCACGGGGCCAGCAACTTGAGCACCAGTACGCGTCACCGTATCGACGATCTTTCTCGCCGAAGAGTCGATGACCTCGTGGTCATATGCACGAAGCCGGATGCGGATCTTGTTTTCAGCCACTGCTTCTACCTCTCTGCTCGACCAAGGATTCGCCTTGGTCGCGTTTCACTACTCACGTTAAGTAGCGATGTTGACTGGCCCACGAGGTCGGGCGTGTCGCGGGGTTTTAGTCCGCACTCATCCCGAGTTTTCCTAGTGGGTGAATTCCGATCAAAGACCGGTTTCCGTCGAGCTGACATCGGGCGTACCCAAAGCCATCACTCTCCAGAGCAACCTGGGTATTCTTCCATATCTTCGTCAGCACACGCAAATCCACGAGAGCACGCCACAAGAAGGTTTCACCGCAGTGGTAGCGAGAAACCTCCTGCGTGTGTGGATTCAGGCCACAACCAGTGTGTCCGTGGGATGAGGTCGTACCCAACGTCACGACCCTATTTCACGATAGGGGGGGTACGGTAGCCACGAGGTGGGGCAACTGGCGGGGCAATCTTCTGCTTGACCGCTGGTGTGGAAGAACCACCAAAGAGGCCGCCTCCCCCAGCTCCACCGACTCCCCCACCGCCACCGGCTTTGCGGGCAGCTTTCTCCTTGTCAAGTTGCTTCTGCATCGCTTGCATCTCCTCCATCGAGTACTGCCCCGACAAGAGTATCGCCGCAACAACAGCAATGATCACCGAGATCCACGGTGACCAACCGAACAGGATCGGACCAGTGACCAACACAACAACGTCGATCCCACGAATCAAGTTGAGCATCAGCCCTGGAGGCATGGCTCCAAAACCTGTTTGCATCATCGGCATCTGATAGTTAGCTGACTTTGCTGTCACCCACCTGATGGCTGCCAGCAAACCAGCGGCAGCGGTCAACCCGGCTGTGATCAGTGCCTGAAGTACGCCGGAGTCAGCCTCGGAGGCGACCCAGAAGGCCGGGGTTGTCGCCACTGCCCAGGCGATAGCGAACAAAATCGGCACCCTGGTCATCGCCTTACGAATCTGTGGGTTCGATAGTGGAAGAGTACGCGCCAGGCCTTTCGTACGGGTCATGATGCGCAAAGACCCCAACATCGGCACGAACCCAACCAACAGGACCAATGCAGAAATAAACGGACTAAAGGTACGAAAACCGAGTGCACCAGCAGCGTACGGCACAATGACCGAAGCCACCACGATGATCATTCTCTTCGGGTACCTCCACAGCCGTTGAATCTCCCTGAAAACGAGAGCTTTCGCCCCGGGACCTCCCCCACGTCGAGGACGAACATGCCCACGGCGTACCGAATCGCGCTCGACAAGAATGTCGCGCATCAAACCGAAATCCATGGCAAAAGCTGCCCCTTGCATCCCCGAAACGAGGGAGCCACCAGACACGAGTCGGGCCCTATGAATCATGCCTAAGCGACTCAAAGCAATGACCGAATAAATCACGAGGATCCCCGCGCCAGCGATAGCCACCCACACCACCTGGGATGTATCCACCACTGTGGGCAAAGTGAAGTTGAGCCACCCAGCCGCAACAGAGATAATCATCATCAAAATCCCCATGGCACCCAAGGCGAAACCCCATTGAATAATCGAGACAAACCATGTACGACCCCAGGTCTGCTCGGCAGCTGCCAGCGCTGTCAAACTTGCTGCACCAACACCCATCGCCAGCGCCCAACGCCAAATATCATCAAGATGATAACCAGTCAGAGCGGCCATTAAACCACCCAACCCAGCAGAGATCACCCCTGCCGCCACAATGACACCAACCAGACGTTTCCACAGTAAACGCCCTCGGCGGATCGGGGCATCCATGAGCCAGAACCCTTCCGCAGCTGAAGCAACCACCGGACCAAAGATCCGTGACGCCATGGTCGCCAATGCGAAAGCTGCACACATGACCACCCACGGAAGAAGGGTTCTCCCGATACCGGTTTCCTTGCTTGCTGCAGTCGACTGAGCCTGCATGACCCCGGCACCAAGCATGGCCACCACCATCACAGCAGCAAAAACGGCGACGTACCCATCGGCTAGCACTTGACGCAAGCTCTTCGTCGCTCGCCCACGGCGCCAATCACGCAGAAGGTTCTTCAAATCTGACTCGTAGACGTGTTGAGGTTCAAGGTCGACCAGGGAGTGTTCCCAGGTGGGAACCTCCAGCACTTGATCAGGGGCAGAAACTTCACTGACCTCACCCGAAGTGGAGGTCTGTTTCTGGCGTACTTTTTGGTCAGCGAGTTGCTTCGCAGCTTGCTCAGCTTTCTTCATCGCTTCGGCTTTGTACCCTTGAGGCCGACGCTTCTTAGCCATGGCGCTGTTCTCCCACATGGATACTCCGCGTCGCAACCACTTCAACAAGTCTGGGCTCATGACTGGCTAAGACGATGGCCAAACCTTCATCGCGCTCCTGTTTCAACCGCTGAGCGAGCCAGTCAATACCTTCCACATCGAGACGCTGTTCGGGTTCATCAAGGACGAGCACTTTCCGCGGACGTACGAAAGCAGTAGCCAAAGCCAATCGCCGACGTTGACCCGAAGAGAGGGTTCCCGGCAACTGCCCTGATTGGGGTACGAGCAGTACCTCATGAAGGATTGCGTCGACAGCCTGGTCTGGATCAGGCAACCCATAGGCGCGAGCCAACAGATCAAGGTGTTCAACAACCGACAGATCGGGGAAAAAATCCAGGTCGTCGATGACGGTCGCCATCGTTGCGCGTACCTTCGGGTCAGCCTCCCTCAATTCCATTCCATCAATAACGATCTGCCCCTCGTCGGGAGCTTCAGCCCCCACCAGGCATCGCAAGATCGTTGACTTCCCTGCACCATTACGCCCGGTCAGAGCAATAGCTTCACCTGCCCACAGTTCCAGATTGAAACCTGAAACAATGACATGATCCCCATAGGCTTTCTCCACATTGGTGACCTTGAGGATGGGAGTACTCGCTTTAGCCATGAGGTCATTCTCTCCTAAAATCTGTCAGTCTTTCGCGCAGAGGGCATCGACGCTGGACTTGTGACACTCTAGTTGTTCATCGGATAGTCGGGGTATTGTTTGTCGATTTCCATGAGCGCATCCACCATGGTTGAGATGGATCGACGAATATGTAAATCGAGCTGCTCATCACTGATCCCATGCGAGCATTCAATGGCATACACGCTCAGGACTACGGTGGAATCCTCCCTCTCGCGAGCTGTGACCATCGGCCACAGGTGCTGGGAATTCCAATCGTTTGCATGGCGAATGGCACTAGGTAATTCTGTTTGCGGCAGTGTGCGATTGTTGACTGCATGGGCATAGAACACATTATTTTCTTCCCCCTGGCATGCAAACAGGAAGAAAAACGAGTCCCACCATCCGGTGATGGATTCGTCCTCATTAACCGAATAATGCCAACTGTGCGCATCCAAGCAGGAAGCAATTCTTGAGGTGGTCAACGGCGCCAAGTACGCCGGTTCACCCTCGGGTCTCGTGAAATACCCCATAGCTAGAACAACTCCTCTTGCTTGGCCCACATCTGTAGAAACTCAGCTGCCTCAGACTCGCGGCCCTTCTCTCTGAGATATACAGCGTAGTCTTCCACAGCCAGGCGACCAAAAGACGTCCCCCGCTTCCCCGCTAAAGAGAATCCACGCAGGGCCCAGGTGAAACTCTCATTAGTGGAAGGCGAATCCTGCAAGGCACCGAGCCGCCCTGCCAGCCACCACGTATGAGCAGCATAATCGGTGTACCCCAGGGCATCCATCCATGTCGCTGATTCTTCAGCCATATCGAGTGCTTTAGCTTGATCATCCTTCGATCCCCAGGTGGCCATCACTCGAGCCACAGCATCTTTGAGTTCGGATCGTACTCGGACAAACCTCTTCACCATCGGTGAACTCAGCACGACCCTGTTCACGGCATGGGGTGGAACCTCATGAATGATGAGATCGAACTGTTCTTGGGCTGGGGATGGATAGTCGACCAGCGCTTGAGCAAGATAGTCCTGGTAGTGCTCTGATTGAACACCGGGAGCCCAAGCAACAAAGAGGGGTACGATCTCCTCCAACTTGATTCCAGCCGCTTGGAGGTAGGTGACTGCCTTCAGATAATCCTTCCCTGCTTCGATGAGCTGCCCAGCATTTTGATGCAGGCGAGCCGCCTCAGCTATACACCATCCAGCTTCAAGCAGGTTGCCTCGTGCTTGAGCTTCTTCACTCGCTAAGTAGTAGTGAGCAATTGCCCTCTTGGTATAACCCTTTTCATGCAGGCCCTCAGCCTGCAACCGAGTACGTGACCCATGGGTACCCAGCGGGCGAGGCCGATTTTTGGTGGGAACTTCCGGGAGCGAATATTGCTGAAAGACCAGTGGACGGGACGTGGATGTCACTGAAGAAATTCGAGACAATTTCTGGCGATGAATATCTATAGAATGGCGATCATCGAACTGTGTGGCTAGTTGGCGAGCATCGGTTTCTGTCTTCGCGAGAAGCTCGCCAACAGTGAACTCTTGTCCATCAAACACCACCTCTTGATCACCATGACCTTGGGCAACCAGACAAGCCAATCCTGCCCACAGCGAGCGAAGAGCATCCAAGCGTACAAACTCAGTGGATGTTGCCATTCCTTGGGCGATCTTCCCCATAAGCCCCACTGCCCGATCATAAAGCTGGCCACGAGCAAAAATCTCAAAGAGCCGAGCTTGAGCAGTCAACACACTCAGTGAGGTTGCTGACGATAATTCAACAACAACCTGGGAAAGGAGCTTCTCCACATCGTCGAGACGATCCATCTCAAGATAACACCAGGCCAGCATCGCCAACATGGATGCTGGCTCTTTCGAGCAGCGAACCTCACTAGCGACAGCTGTTTCAAGGATCGCCATTGCCCCATCCCTATCACCACGGAAGAGCAGATACCCCGCATGGGTGGCATCATGGCAGGGCTGGCAGGAATCCTCGTCATCAACTGGCATGGTGAGCCACGAAGAAAAGACTTTGTCCACATCGTCACTTCCGGAGATCATGGCCCATTCAAGGCGAGCATTCCATACTCTCTCCATCCCCCGATTAGCGAGCGCGAAACGCTTAGCCATGTCATCGAGAGCCTTATCGACTCGCTCGGCAGGTACGCTCGAGGTCCGACCCATGTCGTTGACGATCCAACCGAACTCCCAAAACATGATGTTCTGATCCCCAGCATCGAAAAATTCAGGATGGGTATCCCACCAGCGCAAGAGCTTGATGAAAGGTACGAGAGCCTGTTGGGACTCACCGACCCACGTCAAAGCTTCGATGAAAGTTTCGAGTGCGTACGCGCGTACCTCATCAGGGCCTTCAGCTTCCGCCAACCTTACTTGACGAGCAGCAGCTTCACTGCGGGCACGGCCAAAGGGCATGGCTCGTACTGAACCAATCGCAAAGGTCGCTTCAGGAACTGTCCGAGCCACTCGCACCTCCCTGGTTGGGCAACCCCCATCGCAGGAAGGTCTCCAAAGAATCGTTCATCATTTCTGCTTCCCGGGGGCGCAAGGGCTCACCAGAGAGCAACATTGCTGATACATACATCGATTGCAATCCTGCCCGGAAAAAGTCCGAGTGAGGATCGAGGCTCAACCAGCGTTGAACTGTGGCATTCGTGTCATTGAGAATGATCGTACGACCTGGAGTAGAGGTGGTATCGAACTCAGCTATCACTTCACTCCACACATCCTCATTGTCCATATCGAGGCTGTCTTCTCCCTCACTGCTATTCGACAGAGAAATGTGATGGGCATCTTCCATGAGGATCATCGCTGGAAGCCCCTCGGGTTCAAATTGGCGTACGACAGGTTGAATATCAAGCGGTGCCAGGATTTCTTTAGCCACATCGATTTTGTCCATGATCTCCAGTTCACGTACTGGCTCAATACTGGTCAACACTTGGGCAATGTCTTCACTAGTCATGGCCCGAATCTTGAATTGTGGGCGTGTGGCCAATTTGTTCATGAGGTCCCCGTCATAGACATATCCCGCATTGACCAGGGTGATCCCCTGGGCCCGTGCGACGGCACCTACCTGTTTGAACTCTTCAACCGAACTGGTATAGACCACCTCGGATTGTTGATCCATGACCTCTCTCAATGTCTGGATACCTTCCGTCGTTTCATAGGGGAGAACTTCTGCAGCCAGATCCAACACAACATCATCAGTCAAGGCGAGAGTACGCAAAGCCAAATGATGGGTGTGGATGAAGTCTTTCGCCATGGTGGCTTCTGAAGAGAGAGTGTCCACCACCCAGGCTCGAATCTGGTCAGCGAGCGCCTCTTGGGTGGCGAGCAGGGCATCATCACTATAGAGCTGTTCGCGCGAAGCTGTGGGAGCAAGCCCAGTGGCATCAATAGCGCAGCGTACGAAGAAAGCCCACTCGGGAACCAATCCAGCTACTCGCGACCCGAGTAGCATTTGTTTGAGATAAACCCGGTGGAATCCTCCCGATCCTGGTGGTACCGCATCAGGAATGACGAAGGCAACACCAGTCAACCCTGTGATGGGTACGTTCAGATCGATCGCAGCCATGGGGGAATAACCCATGGTTTCTTCACAGAACCTGCCGAGTGCTTCACGCCGGGCAAGGTCATGGGGGTATTCCTTCAACCAGGGCATCTGTTCTTCACTGGTTCGACGCCACACGTTGGAAGTCGTACCATCGGGAAGTTTGAGAGGAACCTCCACAGCTACATCTACAGGGAGGAGACACCCGAATTCTTCTGCGAGAGAAACCACTGTGTCAATGGTCAACCAGTGTTCCATTCCACGGCGAGGTTTAATGTGTACGACAGAGCCGACCGGGTCATTGGCCGTACGCGGGATTTCAGTGAGGTCATAGTGGCCATCATCGTGTCCAGTCCATTTCACTGCTTTAGCTGTGAGATCTTTAGCGGAACGCGAGATGAGTTCAATAGAGTCGGCGACCATGAACCCTGAGAGCAAACCTATGCCGAATTGACCCAGGAATTCTCCACGCCCCACACCAAGATCGAGGTCGCGCTTGGAGGAATGACCAACCGTGGCAAGCAACTCTCGGGCTTCTTCGGTCGTCAAACCTATTCCATCATCAACGATTTCCAAGCCGTCACCATCCCAGGATCGGATACGGATCGACCCGACCACCTCTGGTTCGAGGGCTCGCCGAGCCGTGATCGCATCGACACCGTTTTGCAGAAGCTCGCGGAGATACACGTTCGGCCCTGAATAGAGATGTCGGGCTAAGAGATCGACTACTCCGCGAAGATCAACTTGAAAAGGTGCGCCAATTTCTTCCATTAGGTTTCCTTCAGTGCAGTAGCGGTGGCTAGTTCTTCTAGCCAAGTGTCTGGTTTCACATCACTGGGCATGATCCATCTTCCTCGCGGGCTCAGACTCACGGTGGCAAAGATGGAAGGCCCATCCGGTAGGCATGTTCTCTTGAACTGGCTAGCGAAGAATCGTTTCAAGAATTTCTCCAACCACATCGTGATGGTGTCCAGGTCGTAGCTGACCTTAGCCTGTTGTGGATAATCAGGTGGCCACTCACCACTGGTTTCATCCTTCCATGCCGCCCATGCTTGTTGAGCTATGTGACTTGGTTTGGTTCCAAGAAGGAACTTCCAGAGGAAGAAATCATTGAGCGCGTATGGCCCAATATTCTCTTCGGTTGATTGCATGGACTCCCCTGGTTTGGCAGGTACGAGTTCGGGCGAAATCTCTTGGGTGAGGATAGTGTCGATGACGCTCATCGCATCACCACTGAGAGCCAATTGAGTGGCTGCCCATCTGATGAGGTAAGCAATGAGTGTCTTGGGTACACCAGCGTTCACACCATAGTGGCTCATGTGATCCCCAACCCCGTACGTACACCATCCCAAAGCTAGTTCGGAGAGGTCGCCAGTGCCCACCACGATCCCGCCACGATAGTTGGCTAACCGGAAGAGATAGTCCGTACGCAATCCTGCTTGGACGTTCTCGAAGGTGACATCGTAGTGGTCTTTTCCTGTGGCTACTTCGTGCCCAAGGTCCACCAGCATTTGCGTGGCAGCAGGGCGGATATCGATCGTCTCAGCGGTCGTACCCAAGGATTCCATGAGGGTGATCGCAGAGTTTTTGGTTTGATCAGAGGTAGCAAATCCTGGCATGGTGAAGGCGAGGATGTCGCTGCGGGAACGTCCGAGTTGATCCATGGCCTTGGCGCAGACCAGCAAAGCGAGGGTCGAATCTAATCCGCCAGAAACCCCCATCACAAGGTTGGGGGTTCCCATAGCCTTCATTCTCTGGGTGAGACCATAGACAGCAATATTGAATGCTTCTTGGCAGACACTCTCTAGCTCGCCACGTTCGAGAGGTACGAACGGAAACCTCAGATTCACATCATCGGTGCTGAGGTGATCATCACGACCCCAGTCATCCACGTCGGCAGATGTCGGTCGAATGCGTGCCGAAGAGTTGTTGCATTTCGAGGATCGAGAACAGTTCTTCCTCGCGATATTGAGTGTGACTCCATGAGCAGTGGTGGGATAGAGCTCTGTTTCGCCCAAGAGTTTCCCCCGGTTGTAGATGAAGGCTTGCGAATCCCAACTCGCATCTGTGGAGGATTCTCCACCACCGGAACAAGCGACAGCGATCACAGCATCTATCTCGCCCGAGGCCATCTCTGTGCGAAGCTTACGGAAGTTTGCGTGCCCCACGGCAGCTGGTGTACTGGTCGGACACACCACGAGTGGTGGCGGTACGTTGAGTGGATCCTCAGTGAGTGAGAGAAGATCGAGACATTCCTCACCCACAACCACGCGGAAGGTCACCCCTGTGTCACCACCAACAGGCCACGCCTTGTCGTCATCCATGACCGTGGAGTAGGACCCGACTTTTGCTGGGCCTGTTTCACTATCGAAGCTAAACCACCGACTTTCTCGACTGAGGCCATCAGGGAAAGCAAACCATTTCGGCACAAGCCCAAGAAGCTTGCCTTGACCAATGACAACACCACAGTTAACCAGTTCGCCGTCATAGCTGATGGGGGCACCCACCACGATGGTGGGGCGAAGGGTTGACGAGGCTTGAACAATATCTTCGATGGCGCTCTGTGTGGCATCGATGAGCACCTGGTGAAAAAAGAGGTCCCCGCACGTACTGCCTGTGAGGCACAGTTCCGGGTAGACAACAAGATCCACACCATCAGCATCCATGAGCTGAATGTCTTTGATCAGATTGACTGCATTCTTCTTGGGTTGAGCAAGGAGAATCGGAAGTACGCGCGTAGCGATGCGAACCTGTTCAGCGCGTGTGGATGTGTTCATAGTCCCAAGTCTCTCATGAGTGACGCACAGATGAAGAATCAGAAATAGTTCTCATCGGCAGGCCCCTATTCTGGCACTCGGCTTGTACGAGTGCTAACTCAGGGTGTAGATTACCGGTTAGCACTCTCGGTATGAGTGTGCTAACTCCAGTGCTCACTTAACGCTGGGGTGCGAAGAAAATCTGTGACCCATAGGTCACCACGACACGAAAGGGGTCTTGACGTGGCAGCCACGATCAAGCCGCTCGAGGACCGCGTCCTCGTACAGCCATTGGAAGCCGAGCAGACAACTGCCTCTGGCCTGGTTATTCCAGATACAGCAAAAGAGAAGCCGCAAGAAGGCACAGTCATGGCCATTGGCCCCGGACGTACTGATGACGACGGAAAGCGCATCCCCATGGATGTAGCTGAAGGAGATATTGTCATCTTTTCTAAGTACGGCGGAACTGAAGTGAGCTACGACGGCTGTGATTATCTTCTGCTCAATGCTCGCGATATTCTCGCCAAGGTTACCCGTTAAGGATTGATGAACCATGGCTAAGATCCTTGCTTTTGACGAGGAAGCTCGTCGCGCTCTCGAGCGTGGTGTCGACACCCTCGCCAACACTGTCAAGGTGACTCTCGGTCCGAAAGGCCGCTATGTCGTCTTGGACAAAAAATGGGGCGCCCCCACGATCACTAACGACGGTGTGACTGTCGCTAAAGAGATCGAGTTGACCGACCCGTACGAAAACCTTGGTGCCCAATTGGCTAAAGAGGTGGCAACCAAAACTAATGATGTTGCTGGTGACGGCACAACCACAGCGACTGTACTAGCCCAAGCGATGGTCCACGAAGGTTTGCGCGCTGTTGCCTCCGAAGCTAACCCTATTGGGCTCAAGCGAGGTATCGAGAAGGCTGTTGAGGCTGTGACCGACGAACTTCGCAAGGTTGCTCGTCCAGTGGAAACCACGGCCGACATGGCTTCTGTTGCGACCATTTCTTCTCGTGACCCCGAGATCGGTGACCTGATTGCTCAGGCCTTTGACAAGGTGGGCAAAGATGGTGTGATCACTGTTGATGAGTCTCAAACTTTTGGTACGGAACTGGAATTCACTGAAGGGATGCAGTTCGATAAAGGTTACATCTCTCAGTATTTCATTACTGACGCTGACCGCATGGAAGCCGTTTTTGAGAATCCTTATATCCTCATCAACTCGGGCAAGATTTCTTCCATGAATGATCTTCTCCCCATGTTGGAGAAGGTGATTGCTGCTGGTGGTCAACTGGTGGTCATTGCTGAGGATGTGGATGGCGAAGCGCTGTCAACCCTCGTGGTGAACAAGATCAAAGGCACCTTCCACTCGGTGGCTATCAAAGCCCCGGCTTTCGGTGACCGCCGCAAAGCCATGCTGGAGGATATTGCGATCCTCACTGGTGGACAGGTTGTGGCTCCTGAGGTTGGGTTGAAGCTCGACCAGGTGGGTCTTGAGGTTCTTGGTCGTGCACGTCGAATCGTGGCCACGAAAGATAACACCACCATTGTTGATGGTGGAGGCAACCCTGATGAAGTCCAGGCTCGCGTGGCGCAATTGCGTGCAGAGATTGAGCGTACGGATTCGGATTGGGATCGTGAGAAACTCCAAGAGCGTGTTGCGAAACTTGCTGGTGGTGTTTGCGTGATCAAGGTCGGCGCTGCCACTGAGGTGGAGCTCAAAGAGAAAAAGCATCGCATTGAGGATGCTGTCTCCGCCACACGCGCAGCCATCGAAGAGGGTATCGTCGCTGGTGGTGGATCCGCTCTGGTTCACGCTGCATCGGTCTTGGCTGATGGTCTTGGGCTCACTGGTGATGAGAAAGCCGGTGTCAACCTGGTGTACCGCTCATTGGTGGAACCACTGCGTTGGATCGCCGAGAACGGTGGAGAACCTGGTTATGTGATCGTTTCCAAGGTGAAAGAGTTGAAACCTGGCCATGGTTATAACGCTGCCACAGGTCAGTACGAGGACCTCATCAAAGCCGGTGTCATTGACCCAGTGAAGGTGACTCGTTCTGCTTTGGCGAATGCTGCTTCTATTGCGGCACTGTTGCTCACCACTGAGACTCTCGTGGTGGAGAAACCAGCCGATGAGGATGAGGTTGCAGCGGCACCCACACCTCACGGACACATGCACTAACGAACCGAACAACACAAAGGGACGTACCTTTTGTGTTGTCCAGACAAAAAGGGCGGGTGAATCACCCGCCCTTTTCTGTCATCCTTATGGATAAAAATCCATTACCGCAGACCCCTGAATTGCACTCCAAAACAACCCAAGGGGTAGTGTCACCCTGCGGCACGACGGAGTATGTGTCGCCCTGCGGAGGGAAGATCGCCCCTCTCCCGTCACCCTGCGGAGCGAAGCGACTCGCAGGGCCCAGAATCCACACTGGCCACCGTGGTGACCGTCGGTGATGTGTGATCAGCAGCAGACTCTTCTTCGCGGGGAATCGCCTGTCTGGATTCCTTCCGCGAGTCGGGCTAGCGCCCTCCGCGGAATGACGGGGTAAGTGTCACCCTGCGGAACGAAGTGACTCGCAGGGTCCAGATATCACATCAAGTTCGATGGTGGGTCTGTCGAATATGCTCACCACCAACAGACCCCACCACCATGGACAATCACTAGTCTGGATTCCGCAAGTCGGGCTAGCGCCCTCCGCGGAATGACCATCTGGGAGGGGAACGCAGAACGACGGGATTGGTGAGTATGCGTTTGGCCGGGGGCCCGCACCCGACCGCTCAACCTAACCACAGCCGCAGATCAACTATCTGGCCGGAGCAGAATGTGATCTGACGCGCCAGCGGCAGATCACACTCTGGGACGGACAGATGCTATTCGACGGACAATCCCCGGAACGGAATCCTTTACCCCAGCAGCCACCCACACCCAACCGCACACCTGACCACCGCACTACATTATGCGTTTGGCCGGAGGATAGTGCGCGCCAGCGCACTATTCGACGGACAATCACTCTTCGTGGGCGACGGTTGCTTGGCCAGCGCGGAGAGCGGGGGGGATTCCGGCAATGAATCCAACGATGTGAGCCAAGATGAAGAGTCCTGCGATCCACATCCATACTCGGATGGAGGTCCAATGAATAGGCCACCCTGGCAGTGTGGACGAGATGACGTACGCTAACCCCACCCCGAAAGCTATACCAATCAATGCACTCGTCCCAGAAATCATCAAAGATTCGAAAGAAACCATTCGACGCAATTGTCCTTTGGTGGCTCCCCCAGCTTTGAGTACGGCTGTTTCACGTCGACGTTCTTGAACTGCATTACCCAACATCATGGCCATAGAAATCATTGCCAGGATCGTACACAACCCCACGAAAGCAAAAACGATTACGGACATCATCGTCACTTGTGGATCGGGTTGTGACAGAAATTCGCGCTCGGTTTGGACAATCAAATCAGGGTACGACTCCACGGTGTTTTCCAGTTCAGTTTTTGCCTGCTCAAAGTTTTCTGTCGAGGAGGTTCTGATCAGGGCAGTCGACATGGCCAGGAACTGGGATCGAGCATGACCGGGAATAGAGTCGAGGAAGAAAGTCTCAGGGATCAGTACGTCACCAAAGAACCCCGAATCGATAACGACCCCAATAGGTGCAGTCAACGTTGTCTCAATGGAGGTTCCCACCCCGACACCGAAAGTCAACTCATCACCCACGTGAAGCTTGTGGCGTGCTGCAAAAGTTTCGCTCACTGCAAGACCATCACCAAAACCGCGAATATTCCCTGCTACTGCCCTCGTCTCATTAGGCTCGCCGAAGGTTTCTGGTTTGGTGAACATCACACGAGCATCCTGGTAGTGACCACCGATGAGTAGCCGCGCAGGTGCGTACCCCAAGGGAAGGACCCGTACACCTTGGACTTGGCGTACTTCTGTCAGCGAAGAATCGGGAATAGTTCCATTGACCGAGGTGACAACAAACTCCGCTGCTGTATCGCCAGCGAGTCTGTCGTGATAATTGATCGTCGCTGAACCGGTCAAGAGCAAACCAGCGGTCGCCACTGCGATGCCGACAATCATAACCGAGGCAATGTTTCCTGCCCGACGAGCAGAGCGTCGAGCATTTTTTTTCGCGAAACGTCCAGACACTGATGAGACGAGACGTACGGGTGCAGCGATGAGCGGCATGAGCAGGACCACCAAGAGTGGAGCCATCAAAATAATCCCAACCAGGTGGGCCGCCACTGAGGCTATAAGTATTTTCTGGCCGCCAGAGAAAAACATGGCGTACACCACTCCCACCCCGCCGACAAGACCAAGGACCACCCCGACGATTGCCCGAAGCCCTCCGATTCCGGCTCGTGGTGCCAGAGGTCCTCTGATTGCTTCAATAGGAGCAAGGGAGGCCGCTTTCCGCGAACCCATCCAAGCCGCCACAGTACACAACACCACAGCAGCAATGAAGAAGGTACAGAGATAAAACAGTGGTAGAGAGAACGTGAGATTCACTCCCATCATTGAGGATATTCCCCAACGCAAGATCACACTCAACAAACCACCAAGAAGGATTCCTAGCCCACCACCGATGAGGGCGACAATGAGACCTTGCCGACAGATCACCGCCAGTATTTGCCCACGCGACACCCCAAACGATTTGGCAATAGCGATTTCGGAGTTTCTGTCTCTACCTGCGGCAGCAAAAATCGACGTCACCAGGGCAGCCCCGATCGCCACACAGATGAATGACCACGCCCACGCCATATAGGTCAGTACGGACAAGGATCGATCAACTTTCGCAGCCGTACGAGCTCGTACATCTTTGCCCAATCCAACATCGGCTTTCGCACCTGGTTCCAGGGATTCAGAAATAGCTTTGACTCCTTGACCAAAATCAGTCACTGATTCTCTGAATTTCAACCCAACCAAAGGAATCATGGAACTGGGAGCGAAATAGTGCCGAGCAACATGGGGAGCAAGAAGGACGACACTCGTACCCGCCAGGTCTCCATCGAAGGAAACGATCCCGGTGATAGTCACAGATTCGAAAATATTCCCGTTGACGACAACACTGGCGCGATCCCCGCTCACCAACCCGGCTCGACGTGCTGTCGCCTGTTCGAGAGCTATCTCTGTGGGGGCTGTGGGATATTCGCCAGAAACGAGCTCGTAGGAGGATATCGCACCCGCATCAGACCCTATTCCGAAACAAGGGATGCGAGAGTTGGAGATTGGTTTCCCATCCAAGTACGACAGGCTCACTGGACCCGCATAGATAGCCTGAACATTCTTGTCACCAGGACTACTTGTCACTTGGGAAAGAATTTCCGCGTCAAGAAATCTGTGTTGGGATCTGGGATCGGTCACAACATCAGAAGGTTGACTGCCTTGCGGAAACACGTAAGCGTCCGCAGTGAGCAGTGCATCAACGACATTCGAGATCGTGGAGGTCACTGATCCTCTCATAAACAGTGACGAAGAACCCAAACCCACGGCAAGCCCCACGACGACCACTGTGAGGATGAAGCGTCGAAGATTGCCTTGGAGCCCGATCTGGATCCCTTTCATGACTGGCCACCTGCCATCATGCCTGGCCGCCTGCCAATGATTTCCATGCCGCCATGACACGGTTCAGTGTTGGGGCATCAATTTCGGTTTTTACTGCGCCATCTTCCATGACAATAACCCGATCGGCACTGGCTGCCACCGCAGGATCATGGGTGGCGATGACTATGGTTTGATCCAGGGTGGTGACACAATCGGAGAGCATTCCTATCAGCTCATTGGCTTCGTCTTTGTTCAATTCCCCGGTGGGTTCATCAGCAAAAATCACTGACGGTTTGCTCATCATGGCCCGTGCGCAGGCTACTCTTTGCTGTTGGCCGGGTGTGAGTTTGGCTGGTTTATAGTGAAGTGCATCGCCCAAATGGAAGGCACCGACAACCTTGTCGAACCATGACGAGTCCAGTTTGGATTTGTTCAAGATCAGCGGTAGTCGAAGATTCTCAGCAGTGGACAAGGTGGGTAGCAGCCCGAACGCTTGGAAGACGAAACCTACGGTCGTACGACGGAACTTGGCGAGCTGTTTCTCTTTCATGGCCGAAATGTTTTGCCCGGCGACAATGATGGTCCCTGTCGTAGGTGACTCAACACCAGCCATGCAGTGCAGTAGTGAGGATTTCCCCGATCCTGAAGATCCCATCAAAGCCGTGAGTTGGCCTTGTCCGATCACCACATCCACACCGCGCAGTGCCTCCACTTTTTCTTCAACCTGGCCGAAAGACTTCGACACACTGCTCACTTCGATGATGTCACCAGCGGATGCTTGGCGCTTTCTCTTGGTCGCAGTTTTGGCTGGAGCAGGTGGTGCGGGGGCGGGTTCAGTTTTGGGTTTTCTTCCTCGGCGCTTGGTGGGTTTGGTCTCTTCTGCAGGAACCTCAGGTTCTTCGTCCACGTCCATGATGGGCACGTCATCGGTTTCTTCGCGGAACAATCCGGGCGGCTCTTCAAATGCTGGCATCACCGGTTCAACCCCCTGCTCGGCTTCGATGTGCGCGGATCGAGCAGCTTTCTTGCGCCCACGTTCGGTTCTGGGTGGACGCAAGTCTTCTTCGTCAATGAAATCGAAGGGTTCTTGGGGCTCTTCAACTACTGGTGTACGCTCTGGTGCACGTGGTGGGGGTGGGGGTGGTGCCGGCCGCGTACGGGGGGTTGATCGTCGCTGCTCGGGTGCGCGGCGATCCCCTGTGTCGATTCTTGGGTCGGGTTCGATAGAGGTATGAGCGGTGGATGGCCGTGAGCGGCTGGTTGACCTGCGAGTGGGCTGGTCGTCTTCCCGTGAACGCGATGATGGTCTCACCGGTGGTTCTTCGGTACTTCCTCGTTGTGCTCGGCGTTGCGAGATTTCTCGGCGTAATGCTTCGAGGCGCTCATCAGGGTCTTGGTCTCTGGTTCTCGTACGTGGGGAGGTGCGACGCGATCGGGGAGTGACTGGTTCGTCGTACTCGTCTCGGTAGCGTGGCCGTGATCCTGTGTCTCGCATGGAATGTGAACCTGTGTCCCGTAAAGAGCGGGAACCTGTATCGCGAAGGGAGCGGGAACCTGTGTCACGCAGTGAACGAGAGCCCGTGTCACGTAAGGACCGGGGACCCGTGTCGCGAAGAGAGCGGGAACCGGTATCCCGCATATAGTCAGGTTCGCGATTAACTGATCGTGACAATCGCGACGTTCCCCCTTCGGCAAGATCTCGACGCAAATCAGCAATAGAGGTACCCGATGTTCGAGGCCTCGTACTACGCGGAGTATCCCCTTCAGGGATTCGTGGCATTCGTGTCTCGCCAGTACGCGTACGAGATCCGCGTGAACCACTAGAGCGTGGGACTCGCGAGCGTGGTGATGGGCGAGAAAAATCATCTTCTTGAGCAAGGCGATCACGAAGATCATCGAAGCTGTTGCGCCCAGTCATGATCCTCTCTTCGAAAGGATCACGAGGGTGGCGATCCATCTCATCGGAACCAAAGATCGCTTCTAATTCTGCTTCAATGTGTGGGGATGCCACTGACGGCCGCCGACCACGCGGTACACGTAGGCTCGCCGGATCCGAACTCCGGTAACTGTCGGGGTCGTAATCAGAGCCATAGGAATATGGTCGAGAATCATCGCTCACCGTTCCATTGTGTCACGCGACATGAGAATTGCCAGTACGCAAAACACTATTTTTGACCAGTTTCCCGCTGGAGGATAATTCTTCTTGTCTCTTAGAGAGTTCTGAGTATCACTGGGATATTTTCGGTGAAGGACTCGATTGCGGCTTGTTCACTGTGATGGTCGGTATAGGTATCTCGACGTCGTAGTCACAGTAGGCCCTCGGATCCTCTTTCGGTTCAAGATGGGATTGAACAAGAATCCCTGGATACAGTGCTTGCAGGGTTTGTTCAATGTCCTCAACAAGATCATGACTCTTAGCCACTGTCCAATCACCTGGAACGAGAATGTCCATGATCGCGAAACGTTGCCGCCCAGACAGCCGAGTACGCAGACCATGGATGAGCACATCTTCGGAAGAAAAATTCGCCAGTTCCTGGGCGATGAGTTGATTTTCTTCTTCGGGCAGGGTGACATCCATGAGTCCTCGAATAGAGGCGCGGATGAGCCGTACTCCGGTCACAGAGATATTGACCGCAACCAAGAGTGCGACAACAGGATCAAGAATCTGTATACCTGTGGACAACACTACAACGATGGCGACAACAACCCCGAGTGTAGTGACAACATCAGTCCACAGGTGGCGTCCATCAGCAACCAGGGTCAAGGAGCGATATTTTTTTCCTGCCCGGATCAGTATCATGGCAACGATGGCATTGATTCCAGCTGCCACACTTGACAGGAGGATTCCCCAAGAAAGGGATTCGATCGTGTGCGGGTGAAAGATCCGTTCGACCGCCGAGGAGACAATGATGACTGCAGCAAGAATGATCAACACTCCTTCCACTGCAGCAGAAAAGTATTCAGCCTTATGGTGGCCAAAATGGTGATCATCATCAGGGGGGCGGGCAGCAATAGTGAGCACGACTAAGGCTAGGATTCCTGCAGCCAGATTCACTACTGATTCTGCCGCATCAGAAAACAAACCCACTGACCCGGTCATTCGCCAGGCAACAGTTTTTAACCCAATAGTGACCAGAGCAGCAGCAATCGACAACCAAGCGTACTTGGTGAGATTGACGCTGTTAGGCATTCTTTCGACCGGTCGCGATCATTCCCAACACGACACTAAGCAATGCCCATGCCCCGAGCACGCCCAAACCCTGCCAGGGCCCTAGAACAAGGGACACTGGTTCCACTTGGGAGATCAGTTCGCCAGCTTTCGTGGGCAGGAATTCATTAGACACAGCCAGTACGTGGCGCCACCCAGTGAGTCCTTCACCACTGGCCACAAGGTTGACTACGATCTGCATCACTAGCGGGAGTACGATCAGCACACTCACCCCGGCACTGAGGCTTCCAGCTGTTGAGCGGATCAGAGCACCCAAGCCGAAACTGAACCACGCTAGGAGCACCATGGCGATCAGGAACCCGCCCAGGATTCGATAATTGTCGGACGTGAAGAGAGAAACATCGATAAAGATGGTGTCTTTGAGGAAGAAGAAATATCCTGCTGCCCAGGATGCCGCCAGGGATGCCGCGAAAATGATCACACACAACACGGCTAATACGATCATTTTTGCTAGAAGTACGCGGACTCTGCGCGGACTCGCAATGAACGTGGAGTGAACCATCTTGCTGGAATGCTCGTTGGTGATGATCAGGATCGCCAAAACCATGAACACGAGAACCCCGAAGAAGGAGCACCCTGTGGTCACGATTTGAGACCATGAACCAAGATCGCCAGCCATCATGGGTGAACCATCGGGGTTGTGTGGAATCCGTCGCTCGGAATTGAGTTGTGTCTCAAACACTTTCATGCCAAAAGCAAGCAGGATCGACATGCCCACATTGAGCAGGAAGCACAAGATGAGGATCCACCAGGTCGAGCGTACTGTCATTGTTTTGATCCACTCGGAGCGAAGGATTCTAAAGAAACTCAATTTCTTTACCATGTTTGCCCCCCTTCGCGTCTCGTGGAGCGTGGACCCCTCGGCATTGGTGGAAGTCCACGATCATAAAGATCAGGTTCTTCGCTGAGTTGATCATAGGGGAGCTGATCGTAGGGCTCGCTACTATCAGGACTGCGACGACTACTGCGCTGGTCATCCCAGCGAGGTGAGGTTTGTATGGGCTCACGGGGTTGATCGTCGAGGTAGGGTTCTGGGTTTCCCCCTCCCCCAGGTGGCGACCACGAATGGGGGCGCGAAGCTAGAGAGGTCGGGTAGCTTTGCGAGTCGCGTACCGATGGGTAGGACTCGCGGGTATACGGCTCGCCAGGATAGGGTTCCCTCGAATAGGACTCACCTGGGTAAGGCTCACTGGCATAGGTTTCCGCAGGGAAGGATTCACTTGGGTAGCTCTGTGGTGGGTAGGGTTCGGATGAATAGGTGTCGTCACGATATGACTCCCGAGGGTACGGCTCGCTGCCATAAGGGTCACGGGAGTGGGTGTCACCTGGGTAGGGCTCTGGTGAATAGGGTTCCTGGTTGTAGGGTGTACGCGAGTCTTGGCGATAGGGATCATCCACATAGGGCTCGCGTGGGTGCGGCGGTGGTGGGTACGGTTCCCCAGGGTAGGGCTCACCTGGGTATTGGTCACGAGGGTACGGTTCCCCAGGGTAGGGCTCTCCTGGGTATTGGTCACGGGTGGCGTTGCCACCCGGATAGGGTTCCCCAGGATAGGGGTCACCAGGCTCGGGTGTGGGCAAACCTGGGGATGGCGGCATAGCACCTGTTGCACTCGAACGATAATCATCAACACTAGAGCCGTCATCTGGGCTGCGGTGTTCAGTTTCTGGAGCCAGTACGGGTGGTTCCGCAATGGCGAGTTCACCTGGAGGAAGATCATAGTCGTCGCGAGGTTTCTCCGGCGGCGGTTCGCGTAGTTGAGCCAAGAAATCCTCAGTCTTCATCGGTGCAGGCATCTGAGAAGATTCAGGGTCTTGATCCTTTTGCGGTGATTCAAACCCAGGTCGTACCTTCTCCTGATCGGGTGCTGGTGGAGGTGGGGGTGTGACCACCGGATGAGGCGGCAGAGCACTGCTCGTGGTGGCCTGGAACTCTTGTGAAGAGTTCGTCAACTCCATATAGATATCCTCCAGGGAGCGCTGGATGGGTGACAGTTCATGAATCTCCCACCCGAGACGGGCCGCCTCTATACCGATCTGTTCCCCACTGAGCCCATGGACCACCAGGGACCCATCATCATCAAGTGCTGCTTGGCGTCCACTTTGGGTCACAGCATCAGAAATATCTTGAACTTGCGGGGATCGTACCCTGGTAACCACACCGGAAGCCTGCTCAACCAGATCAGATATCGGCGAGTCTTTGATCAGGCGTCCACGCCCAATGATGATCACATGGTCAGCAACTTGAGCCATTTCACTCATGAGATGGCTGGAGAGGAAGATCGTACGTCCTTCGCTGGCAAGTTTCTTCACCAAGGTACGAACCCAGGCGACCCCTTCAGGATCGAGACCGTTAATGGGTTCATCAAGAATGAGAGTCTGGGGATCCCCCAACAGTGCGGTAGCAAGTCCGAGTCGCTGTGTCATACCGAGGGAGTATCCGCCTGCGCGTTTGCGGGCGACTGGGGTGAGTCCGACCATCTCCAGCACTTTATCAACACGGGTTTTGGAAACTCCATGTGTCGCTGCCAGAGCACGGAGATGATTGCGGGCAGTACGTCCCGGATGGATGGCTCTCGATTCGAGCAGAGCCCCGACTTCTCCCATGGGGGATTTCATGGACTGATAAGCGCGGCCATTGACTCGAGTACGACCACGTGTCGGATGATCGAGTCCTAGGATGACTCGCATCGTGGTAGATTTTCCTGCCCCATTCGGCCCAAGGAATCCGGTGACAATGCCGGAACGTACCGAGAAACTGAGTGAATCAACAGCGAGCTTCGACCCGTACTTCTTGGTCAGGTCGGCAACGTCTATCATTTCCACCACCTCTTAGCTGCGTAACAGTTCTTTATGCTACTCCACATCCTCGTTAGCTCACGGATAGGTTGAGACTTTTTCCCGCTCAGAACAACACAAGGGGACGTACCTTTTGTGTTGTTTCGGTTATGAGAGTGCCGATGACTGTCATTCCGCGGAGCACTGCGAGTCGCCCTAGCGGGCTCCGCAGCACCACGACGCAGGTTGAGCGGAGAGTGCGCTTGCGCACTATCCCGAAACCAAGGAAGTGGTTGACGAACGAAGTGAGGAGCACAGGCT
>WRIJ01000008.1 GCA_009782785.1 Propionibacteriaceae bacterium | reverse complement strand
ACTTCGTTCGTCAACCACTTCCTTGGTTTCGGGATAGTGCGCAAGCGCACTCTCCGCTCAACCTGCGTCGTGGTGCTGCGGAGCCCGCTAGGGCGACTCGCAGTGCTCCGCAGGGTGACACGGAGAAAGTGTGCATACTCACCCCCGTTATTGTGCACACAGCGAGTCGGGCTCCGCAGGGTGACACGGGTTGGGTCATTCCGCGGAGCGAAGCGACTCGCGGAATCCAGACAAGCCATGAACCACGACACGGAGTCTGTCAGTGGTGAACATCAATAGCCGACGGCCAACAACGTGGCGATTGCAGTATCTAGATCCAGAAACCACATCCACCTCGGGGTTGGGGTGACATCGGTCGGTGTGAGGTGAACCTTTTTGTCAGTGGACTGGAGTAGCGTAGAACTATGCGACCGATCACTGACCTAGAACGTACTGTTGCTCCTTTCGTTGTCCATGCTGACTTCGAACCCAGTGGCGATCAACCTGAAGCTATTGATGCCTTAGAGTCCCGCCTTCGAGCTGGGGAAAAAGATGTTGTGCTCTTGGGGGCCACGGGTACAGGCAAGACGGCCACCATTGCTTGGCTCGCGGAGCGGCTGCAACGCCCCATGTTGATCATGCAGCCCAATAAGACACTGGCAGCTCAGTTTGCTCAAGAACTGCGCAATTTCTTCCCCGATAATGCTGTGGAATATTTTGTTTCCTACTACGACTACTATCAACCAGAAGCGTATATCCCCCAATCGGACACCTATATTGAGAAGGATTCGTCACTCAATGAAGAGGTGGAACGACTGCGCTACCACGCGACTTTCTCTTTACTCACTCGTCGCGATTGCATCGTGGTTGCCTCGGTTTCAGCAATTTACGGGCTCGGAACTCCGCAGGAATTCGTTGACCAGGCCATCACCTTGCACGTGGGTGAGAATGTCGGCAGGGACGCACTGCTGAGAAGACTGGTCGACATTCAGTACGTTCGCAATGACATGGCAGGAAACCGAGGTACTTTTCGGGTACGTGGGGACACGGTGGAAATCTTCCCCATGTATGAGCAAAGTGCCTGGAGGGTGGAGTTTTTCGGCGACGAGATTGAAACATTGGCCACAATGAATCCGCTCACCGGGGATATGATCACCAAAGATCAGGTTCTCCATGTGTTTCCAGCCACCCAATACACAGCATCCCCAGAGCGTATGGAAGAAGCCATCCGTGGCATCGAACAAGAACTCCAAGAGCGCTTGGTGGAACTACGAGAACAGAACAAACTACTCGAAGCACAACGTCTCGAGATGAGAACCGGTTATGACATTGAGATGATTCGTACTGTGGGCACCTGCTCAGGGATCGAAAACTATTCGCGCCATATCGATGGTCGCCCACCTGGATCCGCTCCGAATTGCTTACTCGATTATTTCGCGCAAGATTTCCTTCTCGTGATGGATGAATCCCATGTGGGTGTGCCCCAAATTGGTGGAATGTACGAAGGGGATATGTCACGCAAACGTACGTTGGTGGAACACGGCTTTCGACTGCCGTCAGCACTCGACAATCGCCCGCTACGGTGGGAGGAGTTCCTGGAACGAATCGACCAAACAGTCTATCTGTCGGCCACACCAGGGCCGTATGAGTTAGCCAAGGACCCCACTCCGGTGGAACTACTGATTAGACCCACAGGATTAGTAGATCCTGAAATTATCGTCAAACCAACCAGTGGGCAGGTGGACGACCTCATGGGTGAGATCCGGGCACGAGCTGAGCGCGATGAGCGAGTTCTCGTGACAACGTTGACGAAAAAGATGGCTGAGGATCTCACTGACTATTTTCTCAACCACGACATTCGTACCCGATACTTGCATTCCGACATCGATACTCTTCGTCGACTCGATCTTTTGAGAGAACTTCGCATGGGGGAGTACGACGTCCTGGTCGGCATCAATCTGCTGCGGGAAGGTCTTGATCTTCCCGAGGTCTCCCTCGTGGCGATCCTGGATGCTGACAAACAAGGATTCCTGCGGTCACAAAGATCCTTGATTCAAACGATCGGGCGTGCTGCTCGCCATGTCAGTGGGCAAGTCCACATGTATGCAGATTCCGTCACAGATTCGATGAAGACAGCGATTGATGAAACCAATCGGCGTCGAGCTAAGCAGGTTGCCTACAACACTGCCCACGGGATTGATCCCCAGCCTCTACGCAAGAAGATTGCTGACATCACTGAGATGTTGTCACGAGAAGATGGCGACACGATCGATCATCCTCGATCATCTACTGGTGTGGCCGTTGGCGGATCACCGCATCGCCCGGTAAATCTCCCCCAAGAAGAATTAGCGAATCTCATTCAAGAGTTGACTGAACACATGCATAGCGCTGCAGCCGATCTCCAGTTTGAGGTGGCCGCGCGTTTACGCGATGAAGTGGCGGACTTGAAGAAAGAATATCGAGCCATGGTGGCTGGCCAGAAATAGTTTGTGGTTTCTCCTGGGTAACCTCGCAGCGTAAGGTAAAATGGAAGCCATCTAGGTGAAAGGGTCCCATGGATGTCGGTCATGTCGCGTGGATTGTCACCCTGTTAGTTCTGATCGCCATCCTTGCCTTTGATGTCTTAGTCATTGGCCGAAAACCCCATGAGCCATCCACCCGGGAATGTGTCATTGCCATCAGTCTCTATATCAGTGGAGCGCTAGCCTTTGCTGGGTTTGTTGGGTTGCGGTGGGGTGCACGATTTTCTGGTGAATTCATTGCTGGTTGGATCACCGAGTATTCCCTATCGATCGATAACCTTTTCATTTTCATCATCATCATGGCGAGAATGAGGGTTCCTCGCCAGCTTCAACAGTACGCTTTGATGGTTGGAATCATGCTGGCACTAGTGTTCAGGGGAGTGTTTATTGCTGCGGGTGCAGCTGCCATTGAAGCCTTCGCTTGGGTCTTCTTCATCTTTGGAGTTTTTCTGCTCTACACAGCTCTGGGTCTCTTTCGTGAATACTTCAACCAGGATCGCACTCAGGAAGTCAGAGACAACCTCATGATGAGGTGGGTGCGAAAAAAGTTCACTATTGCAGACGAATTCCACGGCAAAAAGTTGAGGATCTCTCTCGATGGCCACAAGGTGATGACACCGATGTTCTTTGTCATCATCGCTTTAGGCAGTACGGATCTGTTGTTTGCTTTTGATTCGATTCCAGCGATTTATGGACTCACTCAGGAGCCGTACCTGGTCTTCACAGCTAATGTTTTTGCTCTCATGGGTCTGAGGCAGTTGTATTTCCTCATTGGTGGTTTGCTCAAGAGGTTGCGTTATCTCTCTGTTGGGCTCTCGGTCGTGTTGGCTTTCATTGGGGTCAAACTCATCCTCCACGCTTTGCACCACTATGGGTTCCTTGCCTGGGAGGTGCCGCTCGTGGTCTCACTCGTGGTGATCATTGCCACCCTGCTGGTGACAACCATTGCCAGTTTGATGGCCACCTCCTGGATGGATTCGAATGAAATCCACCCCGATCGTGGAGAGGGCAAAGACTAGACCGGATGGCGCAAATCGAGTTGCTCAGCTCCGAGAATAGCTGTGGAAAGTTTGCGACCAGTGATCCAGCCTAGGAGGTTCGCTTCGCTACCTCGTACAGTCATAGGTGTCCCTTGTCCCACGGTGAGGGTTAGCCCTTCATCAGTGATCATGGTGAGCTCCACTTCACTGAACCGTGGCGTTGATCGGAAAACATTCCATTGAAGAAGCAGTCTCACCAGAGCAGGTAACAGGTCAGTAAAGTCCACACCCAGTTGCATATCAACATGGTGAACGACGACTTCGTTAATTCGATTGAGAACCATGGCGCTTGCGGGCAATTCTCCATGGGAGGTTCGTACGGTCCTCGCCCATAGGGCTGGGGTGATGGAATCGAGGGCCTTCGATACTGCAGCACAGGATTCATCCAAGTCCTCGGTCAGGGCCAGGGAGTTGCGTTGAGCTTTCACCCACAGGTCATCATCGGCGTAGGAGCAATTCCACGTCACGGATTCTTGAGTTTCAACCAACCTAGCCGCCATGCGGGTCAGGCACTCACCGTGGTAGGCGAGATGGGCGCTGACGTGGGCCCGCGACCAACCAGGTAGGAGAGAAGGGCCCCTCCAGTCATTGTCACTTAACCCAATAGTGTCACCGAGCAACCGTTGAGTTGATGAGGTGAGCTCTCTTCGCCATTGGGTCAGGGATTCTTTGATCCCACCAGGAAACTTCACGTCCATAACCTATGACGAAAACCCCCCTGAGTGCGAACCCACCTCCAGATGATCAGTAGGTGAGAACCCGAGTTGGAAAGTATCGGACACATGTTCGAATATGCAGAGCTATTCTCTTGGTGGCAACTATGATGGCGATGTGCACAATCGTCTGATCATCAAAGGGGCAAGGGAGCATAACCTCGCCAATGTTTCCCTCGACCTGCCCCGAGACTCACTGATTGTCTTCACTGGACTGAGTGGTTCGGGGAAATCATCTTTAGCTTTTGACACGATTTTTGCTGAAGGCCAGCGCAGGTATGTCGAGTCGCTGAGCGCGTACGCACGAATGTTCATTGGGCAAATGGATAAACCGGATGTGGATTTCATTGAGGGACTATCTCCAGCAGTATCGATCGACCAGAAATCGACGTCAAAGAATCCTCGATCAACAGTGGGAACGATCACCGAGGTGTATGACTATTTTCGTCTCTTGTTTGCCCGGATCGGGGTTCCGCATTGTCCACAGTGCGGTCAAGAGATTTCCCGGCAGAGCCCGCAACAGATCGTCGATCGGCTTCTCGAGTACGAAGATGGTACTCGCTTCCAGGTGCTTGCTCCGATCATCACTGGACGCAAAGGTGAGTTTCGTGACGTCTTTACCGAGTTAGCCACCTCTGGATATGCACGAATCCGTGTCGATGGCGAGGTGTATTCGCTCACAGAACCACCCACCTTAGATAAGCAAAAAAAACATGATCTCGATGTCATTATCGATCGCCTTGTTGCGAATCCTGATGCTAAGCAGCGCATCACAGATTCTGTGGAGACCGCTCTCAAGTTGGCCCATGGAATTGTGGGTGTGGACTTTGTTGACGAAGATCCCGGGCCCAACAAAGAGAAGAGATATTCAGAAAAAATGGCCTGCCCATCGGGCCACGATGTGTCGATTGATGAACTTGAACCGCGTCAGTTCTCTTTCAATGGCCCCTGGGGTGCATGTTCGCACTGCTCAGGATTGGGAACCACGATGGAGGTGGATCCTGAGCTGATCATCCTCGATGAATCCTTAAGTTTGGAGCGCAATGCCATCTCGGTGTGGTCCACTCCAGCGATAGGACGTTACTACCAACACGTCTTGTCTTCGCTGGCCAAGGCAGAAGGGTTCTCGATGTCCACGCCGTGGGGTGAACTATCTGATGAGCATCGCAGGATCATCCTCCATGGTGTTGGCGATCCGGTTTATGTCAGTCACAGGAATCGTTTCGGGCGTACCCGTACTTTTTCAGCAAAGTACGAAGGTGTGATTCCCCATATTCGCCGTCGCCACAGTGAAGCAGAAACTGATTCAGCCAGGGAAAGATATGCCGCCTACATGAGGGAAATCCCGTGTTCTGCTTGTGAAGGGGCACGGCTCAAGCCGGCGTCTTTAGGTGTCACAGTAGGGGGAAAGAATATTCACCAGGTGACCTCGATGAGTATCGTGGACTGCTTGGATTACGTGACACATCTGAAGCTGTCCACCCGAGATGCCACGATTGCTCAACGGGTCGAGAAAGAAATTCGTGAACGGCTGAAATTCTTGGTCGATGTCGGATTGGACTATTTAGCGTTGGCTCGCCCGACAGGGACACTGTCTGGTGGTGAGGCTCAAAGGATTCGTTTGGCCACCCAAATCGGTTCCGGTCTCATGGGGGTGTTGTATGTCTTGGACGAACCCAGCATCGGGCTTCACCAGCGTGACAACCACCGCCTGATCGACACCTTGGTTCGCCTTCGTGACTTGGGCAACACCCTCATTGTGGTGGAACATGACCAGGACACGATTCTCACTGCAGACTGGGTGGTGGACATTGGCCCAGGTGCTGGTGAGCATGGTGGGCAGGTTGTGGTCTCTGGTACGGTCGAGGAGCTTCTCGCGCAGCAGGAGTCTCTCACTGGCGCTTATCTTGCAGGTCGGCGTTCCATCCCCGTACCCGATAGACGCCGCCCACCCACCGAGGTGATGGTCACAGTGGTGGGTGCTACAGAGAATAACCTCCAAGGAATCGATGTTTCTTTCCCCGTGGGGTTGTTCATTGCTGTGACAGGGGTGTCAGGGTCAGGCAAGTCATCACTGGTTAATTCGATCCTCTATCAGGGTTTGGCGAAGAGGATTTACTCGGTGAAAGCTGTACCAGGCAAACACACCGGTATTGAAGGGGCGGAAGCGATCGACAAGATCATCCACGTTGATCAGTCACCGATTGGGCGTACGCCTCGATCAAATCCAGCAACCTACACTGGGGTTTTCGACAAGATTCGTACGTTGTTTTCTAAAACCACTGAAGCAAAGGTACGAGGCTATCTGCCAGGCCGGTTCTCTTTCAATGTCAAAGGCGGACGGTGTGACAACTGCTTGGGGGATGGAACGATCAAGATTGAAATGAATTTCCTTCCTGATGTGTATGTTCCATGCGAAGTGTGCCATGGGGCGCGTTACAACCGCGAGACTCTCGAAGTGCACTACAAGAACAAAACTATTGCCGAAGTGCTTGCGATGCCCATTGAGGAAGCAGCTGAGTTTTTTACTGCAATTCCATCAATAGCCCGCCATCTCAACACTCTGGTTGAAGTGGGTCTCGGATATGTGAGATTGGGGCAGTCTGCGACAACACTGTCTGGTGGGGAAGCTCAACGAGTGAAACTCGCCTCCGAGTTGCAGAAGCGATCCACAGGTAAAACAATGTATGTTCTCGATGAACCCACCACTGGTCTCCATTTTGAAGATATTCGCAAACTGCTCATGGTCCTTGATCGACTGGTGGAACAGGGCAACACTGTGGTGGTGATTGAACACAACATCGATGTTATTAAGACTGCCGACTGGGTGATTGATCTTGGACCTGAAGGTGGGTCACGCGGAGGATTCATCGTGGCCCAAGGTACACCTGAACAGGTCGCTCAAGACCCGAGCTCCTACACTGGGCATTATCTCAAACCGGCTCTAGTTCAGCGGATCACCTCATGAGTGATCGCCCGAGTTGGAGTCCCCAGACATCCCATATTCCAACCGCACCAGGGGTCTACCGCTTCCGGGATGGCGATCACCGCGTGATCTATGTGGGGAAAGCCAAATCTTTACGTGCACGATTGGGTTCCTATTTCCGCGATGCTCATAGCCTTCATCCGCGTACGCGCCTCATGCTTGCCACAGCCCAGGGTGTCGAATGGACGACCGTTCACAATGAGCTCGAAGCCTTGCAGCTGGAGTACACCTGGATCAAGGAATATGATCCTAGATTTAATGTCAAGTACCGCGACGATAAGTCTTATCCCTGGTTGTGTGTCACCTGGAGCGACGACTATCCTCGGGTGTTTGTTGGCAGGGGTACCCATAAGAAGGGGTGGCGATATTTTGGCCCGTACGCTCATGCGTGGGCAATCCGGGATTCTATCGACACTCTGCTCACGGTCTTCCCGATGAGATCATGTGCACCGGGAGTTTTTCGCTCAGCGGGGTCAAGCCGCAGACCTTGTCTCCTGGCACACATCGACAAATGTGCAGCCCCCTGCGTCGGCCACATCAGTATGGAAGCCCATCGCAATTTGGTCCGAGATTTCTGTTCGGTCATAGCGGGGAAGTCAGCACCAGTGATCAAAGACCTGCAAGCATCCATGGCTGACTATGCCGAGACGATGGAATATGAAAAGGCAGGAAAAGTTCGTGACAAGGTGGAAGCCCTTCAACGAGTCATGGAGAAAAACTCAGTTGTCTTGGATGAAACAGCCGATGTTGACGTGATCGCCCTCGCACTGGATCCTTTGGAGGTGGCAGTTCAACTTTTTCATGTACGCTCGGGACGAATCCTCTCTCAGAGGGGTTGGATCGCTGATCGCCCAGGGGGAGATGATTCGGATCAGGGCCAATCTAGTGAGGATCTTCCCCAACTCGTTGAGGCTTTCCTTCTTCAGATCTATACCAGCCTTGATGGTGATCAACAGGAGCGAACGAGGATCATTCCTCCTGAAATCCTGGTGCCCTGCCTTCCTGAATCCACGTTGATTCTTGAAAAATTCCTGTCAGGGTTTCGGGGATCCACGGTAAGAATCAAAGTGCCGCAACGCGGGAAAAAGAAGGCGCTCACGGAGACAGCCCAGACTAATGCCACAGGTGCTCTTGCCCTACATAAGACCCGGCGAGCTAGTGACCTCACCACCAGGAATCAGGCTCTTGATGAGCTCGCCCAAGTGTTGGAGATGGACGAGGTACCACTGCGGATCGAAGGTTATGACATCTCCCATGTGCAGGGGGCCCACACTGTTGCTTCCATGGTCGTGTTCGAGGACGGACTCGCTCGTACCTCCGAATACCGGCACTTCACGATCACCACAGTCCAATCCGATGACGTAGGCGCTATGAGGGAGGTGCTTCACCGCCGGTTCTCGCGCCTCATCGATGAGCGCGAAGTCATGGCAACAGACCCACAAGGACTCGTCGATGCTTCAACTCGCCGAACAAAGAGATTCTCCTATGCTCCGGGCCTGATTGTTGTCGATGGAGCTGGGGCACAAGCCAGGATTGCTCGCCGTGTTCTCGATGACCTAGGTTTTGGCCACATTGTCGTGGTTGGGTTAGCTAAACGTCTAGAAGAAGTGTGGATTCCTGGCAGAGAATTTCCCCTGATTTTGAAACGCAATTCCGTAGCACTCTACCTCCTGCAAAGAATTCGTGATGAATCCCATCGTTTCGCCGTTACATTCCACCGGTCCAAGCGCTCACGGGCGATGACGGAGTCACTCCTCGACTGCGTGACGGGTCTTGGAGAGGTACGGCGAAAAGCCTTGATGAAGGCCTTCCCGTCTTTGAAGAAACTTCGTGCAGCCACTGCCCAAGAGATTGCTCAGGTCCCAGGGTTTGGGATGAAACTCGCTCAGGGAGTCGTCCAGGCTGTCGCTGAGAAACCTGAAGCCATTAATATGACGACCGGGGAAGTGCTGGATTGACCAGGTAGGATGACAACCAGGAGGTGGGATATGGATCTCATGATTATTACAGGCATGTCAGGGGCTGGGCGCCATACGGCAGCGAAGGCTATGGAAGATCTCGGATGGTACGTGGTCGATAATCTCCCACCAGGAATGCTGCCGGCACTAGTTCACTTTCTTCACAGTGAAGGTGTCACGCAGAGTGCAGTTGTCCTTGATGTTCGCTCTCGCGGTGATCTGGAACAAATCCCGAGTCTTTTTCAAGAATTGGCACCCGTAGCTGGCTCCCCACAGATTGTTTTCCTCGAAGCTGATGATTCCCAGATCGTCAAACGACAGGAATCCTCCAGGCGTCCGGTCCCGCTCCAGGGCACCGGGTCACTCTTGGAAGGAATCCAAGCTGAGAGACGCATGATGTCGAGCCTGCGAGCAACAGCCGATATGGTGATCGACACCACCAATCTCACACCTCACCAATTGACGGCCAGGATTGTTGCCGCCTATGGCGGAGGCCAAACGGACCTCTCCATCACTGTGATGAGTTTCGGGTTCAAAAATGGCGTACCAGTCGATGCCGACATGGTGATGGATGTACGTTTCCTGCCTAATCCACACTGGGTGCCGGATCTGCGTCCACAAACAGGATTGAGTACGGCCGTCTCGGATTATGTTCTTTCTAGTGACTTGGCTGGAGAGTTCCAGGACAATCTTGGCAAACTCTTTAGCATCGTCGCCGAAGGGTATGTGAATGAAGGCAAAAGGCTCGTCACGTTGGCGATTGGCTGTACGGGCGGGAAACACCGCTCTGTGGCGATGGCTGAAGAGTTTGCCCAGCGTTTGACGACAGCAGGGCACACTGTGTCCATCATGCACCGAGATCTGGGGAGGGAATGATGTCTCTCCCGAAGGTTGTGGCCTTTGGGGGAGGGCATGGGTTGTCCGCGACACTGCGTGCGCTGAAGAGGTTAACGGACCAATTAACAGCAGTGGTCACCGTTGCTGATGATGGTGGATCTTCTGGAAGATTGCGCCAAGAGTTTGATTGTCTTCCCCCTGGTGATCTCCGCATGGCTTTAGCGGCGCTCACCGGCGATAATCCCGAGGGAAGACTCTGGGCTGATGTTCTTCAAACCCGGTTCACTGGTCAGGGTCCTCTCGCTGGTCACGCAGTGGGGAACCTTCTCATTTATGCACTGTGGCAACGCGATCCTGATCCGGTTAAAGGTCTCGACCAGGTTGGACGCCTCGTTGACGCTCAAGGTCGGGTGCTCCCCATGTCGTCCTTGCCTTTAGTGATTAGTGCAGAAGTTGCCTGCCTTGATGAAGCCAACCCCGACCAGATCACACGTGTCGTCGGACAAGAGCATGTGGCCACAACCCCTGGGGAGGTGTTGAGCATTGCTGTGGAACCAGTCAATCCACCCGCCTGTCGTGAAGCAGTGGCAAGCATTCTGGAAGCAGACTTCTTGGTCTTTGGGCCAGGCTCCTGGTTCACCTCGGTTGTTCCCCATCTGCTTGTCCCTGAACTCGCAGAAGCCATCCTCGCTTCAGATGCCCACAAGATCTGTCTGTTGAATCTACTTCCATCGGATGAAACCCGAGGATTCACCCCATCGCGCCATATTGAGATCCTGTCTGACCACTGTCGCGACCTCAAAGTTCAGACGGTGATAGCCGATCCTAGTTATGCTCACAGTGACCCCGATCTGGCAGGGGCTGTGGACGCCATCGGTGGGAAATTGGTCATTGCTCCAGTTGCCATGCACGATGGAACACCGCGTCATGATCCGTTCCTGGTTGCCGCCATCCTTGCTCTTGTGATGGAATTGTGACCAGCTTCATGAGGAGAGTTTCATGGCATTAACCCAGGATGTGAAGGCAGAGCTAGCTGTTCTTCCCATCGCCAAGCACTGTTGCCGTCGTGCCGAAGTCGCCACGATGCTGCGATACGCCGGTGGCCTGCACATTACTGGTGGTGGAAATATCATGGTGGAGGCCGAGTTCGATACCGGAGCTGCTGCCCGTCGATTGCGGGTAGCCATTACTGATGTTTTCAATTTGACCTCTGATCTGATTACAGTACGCGGTTCCGGGTTACGACGCGGAACGAGGTATCTCGTACGCCTAGTGAAGGATGGTCCCACCATCGCTCGACTCACAGGATTGATTGACGGCCAAGGGCGCCCAGTGCGAGGATTACCTGCCGGTATTGTCGGGGGAGCTATGTGTGACTCGGTTGCTGCGTGGCGCGGAGCTTTTCTCGCTCATGGGTGCCTCACCGAGCCTGGGCGATCTATGGCGATGGAGATCACCGCTCCAGGCCAGGAAGCAGCCATGGCTTTGGTGGGCGCAGCCCGGCGCCTGGGTGTCATGGCGAAGGTACGCGAGGTGCGCAACATCGAACGCGTGGTCATTCGCGATGGGGACTCTATTGCGATCATGTTGACCAAAATGGGAGCTCACGAAACTCGTTTGGTCTGGGAGGATCGCAGACTACGCCGTGAGGTGCGTGCTTCAGCGAACCGACTAGCCAATTTCGATGATGCTAATCTGCGCCGATCTGCTCGAGCCGCAGTTGCTGCCTCTGCACGAGTGAATCGGGCTTTTGACATACTCGGTGATGATGTCCCTGAACATCTTCAAGCGGCTGGGCGCTTGCGTGTGGAACACCAACAAGCGAGCTTGGAAGAACTCGGCGGGCTTCATGAGCCACCGTTGACCAAAGACGCTATTGCTGGTCGAATTCGTCGACTTCTTGCGTTGGCTGACAAGAAAGCTCAAGAACTAGGTATCGACACAACTGATGTTGGCCTGGGCCTTGATGATGAATGAGGGTAGTTTTCTTGGGACGACCCCTGCACAGCGTCGCCAATTGGCAGTAGGCTAGCCTCAGGATTCCTAGGTTCGATCGATGGGCCTAGAAAAATGAAGGAGAACTCATGACAGTCAAGGTTGGAATCAATGGTTTTGGCCGAATTGGACGTAACTATTTCCGTGCACTCATGGCCTCAGGTGCGGACATTGATGTTGTTGCGGTCAATGACCTCACCGATAACAACACTCTTGCTCACTTGTTGAAGTACGACTCGATTCTTGGTCGCTTCCCTGGAACAGTATCCTTCGATGATGATGCTATTCGAGTGGGGGATAAGGAAATCAAGGCTTTCGCTGAGCGTGACCCTGCCCAATTGCCGTGGGGGAAACTTGGAGTAGATGTTGTCATCGAATCCACTGGTTTCTTTACTGAAGCAGACAAAGCTAAGGCTCACTTGGATGCTGGCGCAAAAAAGGTGCTCATCTCTGCACCGGCGAAGGATGAAGACATCACCATTGTCATGGGTGTCAACGATTCACTCTATGACCCCAGCAAGCATCACATCATTTCGAATGCCTCCTGTACCACTAACTGTCTGGCTCCCTTGGCTAAGGCGCTCAATGATGGCATTGGCATTGTCAAGGGTCTGATGACTACGATCCATGCGTATACCCAAGATCAGAACCTTCAGGATGCTCCGCACAAGGATCTTCGCCGAGCGCGTTCAGCTGCACTTAATATTGTTCCCACCACTACCGGTGCAGCTAAGGCTGTTGCTTTAGTGCTTCCCGAATTGAAGGGGAAGCTCGATGGATATGCACTTCGTGTACCCACTCCGACCGGTTCGGTCACTGACCTCACTTTTGAGGCAGGCCGTGATACGACCATTGATGAGATCAATGAGATCGTCAAGAAGGCAGCTGATGGTCCGTTGAAGGGGATCTTGGAGTATAACGATGACCCGATTGTTTCCAAGGACATTGAAACCTATCCAGCATCATCGATCTATGATGCTCCACTGACGAAGGTCATTGGTAACCAGGTCAAGGTGGTCGCTTGGTACGACAATGAATGGGGATATTCGAACCGCTTGGTAGATCTCACGTTGCTTGTCGGCTCACAGCTGTAACAATTGTTGAGAGGTGACTCACGTGGGTGATGAACCCACGTGAGTGACGGTTCCTCACGACCAGCCACAAGAAAGGAACAAGACATGAAATCAATTGATGAGGTCAAGGACCTCACCGGTCAAAGAGCACTCATTCGTTGCGACTTCAATGTACCCCTTCAGGGGGGAGAAATCACCGATGATGGTCGTATCCGTGCGGCCCTGCCAACGCTCAACGCTTTGCGTGATGCTGGGGCCAAACTTGTCATCATGGCACACATGGGTCGCCCCGATGGTGAAGTCAACCCTAAGTATTCTCTGAAACCTGTCGCTCAGCGCTTGGGTGAGCTTCTCGGGGTTGAGGTTGCCCTCGCTACTGATGTTGTAGCCTCTAGTGCCCAAGAAACTGTCGCTGGGTTGAATCCAGGGGATGTTGCACTGTTGGAGAATGTACGATTCGAACCTGGTGAAACCTCAAAAGATGACTCCGAGCGCGCTGAGCTTGCCAAGAAATACGCACAGCTTGGTGACATCTTCGTTTCTGATGGGTTTGGTGTAGTCCACCGCAAACAAGCCTCTGTGTATGATGTGGCCAAGCTCCTGCCTTCGTACGCTGGTTATCTCGTCCAGCAAGAAGTTGATGTGCTCAAGAAGCTCACGACGGTGCCACAGCGCCCCTATGTTGTTATCTTGGGCGGGGCTAAAGTGGCTGACAAACTGGCGGTTATTGACAACCTGCTGACCGTTGCCGATACTCTCATTATTGGTGGTGGAATGGCCTACACCTTCGTGAAAGCTCAAGGCCATGAAGTCGGCAAGTCACTCTTGGATGACACCAAACTTGATGATTGTGCAGGATACCTGGATAGAGCCGAAGCTGAAGGGAAGAAGGTTCTTCTTCCTGTTGATGCACTCTGTGTCGGAGAAAATGCCATAGATTTCTCTACCTTCACCCTGTCGGGTGACGTTGTCGAAGCAGACATCACTGCCCTGCCGTCAGATCGTAGTGGATGCGATATAGGTTCAGCCTCAGCAGAGCTTTTCAGGCAAGAAATCTCTGGTGCCAAAACCGTGTTCTGGAATGGCCCCATGGGGGTTTTTGAAATTGATGAATTAGCCCAAGGTACGAAAGCCATTGCTCAAGGGCTCGTGGAATCAGATGCCTTCTCTGTCGTAGGTGGTGGCGATTCCGCTGCTGCAGTGAGAGCTTTTGGCTATAACGATGACCAGTTCGGTCATATCTCAACCGGTGGGGGAGCCTCACTGGAATATCTTGAAGGCAAGGAACTTCCTGGCCTGATGGTCTTGGAGGAGGAAAGATGACTCGTTTGCCGCTTATGGCGGGTAACTGGAAAATGAATCTTAACCATGTGGAAGCCACTGGTGTTGTCCAAAAGCTCGCTTGGACTCTCGCTGACTATCGATATGACAAGAAGCTCTGTGAAGCCGCAGTGATTGTTCCCTTTACCGATATTCGTACGGTACAGAACCTCGTGCAAGGTGACAGGCTTCCTTTGGTCTTCGGCGCACAAGACGTATCACTGTACGATTCGGGTGCTTACACTGGAGAAGTTTCAGCACCGATGCTGGCCAAATTGGACTGTACATACGTCGTTGTGGGGCATTCGGAGCGTCGCGAATACCACGGAGAAACTGATGAGATCATCAATGCCAAGGCGAAGAAAGTCTTGGAAAATTCCATGACACCGATCATCTGTGTGGGTGAGAAGCTCGATATCCGCAAAGAGGGCACCCATGTGGAGTACGTCCTGGCCCAGATCAATGGCGTACTTGATGGTCTTTCTTCCGAGCAGGTCGGGGCAGCAGTGATTGCCTATGAGCCAGTGTGGGCTATTGGCACTGGCGAGGTTGCTACTCCCGAGGATGCTCAGGAAGTGTGCGGAGCTATACGTACCCGGGTTGAGGAGCTCTTTGGCAGCGATGCAAGTCAGAGTGTGCGCATCCAGTACGGTGGTTCAGTGAAAGCATCCAACGTCGTGGATATCATGAACCAATCAGACGTGGATGGAGCCCTCGTCGGTGGTGCTTCTTTGGATCCTGAGGAATTTGCTCGCATTGTGACCTTCTATGGCCGATGATAACCCAAGGTAGCTGCCCGGAATCGAGGGTGCGGCGGGTTTCGTTGTTTGGGGTGATGAGCTAAGATATGCAGGTGACTTTTTTGACCCCTCTCGCGATGACGATGCCGATCCTGACATTGTCCATTATCCTCATCATCACCTCTGCGTTGTTGACGTTAGCTATTCTCGTACACAAGAGCCGAGGAGGTGGAATGTCAGACCTTTTCGGTGGTGGCATGTCGACAGCCTTTGGAGGTTCTTCGATTGCTGAGCGTAATTTGGATCGAATTACTGTCATTGTTTCGCTGGTGTGGGTTGCCTGTATTGTCGCCCTGATTCTGCTGTGGCAAGTTGCTCCAGTAGGGTAACGGGTAGGTAGATAGAGAAAGCAGGATACCTGTGGCTGTTGGTAGTGCAATTCGGGGGAGTCGAGTCGGTGCAGGCCCCATGGGTGAGGCTGAGCGCGGGGATTCCGCCCCTCGCCACCATGTCACCTACTACTGTGCTCGTGGACATGAGACCCATCAGGCTTTTGCTATGGGGGCTGATTATCCCCAAGAGTGGGATTGCCCGCGCTGTGGTTTGCCAGCTAACACTGATGCTGAGAACCCTCCGCCACCTCCGCACATCCTTCCGTACAAAACCCACTTGGCATACGTGAAAGAACGCAGAACCCCAGCAGAAGCAAAAGTGATCCTCACTGAGGCTCTTGCGGATTTGCGTGCGCGCAGAAAAGCTGGCGAAGCAATTTACTGATCGAATTTTCCACTCATAGATGGCAGTGATGGAAGTCAAGTAGTGAGGCTGCCAACACATCGGTGAGGAAGAGGACGATCTCTCGACCAGTGAGTTCCCCAATGGGCATAGGGGTGTCCTGGCCTCGAAGCTGGTCAAGGAGTGGGGCAACATCCTCCCCGTGAGCAAGAACCCAGATTTCTCGACAGGTGTTCAACCCTGCGGTGGTGAGTGTGATCAGTTCGGGATGATCCAGTGGGGCATCGTGAATACTCGTGGCTAGTACGCCGGGAGCTGTAGGTTTGTGGTGGGGGAAGATTCCAGCGATCTGACCCTGCCCTCCGAGTTCGACCAGGCAGATGTCAATGGGATTGCTGGCTCGTAACTCTTGCCCATACTGGTCGGCCCCTGCTTCAGAATCGGAACACACTTCGACGGAAGGGATGGCGTGGATCTTTGTGGGATCAAACCCGAAGACCCCACCTAAGCGTGATAGGGCCGTGAGAGAGTTCCGATCAGGGTTATCGAGGGGGAGGAAATAGTCCCAATTCCACCACAGATGCACGTTGCTCGCATCAAGTGTGTGATGTGGCCCTTGTTGGGCCATATGACCGAAGATGTCGTAGGAGAGTTCCCCACCAGTCACACAGAGACTGACTGTGCCAGCTTCACGCTGACGAACAGCCATGGTTTCTAGCAGGAGTGATGCTGTGCTTTCTGCCAGAGATGCTCGATCATCGAAGCGGAGCATGCGATCTAAAGACATATTCCTCCTCGCGGACCTGCAATCACCGGAAGTATACGCGTGCTACCTGAGAAAACCCTCTGTAGCGCCTAAGAAAGACCCCGGGAACCATGAGAAATCTCACTTAGGGTGCAATGGAGATGCGCTGGCATGCGAATTACGCAAGAATAGTCTTGTGAAAGTCCTGACACCACCTGTGGAGCACTCAGCTCATGACGCCACCACCAGGCGTCGCGTCATGACCTCCATTGTTGAACATGGATGGACAACCACGGCCAAGCTTGCTGAAGAATTCGATCTGACACCAGAGGCTATCCGGTTGCACCTCCAACACCTGGAAGAGGCAGGGATGGTCACCGTACGTATACAACCAGCCTCCTTGCGTACTGGTGCCGGTCGCCCCTCGAAAGAATTTTCTGCCACAGCAAAAGGTCGAGAATCCCTGTCCCAGACCTATGACACGGTTGCCATATCGGCGATAGAAACATTAGAGGAACTGGGTGGGGAACAAGCAGTAACCCGATTCTTTGAGCAAAGATTTGAAGCCATCGAAACAAGATTTGCTGAGTTGATCGCCGAGGATGCTTCCTTGCCCGGGTTCCAGGCACTATCCATGGCTCTCAATGAAGACGGGTTCATTGCCGGAATTATGCCCACCTCACAGAACATGGCTGGTACCCAACTCTGCCAACACCAGTGTCCCTATCCTGCTATTGCCGTACGCTTCCCTCAATTGTGCTCTGTGGAAACCTCAATCTTTTCTCGCCTCCTTGACTCCCACGTTCAACGCCTAGCAACCATCGCCCATGGTGATGGGGTGTGTACCACGCACATTCCAGCTCCGATGAGAAAGGAGAATCAGTGAGTACGGACGTTGAAACTCCGCAGAGCCCCCAGCGCGCTCCAGGTCTCGGAGCAACCCAAGATGAGCATCTTGAAGCCCTGAATTCCTATCGCTTCGGTTGGCACGACCGCGATGAAGCCGGACAGAAGGCAGCTCGAGGGTTGACGGAGTCGGTGGTTCGAGAAATCACAGTACGCAAAAATGAACCCCAGTGGATGGTCGACTATCGATTGAATGCCTTAGACCTTTTCACGAAAAAACCTATGCCGACCTGGGGTCCCGACCTCACAGACATTGATTTTGATGAGATCAAATACTATGTGAAACCCACAGATTCGCCGGTGCAATCCTGGGAGGATCTTCCCGAAGACATTAAGGCGACCTATGACCGGCTCGGGATTCCTGATGCGGAGAAAAAACGCCTCGTCTCTGGAGTTGCTGCACAGTACGAATCTGAGGTGGTCTACCACAAAATCAATGAGGAGCTGGAGCGCCAAGGTGTCATCTTCCTTGATACTGATAGTGCGCTCAAGGAATACCCTAAACTTTTCGAAGAATACTTCGGAACAGTAGTGCCAGCTGGTGACAACAAGTTCTCGGCCCTCAACTCTGCAGTGTGGTCTGGTGGGTCCTTCATTTATGTGCCACCCGGGGTGCAGGTCACCATTCCCCTCCAGGCCTACTTCCGTATCAATACTGAAAACATGGGCCAGTTTGAGCGAACTCTCATCATTGTCGACGAGGGTGCCTTTGTCCACTATGTCGAAGGGTGTACGGCACCCATCTACAAGACCGACTCCCTGCATGCTGCAGTGGTAGAAATCATCATCAAAGCAGGAGGGCGTTGCCGTTATACAACTATTCAGAATTGGTCAACCAATGTCTACAACCTGGTGACCAAGAGGGCGAAATGCTTGAGCGGCGCCACCATGGAATGGGTCGATGGCAATATCGGGTCAAAGACCACCATGAAATATCCAGCTGTGTGGTTGGTTGGTGAAGGTGCCACAGGGGAGACCCTCTCCATTGCATTTGCTGGGGAAGGCCAACACCAAGACACTGGTTCGAAAATGGTTCACGCTGCGCCACACACCTCGTCCACTATCGTGTCGAAATCGGTGGCCCGCTGTGGTGGGCGAGCCTCGTACCGTGGACTGGTTCATGTGGCCAGTAGTGCCGATCACAGTGCTTCATCAGTACGTTGTGATGCACTCTTGGTCGATGGTGTCTCTCGTTCCGATACGTACCCATACGTCGATGTGCGTAATGATGAGGTGTCTATGGCTCATGAGGCCACTGTCTCCAAGGTCAGTGAAGATCAACTGTTCTATCTCATGAGTAGGGGAATGACCGAAGAGGAAGCTTTTGCCATGATCGTACGCGGGTTTGTTGAACCGATTGCTCGGGAGCTGCCTATGGAGTACGCCCTCGAACTGAACCGGCTCATCGAACTCCAAATGGAAGGGGCTGTCGGATGAACACACCAGACTCCCAGCAAACCTTCCCGGTTACCGATGGTGGAGTTCCTGATTCCCGCGAAGAACAGTGGCGTTTCACACCACTGGACAAGCTCACAGGATTCTTCGACGAATCTTTGAAACGCAGCACCCTAGAGGTTCATAGCCAGACCCCCATCGACACCCTGGGGCTAGGGGAAGGGATCAGGGGTAGCCTTTTCACTCCCGTGGATGTCAACACTGCCATCTGCGGCGGTATGGAACGAGCACACTATGTGAAGCTGGAGTCTGTCAGTGATTCCCCTCTGAGATTGTCACTGACTGGACAATCCACTGATCCAAGCGCCAATCATCTGGTCATTGAGGCACTACAGGGGAGCCGTACGACAGTAGTGGCGACCCACCAAGGTCTCGCCCATCACAGCGCACTCACAGAAATCCTGGTGGGTGACGGCGCTGAACTGACAGTGGTGAGTATCTATGACTGGGAGGCGGGTTCTATCCATCTTGGGCACCATGTTGCCCAGGTCGGCCATGATGCTACATACCGTCACATCGTTGTAACTCTGGGAGGGGAGCTCAACAGGATAGGAACCACCACATCCTATAGCTCCAGTGGTGGTCACGTTGAGTTGCTGGGAGTGTACTTTGCCCATGGTGGCCAGCATCATGAACATCGACTACTCGTCGACCACAACCAGCCCGCGTGCACCTCCATGGTAGATTATCGCGGCGCCCTTCAAGGCCAAGGAGCGACATCAATATGGGTTGGGGATGTGAAAATCCGTCCCCAAGGTGAGGGAATCGAAACCTACGAGACCAACAAGAATTTGGTCCTCAGCGACGGTTGCCGCGCAGAGTCTATACCTAACCTGGAAATCGAAACAGGTGACATTGTGGGTGCAGGTCATTCGGCTTCCACTGGGCGGTTTGATCCGGAACACTTGTTTTATCTTCGCAGTCGAGGAATCAGTGAAGACGAAGCTAAAACCATGATCGTGAGAGGATTCTTCACCTCTGTTTTGGCGCGTATTGGTGTGGGTGATGTCGAAGAAGCCCTGCTGAGAAGGATCGACGAAGAATTAGCTAAGGAGAAACATGAGTGAGCAGTGTTTGGAGATCAAAGACCTTCACGTGAGTGTCACCACTGATACTGGTGAGAAACCCATCTTGAAGGGGGTCAACCTTATTATCTTTCCTGGTGAGGTCCATGCCATCATGGGACCTAATGGATCGGGGAAATCTACCTTGGCTTATGCCCTTGCTGGACATCCAAAATACACCATCACCCAAGGCTGCGTTGTCCTCGATGGCACAGACATTGGTGGGTTGTCTGTGGATGAGAGAGCCAAAGCCGGGCTCTTCCTCGCTATGCAGTATCCGGTGGAGATCCCCGGAGTCTCAGTGGCCAACTTTTTGCGTACGGCAAAAACTGCTCTTAGTGGTGAAGCGCCACCAGTACGTACGTGGGTCAAGACAGTGAATCAATCGTTGGCTGCCATGGAATTAGGGCCAGAGTTTTCTGCCCGTAGCGTCAATGAAGGATTCTCGGGTGGGGAGAAAAAACGTAACGAAATCGTGCAATTAGATCTGCTTAATCCGTCCTATGCCATCCTCGATGAGACAGATTCGGGCCTGGATATTGACGCACTCAAAATCGTCTCAGCAGGGGTCAACCGATATGCAGCTAGCGGAGACAAAGGGGTTCTCCTGATCACCCACTACACCCGGATTCTCAACTATATCCACCCCGACGTCGTTCATGTCTTCGTCGACGGGCGCATCGTGGAACAAGGAGACGCCACACTGGCACAGTCCCTCGAGAAAACTGGGTATGCAACCTGGGTTGACAACGAGGATCTCTAAGATGTTAGATCTGGCCAAGATCCGCGAGGATTTCCCGATCCTGAATCGGCAAGTGAATGGGCGCGAGCTTGTTTACTTGGATTCGGCCAATACCTCCCAAAAACCCACACAGGTCATTGAGGCCATGAAAGAGTTCTCGTTGACGAGTAATGCCAATGTGGCGCGGGCTATGCATACCCTGGGAACTGAAGCCAGCTTGGCTTATGAAACAGCACGCGGCAAGGTTGCGGACTTCATTGGTGCTCAGTCCCAGGAGATCATTTTCACCAAGAATGCTTCAGAGGCTTTAAATCTTGCTGCCTACACACTGGGGTCGTCCTTGACTGCTGGTGATGAGGTCGTCATCTCTGTGGCAGAACATCACTCGAATATCGTACCCTGGCAGATGGCGTGTGAGCGTACTGGTGCCACTCTTCGCTGGTTTGATGTTGATGATACTGGCGAGCTTGATCTGGATAAGGCCCACGAGGATCACCTCATCAACGAATCGACCAAAGTGGTTGCCCTGACAGCAATGTCAAATGTGACAGGTGTGAGATTCCCTCTCACTGAGGTAGCCTCATGGGCCCACGACATGGGGGCAGTGGTCGTGGCGGATGGATCTCAACTCGTTGGTCATGAACCAGTGGATGTGGGTAACCTTGGAGCTGATTTCATGGCTTTCACCGGACACAAGATGCTTGGCCCGACAGGGATCGGTGTTCTGTGGGGACACTATGAACATTTGGAGTCCCTGCCACCGTTTCTTGGTGGGGGAGAAATGATTGAGGTGGTCACGATGGACTCCTCTACGTATGCGAAACCTCCGTACCGCTTCGAAGCAGGCACTCCTGCTATCACCCAAGCAGTTGGGCTAGGCGCGGCAGTTGACTATCTGGACTCGGTCGGGATGGACGCCGTGGCAGCGCACACATCAGCGATCACCACCTATGCGCTGAGCAGGTTGGGTGACTGTGAACAGGTGAGGATTTTGGGGCCCCGCTTAGGTGATCGCGGATGCCCACTCTCCTTTGAGGTGGGAGATATCCATCCCCATGATGTCATGCAGGTTCTTGATTCTTTGGGTGTGGCCATACGTGGTGGTCACCACTGTGCACGCCCACTCCATGTACGGCTAGGGGTTCAGTCGAGTGTGCGTGCGTCGAGTTATCTCTACACCACGACGAGTGACATTGATGCACTCATTGATGGGGTGGGGGAAGCATGGCAGTTCTTTGGAGGGAATCGTGGATGACTTGAACCTTCTCTACCAAGAGATCATCATGGATCACTATCGCGCTAAGCATCATAGTGGCTTGCGAGAGCCTTTCCAGGTTGAGGTGAGCCATGTTAACCCGTCTTGCGGCGATGAGCTCACGTTAAGGTTGACCAGCGATGGTTCCATGATTGACGACGTCAGCTATCAAGGTGTGGGATGCTCGATCTCGCAAGCATCCACATCCATCATGACTGACCTAGTCATTGGGCGTACTCTGGCCCAAGCGGTGGAACTCTATGAAGGTTTTGTGGAAATGATCGAAGGACGTGGGGAAGTGACACTTGATGAGGATATCTACCAAGATGGCATTGCTCTTCAAGGGGTAGCCCAATTTCCGGCCAGAGTGAAATGTGCCATGTTGGGATGGGCGGGATTACGCGACGCGATCGCACGAATGGAAGGTGGTTGTCATGACTGATTCCCAAGATGAAACCTGTGACATCCTTGATGATCCCTGGGGTGATGGTGATAAAGGCGGGAAGGTGTGGCCCACACCGGACGAACTCTTGGAGGTCCTGCGCGATGTTGTTGACCCAGAAATCGGGGTGAGCATCGTTGACCTTGGCCTGGTCTATGGAGTGGACATCACCGACGATGGACGAGTCACTGTGGATATGACATTGACTTCTCCTGCTTGTCCTCTCACCGATCAACTAGAGTCAGATGTCTATTTCCTGCTCAGTACGCGTGCCCGCAGTGCAGTGATCAACTGGGTGTGGATGCCACCGTGGACGATGGACATGATCTCTGACGAGGGGCGCGAACAAATGCGTGCCATCGGGTTCAATCTCTAGAACCAAGACTCACTGGCAAATTTACGGTTTCCAAGTTTTCTTGTGATCTGGAACAGTGACAATGTAGTAACCCCAGGCTTGCTGTTGGAGGAGTTTGACTTTGCCACGGGTCCTCTTTGTTGAAGTGGAGTACGGGTCTCGCACGAGTGCTGTACCTCCATCAACGTCGTACCACAGAATGTAGTGACCATTGACTGCCCAATTGCCTGGGCGCATGAAGGCAATGACCCAATCACCTCGTTTCACAGCTGCCAAGGCAGCTGCATCAGCTGAGGCACTACTGCCCCCAGGTATGGGAGTCACTTTAACGCCGTATGTGGCAGGGTAGTCAACGAAGAAGGATGCTTTTGTTCGTCCTGCCCCCGATTGGGTGTACCCATTATTCGTACTCCACGTCGCCGCAGTCCATGGAGACACGGAATAGTTGCCACTGATTGCTCGAACTGCGATGGATGCTGCTGCAGGCCCACACCCAGAGTTCGACATGGTTCCGGTGCTATATTTTTTGGAACTCCATGCTCCATTAGTTTGGTACATAGCTGTGGGTGCCCACCTGGCGAAGAGATAGACTGTGCCGGCTTTCTTAGCTGATCTGGTCTCAGAGGTTCTCTTCGAACCACCATGGGCCTTGGAGGTATACCAGCCCATAAAAGTGTAACCAGGTCGTGTTGGTTTGGGAAGGGCACCGAGTTTGTTCCCTGCTGTGATGGACTTGGAGGTTTTCCAGACGTACCCACCGTTGGCATTGAACTTGTATGTCTTTAAAGGCGTCCAGTGGGCATAGTACGTGGTGGTCCCTGTGGTTTTTGCTGCCTTGGTTGATGTGGTGATCTTGGTTCCGCCACTCTTCTTGGTGTACCACCCGGCGAACCGATAATTGGTCCGCGTTGGTGTGGGCAAGGAACCGATTTTTGCTCCCGGGGTCACATCGCGATATGCCACAGGGGTTTTTCCTCCATTGGCATTGAAAGAAAGATGCCTGGCTTTCTTCCACTGAGCATAAACCATGGTGTTCTGCTTGATCCCTGCTGCGTACGCATAGGTCACCTTGGTTCCCCCTGATGGTTGGGTGTACCAACCCTGGAATACGTAGTATCCGCGTGCAGCAGAGGGAAGTCCAGACAATCCGTTACGTACGTTCAGCGTCAAATTGGTCACACCCCAGACATATCCACCTGTGGCGTTGAAGGTGAGATTGATCGGGGGAGGTGGTGGCGGGACCGTGATCGTGACTTCCGGTTCACCTGGTTCTTCTGAGCCTTCAGATTCTTCAGACTCCCCAGATTCTTCGCCGGTTGCAGCGATCTCTTCGTCTTCGCACAGGCAGGGGAGATCACTGGGAATCGGGTTACCAAGATCGTCGAGTGCTGCTGGTTGTTCACAATCACACAGTGAATCAAGTTCGTCGATCTCGTAGCAGGCCTCTGGTTCATCGCCATCACCAGGGATACACACCATGGTTGGTTCTTCTTCACCAGGATCAGCACTGACCACAGGGGTCACAGTGAACACTAGGGCGAAGGTGGCGATCAGGGAAATGAACGCCACGACACCGCGGCGCATGGCAGCTGGTGGTGAGGTCAATTGGGGTTCGACGCTTTCGAGACCCTGCTCTTGTGCTAACACGACTTAGTCCTCCACTCATTGGCAGATATCGCACTTTGGAAGGTAGTTTACCTCCGACAAGGTAGCTTGCGGTAGCATCCGTCCGGCTTGGATGGAAATTTCCCCTCATAACACTGGCAAATGTCTGCGTCAAGGCGATAGCATGAGGAGACGCATCCTTGGTTACCTAACCATATGAAGGTACGGCTGCGTGTGTTTGGTGATGGTTCCCGCACACGACTAGTTGGACCGCTCGACATCCGCTGCCACGATAAGAAATAGGATAAGCTACTGGTATGCGTAAATCTGCACTCATTACTGTCATGCTCCTGCTCGGTGTCACTGTGTTCTACGTGATGCGAGCAAAGAAAGCTGCCGAAGAGGAGGCTGAGTTGTGGTCCGAGGCATTGGACCCAGTATTCTGATCGACTCTGATCCTTTGATGCAACCAATGATCACCTGGGTTTCGTTGTCATGCTCCAGGTGAAGGATGTTGAAGTACGCGTAGGTGCCCAACTCCTCATAGAACCCACCACATTTTCCGTCTCACCTGGTGACAAAATTGGCCTTGTCGGGCGCAATGGTGCTGGTAAAACAACGCTCATGAAAATCATGGCCCACGAAGGCCAACCAGCATCAGGTGTGGTCACTCACCGGGGAGTTGTTGGGCATCTTCCGCAGGATCCTCGTACAGGCAGTATGGACATCACCGCCAAATCTCGAATACTGTCTGCGCGAGGGTTGGATACGCTCATGGCGCGAATGGAGAAGCATTCCCACCTGATGGCGAGCGCCACCGGCGAGCACCGTACAGCATCGATGGCTGCTTATGCGCGTGCGGAAACCGAGTTTCTCGGGCAAGGAGGATACGGTGCTTCAGCAGAAGCTAGCAGAATTGCCGCCAACGTTGGGTTAGACAATCGAGTCCTCGATACTGTGCTCACCAATCTTTCAGGAGGGCAACGCCGCCGGGTGGAACTTGCTCGAATACTTTTCCTCGACGCATCAACCCTCCTCCTCGATGAACCCACCAATCATTTAGATGCAGACTCCATCAGTTGGTTGAGAGGATACCTCCAGAATTTTGGTGGTGGCCTGGTCGTGATCTCCCACGATGTGAGTCTGTTGGGTGAAACAATGAACAAGGTCTTCCACCTCGATGCGGGGCGCTGTGTACTCGACCAGTACAACGTCGGCTGGGCGTCCTATCTGGAACAACGCGAAGCAGATGAGCGTCGGAGAAAACGTCAAAGAGACAATGCACAACGAAAAGCTGCTGCTTTGAAAGCCCAAGCAGATCACATGAGAGCCAAAGCCACGAAAGCTGTTGCTGCACAATCGATGGATCGCCGCGCTGCTGGGCTCTTGGAAGGTGTCGAACCCCAGCGGGTCGCCGACAAAGTGGCTCATTTGCGCTTCCCGCAACCCGCTCCCTGTGGGAAGACCCCACTGACAGGCAAGGAGTTGACTAAGAGTTATGGATCCTTGGAAGTCTTTTTCGGTGTAGATATCGTCATTGACCGAGGTTCACGGGTGGTTGTTCTAGGCCTCAACGGAGCAGGGAAAACAACCCTTCTGCGTCTTTTGGCTCGGGTTGAAGAACCAGACATGGGTGATGTTATCGATGGGCATGGACTCAAACTCGGATATTACGCCCAGGAACACGAGAGCTTGGATGTGAAGAAAACCGTACTCGACAACATGATGAGTTACGCCAGTGAACTATCAGAAACTGAAGCACGAACCATCCTCGGCTCCTTCCTCTTTACCGGTGATGATGTCAACAAACCCGCATCCGTACTGTCAGGAGGGGAGAAGACTCGCCTTGCATTAGCAATGCTCGTGGTTTCTCGGGCCAACGTACTGTTGTTAGATGAGCCCACCAATAACCTCGACCCAGCTTCGCGAGAAGAAGTCCTATCAGCTATCAACACCTACAGTGGTGCGATCATATTAGTCACCCACGATCAAGGTGCTGTCGAGGCTCTTCATCCAGATCGGGTGCTGTTGTTACCCGATGGTACCGAGGACCTGTGGAATGATGAATACCTGGAGCTTGTTGCACTAGCGTAAGGAACATATGAACAAGTTAATCGCTTCGAGCCTCATTGCCTGTGTGGTGCTCGTGGGTTGTTCCTCTCGGGATTCATCCGACGCGCACCAGCCACCCGTCGCGCCAACCAAGGCGATCAGTGGGTCTGTTCTTCCCAGTGAGGCTGGTGATTATTCAGTCCTGGGAGCTGACCCGATTCCTGATCAGCTCACCGCAACCTATGCTCACAACAGTTCACCCCTAGATTTGGCAGTAGTGAGTTTCGATCTCACTGGTCAATACATGGACACCTATGTGGCAGATTCACAGTGGTACGGCCCTTCAAGGTGTGGAATACTCTGGGAATCCAGTGCACAAAAAACTCCACAACCCCACCAAGTAGCCTGTATTACTGTATTAACTGACGGGGTGATGACCACTGTTTCTGGTGGTCAGCAAAGTGTGGAAGATATTGCTGAACTAGCCAACGACATCGAACGCAGCCTGAAGCATGGGTGAATGATCATCCATGAACCATGTCAGAAAAGTGAATCCCCGGTCGAGTTTCTTTGGGGAGTGATCACTTATCCGCTAGGTTATCTTGTGTGAGTACGGTCATTGAAGTCAGCGAAGTGACGCTGAGACGTGGTCGTACCTTCCTTCTTGACCACCTGTCGTGGAAAGTCGATCAAGCCGATCGCTGGGTCATCATCGGCCCTAACGGAGCCGGGAAAACAACACTGCTGCAATTGGTGTCAGCCAATATGTTTCCCACCACAGGTGAGGTGAGGTTGCTGGGCAACAAACTCGGTGACATGGACGTCTTTGAATTGAGACCGCTCATTGGGATTGCCTCTGCAGGTCTTGAAGCTCAGATTCCTTTAGATGAGTTGGTCCTCGATGTAGTGATGTCGTCGGCGTACGCTGTTTTTGGGCGCTGGCGTGAGGAATACACTGCAGTCGATGAGATCCAAGCAGAGAAACTCATGACCAAGCTGCGGGTCAATTCCTTGGCGGGGCGACGTTTCGGCACCTTATCTGAGGGGGAGCGCCAAAGGGTACACATTGCTCGCGCATTGATGAGTGATCCAGAGATTCTTCTCCTCGATGAACCAACAGCCGGACTTGATCTTGCTGGACGTGAATACCTTCTTTCCACTTTGGCGGAATTCTCTGAAGATCCCATGGCCCCAACCCTTGCCATGGTGACCCACCATGTTGAAGAAATCCCTCACGGAATAACCCATGCACTGTTCATGAAACAAGGACGCTCCATAGCCATGGGACCCATCCACGAGGTCATGACTTCTGAGGTGCTCAGCCGTACCTTTGATATGCCCCTGAAAGTCATGGAAATCCGAGGGCGCTGGTACGCTCAAGCAGCCTAGCTGGCTTCAAGCCCTCGGGTGTGCAGTGGCAAAGATCGCACGAAGTCTTTCGGAGGACACATGGGTGTAGACCTGGGTGGTCGTAATAGAGGAGTGCCCGAGAACTTCTTGGACGGTACGCAAATCAGCACCACCTTCCAAAATATGTGTCGCCATGGCGTGGCGTAAACCGTGAGGCCCTAGTTGGGGGGCACCATCCACAAGTCCGAGACTGGCATGGACGATTCGCCGAACTACTCGTTGATTGATTCTCCCACCATGGCGTTCACCGAGGAAGAGGGCAGGCCCACTGCTGTCAGTGACCAATTCATGGCGGTAGTCCAGCCACCGATCAACAGCTTTCCATGCAGGCACTCCTACAGGGACAGAGCGCCCCTTATTTCCTTTACCCAGGACATGGACGAGTTCGCGAGCTCGATCGAGGGAATCGATGTCGAGGTCACACAATTCGAAGACCCTCAAACCAGTGGCGTACAGCATTTCCATGATCGCAAGGTCTCGATAGGCCACAGCAGTGTTGGTTTCCTGGGCTACTGCGTGGAGCGCATCCATCAATTCGCTGGCTTCGGTTTGGGTGATGGTTTCCGGTAACGACCCTGGTACCTTAATAGACTTGAGTCCCATGGTCGGATTCTTGTCCGTGAGTCCCATGGACTTAGCCCAGGTGAAGAATCCTTTGATCGCTGCTGTACGGCGCTGCAATGTCGCTTTGGACTTTCCCTGATCTGACATGGAAGCAATCCAAGCCCGGGCATCGCTGAGTTCAACATCCTCAATGGTGTTGATCCCACGAGTGCCCAGAAAGTCGAGAAACACCCTCAGGTCTGTTCCATAGGAGACCCGCGTACGCTCGGAATAACGACTAGCGAGATATAAGTCGTAGTCCCCGAGGTGGTCGGTCACAGTAGCCACAGGTCAAGGATGCCTCACCTAGGGCTATTTCTGCGCCCTGACGCGCTGGTGTCCGATAGGATCACTGAGGAAAGGAGCACAATGACTGATGTAGCTGACCTGACAACGGGGGGAGAAATTCTAAGGATCACGCGTTGGGGGGAAGCTGTCCTTCATGAGCCCACCATACCTGTCAGCCAGTTTGATGACGAACTTCATCAATTCCTCAGAAATATGTTCGCCACCATGGCTGCTGCTCAAGGTGTGGGTCTTGCGGCAACCCAAGTGGGGGATCATCGCTCCATTTTCATCTATCAATGTGCAGACGAAAACGACCAGGTCCACCAAGGGGTGGTGATTAATCCTGAAGTTATTCTCCCGGAGGGCACCTCACGTCAACTGGTGAGCGAAGAAGAGGGATGCCTATCACTTCCTGGAGCATTCAGCTCCCTGTCTCGACCCAGTACGGCCATATGCCACGGACTTGATCACGATGGTCAAGAGGTGGAAATCCACGGCACAGGTTTGTTGGCACGTTGTCTTCAACATGAAACTGATCACCTCTTAGGAATAGTGTTCGGCGACCGACTCTCAGCTCGTAGCCGTAAACAGCTCTATCGTGACCACGAGGAGCTTGAATATCGTTTTGGGAAAGATTGGCCCATCACTCCCAAGGGGGAGTTTGATCCAGCTAGGGCAGGCTCGACGCAGGATTAATGAGGGAACCACCCACCCACACTTGATAGTGCAAGTGGCATCCGGTTGATGACCCGGTGGTTCCCATGAGGCCCACCACCTGGCCTTGGGTGACATGGTCTCCGACTCGTACCCCATATCCTTGAGCATGGTTGTACCCAGTTTTTACTCGCTGGCCTTGAACGTCCCCATGATCAATGATTAACCGATTTCCGTACCCAGAATGGTAGTAAGACTCCACGACCTTTCCCGAAGCGGCCGCTCTCAAGGGTGTGCCGCAAGAGCTAGCAATGTCCACACCGTCATGGAATCTCCACACTCCTTCGATGGGGTGGCGCCTCATGCCGTACGCAGAGGTCACCACTCCACTACTTGGAGCAGCTAACCCCATCTCGGAGAGGCGTCCATCGACATCCACGAGTTCTTTCGCGTGCTCACGAACCTCCTCAAAAGCCTCCTTGGTGATTAAATGAATGTCCCCACCTTGAAGAAAGCTCAGCGGGTCCAGGTAGTTCTCACCTTGTTTGACACCCCAATGCAGACAGACATCGCCAGGGCAAGGGTGCCCAAGAATCACCTCACCGACTTTCTCGCCTCTGACGACCTGGGTTCCTGGTCGCACCACTGCTCGGACCGGTTCGTACGTGGTGGTGAGATCTCCATGACGGATACTGAGTACGGGACGCCCAGCCACCATTCCTGCGAAGGAGACCACGCCATCCATTGCAGCAACCACATCGCTGCCTTCGGTCGTGGCTATATCCACACCCCGGTGTCCAGAATCCCAATTGTGTTCAAGATGATCAAACCCGCGAACCACATCACCCAAGGTTGGGGCAGTGGCCGTGAAATCTGTGGCACCAGCTGGTGGACACCACGACACCTCTAAGGTGACAACCATCACAGTGGCTACCACAGCACAACCGAAGCGAAAGAGTCTCATAACCAGACAATGGCCCCCACTGAACAGAAAATGCTGGGGCATCCCACATGTGTGGATAACTATTGCCTCCTGTGGACATCCTTACAGAGCAACGACATCGACTCCCAGACCGGGGCGATCGCTCAGATGGATGTGAGGAACCTCGACATCGAAAGCACTGGTCACGAAAGAACTGTCGTTGAAGTCTCGGAAACTATCAAGATCCGCATAGATGATATTGGGATCTGATGCCACGAAGTGGGCCCCTGCTGCAATACCTAGTCGACTTTCCAACATGCAACCCACCATGGTCGGCACACCTGCGCCCCGAGCTATGGCGTTGATGTGGAGGGCAGGATAGATCCCTCCACATTTCATGAGCTTGATATTAATGATGTCCGCCGCCTGTGCTGTCACAATCGCTGAGGCATCATGAGGGGTGAAGCAACTCTCATCGGCCATGATAGCTATGGGTGAGCGCGCCCTCAGATAGGCAGCTCCTTGGAGATCCCAATGGGGGAGAGGTTGTTCAACAGCGCAGACATCGTACTTCTCATAGAAGGAGAGCATCTTCAAAGCTTGCGGGACATTCCATCCCTGATTGGCATCCACCTTTAAACTGATTCCAGGAGCAGCAGCGTGGATGAGTTCGATCGCTTGCCTATCTTGGTCATCATTACTTCCGGCTTTGATCTTCAGTTGCTTGTACCCCTGCCCCGCGTACGTACGAGCCTTGTCAGCCATGTACCCCGGGTCAGCTAAGCCAATGGTTTGATCTGTTTCAATTGTTGAGGAAACCCCACCCAAGAATTGGTAGAGCGGGCATCCAGCTCCCTGGGCCATGATGTCGTACAGAGCAATGTCGAGGGCTGCTTTAGCGGCGCCATGACCCACAAGGATACGATCCATTTCACGGTGAAGATGCCCGATGGCGTAAGGGCTTTGACCGATGAGTGCTGGAGTGAATAACTCTATTGCTTCAAGGACGCTGGCAGTTGTTTCGCCGGTGACGACACCAATACCGGCCCCTTCACCATGACCCACTAGTCCAGTGTCGGTTTCTATACGGACAATCACTGTGTCAGCTGAGTCAATGGTCGTCAAAGAGATGGTGAAAGGTTCCACTAGTGGTACGGACACCGCTTGGGCGGTGATGGCTGAAATCTTCATCAGGAAATCTTCTTTGTTGCTCGTGCGCCGAAGTGGATATAGCGTTCACCAGTGGGGAGGGAATAGAACCACACTGGAACATTGGTTTTCAAGTCATCGAAATAGAAACCATAGAGGCCTTCACGTATGGGGATCATGGTGTGCTTGATGACTGGGTTGTCTTCCAACTCAGCCAATTCCCCTTTCTGGGTCGCACAGAATGTTGGTTGATCATCTTCCATGGAGATTTCGATCCGTGCACTGGCACGCTCATAGACACCCACCCACTCGGAGAGATCCAGGTCAGCAGGGGTATCAGGAAGTTCAAGGGTGGACTGAATCGTGACCCCACAAAGTTCCTCAAAGATCTCAGCGAAGAGCCGCTGGTAGAGATCATGGGCAGACGAGTCATTGGTCACAAGCCCCACTACTAGATTGTGCCAGGGGCTAAAGCGGAGGAAAGCCGCTTGACCAAGAGTGTTCCCATCATGGCCAAAGACCCAGGAATCATCCCAGCGGAATCGTTCGAAACCAAGCCCCCAGGAATCACCGAGAAGGTATTTTTCTGGTACGTCTGCAGAGAATTCAACCATAGCTGCTGCGGATTCTTCACTCAGTACGCGCGTACCATTTTTTGCGACACCTCCACAGGTGTGGAGACGCCCAAAGGTGAGCAGATCAGCGATACTGGCGTTGATGAGTCCGGCAGGACCAGCATTACGTTGCAGGATCCATGCAGGAGTGACCTGGGGTTCAGGCAACCCCACCACATGCCCAACTGCCGTGTCGAAGAGGAGAGCTTCTTCAGGGAGAGTATTAGTGTGGGTGAGTTCGAGTGGTACGAACAGGCGCTCCTTCATGGCCTCGTCCCACACTTTTTCTGTCACTACCTCAATGATCCGGCCCAAAATGGAATACCCTGAATTGCAGTACGACCAGGTCGCTCCCAAGGGATGGATCTGAACAGCACTCTCCAGGACTCCCATATATTTCTCGAGATTGTCATCCCCACGACCGGTGTCAACAAAGACATCCCCATCAAGACCACCAGTGTGATTGAGAAGGTGGCGCACCGTGAGTTGGTTAGTCAGTTCGGGGGAGATGAGTGTGAAACCTGGGAGAATGTCTTTCACGAGTTGATCGAGAGAAATCAGCCCCTCATCGATGAGTTGCATGATGACTGTTGCGGTCCAGGTCTTAGTGATGGAACCAATTTGGAAGAGCGAATCAACAGTGGTGTCGCGACCGGTGTTCACATTGAGTAAACCTGTGGCTACTCGTACCATTTCATCGTCGCTGTTGTCACCGACTCGCAGTATCCCAAGAACGGCTCCAACAACCCCAGCTTCTTTCGCTAGAGTGTCGAGTCGAGATTGCCAATGGCTTGCATCGATTTTCTTCATGATTTCCTTCTTTCCACCATCACCAGGGACGGCTGCCAGTAATTGTTGAGTATAGGGATGTTGAGGATGTGTGAGTACGTCTGAGGTTGAACCCTGTTCGACTATTCGTCCAGACTTCATGACGGCGACATCATCGGCCATGTACCGTACGACCGCCAAATTATGCGAGATGAAGACCATGGTTAAGTCGAGTTCTTTGACCAGATCCTTCACAAGGTTGAGGATGGCGCCTTGGATAGAAACATCCAAGTTGGAGGTGATTTCATCGGCGATGATGACTTCTGGGCGCGGGGCAAGGGCGCGAGCCAACCCGACGCGTTGACGTTGCCCACCAGAAAGCTGGCCAGGGTAGGCCAAAGCATAGGAGCTGTCGAGGTGAACCAGTTCCAGCAGTCGGTTGACTTCCGCTGCGCGTTGAGCTCTCGGGACCAGGTATCTGAGCATCTCCGAGATAGCTGTTCCCACTTTCATGCGTGGGTTGAGCGATGCTGTATGGTCTTGGAACACCATCTGGATCGGGCGTCGTGGTCCTGTTAGCGGAACTGGCTGGCTGCCTAGAGTGATGGTTCCCCTGTGGAGTGGAACCAGTCCAACTGCTGTCCTGGCCAGGGTTGACTTGCCTGATCCTGATTCGCCAACAATACCCATGATCTGGTTGTGCCGGACATGGAGGTTCACATGATCGACAGCCACCATGGATTTCTTTCCCGTACCAAAGCGTACCGATACATCGCGGAAGTGAAGGTTACCCATGGGTGGCCTCCAGGACTCGGGTGTGGGGCAACTCTTGGTCGTGATGCCAACAGGCCACACTAGAGCTACCTTGGCTGGTCAAGACAGGGTCAGTCGTGAAGCAGATCTCGTCAGCTATGGGACATCGCGGAGCGAAGGGGCACCCTAGACAATCTCCGGGGTCAGGTGGGCGCCCAGGGATAGTCGCCAGGGGAGTGACCAGATCCGTGGACATGGTGGGTACGGCTTCAACAAGCATTCGCGTGTACGGGTGGAGACCCTGGTTGAGGCTGCCTGCTGGGAGATCCTCCACGATACGCCCTGCGTACATGATCAAGATTCTGTCGCACACTTCACGGACCACAGAAACATCGTGGCTGATGAGCATCAGGCTCGCTTGGTGGGATTCCCTCATGGCTTGGAGCAGGTTCAGTACCTGTTCTTGGACAGTGACATCCAGGGCAGTTGTTGGTTCGTCGGCGATGATGAGGGATGGTTCGAGCATCGTACCCAAACCGATCATGGCCCGTTGACGCATCCCACCAGAGAACTCGTGGGGGTATTGTCGTGCTCGGCGCCCAGGATCGTCGATTTTGACCCTAGCGAGTCTGTCGACAGCTCGATCCAGGGCTTGTTTTCTGGTGAGGTGACCATGGGCGACACCCAATTCAGCGAGTTGCCCACCGACTTTGTGGGTCGGATTGAGACAGGTCATGGGGTCTTGGAAGACCATCGCTAGTGAGGTACCTAAAAGCTCACGATGGTCGTGGCCATCGAGGAGGTCAGTGCCGGCGAATGTCAGCCAGTGAGCTTGAACGACTCCGGGGTATTCAATCAGTTGGCTGATGGCCATAGCTGTCAAAGATTTACCGCACCCAGATTCCCCCACAAGTCCCACTGATTCCCCTGGGGCAATATCGAAGGATACCCCTCGTACTGGAGAAACAAAACCTTTCGTTGTGGGAAAGCTCACCGTCAAATCTCGAAGCGACAACACTGACAGCAGCGGAAAATCATCCTCTACGGTTGTTGGGGACTCAGGTAGGGAAGTCATGGTGGCCATGGAACGTTTGTGTGCCCGGGTGGTCAGTGCCCCGAGGGAGGTCACAGACAGGCTTCGCGCAATCGATTCTCCGCTCAGATTGAAGGCAAGTCCAGCCAGGATCACGGCAATACCGGGAGCCAGTAACTTGATCGGATGAGTGAAGAATGCTTGAAAACATTCGTTCATGAGCCGACCCCAATCGTACTGGGGGGCTTGAACACCAAGGCCGAGGAAACTCAATCCGGCAAAAGAGAGCAAGACACTTCCAGCGCCAATAGTGGCATTGACTGCTAGAGGCTCACCAATGTTGGGCAGGATGTGGCGAAGTAGGATACGGACTCGGCCCATGCCAGAAATATGTGCAGCAGCAATATAGTCTCTCTTCATGATCCCGGCGATCAAGGTTTGGCAGAGGCGAGCGAAAGCCGGTGCAGAAGCGAGGCCTAAGGCCAGCGCTGCCCAGGATGCGCCCGAACCGAAGAGGACAGCAAAGAATAATGCCAACAGCAGCCCCGGAAATGCAACCAAGATGCCGATGAGCCAGATGACAACTTTCCCCCATCGCTCACCGAGAAGGTAGGGCAATGCGCCTAAGAAGAAGCCAATGACGACTCCCATGGCAGTTGCTTCCAAGGTGAGCAGAATCGTCAACCGTGTGGCTACCAGAACTCGAGCTAAAACATCACGCCCCAGGTGATCGGTTCCTGCCCAATGCTCAGCTGAAGGTGCAGCAAGCATATTGGGAATGTCGATCTCGCTGGCTTGGGTACCCCAGATCAGGGGAGCGAAGATCGCCAAAAAAGTGACGAGCGTGATCAAGGCTGCACCTGTGGCTCCCAGCGGTGTCATCAATGCAGAAAGGATCGGGCTCCGAGACTTCATGGCTATCCCTGGCTGATAGTTGATCGGGGGTCAAGGATGGCAAGAATCACATCCACCACAGTGGTAATGATGATGACTCCGAAGCCATAGACCAAGATGATTCCTTGGGCTAGAGGATAATCCTTGGACGTAATAGCGGTGACAATGGTTTGCCCCAGTCCAGGGATGGCGAAGACATTTTCAACAAAAACCGTCGACACACACATGGTTGCGAGAAGCATTCCTGACAAGGTGAGTGTTGCTGTCACAGCATTGGGAAGAGCGTGGACGAGATAGATCCTCCACGGTGGGAGGCGTTTTGCCCGTGCTGTACGAACATAGTCAGTGGAGAGTACGGCGAGCACCTCCACTCGTACGATGCGGGTCAGTACAGCACATGCCCCGATCCCGAGAGAGATGACCGGAAGAATATAGGAAGAAAATCCTCCCATGTAGGCAGTCGGCAACCAGTGCAAGGTGAGCCCGAAGATCGAGATGAAGATACAGCTGTAGAGGAAATCGGGGATAGTACCCAAGGTGACAGTCGTACCCACAAAGGTCAGTTCTGTGCGCCGTGCTCGCCCGCCGCGAGTGATCACAGCCATCCATAACCCTAAGGGAATGGCCACACCTAAAGCTAAAATGAACGCTGGGATAGCGAGTGTTAAGGTTGCAGGCAATTGCTGGGAGATGGTGTGCCCTACTGGTAAACCAGTGAAGATGGAGGTCCCTAGATCACCGCTGAATAATCCGGTGAGGAAACTCCAGTATTGTTCCATCAGGGGCCGATTGAGTCCGAGTAGTTCTCGTTTGGCTTCTACAACCTCCACGGACGCAGTCATTCCCATGGATGCCCGAACTGGGTCACCAGGAATGAGGTGGATCATGGCGAATGACGCTGTCACCACCACCCACAGTGACACCACCAATCGGCCTGTTCGGCGTATCACGAATTTCACCCAGTGATTCTGGATAATCTCGCGAATGCGCCCAGGCCCTTCGACTGGTGGCGCCACTGTGGTCACGAGGTTACTGCGCTAGGAGACGCAAACTGGTGACCTGGGTGCGCCCGTTGTAGGCATATTCAGAATTTGAATAGTAGATCTTGTTGTTCTGGACCGCCCAGACCACGAGATCCGTACTCTCAAACAAGGCTGATTCTGCTTTTTGGAAAGCTGAACAAGCCTCAGCACCTGTCTGACCCATGGCTTCTTCTACACCTGCGTTGTAGGCAGCATTGGCAATAGAGCCGAGATTGCCTCCACCTTCAGCAGGGGAGGGCCCAGACAAGAAGGCAACCATTTGATCGGGGCTATTAACACTGATGGGTTCCCAGACAATGTCCCAGGCTCCCGTGCCAAAGAGAACTTCCTCAAGGCGGGCAGTATCCACACTTTGCGGTTCAATGGAGAATCCAGCGGCTTTCCACTGGGAGATAGCTAATTCAGCGGCTGCTTGACCAGCATCACCGAGCACCGAGTCATAGAGGAAGGCAATCTTGACTACTTCACCATCTTTGGCAAACATACCTTGAGTGTCGAGGGTGTATCCGGCGTCTTTCATGGTTGCCTGAGCGGCTGCCACATCAAAGGTGGGGAGCTTTCCAGTAATAGAGTCATAGGAGCATGAGGCAGGCGGGACAACTGCGAGTGCAGTGGATCGTCCGCCCTTGTTGCTGGTGATAACAGTTGCCAGGTCGTCAAGGTTCACGGCTTGGGTGAGGGCCTTGCGAATAGCCGGGTCGGATGTGGGATGGCCTTGGGCTTGGTTGTACCACGTAAACCCTAGATTGGCTGGGACCGTCACAGAGGGAAGGCCTGCGTCTTCAGCTCTGTCTGCGTCAGCTCCGACTGTCGTGACAAGGTTAACATCCTTGCTCAGTATCAGATTGACTGCCGTGGATTCGTTGGGGACGATCTTGACAGTAATGGTCTTGGGTAAACCTTCAGTGGCTGTTGTTGCGCCACCTGGGCCCCAGGTGTATCCGTCGCGGCGGGTGTAAACATAGTGATCGTTAGCGACGGCTTCACTCAATTCATAGGGGCCAGAACCTGAGGTGCCAGTGAGCATTTGCTCACGATTGTTGAGCCCAGCGTCACACACAATGGGCACGTTAGCAAGGGAAGACAGCAGGAAGGGTGCCGGTGCCAGCATGTCAAAGGTAAGAGTACTGCCTTGGACGCTTGCCGTGATCCCAACTGGGAGGAAGGTTCCTAGGTACGGAGAGGCATTGCCCGGGTCTTGCAGCCAATTGATGTTGTCAGCAATGGTCTGGGCGCTCATTGTTGAACCATCTGAGCAGGTAATGCCATCTTTAATGTCGAAGGTAGCTTTGAGACCGTCTTGTGTCCATGATGCAGCTAACTGGGGAAGGATCTCGCCTTCAGGGCTGAGTCCAACAATCGAATCGTAGGCGTAACCGGTCATCTCAAAGACGCCAGCGACAATGGAGAGTTGAGGATCAAGGGCTCCAGGATCGCTGACCTGGGTCATGACGAAATTGCCATCGGTCACATAAGTTCCTGAAGGTGTCGTTGTTTCGTCTTTATCTGGTTGTCCACATGCACTCAGACCAGTTGCAACAACGAGTCCAAGAACGGTGAGTATGGGGAGTATTCGCTTCATGAAGGCACACTACCAGTGCGGTTTAGGCTCAGGGAAGTGGGGCAGGTGTGAGAATCTCACCAATGGGTGGGTTCACCGCCTCCGCAGGCTGATCAGCGGCTTGACTTTCTTCCCAGAAGGTGTAATATTACACTATCTGGGAAGGAGAACAGTGTCCGAGAGTCGAGCAGATTTCATTGCTACCTGCGATGCCAAACTTCGTCTAGTACGCACGGAAGCTGATCTCACCCAACAGGCGATGGCTGATGCTCTGGGGATGTCCAAGAAAACTCTGGTGGACATCGAAAAAGGAAGGCGATCACTGGGATTCAGTGGTGCTGTCACGATGTGTGCAGTGTTTCCAGATTCTCAGATCATTTCTGACAGCTTTGGTGGATCACCAGCTCACATGATTCCTGCGCTTGGCTTGGCGAGCCCAGTGCCAACACCCACAGTGAGCACAAATCCCTGGTGGGACGTTATCGCTGATAACGGGCAATTCATCATTGAACAAAACACCATCTCACAGCACTATCGTCTCCTCACCCATGAGCGAATCAAAGTGGCCGCTGCCTTTGATCTCGACGATCTCATTCCGCTATTTCACGGCACTACCAAGGAGGAAGCATGATCGAAGTATTGGTCCTGCTCATTGTCATTGCGATACTTATTCTCGCGATCATCACTCAAGTATCTCTGTCAGCGTTGAACAAGAAAGTCACCGCACTACAGTATGCGTCTGCCCTGTCTGCGGCTAGTAGTCATGGGGCTCCTCAGGGTTCCCCCACACAAGCTGATGGTGCCACGTCGGCCTCTATGATGAACGCTGGCCTCCCATCGCACGGTACCCTGCCCCCAGCGCAGTACCACCCACCTATTCCACCCCAAGGAGGTGCTCTACCAGCAAACGCACCAGTTGCACCAGGGCAGTACGGATACCCAATGCCCTACCCGGCACCACAACCTTGGGCTACCCCCTATCCGGGACCCATGCCCACCTGGGCACCCACTGGACGCATGCCAGCGGTTCCCATGGCTGCCATGCAGTCGGCACCAGGTACCCCTAGTGGCCAACCCTTTGCCCCGCAACCAGGTCTTGCCCCGACGGCGCAGACACCGGGAAGGATACAGTTCAACGAGAACTTCCTTGGGCGTAATCTCCTGCCGCTGGTTGCCGCTGTACTAGGGCTGATTGGCCTTGTTTTCCTCGGCATATTGGTCGTTCCCTATCTCAGCGATGTGGTCAAGATCATCGCGATGTTTGTTCTCAGCTTCGCAATACTTAGTCTGGGTTACTGGTTGCACCGACGTAAAGCCAGTGTTCTGACCCAAGCTCTGGTAGGAACCGGCCTTGGGGGAGTGTTCATTTCGGTTCTTGTGACCCATGTCTATTTCCATGCCATCACCGACATCGTTGCCTTTGCAATTCTTGCGGTGTGGATTGTTGCCAGCGTGTGGTTGTCCAAGCACACGAATTCTCTGGTTGTTGCCGTCCTAGCCCATGTGGGTATGGTCGCCTCCATTTCCTATGGGTACCTTGGCGGGTTTGGTGATGGCAAACTCACGATCTTGGTCATCTACCAGGCCATAGCAACAGTGACCATTATTGTGGGGAATCTTATCTGGGTACGAAAGATGTACCGTTTCGGGCTATTTGCCTCCCAGGCTATGATCCTTCTCAGCCTTGGGGTCATGATTGGTCGCCTCCTGGGCGGAGGACAAAACTTTGCATCCTCCCTGCCGGTATGGCTGGTCGTTGGTGCCTTTGCGATTCAATTCATGGGTGCCACCATCATTGCGTACCTCCTGTTTGTTTCCTGCGCTCAAGTGAAGCAAAAACCAGCCGCCCTGGTCCTTGCTCTGGTCAATTCCTTGGCATGGATAGCCGTAGTGTTGATGAGTTGTGGTGTCGTGACACTCAAAGTTTTGGGGAAACTCCACTCCTGGGACTTCGGCATCTACCATCCGGCGATCTTTGATCCAGCAGTAGCGATCTGTGTCGGTCTTGGGTTCATTCCTGCGCTGGGTCTGGGAATTCTGGGTCGTCGTCTCACCAAGAATCATTGGATCGCAGTAGGTACGTTGGTCCCGTTAGCCGTCGTTTCGATGATACTTCTCGTGGTACGCATGACGCTGGCCACAGGTGAGAAACCCACGGGAGGGATATGGGTCACCGTCCTGCCCAATTGTTCATGGGTCATCGTTCTTGCCATGGGCTACCTTGGGCTGAGTTATCTCTCGAAGTCCCGCGTACTCACATGGATCGCGCGAGGATTGCTCATAGCTGATGGCGTGACCATGGTGATCCCGTGGGGAGTGTTCATGACAGGGAGGAACCCGATTGCCCAGTCAGGTTACTCCAACCTCATCGGGCACTGGGGTTTCACTGCTGGACTGGGTTATCTCGCGCTGCTGGTCCTCCTGGCGTACGCTACGTGGCGCCAAGTTCCCCGTGATTTACGCCCGCGCTTTGGTCCTATTGCTGTGCCGCTTACCTTCGTTGGTATGGAGATTTCTCTTCTTGTGGTGTGCATGACGTCGGCAACGTGGTTGGGGCCCCAAGCTCGGTCCTATATTGAGGACCATGCACACTATGCCCCAGGGGTATGGTTCCTGGTTAGTGCTCTCGGGGTTGCAGTCATTCAACTCACTCGCCAAGGGGTTCCACAGATTTTCTACCGCCTGTGGGAGTTAATGATGATTGGGGCAGCAACAATAGCGCTCTATGGGTACGGGTCGGATCTTTATGTGTGGAACACTGCCGAATTCCATGGCAACCCTTATTCTGATGGCTTCGATGGTGTCAGGTTCGTTGTCGGTATCATTCTCACCACCATTGCCCTGGTTATCCTCATCGTTCTGCAAGCGGATTGGATTCGCCGTACGGCGAAAGCCACCTCGAATGCCTTGCGTACCCCAGGATCTCTGCCACCCATGACGGCCATGGACATCATTTCTGGAGTTGGTTTGACGATCGCATCAGTAGGGATGTTTGCCCCCTATGACTGGTTTGTTGGACGCGACGGATGGCCCTGGGGTTACCCCACCTCACTGGCGTGCATGGTTGGTGCCTTGCTCTGCGTAGGATTAGGGCTATGGTCACGAGCCAAACCTTTGAGGATTTTCGGCCTTGCCATGACAATGGTGTGTGTCTTGAAGCTTGTCACCTTCGACATCGGATCAGTTAATTCCATGACACGAGTGGTCGCCTTCCTCGGCGGTGCAGTCGTATGCTTCGGAATATCAGCGTTGTATAATTATGCAGCCAAACACTTCGACAAAGAGTTAGGTCAACCCATACCGGAGATGGGTGATCCCAGTGCCATGGTGGCTGCGGCGGGGAAGACTGCACCCACCTCGACACCAGGGCCCACCTCGCCTTGACCTGAGGCCTACTCCACAGGTAAAGTTGAGCGCTGGCGCGCTGGCTGATCCAGTGAGTAAGTTACAGCGCCCCACACACATTCGCACAGATATGGAAGATGGTTAGACACGTGCCTACCTATAGTCCCAAACCCGGTGAGGTTACCCGGAATTGGCTGGTCATCGACGCTGAGAACGTTGTCTTGGGCCAACTCGCGGTGCAAGTGGCGACGCTGCTTCGCGGCAAGCACAAACCCCAGTTTGCTCGCCACATTGACACGGGAGACTTCGTTGTTGTGATCAATGCTGACAAAATTGCTCTCAGTGGGAATAAGGCAACAGATACAATGTCGATTCGTCACTCCGGTTATCCAGGAGGTTTGAAGGCGATTCCCCTGGGCGTATTGCTGGCCAAAAACCCACGCAAAGCGGTGGAAAGAGCAGTGTGGGGAATGATGCCCAAGAACAAATTGAGCCACAAAATGATGACTAAGCTGAAGGTGTATGCCGGTTCCGAGCATCCTCATGAAGCGCAGAAACCGCAGCCCTTTGAGATGAAGCATTCCGCAGGAGAGGTAAGTAAGTGACAGACGTAGACCCAACCGATATCATCGAAGAGGTAGAAGCAGCTGAAGAAGCCGTCGAGGTTGACGAGATCCCCGCTGCTTTCGTTGACGAAGAAGATCGTGAGATCGCTTACCGTTCTGAGGAAACGAAAACTCCTGAGAAATCATCTCGCCCGGCAGTAGTCCAAAACTCACGAGGTACTGGTCGACGCAAAGAAGCCATTGCACGCGTACGTCTCGCCCCGGGCTCTGGGCAGTGGTCCATTAATGGCCGCTCACTCGATGACTATTTCCCGAACAAACTTCACCAACAGGAAATCTCTGAACCATTCGTGACAGCTGACGTCCTTGGTTCCTATGATGTGACCGCGCTCATCAGCGGTGGAGGAGTCTCTGGTCAAGCCGGAGCCCTTCGTCTAGGTATTGCCCGGGCACTCAATGAAGCTGATAGTGAAGCCTCACGCCCAGGATTGAAGAAAGCCGGAATGCTGACCCGCGATGCACGCATCAAGGAGCGGAAGAAAGCCGGTTTGAAAAAGGCTCGTAAAGCTCCACAATACTCCAAGCGTTAACGGGTTAACGTGGGTCGCCTCTTTGGTACCGACGGAGTGCGTGGCCGCGCCAATGATGTGCTTGACGCTCAAGTAGCACTCGATTTGGCTATTGCTGCCACGAGTGTCCTCGCTGAACAATCCCCGTCGCGACGCATGACTGCCTTAGTGGGGCGAGATACGAGAATTTCAGGGAAATTCTTGGAAGCAGCCGTCGTCGCTGGCCTAGCAAGTTCCGGGGTTGATGTCACCGTTGTCAACGTGATCCCAACGCCAGGATTGGCCTATCTCGTCTCAGAATTAGATGCTGATTTCGGTGTCATGTTGTCCGCCTCCCATAATCCGATGGAAGACAATGGGATCAAGTTTTTCGCTCGTGGTGGAGTTAAACTTCCCGACGACATCGAGGCGCTCATCGAAGAGAACCTTGCCACACCGACACCGCGCCCCACGGGTGCTGATGTGGGCAGGGTCACTCGCCAATCTAAGCTCACTGAACTCTACGTACGCCATATCGTGAACTCTTTAGGAGCCAAGAAGCCACTCAAGGGCCTCCACGTGGTGGTTGATCCAGCCAACGGTGCTGCTTCGCGTACTGCACTCAAAGCATTCACCAAAGCTGGAGCTATGGTGACACCTATTCACCATGAACCCAATGGGCTCAATATTAATGAGGCCTGTGGCTCTACCCACCTTGAATCCCTTCAAGAGGCCGTGGTGCGCGAAAGAGCAGACCTCGGTATTGGGCTTGATGGAGATGCTGACCGGTGTTTAGCAGTGGATGAGAGTGGCCAGATCGTTGACGGCGATCAGATTATGGCGATCCTTGCCATAGCCATGAAAGAAACAGGGCACCTCCACCACAACACTGTCGTGGCCACAGTGATGAGTAATCTCGGCTTCATGAAAGCTATGGAAGCCCACGGGATTGTCGTGGACACCACGAAAGTAGGGGATCGCTACGTGGTGGAATCCATGAATACTCACGGATACACCCTCGGTGGGGAACAATCCGGCCATGTCATCATGAGCGAGTTCGCTACCACTGGAGATGGTACGCTCACTGCACTTCACCTCGCGGCCCAGATTATGGCCAGTGGGGAGCCCTTGAGCTCTTTGGCATCAGTTTTGACGAGGTTTCCTCAAGTATTGATCAACGTCTCCGGGGTTGATCGAACCCGGGCCAATATCGACGCGGAGGTCCTTCAAGCAGTGAAGATGGCTGAAGAAGAACTCGGAGAACAAGGCAGGGTGCTGCTTCGACCTTCAGGAACTGAGCCGCTAGTACGGGTCATGGTGGAGGCCGAAACCCAAGAACGTGCCCAACAGGTGGGGGAGTCTCTCGCTGAGATAGTACGACTGAGGCTGGCCTTGACCTAACCTGTACACCTAGATCTTGCGGATACGTACCCAATCAATTTCGTGATTGTCACCCTTAGATATCACTACTGTCGCACGATCACGGGTAGGTTGAATATTGCGCAAGAGATTCGGGCCATTAGTCGTATCCCAGATGTCTGATGCCATGCGAATAGCTTCATCGTCGGGTATGTGAGCGAACTGGCGGAAGAAAGAATCAGGTTCGGTGAAAGCTGTTGTACGTAATTGGCGGAACCGGTCCAGAAACCATTGCTTGATGATCGGTTCTGGAGCATCAACATAGACAGAAAAATCAAAAAAGTCAGAGACAGCCATACCCAAGGTCCCATCGGGTTGCCTGCGGGTGGGTTGGAGAACATTGAGACCCTCAATAATGAGAACATCAGGTTGATTGATGGTGATCACTTCGCCAGGCACGATGTCGTAGGTGATGTGAGAGTAAACACCAGAGTTTGCCTCCACCCCAGATTTCACATCCATGACGAACTTAAGCAAAGCCGTACGATCATAAGACTTCGGGAACCCTTTCTTGTCCATGATCCCCTTTTTCTCCAGCACCGCATTCGGGTAGAGGAAGCCATCGGTCGTAACCAAATCAACTCTTCGGTTGATGGAGAGCAACTCACGAAGCAGTCGAGCTGTTGTGGACTTTCCTACAGCAACCGAGCCTGCAATACCAATAATGAAGGGGGTCGGTTTTTCAGCGAGTCCCAAGTAGGCGTTGGACTGAGCGGATAGTGCTGTGGTGTTTTCTATGTAAACATTGATGAGCTCAGCTAAAGGAAGATAAACCTGGCGCAAGTGGTCAGGATCCAGCGGATCACCCATGGCAAGAAGACTACCCATGGTCTGGTTAGACATACCGAGGTTCCTGTCGCTGGACAACTTCGCCCAATGATCCCTCGGCAAGGTTAAAAAGGCACTGCTCGTACCATCATTATTATCAGCCATCATGTCTCCTTTGCAGGTGAGTCTAGTGGTGAAGATGGCACAGGTGTAGGAATCGTCTAGGGGTTTCCTAGTAAAATATGCACTATGTGCGGAATTATCGGGTATGTCGGTGTGCGGGATGCGCAAAGCGTGATCCTTTCGGGTCTCAAAAGAATGGAATACAGGGGGTACGACTCTTCAGGTATTGCATTGGTCAGTGACCACGGATTGGAAGTGCATAAGAAGGCTGGAAAGCTCGAAAACCTTGTTGCAGAACTCGCCAAGACAGCGGTCGGTTCCTCAACCCAAGGAATTGGGCACACCAGGTGGGCGACCCATGGCGGCCCGACAGATACTAATGCCCATCCGCATGTCGGATCACAGGGGCGAGTTGCCATTGTCCACAATGGAATTATTGAGAATTATTCTTCACTGCGTGAAGAACTTAGCGCAGAAGGGGTGAGCTTTTCCTCTGATACTGACTCTGAGGTTGCTGCCCATCTTATCGAACAACAGCTGCTGACCGGGTTGTCTCTTAGTGAGGCTATGCAAGTGGTGGTGAGCCGCCTTCAGGGAGCCTTCACACTGGTTGGGGTTGATGCCCAGTCTCCTGACACTATTGTCGCCGCTCGGCGAAGTTCGCCCTTGGTGGTTGGTGTTGGTGAGGGCGAAAACTTCCTTGCCTCCGATGTTGCTTCTTTTATTGAATACACCCGTGAAGCTATTGAACTTGGTCAAGATCAGATTGTCGAGATGACTCCCGACACTATTACGGTCACTACTTTTGATGGGGAACCGGCCGAGGTGCGCCCGTACCATATTGATTGGGATCTTTCTGCTGCAGAAAAAGGTGGATATGACTGGTTCATGCGCAAAGAGATCTTCGAGCAACCTCGTGCAGTGACCGATACCCTGTTGGGCCGAATCAACGCTGATCGTGAACTTGTTCTCGATGAGATCCATATTAGTGAAGCCATGCTGAGGTGTGTTGACAAAATCATTATCGTTGCCTGTGGCACCGCTTTCCATGCTGGCCTCATCGGCAAGTACGCTATCGAGCACTGGACTCGTATTCCCGTCGAGGTTGAGATCGCTTCAGAGTTCCGCTACCGCGACCCGATCATTACTGCCACTACCCTCGTGGTCACCATCTCCCAGTCTGGGGAGACTGCTGACACTCTCATGGCGATTCGACATGCCCGTGAACAACATGCCAAAGTCATCTCAATCTGCAACACGAATGGTTCGACGATTCCTCGCGAATCCGATGCTGTGATTTACACCCATGCGGGTCCAGAAATTGGTGTGGCCTCAACGAAAGGTTTCACCACTCAACTCATAGCTTGTTATCTGTTGGGGCTCTATCTTGCGCAGGTTCGGGGAACAAAGTTTGGTGATGAGGTTGTGGCACTCGTCGAAGAACTTGAAGCTCTGCCAGCGAAAATGGAGGAGATTCTCGCTGATCTGACTCTTGTCGATGGGCTCGCCAGCGAGATGGTTGATGAAAAAGCCTTCCTGTTCCTCGGACGCCATGTTGGCTACCCGGTTGCTCTTGAAGGGGCTCTCAAACTCAAAGAAATCTCCTACCTTCACGCAGAAGGGTTCCCTGCTGGAGAACTGAAGCATGGGTCCATTGCACTCGTCGAGGAGGATCTTCCGATCTTCATTGTCGTACCTCCCCAAGGTCGCGATCAGCTCCACGACAAAGTCATCTCCAATATCGAAGAGGTACGAGCCCGTGGTGCACGTACGATCGTCCTGGCAGAATCCGGAGATACCGAAGCTGCGAAATACGCGGCAACACTGATCGAGCTACCGGTCGTACCCACCCTCTTCCAACCTGTGTTAGCTATCTTGCCTTTGCAGTATTTCTCCTGCGAATTAGCCACACTCATGGGCCGCGATGTGGATCAACCTCGCAACCTCGCCAAATCTGTCACCGTGGAATAGTGTCTGATGCCAGAAATCTTCACTTTCGACGATGTTCTTGCCGGGTGGCCTACCTGTGAGGTGAGCGCTGACAAATATGCTCGTGGGGTTGTAGGAATAGCCACAGGTTCGAAACGCTACCCCGGTGCAGGGGTGTTGTCAGTGTTGGGAGCACTGAACTCTGGGGCCGGGTTCATTCGCTACCTCGGGCCTGAGGCGACCTGCCAAGCTCTTTTGTCGAGGGCTCCTAGTGTGACCTTTGGGCCAGGAAAAGTCGATGCCTGGGTCGTGGGCTCAGGATGGGATGACCAGGAATCAACACAGCTCCACTGGGAGCGCGCTATCGCCTCGGGTGTGGGAGTTGTTGTTGATGCTGGTGGTTTGACGTACATCGATGGGGTGTGTTCTACCCAGTGCCTACTTACCCCGCATGCAGGGGAATTAGCTCGTTTGCTGGGTGTTGAACGATCAGTGGTGGAAAAACACCCCTCCCTCTCAGCGCTGGAAGCGGCCCAGCGCCATGGGTGTACTGTGTTGTTGAAGGGACATCAACAGTTCGTTGCCCATCACGATGGCACCGTTGTTCAGCTTCAATCAGGTTCTCCTGGTCTGGCTCGAGCTGGTTCTGGTGACGTGCTAGCAGGGATTGCAGGAACACTCATAGCCCAAACAGGTGACCTGAAGTTATCTGGTCTCCTTGCGGCAGGTTTCCAAGCTTGGGTGTCGACCAAATATGTGGGAGCCTATCCTCCTGATCGCATGGCTGAATTCATGGCTGGCCACATTCCTGGACTGGATCTACCTTAGAGTTCCTTGATTGTTCGATCTACTGTCGATGGTGTCCCCTGGCAGGCCGGGCAAACTCCAGTGATCTCAGTGAGGTGGGTAACGCAAGCAAAACCATAGTCACTACTGATGTCATCAATCCACTGTTCGACGGGATCATTCACCAGTTCTATCGTGTGACCACAGGTTCGGCACCTCAGATGGTGGTGATGGTGCGAAGAGCATTGGCGGTACGAGCTTTGGCCCTCACTGATCACTTGATCAATCTCACCAGCTGTGGCCATGACCCCGAGTGCCCGATAAACTGTTGGGAGGCTCACAGCCGTACCGCCCTGGAGGAGTCCTTGGTGGATCTGCTGGGCGCTACGGAACCCATCGGTCATCGCTAGGTATTCTGCGATGGCTTGACGCTGGCGGGTACGTCGAGGGCTAGTGCTCGTCATAGTGTTCTCCGTGAGGGGCATGCAGATGGCCGTCATGAATATAGTCGAGGTGGTCGCCATGGCGTACAGCTGGGTGCCCACAATCGGGTCCGTGGATGTGGTCGTGAACTTCTGTGTGGGTATGCGGGTCAGGTCGGGGATCCTCATCCCGGGCGCGGTGGACGTGGCGATGTACGAGGGCAGAGATGGGTAGCGAAGCAATGAAGAATCCGATGGTCACCAGTACGATCATGGCACCAGGGGCGAGGTCGGCGTACAAAGCAATCAGGTAGCCGCCCACACTGGAGATCAACCCAATACCCATAGCCCCCCACATTCCGCGTTTGAACCCGGTGAACAGGTTCTGGGAAGCAGACACAGGGATCACCATGAGGGCGCTCACGAGCAGGAGTCCCACAGTTCTCATGGCAATCGTGACTGCTATGGCCGCCACAATGACGATGAGGTAGTTGTAGAGGCGTACAGGAAGTCCGAGGGTTCGAGCGAAATCTTCGTCGGCACTGATGGTGAAGAACTGTGGCATGAGGCCGAGGGCAACCAGGAGGATCAGCAGGGACAAAACCCCGACGATCCACAAATCTTGGGTGGTGAGTGTGTTGAGGGAACCAAAAAGATACCCAGCCAGGCCTGCTGCTCCTTGCCCAGCCATGGAGGCCATCAACACCCCAGCAGCTAGACCACCGTAGAACAGGATGGCGAGTCCGATGTCTCCAGTGGCTTTTCCCCGTTGGCGGAGAGTTTCGATTCCAATGGCTCCAGCAACACAGATTCCTATTGCCCAACCCACGGGGGCTGTACCAGTCAAGAGAGCGAAACCCACTCCGGCGATAGCAACGTGGCCGAGTCCATCACCGAGCAGGGAGAGTCGGCGTTGCACGATGTACGTGCCAATGCTGGGGGCTGACACCCCGACGACTGCTGCGGCGACAAGGGCGCGTTGCACGAAGGCGAGTGCTAGATAGTCCATCGTGGTTCCATTCCAGTCAGGAGTGACTCCTCAACTGTGCCAACCGCGTGACCCTCCTTGTCATTCTGCGCGTTAGTCGCAGAATCCATTGAGTTGGACGTCGTTGAGTAGTCACCTAGGGGATGATCACCACGAAGGGATTGATCGTAGACTAATCGTCCTTCGCGGAGAATGAGCGTACGGTCAAGGACATTCGCCCAGAGGGTAGTTTCGTGAAGGACAACTACAATGGTGGCACCCATGCCTGACAGCCTGGCGATAATGTCTCGTTGATGATCGAGGTCAACACCGGCAAAAGGTTCATCCATGATCAGGATCTCTGGTTGATGAACGATCCCGCGCGCTATGAGTACTCGTTGTTGTTGCCCACCGGAAAGATGGAGATAAGGTTCCTCACCGTGATTGGAAAGCCCGACAATGTCGAGCACCTCCTGGGCATGGCGGCGTTCGTTGGATTGTACCCATCCCCATGACCGACCAGCCAGGAGACCGGATTCCACGACTTCACGTGTGGTTGTGGAGTGTAAGGAGACTGAAGAGCGCTGCGGCACGTACCCGATCTTCTTCCAGTTGTTGAACGTTGTGATGGGCTGGCCCAGAATCTTCACCTCGCCTGTGCAGGGAAGCAGCCCAAGCATAGCCTTGATCAATGTGGTTTTTCCTGAACCATTAGACCCGAGGACGCCAACAACATGCCCAGATTCGATCTGGAATGAAATGTCCTTGACAATAGGCAGCCCTCCCAGAGACACCCCAAGGGAGTTAACAACGATACTCATGGGCAACCGTTGGCCGAACGCAAGGACCAAAGATTCATGTCCATGACATCGGGGTACTTGTTGTGGTGATCCACCTGTTGGGTTGGGGCCTGTTCCAATGGATCGATGGGCCAGATCCTCAACTGGAGATCATCAGCGATGGACTGGGTAGAACCAGAGGGAGTCAATTCCGCGCCCGACGAGTTATCATAGAAGATGGTGGTCAGCCCGCGGAGTTCCACTTCTTCGTAAATCTGCGCCAGGTGTCCAGGACTGGGTTCAACATCGGGGTTGACACCTTTCACCGAGATCTGGGTGAGGTTGTACCGCTGGGCTAGATACCCAAAGGCAGCGTGCTCAACGAGGAATTCTCGGCGTTCACAGGTGGCCAACCCTTGAGTGTAATCTTCATCAAGACGGTTCAAGGTGGTGATCAATCCCTCGAGATTGGCTCGGTAGTGTTCTTCCCCAGCAGGATCAATCTCGATGAGCAGACTTGCCACATCCTCAGCAATAGTCGCCATGAGGACCGGGTCCAACCAGATGTGTTGATCGAGGGTGCCTTCCCCACTGTTTTCTAGTGGTACGACAGTGGTGACATCGAAGATCCGTGGAGTCTGGCTCTGCTCAACTCCCGCATCGAGGGCTGGTTGGAAACCACGCTGATAGATGATCAAATCTGAGGTTGTCAGGGTGCGAACCTGGCGTGCGGTTAATTCCAGGTCGTGAGGCTCCACACTGCCTTCAGCGAGGTTGGTTACACTGACTCGATCCCCGCCTAATGTTTCCACCATGTAAGCGTAGGGGTAGACCCCCACAACAACGTTGATGGTACCTGTTTCGTTGGCAGTGCCTATTTCCCCACTCACAGGGGAGCACCCCACCAGGACGAGGCAGCACAGGGAGACAACAGAGAGAAGACTCTTTTTCATGAGAATCATTATCATTAAGACGTCGATCTTTGTCAATTCCATGGAACCAAGGAAGATGGACACCCGGGAGTACCTATCAAGGCCGATACACAAGAACCTTCTGCCTGATACACAATCGGTTGACTGCACATCCATGAACCCTGCAACAGGGCCACGATGACCAGTACTATGCAGGCATCCATGACCAGGACGGGTCGGTGTGTGAGATAAACCACTGAGTACTGTTAAAATCGTCGATGTGAAAATATTGAAAATTGTTGCTGCGGGTTTTGCGTCAGTGGTACTACTTGCTGGATGCGGTGCTGATATCAGCGCTGCAAAAGAGGAAGCAGTCGGCGAGTGGTGGGGGATGGGTAGTAGTCTCGTCATCAACGCAGACGGCACCGGAACGGTGGACAACACTGAAGAACCCGAGCTTGGAAATGGGGACTTTGAGTGGAAGATTAAAGGGGATAGCTTTATCATCACCTACACTGACCAAGACAAGCAAGACACCTGCACTGCGCCAGGTTCCTTTGAAGCAACTTCACCAGTCATGGAATGCACTGGTTTGGGAATGCTCTACAAGATTCTTTCCGAATAGAACTGGAGCCGGGATCGGCTACGATTGGCATTCGTGCATGGCGATCAGAACCCGGATCAAGGAGAACAATGGCAAGTGCACTAGATAATGTCATCAACCTCGCTAAGAGGCGCGGATTCGTCTATCCCTGTGGAGAAATCTATGGTGGTACGAGGGCTGCCTGGGATTACGGCCCCCTGGGTGTGGAACTTAAAGAGAACATCAAAAAACAGTGGTGGCGTTCGGTAGTGACCTCCCGCAATGATGTGGTTGGTTTGGATTCCTCTGTCATTCTTCCGCGGACAGTCTGGGTAGCCTCCGGCCATGTGGGTGTCTTCAATGATCCACTGACCGAGTGTTTGAGTTGCCACAAGCGTTTTCGGGCGGACACTCTCGAAGAAGAATTCGAGTTCCGTAAGAATCGCAAGCCCGATGGGCTCACCGAGATACCCTGCCCGAACTGTGGGACCAAAGGCCAGTGGACGGAACCCAAAGACTTCAACATGATGCTCAAAACCCACTTAGGCCCAGTGGAAGACGAATCGGGGTTACACTATCTGCGCCCTGAAACAGCCCAAGGTATCTTCGTAAATTTCGCTAATGTTGTCCAAACCTCGCGCATGAAACCTCCCTTCGGTATTGGGCAAACCGGCAAGTCTTTCCGTAATGAGATCACCCCAGGAAACTTTATCTTCCGTACTCGAGAATTTGAGCAGATGGAGATGGAGTTTTTCGTCAAACCGGGCGAAGATGAGCAGTGGCACCAATACTGGATAGATGAGCGTACGGCGTGGTACGTCGATTTGGGCATCAGCCGTGACAACCTGCGCCATTATGAGCACCCGAAAGAAAAACTCTCCCACTACTCCAAACGGACCGTTGATATTGAGTATCGTTTCGGGTTTGCGGGCAGCGAATGGGGAGAACTGGAAGGTATCGCCAACCGTACAGACTTCGATCTCACCACCCATAGTGAGCATTCGGGTCAGGACATGTCGTACCGCGACCAGGTGACCAACGAGAAATATGTTCCCTATGTCATTGAACCAGCGGCCGGGCTCACCCGCTCACTCATGGCCTTCCTCGTGGAATCCTTCCATGAAGATGAGGCACCCAACACCAAGGGTGGGGTGGACGTGCGTACTGTTCTACGTCTCGACCCTAGGATTGCTCCAGTCAAGGCTGCCGTGCTTCCCCTGTCACGCCATGAGGATCTTTCCCCCAAAGCCCGTGATCTTGCCGCTGAGCTCAGGAAATACTGGAATGTTGATTACGATGATACCCAGGCCATTGGGCGGCGTTATCGGCGCCAAGATGAAATTGGTACGCCGTACTGTGTCACCATAGATTTCGACACCCTAGACGATCAAGCGGTCACTATTCGCGAAAGGGACACGATGGCCCAGGAGCGGGTGGGGCTCGATCAGGTCAAGTCCTATCTCCTTACTCGCCTGGTGGGATGCTAAATTCACACCCGAGGTGAAAGGGTTCCCATGAAGCTGGGAAACACAACCCTCAATGTTCCGGTCTTTCTTGCGCCCATGGCAGGGGTGACGAATCCTGCCTTTCGAAAACTCTGTCGTGAACAAGGCGAATCAGCCACCATTCACCGCCCTGCAGGAGTGTTCACCTGTGAAATGATCACTGCCCGCGGGGTAGCAGATCGTATACCAAAAACACTAGAGATGATGGCACCGGATGCAGGCGATGACTTGTTCTCTGTTCAGTTATCGGGGGTCGATCCCGCCACGATGAGCCGTGGGGTTGAGCGAACCTGTGGTGAGTTTGGGGTACGCCACATCGACCTCAATTTTGGTTGTCCTGTACCGAAAATCACGCGCAAAGGTGGGGGAGGGGTCTTGGCGTGGAAATTGGATCGCTTCCGTGCGATACTCCAGGCCGCGACAAGCGCAGCAGCTCCCTTTAAGGTGCCTGTGACGATCAAGATTCGGATCGGGATCGATGAGCATCATACGACGATGCTTGACGTGGGGCGTATCGCTGAAGATACTGGGATCTCAGCAATCACCCTGCATGCAAGGACCGTCAACCAGGCTTATTCGGGGCAGGCTAACTGGGAAGCTATTGCCCACCTTGTTGAGCAGGTCTCCCTTCCCATCATCGGTAATGGTGACATCTGGGAGGCCAGTGATGCTCTAGCGATGATGAACCAGACTGGTTGTGCTGGGGTGGCTATTGGGCGCGGTGCCTTGGGTCGGCCGTGGCTCTTCCATGATCTGGCAGCTGCTCTGAGCGGGCAAGACTATACGCCTACTCTTCCCACGAGCAGGCAGGTTGTTGAGATGGTACGCCGTCATGGCGAACTCTTGGTGGAACATTTTCAACACGAAAACCATGGTTTGGCAGATTTACGCAAACACATGTCCTGGTATTTCAAAGGATTCTCACTGGGCGGAGAACTACGCTACAAGCTTGGTTTGGTGTCGAGTCTCACTCAGCTCGATGAGTTGCTCGCTCAGGTGGAAGAAGAACCATTTCCGGTACGCGAACTCCAAACCCCGCGTGGTCGCCAAGGTTCACCACGATCCAAGGTCGCCATGCCGTACGGATGGCTGGATACCCGCACCCTGGACACCCACGACCTCACCGGAGCTGACATCGACGCCCAAGGTGGATGAGCCAGATTCCTGTGCTTCGTTGATCGAGTTAGAGGTCATGATGACCGTTTACTCCATAGGCGAGCAGGTTTCCCAGGTTGTGGTTGATGGGTGGGGATGACGTGGGACAAAGAATGAGGAATACTCGTCTTATGCCAAATGAGCGAACAAGGCAGTGGGCATCAACCATGCGCGGACATTCTACTGGTGACTTAGTACGGGCTCATAGTGACTCGGGTGTTGGACTCGACAAGGCTGAGCCAGTACGGCGTGAAGCCCGCGAACACCAAGAACGTGAGCACTTGAATCCTGGTGCAACCCTCGGACGAGGCTCAGGTCAACGTGTTCGGGAAGAAAGTGAAGACCCCTACCGTACTTGTTTCGAAAAAGACCGAGACCGCATCGTCCACTCCACTGCCTTTCGTCGACTGGCTGGAAAAACACAGGTCGTGGTGTACCCCAAGGATCACCAACGTACACGTTTGACTCATGCTCTAGAAGTCGCCCAAGTAGCGAGGGCTATCACCCGTGGGGTGGGTGCCAACGAGACCCTGGCCGAAGCGATTGCCCTCGGGCATGACTGTGGCCATGGTCCAGGAGGTCACGCCTCCGAAACTGCATTTGATGCCTATATCCCAGGAGGGTACGACCATGGGCCCTGGGGTGCTGATGTGGCGTTGCGGTCGCTCAATTTATGCTACGAGACTCTCGATGGGATTCGGTGCCACTCGTGGTCACATCCAGCACCAGCCACCGTGGAGGGGGAGATTGTTTCCTGGGCAGACCGTATCGCCTATTGTGCCCATGATCTTGAAGATGCTCTGCATGCTGGAATTGTCAGCACCAACCAGATCCCGAAAGATGTCGTCGACCATGTGGGTTCGACTCGCTCCCAGCAATTGCGTGAATTCATCACATCCATGATTGAAGCGATCTCTCAACATGGAATTGTTGGTATGGCCCCAGACACAGCCTCAGCTTTGGCACAGCTTCGCGCTTTCAACTATGAACACATCTATATGCGCAGTGATGCTATTGCTCAAAGCGAAGCGGTCATCGACCTCTTGCACCAGCTGGTTGACTATCTCATCGACAATCCTGATGAAGTACCAGGGAATCGTGGTGATCCACCGTCTTTCCTCGATGAGATTGATCCACGGGTGTGGAGAGCGGTGGAATACGTTGGTGGGATGACTGATCGTTTTGCTTTTCTGCAAGCCGAGATTCTTTTAGGGTACGACCTCACACGAATTCCAACTGGACTCGGGCGAGGAGTGTGACATCCACCACAAGGGGCGAGAATCACTTGGAGGCAGTCATGATTCTGGATTGGTCAAGGTTTTCAGAGCTTTACGCTGAGTTTCCAAGGTAATCATCTGCTGAAACAGTGGAGTGTATTCTTCCGTGTTTGTTTGAGGATTAATCCGGTGCATGGTTGCTTTCAGTTCAGCCAAGCTGCGTTCCACACTCACCAGTTTCAACCGCGCAGCATAGGATTGCCCGTGGCGCGGAGTCACCTCTGTGACTGGATCTTCCACACTCAGTTGCATAGTGAGGGTTTTCAAGTCCTGGTGGGTGAGCTTATCAACGAGTCTCGCTGCCCAGTGTGGTGAAGGGTCTTCTACCTGGGTGATCGTACGAAACAGCCCCTGATAAGCCGGATGGGTGAAATCATTGTCGGTGAGACCATACCAGGGTTCATCACCTTCAAAAATGCTCGGATCCTGCACCATAAACTTCAGGACCTCTCGCTCACCGAGCAGTGCCCGATCTTGGGGGTGGGGCAGAGCTGCACCAGGCAGTGTGGGTGCCGGTTCACTCGCCTTGTGTGGTGACTGGGAGTGTTTGCCCCGAGCTAACTTGATCTCCCGGCGTACTGTATCTGGACTGGTCAGCGTACGGTTGGCGAGGATGGTGACATATTCATCAACCTTGGATGGGTCCCGTATGGCACTCACGAGTGAAGCACATTCGCGAACTGCTGCCAGGCGGGCATCGACGTTCCCCATGTCGTATTTCTCCAAAATATTGAGGGTCACGAAGTCATAGAGTGAGGTTGGGTTGGCGACGAGATCGCGTACTGCTTGGTCGGATTGTTGAAGGCGAAGATCACAAGGATCGAGGCCCTTCGGAGCAACAGCCACCCACGTGGAAGCAAGAAAGGTTGAATCCTCTTGAAACACTTTGACTGCGGCTTTGTGGCCAGCCTCATCACCGTCGAAAGTGAAAATGACTTTGCCTGAAGATCCTTGAGCACCCAAGAGGCGCTGAATGAGCTTGGCATGCTCAGAGCCGAAAGCTGTTCCACAGGAGGCGACAGCCTGGGTCACTCCCGCCAGGTGGCAGGCCATGACATCGGTATACCCTTCCACCACAACGACATTCCCCTTGGATGCGATAGCGGTACGAGCAAGGTCCAACCCGTACAAGACATGTGACTTATGGTAGAGCGGTGTTTCTGGAGTATTGATGTACTTGGCAGGCATTCGATCATCATCGAAGAGTCGCCGAGCACCGAAACCAAGCACTGAGGCTCCAGCATCACGGATAGGCCACATGAGCCTTGATTGGAAATAGTCCCACCCTCCGGTCCGCATCAGTCCAGATTCGAGGAGTTCCTTGTCTGAGAATCCACGAGTCTTGAGGTGGTTGACCAGGTCACGCCCACCGCGTGGAGAAAACCCGACACAGAATTGTTGGGTGGCTTCTTCATCGAAACCACGTTGAAGAAGAAAAGTTCGACCCGTTTCTGCATCTGGTGTAGATAGTGCTTGTGAATAAAACTCTGCTGCTAGAGAATTAGCTTCGAGTAGCCGACTTCGTGACACACCTTGGGGCCGGGAATCCTCCTCATAGCGCAGGCGAACACCGTACTTGTCAGCAAGAAATTCAACAGCTTCACGGAAGGAGAGGTTGTTGATTTCTTCAACGAAGTTGACTGTGTCTCCACCTTTTCCACAGCCGAAACAATAATAAAGCCCACGGGTAGGGGTGACTTGGAAACTGGGGGTTTTCTCATCGTGGAAGGGGCAGAGACCTTTGAGGGTTCCTGCGCCAGCTGGTTTGAGGGTGACATGGGCAGATACGACATCATCGATGCGTGCACGGGTGCGTACCTCGTCTAAGTCCTCAGCTTTGAATAAACCAGCCATGGTCACAAGTCTAAGCCCTGTCGGAGGTGGCAACTGGTGGTCTCATCCCTCCAGGAGTGAACGATTGTGGTTGTGAGGTGATGCACATATCTAGTGTTGTCCATATGTGGACATCCACAACCTCACCCGTCTAAGACTTTCACAGAAGAATCAAAGACATAGTTAACATATGGAAACGACCACACCAATACAGCCAGACAAGATACTTGCTCAGAGAATTGAAGCCGGGGTGCTGGCTCAAGAAGCTCTCGACCAGATGAACCAAGGCTGCAGTGATGATCACCTCGAGTGCGTCACACCTGAAGAACTTGTTCAACTGATCGAAGAAGGCCGCGAGGCGAAGAATGATCTGATCATGAATCATATAGGGTTGGTGAGAGTTATTGCCGTTGAAGCATCTCGCCGTTCAGGGGTGCCACAGGCTGATCTCTTTCAGGAGGGTTGCGTGGCACTCAATCAAGCAGTGTTGAAGTTTGATTGGCGTAAAGGTGCCTTTGGTCCATATGCAGCGATGTGGGTACGAGCGGCAGTACGGCGTCACCGATTGAAGCCATGGGTTCCCATCGAGGTGGTCGAGGTAGTTGACAGTGGTCCTGATCAATGTCTCGAAGACGGGCTCGTACGCGATGGACTGCAGAGAGCCCTCGACATGATTCACCCCTCTCAGCGCAGGGTGTTGAAACTACGGACAGGATGGGAAACACATCCCTATTCGCGCCGAGACGTGGCCCTTGAACTAGGAACGACAGTCGCCAAGGTTCGATGTATCGAGAAGAGTGCCCTGGAAGCTATGAAAACCCACTGGGAGTTAGCTGAAGCCGCCTAGATCATTTCGCTGAGCTCCAGCGAAGTGGGACCTCCATGGATGTAAGACGCCCGTGAGATGGCGTGGGTGATGGCAAGCCGGTACGATTACCTCCTGACCTAGACCCACAATCCTCAGGAGTGTTCCCTTGCCCAGCACAGTCGAGAAGCTCAGCGATACCCGTGTCAAGATTCTGCTCACCATTGAACCAGACGAACTCGCCCCAGCGATGAAAAAGGCTTTCCGCGATCTTGGATCAACCATGTCGATCCCCGGCTTTCGAAAAGGACATATTCCTGAAAAGATCGTCGAAACTCACTTGGGGAAGGAAGCGGTCCTCACTGAAGCAGTACAAGAGTATCTACCTGCGGCCTATACCCAAGCGCTAGAAACCCATCAGCTCACTCCTTTAGGGCAGCCAGTAGTAGAGCTGTCAACCTTGAGTGCTACTGAGGTGAGCGAGGTGACGATGGAAGTGGATATTCTTCCAAGCTTTGACCTCCCAGACTTTTCTGCCCTGGAGGTAAGTGTTGATGCCAGTGACGATACCGAGAAAACACTCACTGAGAAACTGGCAGTCCTCCAAGAGCGTTTCGCAGAAGTGAGTGATGTTGATCGTCCCTGTGAAGACGGAGATCAAGTGGTCATCAACCTCGTGGCTCGCCGTGATGGTGAAGTCCTGGGTGATGCCAATGCTAAAGGAGTGACATACGTTCTTGGTTCTGGGCAAATGCTTGATGGTCTCGATGAAGCTCTCCTGGGATCACACCTTGGAGACGAAAAGACTTTCACTTCTACCCTTGTTGGTGGACCGTGGGAAGGTGAGTCAGCCGATATTACGGTGACTGTGACGAAAGTCCAAGCAAGAACCCTGCCGGAGATTGATGACGAATTCGCGTCGATGGTTTCACAATTCGACTCTGTCGAGGAAATGAAAGATGACCTTCGCAAAGCTGTGGAACAGATGGCGGTCATGGATCAATTCCGTCAGGCACGCTCAGCAATCCTGGACGAAGTCATTTCTCGTACCTCTTTTGACGTACCCCTGCAGCTGATTGATGATGAAACCAACCGTCGTACCTCGACGATGCTGGAGCAATTGAAGACCGCAGGAATGACCCTTGAGGATTATCTGGCTCGCGTAGGCGACGAGACTATGAACACCGAGAAACAATTCATGGAATCAACCAGGTCATCAGTGGAGCGTGGAATACGTGCAGAAATCATCTTGGACCGCATAGCTAACGAATCTGGGATCGGAGTGGATCAACACGATCTCACAGAATTTATCATCCAGAGGGCGCAAGAGAACCAAACGACCCCAGAGCAAGAGGTCGAGCACATGAAAGAACACGATCATTTGAGTGAATGGATGAGCCAAATCCGCCAAGCGAAAGCACTGGATTCTCTCGTGGCTGGAGCCAAAGTAAGTGATCCGACTGGTGCAACGATTGATATGAAGGCTGTGATGAGTGCCTCACAACCGCAGGTTAGCGACGCGGACGAGGGTGATGATTCCTCCTCGTAGGATATTGATGCAAGGTTGAGACTTAGTGATCACCTGGTGAGATTTTTGCTGTTGGCAGCGCGTGTTTTACCCGTGAAAGTGTGCTGAGAGCGAACACGCCAGGCGATTGTCAGGATTTGTCAGACTAGACAGGTAACCTTCCTTTCCGTGAGAGATACTTGTGAAACTACTGCGGCGGACATGAACACCCCAGGTACGATGAGTGACAATGTCTACCAGGCCCTGTTGAAAAACAGAATTGTGTTCCTTGGTTCGGAGGTACGCGATGAGAATGCCAATGCGATCTGTGCGCAGATGCTGCTGTTGAATGCAGAAGACCCGGTGAAAGACATCTACCTCTATATTAATTCCCCAGGTGGTTCGGTTGATTCCGGAATGGCGATCTTCGATACCATGCAGTGGATCTCTAATGATGTGGCAACAGTTGCGATAGGTTTGGCAGCATCCATGGGGCAATTCCTTTTGTCGGCAGGCGCCCATGGTAAGAGGTACGCCCTGCCGCACAGCCGCATCATGATGCACCAACCCTCCGGTGGTCTCGGAGGAACAGCCTCCGATATCCGCATTCAAGCAGAGCAGTCCATGCATATTAAGAAGACGATGAGCCAGTTGATTGCTCAGCATACGGGTCAAAGTGTGGAACAAATTGAAGCTGACTCAGATCGTGATCGTTGGTTCACAGCTGAACAAGCCCAAGCCTATGGGTTCATTGACCATGTTTTCGAGCGCGCTTCCCAAATTAGCGCTGGCGCGCCCAATAGCTAAGGATTATTGTGATGATGAACCCTGACCAGTTTTCTTCCCTTGCTCCGCATCTTCCCTCAGCTGAGTACTACATCCCTCAGTGGGAGGAGCGTACGAGTTATGGTGTACGCAGAGTAGATCCGTACACGAAGCTCTTTGAAGAGAGAATCATCTTCCTCGGTACACCTATCACCGACGACATTGCTAATGCCGTGATGGCGCAGCTGTTGTGCTTGCAGTCGATGGATGCTGAACGCCAGATTTCGATCTATATCAATTCCCCAGGTGGGTCTTTTACTGCTCTGACAGCGATCTATGACACGATGGGTTTCGTCAAACCAGACATCCAGACGGTGTGTCTAGGTCAGGCTGCCTCGGCAGCTGCCGTCCTGCTGTCAGCAGGCACTCCAGGAAAGAGGCTGGCACTTCCCAACTCGCGAATTCTCATCCATCAACCAGCTATTTCCGGGGAGGGGTCCTATGGGCAGTCTTCCGACCTGGAAATCCAAGCGAAGGAGATCTTGAGGATTCGTTCTCTCATGGAGGAGATGCTTGCCTCGAATACGGGTCAAGACGTCAAGAAGGTCTCTCAAGATATTGAACGAGACAAATATCTCACAGCCCAAGAAGCTCTTGATTATGGAATCATCGACGAGATTCTGACAAGCAGCTAGATGAGGAAGCGAGACGATCATGGCGCGACTGGGTGAATCTAGTGCACTGCTGAAGTGCTCATTTTGTGGCAAGAGTCAAAAACAGGTGATCAAGCTTATTGCTGGTCCTGGGGTGTATATCTGTGATGAATGCATTGACTTGTGTAATGAAATCATTGATGAGGAGCTCAGCGGCGCTACAGAGCTGAACCCCACCAACGAACTACCCAAACCTGAACAGATCTCGGCTTTTCTTGACGAGTATGTCATTGGGCAAGACGTTGCGAAAAAGACCCTGGCAGTCGCGGTGTATAACCATTACAAGAGAATCAATGTCGCCCCGAAAGCCGCAGCAGGCCAGGAGAATGTCGAACTATCAAAGTCCAACATCTTGCTCATGGGCCCCACAGGTTGTGGAAAGACCTATCTAGCTCAGACTCTTGCTCGCATGCTCAACGTACCTTTTGCCATGGCGGATGCCACAGCTTTGACTGAAGCAGGGTATGTCGGTGAGGATGTTGAGAATATTCTTCTCAAACTTCTTCAAGCCGCCGACCATGATGTGAAGAGAGCAGAGACAGGCATTATCTATATCGATGAAATCGACAAGGTTGCCCGCAAAGCTGAGAATCCATCGTTGACCAGGGACGTTTCTGGGGAAGGTGTCCAACAGGCATTGCTGAAGATTCTGGAAGGTACAGTGGCTTCAGTGCCACCGCAAGGAGGGCGCAAGCACCCTCACCAGGACTACATCCAGATCGACACTAATAACATTTTATTCATCGTGGGTGGAGCTTTCGCTGGACTTGAGGACATTGTTGCTACTCGTTTGGGAAATCACCCTTTGGGTTTCACCACACAGCAAGTAGGGGAACGCATCAGCGGGGATGAACTCTTCGCCCATGCACGTCCTGAAGACCTTCACAAATATGGACTTATTCCAGAATTCATTGGCAGGTTACCCATGATGGCGGCCGTCGAGTCATTGGATCGAGAAACCTTGGTCAGGATCATGGTGGAACCGAAGAATGCTCTGCTCAAACAATTCTGTCGACTCTTTGAGCTGGATGGGGTTGACCTGCAATTCACCGATGAAGCCATTGATGCTATCGCCGATCTGGCCCTGGAACGAAAAACAGGGGCTCGCGGCTTGCGCGCTATCGTCGAAGAGACCCTGCTTGATGTGATGTTTGAAGTGCCGAGCCGTGAAGAGATTGCTCAGGTTGTGGTTGATGGTGATGCCATTGCGGGCAAGTCATCTGTGACCTTAGTGCCCAAGGTTGCCCTCAGTGAACCGGTGAGAGCTCAAGCCGCCTAACCACAAGCCAACCTGTCACTTATGGTTAGGAATGCATCGACCCTGCGGACTTGGACTGGAAAGAAATATTCCTCCAACAATAGATAGCCAGGGCGATCGTACCGACAGTGATGCTCAGGTTTCGGATTGTGAGGATCCCTATCGCCACAGGTGTCATTGCTGAAGAAATGATGTAGTGGCGATATAAGACTGGGTAGATGAGTTGGGTGAGTACAGCCATGATGATGGTCCCTCGGGCCAGTTGCTGAGTGAGGTGAGAGGATTCGCGCCCGTGGATGTGCTGGCGAGAGTGCAGTATTTGATCAGGTGAAGGCAATCTGCTCGCCGTACAGGTCTCCTTGCTCGGTTGGTGTGCGATAAGCAACGCCATGGCAATAGGCCCTGAGATCCAGATGATGTATTGCGGGGAAAAGGTCTTGTTGGTGACAATGATGATGGCGATGGCCACGATCACCAAGATGACTGCTTCCATGGTTGTTCGACTCCGATGGGTCAACCATCCAGCATAGAGAGTGACAATGAGAAGAGTACCGGTGATAAATGCTGCAGACGAACAGGTAGTCAGAATGGCACTTCCTGGACCTGTGATCTCCCAAGCATTAAAAGTTGAGAGATAGACGCTCCATTGTTCTCCTGGACCTGTGTCGAACAAACGGGCAAGCATTCCTGGTGTGGCAAACACTGATTCCATGTGAAGCCCACGCTCAGATTGCCAGGTGAGTGGAGATATCAGACGCTCCCATCCGGCGAAGACCACTGACAAGATGACCAATCCGAGGCCAACTGTGCAAAAACCTAGGACCGTTCGGCTCACGGCTCGTCGATTGATTGCTGTGGCTGGCCACAATAGTGCTGGCCAGAGTTTCAGTGAGGTGCCCAGAGCCATGATGGCCCCGGAGGTGGCGGGCCGTGAGCGTACGAGCGCAATCAACCCCATCGTTGCTACAGCCGTTGTGAGGAAATCCAGTCGGGTGTAGATAATCGGGCCAAGGGCCACCACGAACCATATCCAGAAGATGACTGCTGGGCGCGGGTTGGTACCACACCAGCGAGCACTACGCCACAAGGTATATCCCATGAGCCCATCACCAAGGAGGAAGAGGGCGAGAAAAATGAAGAGGTACCCACTGGGTGTTCCGAAACCCAGAATGTAGGGGATCGAGAGTATCCACACCAGGGGAGTGGGGTACTCCTTGAGGATGTCTTGTGCTGGCGTACCGTGAAAGAGCTGATCAATATGCCAGTGGTAGTACAAAACATCACCATGGGTCGAAAAACCAACCACAACCCACGCAAGTAGCACCATGCAGCGTGTGGCTAACCACCAGCCCAGTGCATGCTCTTTGGTGGGTAGGCGCAAGGACCACAGGAGTGTTTTCCATACTCGGGTGGCTGCTGATCTAACCAGTGTCATCGTGTAAAGAATCAGGGGCTGGGGGAGAAGCAGCCGACAAGCTCAGAAGAATGATTTCCGGCTCAGCTCCGACCCGGGCAGGGGTCAGCCAATTCCCGACTCCCCGGGAGGTGACCACTGTTATCCCATCGACGTCGTGGACCCCGGACATGAATGGTTGGTTGCGCGAAGTATAGGCTCCCATGGGCCACAATTGCCCACCATGAGTGTGTCCTGACAGGTGGAGTGAAATCTGAGACCGTGAGGCAAGGTTGTTCTCGGAGAACACTTGAAGTGGCTGGTGGGCAACCAGGATACGGAAATGCGGATCGGTTGGGGGTAATGGATCCACGGCTTGAAGCGCTTGTGTGAGGTCGGGAACCAATCCAGAGTAGGCATAGTGATCATGGATTCCTAGGACTTCTAGGCGCTGGTCTCCACGATGCAACACCAGTGCGTCATTCGCGAGAACGGTGATACCCAGGGACGTGAAATAGTCCATCCATAATACGGCGTCGAGGAAAGAATCGTGGTTTCCCATGGTCATGACAACACCATAGGCAGCAGTGAGATCCCCTAGGGGCTCCATCTGTTCGCTCAGAGAGTCCATGGGCCCATCCACAAGGTCACCAGCGATCACAATAAGATCAGGTTCAGTGGCATTGATCTGGGAAACCACCATGGGGAGAAAGGAGGGGCGGGTTGTCGCACCAATGTGGATGTCAGTGACGAGAGCAATAGTCATCCCATCGAAGTTGGGAGGAAAATCATCGAAACTTGCCGTGATTTCAGTGACAACAGGGCGCTGGGCTTTGACGAAGCCGTACCCCGTTATCACGAGGCTGACAGCGATGGCCAGGACACTGAGTAATCGAAGGGTAAGGATTCTTGCGGGCAGACGTGGAGTTTGCTCCACGGCACGCGCTGGTTGTGAGGGCGTTTTTAACCATCGCCGCACAATCCACCAGAGACCACCGATGAGGTAGACCAAGGTCAGGGTGCAGCAAAGATAGAACAGCCAGGTGACCTCCAGTGAGGCGATCGTCAGTGGAATTCGATACGGTGTGGCCCCCAGCGTCGAGGTGGCAAGAATCGTACTCAGTGAACTTGCTGTGACCACTGCCGCCATGATGGCGATAACAATCGCCCAGCGCAGGCGCACCTTGGTGAGAACAGCGAGCGCACCACACAGGTAGATCCAGATGACCAGACCAAGAACGACAAGCAGTAACGGCAAACTCATGGTCGGTGGAGCCCTACTGGTATTCCACGATCACTGGGGCATGATCGGAGATCCGTGCCTCGTAGGATTCTGCTTTGTCCGTGTCACCAAAGACGGCCCTCTCGGCGAGATCAGGGGTCGTGAGGTGGTAGTCGATTCTCCATCCGTACCCTCGATCCCAGGAGCCACCACGCCAACTCCACCACGAGTACGGGCCTTGATCGTCTGGGTGCAGTGCGCGTACGACATCACTGAGACCCACGTCCAGGGTGTTAGTCAGCCAGGTGCGCTCTTCGGGAAGGAAACCATCGAGTGGTTTCTTCGATTTATGGTTGTAGAGATCCTGCTGCGTGCGAGCAATGTTGTAATCACCCAAGCAGGTGTAGTGACGTTTGGCTTTTTCCGCACGGGCAACCGAGGAACGAAAATGGTCAGCCAAGGTGACACAGAACCTCATTTTGCGTTCAAACTTGGCTTGGGCAGCCTCGGATTCCTGGGGAACTGCACCCTTGGGCAGATAGAGGGAAGCCACGGTGATATTCCCGATTTCAAGGTCATAGTCGGCTTCGATATAGCGTCCTTCGTGGCCAAATTCTTCATCACCCACCAAGCCGATACGCACATCACGGGGTTCAGCTCGAGAGATCAGGGCGACACCGTTTCGTCCAGCGAGTTCACCTGGATCGTACGCCACGTGGTAGCCCGCAAAAATATCTTCAGGAATCTGGTCGACTGGGCAGCGTACTTCTTGAAGAGCCAGAATGTCGGGGTGTGTGGTTTCTAACCACGGACGGAAACCTCTTCGATCCGCTGCACGGATACCGTTCACATTGAAAGTGACAAGCTTCATGGTTTACCGGTAGTTCGTGAATTGGATGGCGAAGTCGAAGTCGGCTTCTTTGACCATTTTTTGGACTGCTTGAAGGTCGTCGAGGGACTTGGAGGTGACTCGTACCTCTTCCCCTTGAATCTGTGTTTTCACCGACTTGGGACCTTCATCGCGGATGAGCTTGGTGACCTTTTTTGCGTTCTCCGCGGTGATGCCGGCCTTCATGAGGCAGGTGATGTGAGTACGTTTCCCTGAGATTCTGGGCTCACCAGCTTCCATGGATTTGAGCGATACCTGGCGACGAATGAGTTTAGATTCGAGTACGTCGAGGGCTGCTTTGGCGCGTTCTTCCGTACTGGATTCGATCTCGATGTTGTCCCCAGCCCACGCCACTGTCGTCTGCGTGTCCTTGAAATCGAAACGCTGGCGCACCTCTTTAGCGGCCTGGTTGATGGCATTATCCACCTCTTGATGATCGACCTTGCTCACAAGGTCAAAGGAATGATCTGATGCCATGACGGAACCCTTTCGCTGTATTCATCTCATTCTATTCTTCCATGAACCCTCACACCTGGTGACCTGACCAGTTCCAGGTGTGGTCGTCTGGGCCCAACGTAGCCTCGGATGCTATCTCGAAATGGAGTTTGGCGATACCAAGGTCAACTCCAGTAAAACCAGTCAAGGAACTCCCTTGGTGAGCTGTCACATGGTTTCCGTCTAACTCGAAGAAGTATTTCTGTTGGTGTCGAGCGCTAGGAGCCAGCGCCACCGCCTCGAGACAGCGAACGAACCAGTCGGGCATAGGCCCGCCACCATTGACTCCTCCGAGCTTCTCGATTCCGCGAGTTTTATGTGCCTTTCCTGGGGTCAATCCATATCCCAAGGCGATCACCAGTGCTAGATCCTTGTCTTCGTCTAGCTCGGCGCGTACGACCTTCTTATTGAACGTCAATCCCGCCCAACAGGTGTTCAAACCCAAGTGTTGAGCGAGCAGGACCATTTTCTGACCAAAATACCCGTGGTCATGGTCGGCCCCACCACCTGCGCCACTGAGCAGAATATAGTTGCTCACACCCTCGAGGCGCCCATAGTGACTCGACCCTCCCCGAAAAGCCTCAGGATGGTCATAGACAACCTTCATGGATAGGCCTGTTGCTTGGTTGCAGTCCTGAGCCATGGCATCGAGTGGGCCTCGCACCTCTTCAGGTATGGGTTGGTCCACGTATTTTCTGACACTGTGGCGGTTTTCGATTGCCCGAACCAAGTCTGTGATATCCATACCTTCAGTCTATAGGACTCAGGAGGTGGCGTTGGTTGGACAGGTGAGACCCCCGATGTGAGCGGAGCCTAGTTGCCCAGTGAGTACGGATCAACCACTGTGATCCCACAGTCGGTGAAGTCTTTCGTGTTCCGTGTGGCAAGAGTCGCACCAGCAGCGTACGTACATGCTGCGATCTGGGCATCCAGGATGCTCATGCGGCGCCCTTGGGATTTCCGTTGGGCCATGATCTCGCCGTAAGCATTGGCTTCAGCGGTGTCAAAAGTGAGGACATGACCAGCTGTGGACAGGAGTAGTCGTGATCTAGCAGCGAGCAGGTCGTGCTTCTTTGATCCGTCGGGCAGTATGGCGATACCTTGAGCGATTTCTGCGAGGGAAACACTCGTGATGTAGAAGTCTGTTTCGGCGTTGTCCTTTTTCCAGGTAGTCATCCTGGCATAGTCCTGATGGGTCGGATTCATGAGGACAGAAATGATGTTCGTGTCGAGAACAATCATGAGAAGACCTCGCGCTGCTCTTCATAGACGCGCTCCGGGAAAACGAACCCAGCCTCGTTAGCGGCGCGACCAAATTCAGCCAAAGCGTCGAAAAGAATGTCTGCGTTGGTGGGCTTTTCTTCGCGCGCTACTTCATCCAGTATTGAGCGTATCTCTGCTTCGAGGGATCGATTGTTTTCCACAGCGCGATGCTTGAGAGCGCGCTGGGTACGCTCGTTGACGTTGCGTACTGTAATGACTGCTGCCATGGTTACCTCCTTGAATTCCCTCCCATGATAGCAGGCCGAATGCATTGCATGCAATGCATTCAACGATACGCTGACTTGTCCGCAGAATGCCCTGACTCCCATCCTTCTGCGGACCACCCACCCTCGTCCATAACGCTGTGTAACCAGTCTGCGGAGCATTGGGAGTCGCCCTAGCGGGCTCCGCAGCACCACGACGCAGACCGAGGCCAGCGCGCTTGCGTCCATGCCGAGGTCAAGGAAGTGGTTGACGAGCGAAGTGAGAAACAGAAGCCAGACACCATAATTCACAACCTTTGTGATTCTGTGGTTAAACATCAACCACAGCAGTCCCAGAAATTGTGGTTAACCACATGTCTGGATCCGGCGCCGCTCCGTGCGTGGGATGACGGGGTATGGGATGCCATGTCGGAACCAAGCGGCAGGCGATTTCTATCCCAAAATACAAGTTATGCATGACTGATAGCTCGTACTTTTCCGCACTTACGCCGACCTCAGGCGTACTGGTGGAGGATGCCAGGAAGGTTCTTGATGTCAGAATCGTACATAAGTCGAATTTCCGGATAGAAACTCAGGTTTTCTTGGCACCCTGAGCAGTGGGAAGAGGACCTCAGTTGGTTTCGGGCATCAGGGCATTCGTTGCCAATACGGATCTCTGCGATGCTGCGCTCAGCTCGTAGGTGGCATAACGCCTGTTGTCGGGCTTCCTGACACCTGACAATCCACCATCCCTGGAAGCATTTTGCATGCCCGGTGAGTTCCATAGTTAGGCTCCTAGTTGTTGAGTATTCTATGGGCGAGTGGTTCTTTGATTATCACCATGGAGACATTTATGCCGCTAGTTTTTCTTCCACTGTGCGGCGCAACCAACGTGACACGCTCATGTGTTCAGCACTCGCGGCGCTCCGCACTTGTTCTGCGGTATTCTCACCAAGGATCACCTGGAAGCGTGGGGAATGCTTATCCCCACCAGAGAGGGACTTCCCCCCAGGTTTCAACCAGGGGCGAGGAATTTTCATACCCTCCATGGCTTGTGCTTCCATGTGGTCGATCATGTCCGTGGTGATACGTTCACCATCGAAATAGGCTTCATCGATGTCAGGGTCGAACATACTGACCTTAATGTGTTGAGTGGGATCGTTCATCGTTTTCTCCATTTCATGGGCAGGGCGTGGTAGACCATGATGGTGTTGTCATCCAGGGTGCGGGCTATGATTTCCAGGGCTTCACCATCTCGATCATTTCCGAGCCACCAGAGACCGCCTTGCCAGTCGGCTCCTATCATGTCAGCTGTCGAAATGATCCAGGCTATGGAATCAAGTGTGGCACCATGTTTTAGTGCTGACTCTGTGACCCTAACCTCCGTGCACATGAATATACACTATATGACCATGTATTGCAACAACATTTGGCGGGCAATTTGACATGAGGAGCCTCGGTATCAGGCAGGATTACTTCTCGCTATGAGGAATTGGCGGAAAGAGCAGGGCTGTCAACCGGATGCAAATCTCGCTTGCTGCGAGGCGGGGGAGAGGGCAGTCAGGGAGGGGGTCAGCCAGCGATTTTCACGTACTGCTTGCACTGGGCAATGTGACCGAAACTCGCAGTCCTCCAGATCGTACAGGTGTGAGGGTTAGCGTACCGCCGTGGGCGTGGACGATACTTGTCACAATAGCCAAACCGAGTCCGACCCCGGAGTGATCACTGTGGATGCGTTCACCTCGTTGAAAAGGTTCGATCAGTGTTTCCACTACCTCGGGTAGGAGGACCTTGCCCGTGTTCACGATCACGAGCACAGCTACCTTGTCACTGAACTCTGTGTGGATCTGGACAGTTCCGTATGCAGGCAGGTTGTGGACGATGGCGTTGTGAACCAGATTCGTGGCAACTTGTGCCAGGAGCGCTGGGGAGCCTAAGGCAAAAGCCGCCTGGCCAGAGGTTTCGATGGTGACGCCCTTTTCCTCTGCGAGTGGTAGGAGCAACTCAACTGCTTCTTCGGCTAAGAGAGAAAGGTCAACACTTTCCGTGGTGAAAGAACGCTGGTCGGCGCGGCTGAGAGTCAAGAGAGCCTGTGTGAGTGTGATGGCTCTAGCGTTGACCGCGTACAGGCGCTCCAGCAAGAGATCCGTGTCTCGGTTGGGGTCGCGTCGTGCGACCTCAAGCATGGACTGGGTTGTTGTCAGCGGGGTACGCAGTTCGTGAGAGGCATTGGCTGCAAACTGCCGCTGTTCGCCAATGTGGGTCGAGATCCGTTCTAGCATCGCATCGAAAGCATCGGCTAGCTCTTGAAACTCGTCGTTGCGTCCTGTCAGGTTGATGCGATGAGTCAGTGACCCTGCTGAAACCTGCCGGGCTGCGGCGGTGATGCGTTGAAGTGGTGCCAGCATGTAGCTAGCCAGCAACCAACCGCCGACCAGACCAACCACGAGCAGTGCTCCCAATACTCCAGCAGCCTTTGGCCAGAAGGCCTCCCACAGATCTCCTCGTCCTGGGATGAAACGGCTCGGTGAAGAAAATGGGTCGCCACCAGGGGTGTCGGTTATCCACACCGCTTCTTGAGGGACATAGCGAAGCAAGAATATCCACACCACCCCCAGCAGTAGTGCCCCAGCTATCACGACAAGGGTGAGGTAGCTCATCGTCAATTTCGCGCGTGCACTCCAGCGGTGTTTATTCACGTACGCCCTCGATTGCTGTCTCGATGCGATATCCCACACCGGGCACTGTGGCGATGACCCACGGCTCACCTAGCCGTTTGCGCAAAGCAGACACGGTGATTCTCACAGCATTGGTGAGCGGGGCGCCTAAGTGGTAGCTGTCAGTTGGTATGCTCCTGGTATGAAAAAGGCGATAAGGATTGTCCTCGGCGTTATTCTCAGTGCATTTCTACTCACCTGTCATGGGTGTGCAGGATTTTTTGGATCGAAACCCGAAGAATCAACCTTGACTCCACCACTGAGTGCAGACTACCTCGTCATTGAGGATGTGGGAAAGGAACAGTTCTTTCTCATTGACAACGACGTTGATGTGGAGAGCTATCTTGACGCTTTGTCTTCCCCATATGAGTTAAAGACACGGGAATCCTTCAAGGTTCATGCTATCGAAGACGGTCTGACGAAGCACACCTTTTATCTCTATCAACCACAGGACTATGTTGAGTGGGATAGGGATATCCCTCATGAGGCCCTCAGTTTGACCGATACTTTCCTCACCACCCAGTACGAAGTGTCGCACTATGAATTCACGGCCACTGGCCCCACCAGGCAACAAGCACTCATACAAGCTGTGAATACTGAAGAAGGGTTGGACTTTTATTATCCGGTTCAAAGTTTCGACTCTCGCTATCATCAAATATCGCTTTCCTACGAATGCACAGATAGGGACTTAGAAGAGGTCGGGAGTGTCCCTCTGGGGGAATATTCTGTTGATGACGTGTTTCTCCCTGGTATTGACTATCTGAGCGAGTTGGGAGTGCTCTATAAAACTCTTGACGTGACATATGGAGGATCGGGCGATGGGAGAGAAGAGTCTTTTCATAGAAGTGTTTATATCTTAGTTGGGACCACTGTGAGTGATACACAACGTGAAGAGTTGGAGTCAATCATGCAAGCCAGCACCAGCTATCCGCCGTACGTTGTTGACTCTCGACCTAGCGGACGGGTCCTGTACGAAGAAAGCCCACCGTACACCCTGGACATGGTCACCAAAAACGTTCTCACGAGCTCCGACGTGGATGCCCTACGCAACAAATAAAACCTGATATAATCTCTGAGCCGAGTTCAGCGTCGACTTCTGGTACACTTATGCCTCGGTGAGGCCAACTCACCAACGCGTAAGTGGAGGAAACTCCCACCTGATCGGGTCGCCTGACAGGTTTGAGGTGTACGAGTCGTACGCTTTGATAAGGCTTCTGCTTGCGCAGGAGCTTTTTCTTTGTTCATAGGAGGACATATCAGCACCGAACCGCGCATCAACGATCGCATCAATGTGGCAGAAGTCAGGCTTGTTGGCCCTGATGGTGAGCAGATTGGCGTCGTGGCCATCAACGAAGCTCTTAGACTTGCTCAAGACGTTGGTCTCGATCTGGTGGAGATTGCCCCGACGGCGCAACCACCAGTGGCGAAGGTCATGGACTATGGCAAGTGGCGATACGAAAACGCGCAGAAAGCGCGCGAAACTCGTAAAAACCAGACAAACACGGTCATTAAAGAGATGAAACTGCGACCCAAGATTGACGCCCATGATTACGACACGAAGAAGGGGCATATCCTGCGTTTTCTTCGCGGTGGGGACAAGGTGAAGATCACCATTATGTTCCGTGGACGTGAACAGTCACGCCCCGAACTGGGGTTCAACCTCCTCAGCAGATTAGCCGAAGACGTAGTCGATGATGGCATTGTTGAATACGCACCCAAACAAGATGGGCGAAACATGATCATGGTGCTGGCCCCGACCAGAAAGAAGTCGGAAGCCAAGATCGAACACGAGGCAGAAAAGCTCAGAAAAGAAGCTGAACGAACAGCCGATCACGATGCCGAAATGAAAGAACACGCTCAGTCGCGTGCAGACGCGGCCGAGCGTACGAAGAAAAAACGCGGCCCAGCCGACAACATGGACCCCGATATCGATCTGTGAGCCTCGCGCCCACACCGATATCGATGCAAGAAGAAGAGATGGAGAAGAAATGCCAAAGATGAAAACGCACTCAGGTGCAAAGAAACGATTCAAAGTAACAGGTACGGGAAAACTCGTCAGCCAACAAGCTGGAAAAGCCCACTTGAACGAACACAAGTCACGCAAGCGCAAGCGTCGCCTGACTGGTGATCGTGCACTGTCGGCCGTGGATACTCCCAAAAGCCGTAAGCTCCTAGGAATCTGAGAGGACCATCATGGCAAGAACGAAACGCGCAGTTAATGCACATAAGAAGCGTCGTGAGGTACTCGACGAGGCCTCAGGTTATCGCGGGCAACGCTCCAGGCTTTATCGCAAAGCTAAAGAACAGCTCCTTCACTCGTACACCTATGCTTTCAGGGACCGCAAAGATCGCAAAGGTGACTTCCGTTCCTTGTGGATTCAACGTATTAATGCTGCGGCACGTGCTGAAGGGATGACCTACAACCGTTTCATGAATGGGTTGAAGGTCGCTGGTGTCGAGGTGGATCGCAAGATTCTCGCTGACTTGGCGGTCCGTGAGCCCGCAGCATTCTCGGCTTTGGTCAAGGTTTCCCAGGAAGCCCTCTAGGCTCAACGCCTGACCAATGGTGAGTGCTTCCGTCACACAGGTGAAACTCGCTCGTCGGCTGAACACGAAAAAGTTCAGAACCCAGACGGGCGAGTTCCTTGTCGAGGGCGCGCAGTGCGTACGCGAAGCAGTGACCCATGGCGATGTCGTCACAGTTTTGGCCAGTGATGAGGCTGCTGGGCAGTACCCTGAGCTGGTTGCTGGGGGCTATGAGAGCCTCACTGAAGCTCAGGTGCGTGACCTCAGCGACACAGTCTCACCTCAAGGAATCTTCGCTGTGTGCCGTACCCCATCGGCACCCCTGGAAGAGGTGCTCCATAACCACGCCCAACTCGTGGTGATCTGTTCACAGATACGCGACCCAGGAAATTTGGGTACGGTGATTCGCTGCGCGGACGCCTTTGGGGCTGATGGAGTGATCCTGACTCAAGGATCAGTGGATTGGACGAATCCGAAGACAGTACGATCCTCGGTCGGTTCAATCTTCCACCTGCCGATCGTCGCCGGAGTGTCCACGAAGAAGGCTGTTGATGCGGCGAAGGCGGTCGGGTTCACGATCCTTGCCAGTGATGCCAGTGGCGAAGATTTGAGTGAGGTCGGGGCCAGGGGAGGATTCGACCACAAGGTCGCTTGGATCTTTGGCAACGAAGCATGGGGGATGCCAGACGATATTGACTTAGCAGACCGGATCGTGCGCATCCCCATGTGGGGAAATGCGGAGAGCCTGAATCTCTCCACGGCAGCTGCCATCTGCCTATTCACCTCAGCGACCAAGCAACACCCCCACCGATGAAGGGATGAGGACAATGACGAGTACACCCGACCTGGCCGTACTGGTGAAAGAAGCCCTACGGGCTTTCGCTGCTGCCACCACGATGGAAGAACTCAAAGCCGCCAAGGTCGCCCACGTGGGGGAGAACTCGCCCGTGGCTCTCGCCAACCGTGGAATCGCAGACTTGCCGAAAGAGGATCGAAAAACTGCAGGTCAAGCTATCGGTCAGGCTCGCGGTGAGATTGCCATCGCTTATCGCAGTCGTGAAAGTGAACACGAAGCACAGGAGCTCGAAGCGAGATTGCTCGCTGAAAGAGTTGATGTGACCCTTCCTGTCACGCGGAGACCCCAGGGTGCCTTGCATCCGGTGACGACGATGTTCAATGACCTTTGTGATGTGTTTGTTGCGATGGGATGGGAGGTCATGGAGGGCCCAGAGGCCGAGGCGGAGTGGTTGAACTTTGATGCTCTCAATTTCACCCCCGACCATCCTTCACGGTTCATGTCGGACACCTTGTTTGTTGACCCTCCAGAACACCACCTAGTGATGAGAACCCACACCTCACCAGTCCAGATGCGTACGTTGTTGACCCACGATCTGCCTGTTTACATTGTTGTTCCTGGCAAGACCTATCGCGCTGACGAGTACGATGCCACCCACCTGCCGGTCTTCCATCAACTCGAAGGATTAGCGGTCGACAAGGGGTTGTCCATGGCTGACCTGAAAGGCACCTTGGATCATCTCGCGAAAGCAATGTTCGGCGATCAGGCCCGTACTCGGCTTCGTCCCCACTATTTCCCTTTCACTGAACCCTCAGCTGAGATCGACATTGACTGTTTTGTCTGCCACGGTCAGTCAGTGGGCAACCCAGACCAACCCTGTCGTACCTGCAAGTCTGAGGGATGGATCGAATGGGGTGGCTGCGGGGTGGTTAACCCGAAGGTTCTCCAAGCAGCGGGGATCGACGTGGAAATATATTCGGGGTTCGCCTTCGGTATGGGAGTTGATCGTACGGTCATGTTCCGCCATGGCGCTTCAGATTTGAGGGATTTCGCTGAAGGTGACGTGCGATTTTCCAGGCAGATGGCAGGAGGTGTGAGATGAGAGCGCCCTATTCGTGGATCACGCAGCACGCACAACTTGACCCGAAGGTGAATGTTCAGTCTTTGGCTGAAGCTTTCACGGAAGCCGGGTTACTCGTTGAGCGCATTGATGACCCTGCGAGCGCGATCCAAGGAGACGTCGTGGTCGGCAAGGTTGTGGACTTTGTGGTCGAGCCACAAAAGAATGGGAAATCGATTCGCTGGTGCCAGGTGGATTGCGGGCCACACAACCCTGAGGGTCAAGACAGACGGGGAGTAGTCTGTGGTGCCCACAATTTCGAGGTGGGTGACTATGTTCCAGTTGTCTTGCCTGGCACTATCCTTCCTGGTGGATTCGAGATCGCGACCCGCAAAACCTATGGTCATCTCTCCGACGGCATGATTTGCGCTGAAGATGAGCTCGGTTTGGGCGATGACCATTCAGGGATCATCGTGTTCGATCCTGCCCTCGAACCGGTCATAGGATCGGACGCGTTGGAATTGCTGGGAGCTCGCGAGCCCGTGTTCGAGATTGATGTGACACCCGACACGGGTTACTGCTTGTCGATCAGGGGATTAGCTCGTGAAGCTGCTCAGATCACTGGCGGAGTATTCACTGATCCATACGCTCTGGCCGTACCAGAAGAAACCTCTGCCGGTTATCCGATCGCGCTTGAGAGTGAGGATTGCCCGCTGTTTGTGGCGATCTCTGTGTCAGGGGTAAATCCCACAGCGCAGACACCACCGTGGATGGTTCGTCGGCTCGTGGCCTGCGGGGTACGCTCGATCTCCCTCGCGGTTGATATCACTAACTATGTGATGATCGAATCTGGGCAACCATTGCACGCCTATGATGCTAGTACGCTGCAAGGGCCGATCCGTGTACGCAAAGCCAAGGCGGGGGAGAAACTCACTACCTTGGATCATGTTGATCGGGTGTTGAGTGAAGAAGACCTGCTGATTACCGATGATTCTGGACCGATCGGCATGGCTGGGGTCATGGGCGGGCTCACCACCGAGCTCACCGAGTCGTCGACCGAGATCTTGATTGAGGCGGCTTTCTTTAATCCTGTCAGTGTGGGGCGTACGTACCGTCGACATAATCTTCCCTCCGAAGCTTCTCGGCGTTTTGAGCGTACGGTCGATGCTGGTGGCGGGTTTGCAGCGGCTATGAAAGCTGCTGAATTACTGCGTGACCTGGCCGGGGGTGTCATTGCCAGTGACTTCACTGTTGCTGGTGTGGGTCAAGACATGGAGAGCCTTGATTCTTTCGATCCTCGGTTGGTGGGGAAGATTCTTGGCATGGATGTTCCCTTTGACACGGTGCTCGACATTTTGGAAACCTCAGGTGTCGAGGTTCTTCCGTCACCTTTCTTTGGACTGATGCTCATTCCACCCACCTGGAGACCCGATCTGGTGGACGCCTATGATTACGTTGAAGAAGTGGGACGGAAGATTGGTTTCTCTGCCATCGAACCGCGAATGCCCTCAGCTCCCGTCGGCAGGGGTTATACCCCCACCCAGAAGACTCGCCGTGCAGTGATGAACGCTATGGCTGAGGTGGGTTTCGTGGAGGTCATTGTTTTACCGTTCATCTCCGGTGTGGATCTTAACCAGTTGAATCTGCCCGATGATGATCCCCGTCGTGAAGTTGTACGTCTAGCGAATCCTCTCTCGGAGGAGCAGCCCTCTTTGCGTTCGACTCTTCTTCCAGGACTCTTCGCTAGTGTGAACCGAAACACCTCGCGCAGTATGGCTGATCTTGCTTTGTTTGAATGTGGTTTGGTTTTCCGTACCAACAATGCAGGCCCTGCACCGATGTTGGATGTCACCAAGCGGCCTCAAGACAAGCAGGTGGAGGAACTGTTCGCCAGTGTGCCCGATCAACCCCGCCACGTGGGTGCCGTGTTGTGTGGTGACTGGATGCCTGCTTCCGCTCACAACCCAGCCGAGCCGGTGAGTTGGGAACATAGTGTGTACGCGGCCGAGGTGGTGGCAGGGGCAGTGGGGGTCGCTCTGACTTGCAGGAATGGTTCGCAGGCACCCTGGCATCCTGGGCGTTGTGCGGAACTAGGTGTCATGACTGATGGTGTTTTCGTGGCGATTGGTTGGGCAGGTGAAATCCACCCCACTGTGGTCGATAACTGGGGTCTTCCAACGGGTACGTGCGCCATGGAGTTGAATCTTGATCTGTTGATGTCACTGGCTCCAGGAGTTCCTCAGATCACTGCATTGTCGAAATACCCTGCCACGAAACAGGATGTTGCCCTCAAAGTTGATGAATCAGTTCCCTCTGGTGACGTACTCGACGCTCTGCGTACGGGTGCTGGGGAGCTTCTGGAATCCATCTCCTTGTTTGATGTGTTCACTGGTTCCCAAATCGGGGAAGGTAAGAAATCACTGGCTTTCAATCTGATGTTCCGCGCCATGGATCGTACGTTAACCGAAGATGAAGCCAGCGCTGCCCGTGATAAGGCCGTCGCCGAAGCAACTGCCCGTACTGGCGCCGTGATGAGATCTTAACCTCGTGTGACGACTACATCCCTAGCTGTGTCACTCTGCGAGTCGAAGGCCATCAACCCCGTCATGCTGCGCGCGGACGAAGTTCGCGTCGCAGTATCCAGAATCTACACTTACCATGTTGTGGAGGCTGTCGACTGGGCTCACCACCACCAGACTCACTAGCTGGGCTGTTCACCTGTCGGTCTCACCGTGGAGGCATTTACCGTTGAGGTCTCCAGAAGATATCCAACCATCGGTGAACGGATGCCAGGGTTGGGGGATCGACTCTTCCGGCAATTTTGCTGATGCGGGCCCGAGAGATCGTACGTGGTTGTTCGGTGACAATCCAAGACGGCTCAGGTAGGAGATGGGTTGGACTGACCGGAATATGATTTGGCCACCCTCGGTCAATCGTTGTGATGGGCAAGACGATGACGAGGTCAGTAACGAGAGAGAGATAATCTTCGCTGGAGATAACTAGGACTGGTCGATGACCGGTGTACTCTTTGCCAAGAACCGGATCGAGTTGTGCCCAGGCGACCGTACCAGTAGTCAGTGGTTCAAGTGAACTCATTGAGCATCAACCAGTGAGGTTGTTTCCCAAGAAGCTGATTCCTGTCGCCAAGAATCCCATTGCTCTGGTGATGTTGCTGCGATGGCTTGGCGCATATCTTCCACCATGCGTTGGCGCTCCTCAAGGGTGAGAAGGTGCTCAACATAGTCATTAATGGATCGATGAGTTTGCGCCCCAGCTTTAAGTCGGCGATGAGTCACCTGGGAGACCTTGACTGTGGTTGGCCTGCTTATCTCAGTGATTGTCATACTGAAAGTATACCCGAAGTATTCCGACAGGAAAGTTGGTGCTCCGCCAGGCCGCAGAACTCTAGGGCACGAGTTGGGTGAGTTGCATATATATTCTGTACGTGGCATAGTTATGCCTCATGGTTACTGTGGCAGTTGCGGGATGTACGGGATATGTCGGTGGAGAACTCCTTCGGCTGTTGAGTCAGCACCCCGAAGTTGAGATCGGATCGTTGACGGCTCACTCGAATGCGGGGGCCCTCCTCGGTGACATACAACCACACCTGAGCACCTTGGCACATCGGGAAGTCCTCGACACCACGATAGAGAATCTGGCCAACCATGATGTCGTCTTCCTTGCCTTGCCACATGGGGAATCCGCGAAGATCGCTGAACAGCTCAGTGATGACACTCTCATCATTGACTGCGGGGCAGATTACCGGCTCATTTCCCCGCAGGCTTGGGAGAAATACTATGGCTCGCCACATGCAGGTACGTGGCCGTACGGATTGCCAGAACTCCCTGGTGCACGCCAAGTGCTCGCTACGACTCGCAGAGTAGCTGTTCCAGGGTGTTACCCGACCGTGTCGACACTCGCACTCGCCCCAGCCGTCATCAACAACCTTGTTGACACATCGGACACCGTGATCGTTGCCGCCTCGGGCACATCGGGGGCTGGCAAAGCGCTCAAAGTGAATCTGCTCGCCTCAGAAATCATGGGCTCGACCTCGGCGTACGGCGTTGGTGGAATCCATCGGCACATCCCCGAGATTCTTCAAAACTTGATCAAGCTAGGCGCGCCAGCACCCAAACTCAGTTTCACCCCACTGCTGGTACCCATGACTCGTGGGATCCTCGCCACCTGCAGCGCACCGATACTCCCAGGTGTGACACACGAACAGGTGACTATGGCCTACACGCAGGCATACAAAGATGAACCCTTTGTCCACCTTCTACCCACCGACGTGTGGCCAACGACGAAAGCCGTACAGGGATCGAACCATGTCCATATCCAGGTGACAATTGACGAGGACGCTGGGCGGATGGTGGCTGTGGCCTCCATGGACAACTTAACGAAGGGTACGGCTGGAGCGGCCCTGCAATCGATGAACCTTGCTCTAGGTTTCGACGAAACCCTCGCACTGACGATGAACGGAGTAGCACCATGAAAATCGATACGACCTTGGGTGTGACCACCCCAGAAAGCTTTCTTGCCTCGGGGGTGAGCGCTGGACTGAAGACCAGTGGTGACAAAGATCTGGCCCTCGTCGTCAACCAGGGGCCTGCTGATCACGTCGCAGCAGTGTTCACCACGAACCGGTTCCAAGCTGCCCCTGTGGTGTGGTCGAAGCAAGCCATGGAACAAGGTGGGGTACGCGCCATCGTACTCAATTCTGGTGGAGCAAATGCCTGTACTGGTCCCCAGGGGCTAGCTGATGCACAGATGATGGCCGAGACACTGGCAACCCAGCTTGGGTGTGAGCCAACCGAGGTACTTGTCGCCTCCACCGGGTTGATCGGCGTACTGCTAGACATGGACAAGGTCAGTGCAGGGATCGCTACAGCAGCAGACAAACTCTCCGATTTTGGTGGTGACGATGCAGCACACGCCATCATGACCACCGACACGGTGACAAAACAAGCAGGGTACGTCTCCCCAGCTGGATGGTCGATCGGTGGTATGGCGAAAGGCGCGGGGATGCTCGCCCCTGCGTTAGCGACCATGCTCGTGGTGATCACCACAGATGCTGACGTACCCCAAGACCAGCTACCCACCCATCTGAAGAAAGCAACCTCGATCAGTTTTGACTCCGCTGACTCTGATGGGTGCATGTCCACGAACGATACGGTGGTACTGCTCGCCAATGGGGCCAGCGGAATCAAACCAGACCCGAAGGAGTTCCAGGAAGCCCTGGATGGGGTCTGTGTCTCACTTGCGAAGCAACTCATTGCTGACGCCGAAGGTGCGGAGCATGCGATCACGATTTTAGTCGAAGAAGCCGCCAGTGACAACGATGCCCTCGAGGTCGCCCGCTCGATAGCCCGGTCGAACCTGTTCAAATGCGCGATTGCCGGCAATGACCCCAACTGGGGAAGAGTGCTCGCTTCGATGGGTACGGCCTCTGCCACCTTCAACCCCGATGAGGTTGATGTGTATATCAACGAGGTCGGGGTTTTCGTGGACGGCGCCCCGGGAGCTCCCCGCGCCAGTGTTGATCTCAGTGGTTTCGATGTCTCCCTGCGGGTCAACCTCCACGCAGGGGGGCACTCCCAGGTAGTGTGGACCAACGACCTCACCCATGGTTATGTCTCAGAGAATGCGGATTATTCATCATGAACCCTCAAGACCTCATACCCAAGGCTGCCACCCTCGTGGAGGCTCTGCCTTGGATCGAAAAGTACACCGAGAAGATCCTCGTTGTGAAGTACGGCGGCAACGCCATGATCGACGAATCATTGCAGAAGGCTTTCGCTGATGATGTGGTGTTCCTTCGGCGCTGCGGAGTGAAAGTGGTGGTCGTCCATGGTGGTGGGCCACAGATTACTGAGATGCTCGAACGCCTCGGTATTGATTCAAGTTTCGTCTCGGGGCGCCGAATCACTACCCCTGAAGCAGTGGACGTGGTACGGATGGTGCTCATGGGCCAAGTGGGTCGGCGTATCGTCAATCTCATTAATGCCCATGGTCCTCTCGCTGTGGGAATGTCTGGTGAAGACGCTGGGTTGTTCACGGCGATCAAAGCCAGTGTGGAAGTCGATGGCGCTGACCTGGATCTCGGGTTGGTCGGTGACGTGGATCAAGTTAATCCTGGGGCGATCCTTGACCTGATCGACGCAGGACGTATCCCGGTTGTCGCTACGGTCGCACCCGATGAAGAAGGTACGCTCTACAACGTCAATGCTGACACAGCAGCATCAGCCCTCGCGATTGCTCTGGGCGCGAAGGGTCTGGTCATGCTCACCGATGTGGCGGGCCTCTACGCCGATTGGCCGAGGTGTGAAGAGATCATTCCGTTTATCGACATCGACGAATTGCGCAACCTCCTGCCCAGTCTCGATTCGGGTATGCGGCCCAAGATGGAGGCCTGCGCGGATGCGATCCGTGGGGGAGTCGAACGTGCTGCGGTCATTGATGGTCGCCTTGAACACGCCCTGTTGCTCGAACTTCTCACCGATTATGGCGTGGGAACCATGGTGACCTCATGAGTGTGTTAACCCAGCATGGGCACGTGATCATGAGCGCCTACCGACCTGCTGAACTCGTCCTGGCTCGCGGTGAGGGTGCTGAGGTCTGGGATGTGGATGGAAAGAAATACCTTGACCTGGTTGCAGGTATAGCCTGTGTCGCCTTGGGCCATGCCCACCCGCAGGTGAACCAAGCACTCATCGATCAAGCGAGCACCTTGGGTCATGTCTCCAATGTTTTTGCCACCGTACCCCAGGTGGATTTGGCAACCAGGCTGACAGGGCTGTTTGCTCCTTCGGCCAAGGTGTTTTTCACGAATTCTGGTGCGGAAGCAAACGAAGCAGCCCTCAAAATCACTCGGCTCACAGGAAAGACCCGGATTGTTGCGACGCAGGGTGCTTTCCATGGACGTACGATGGGAGCACTCTCGCTCACGGGTACCCCCGCGTACCGTACACCTTTCGAACCCTTGCCTACTGACGTGGTCTGGGTGCCCTATGGTGACGTGGATGCCCTGTCGCAAGCAGTCGATTCGACCACTGCAGCGATTGTCCTGGAACCAATACAAGGTGAAGCAGGTGTGCTCGTACCCCCCGATGGTTACTTGCAGGCAGTACGGGAGATCGCCGATAACCATGGTGCCCTCATGTGGCTTGATGAAATCCAAACAGGCATGGGCCGTACGGGAACCATGTTCGCTTATCAACACGAGCCGATTATTCCTGATGTGATCACTCTGGCTAAGGCTCTAGGTAACGGGTTCCCCATGGGGGCTGTTCTTGCACGTGGCGAGGCGGCGGACTTGTTCACCCCAGGCTCGCACGGGACCACGTTCGGAGGAAACCCTCTCGCAGCGCGGGTGGGGCTCACGGTCATCGACCTCATCGAACCCTTGCTGGGCCATGTCACACAGATAGGGGCTTGGTTGATGGATCAACTACGCCACCTTCCTGGCGTGAGAGAGGTACGCGGGCGTGGCCTCATGGTGGGCATCGTCCTGGAAGAAAACATTGCCCCCAATATCGTACGTACAGCCAGGGCCCATGGTTTCCTGGTTAACGCTCCTCGTGAGAACGTGATTCGCCTGGTTCCACCACTGATCGTGGACCAAGGGGACTTGGAGCCATTGATCGACCTATGGCCAACACTGATCAAGGAGGCTTCATGACAGAGATGCTTACCCGCACGGGGCGTCAAGCTGCCATTTCGGCCCTCATCTCCCAAGGGTTGGTGTCCTCGCAGACCCAGCTTCGAGGTATGCTCGAAGCCGAGGGGATTTCGATCACTCAACCCACTCTCAGCAAGGATCTCGCTGAGATTGGTGCCGTGAGAGTACGTAGTGCCGAGGGTGGATTGGTCTACACCCTGGCAGACGACACCGGGATTCCTGGAGCCACCTTGGACAAACTCGTGGTGGACATGCTCATCTCGGCAACAGCAAGCGGAAATCAGGTCGTGGTACGCACCCCGCCAGGCGGTGCACAGTATTTCGCTGTGGGATTAGATCGCGCTGGGTGGGATTCGGTTCTTGGTTGTGTGGCTGGAGACGATACAGTCATCATCGTGACCACGGATGCCACAGCAAGTAACAGGGTGGTCTCCCAATTAATGGCTTTTGCGCCAGGAGGACGGAGTAGTTGATGACCAAGGGTGTTTTGTGGGGTGGGCGTTTCGACGCGGAACCCTCCGAAGTGATGTTTTTACTCAGCAAGTCCACTCATTTCGATTTCCGACTAGCCAGTCTTGATTGTCGAGGTTCCCTTGCCCATGCGAATGCCCTGCATGCAGCAGGTTTGCTCACCGATGACGATCACCAGGGACTCCTGGCAGGGATCAAGAAACTCAAAGAACACGTAGACACTGGGCAATTCCAACCCCTCGATGTTGATGAGGATGTCCATGGTGCGTTGGAGCGCGGTTTGACTGAGATCGTGGGCGAGGAGCTCGCTGGACGACTCCGCGCAGGGCGCTCACGCAATGACCAAATTGCCACGCTCATCAGAATGTATCTGCGTGAGGGCACTGTCAAACTCAGCGGTTTGCTCACCAAGTTCATTGCGGCCCTAGCCACCCAAGCAGAGAAAAATATGGGACTGGTCATGCCGGGGCGTACCCACATGCAAATCGCCCAACCAGTATTACTCAGCCACCATCTGCTTGCCCATGCGTGGCCCATGGTGCGTAATATTTCTCGCTTAGATGACTTGAACAAGAGGTTGTCAGCGTCTCCCTATGGTTCTGCGGCTCTCGGTGGTGCGACCCTCGGACTCGATCCCGAGCAGGTCGCCAAGGAACTCGGGTTTGCCGGCAGTGTACCTAACTCCATTGATGGTACGAGTGCGCGAGATGTGGTTGCAGAAGCCGCGTACGTCATGGCACAAATCGGTGTGGATCTATCGCGCTTAGCTGAGGATATCATCTTCTGGTGTACCCAAGAAGCAGGGTACGCCTCGCTCGATGACGCCTGGGCAACCGGTTCTTCGATCATGCCTCAGAAGAAGAACCCCGATGTTGCTGAGCTTGTCCGTGGCAAGGCAGGGCGCCTCATTGGCAACCTGTCCGGGCTGCTCGCCACCCTCAAAGGGCTTCCCTTGGCGTACGACCGTGACCTCCAGGAAGACAAGGAACCAATCTTTGACTCCTGTGATCAACTCGCTTTGATCCTGCCTGCTATGACCGGACTGGTGTCCACACTGAGTTTTGACCCTGAGCGCATGAAGGCTCTCGCTTCAGCTGGTTTCTCGCTGGCTACCGACATGGCTGACTGGTTGGTGCAACGTGGGGTTCCTTTCGCTGAGGCCCACGAGATCACCGGCCAAGCAGTGCAATTGTGTGAAACCGAAGCAATCGAGCTGGAGGAACTTACCGAGGAGCAGCTTCTTTCGCTGTCACCCCATCTCACCGAAGAGGTACGTACTGTTCTCAGCGTCACTGGTGCTATTGAAGCCCGAAATGCTATCGGAGGTACGGCAACCTCACGCGTACGAGAACAACTCGATTATCTTCGCCGACGTGTCGGGCTGGAGTGAGGTGGCGTGACAAGTATCGGTAGAGTAATCGCGTGAGTTTATTTGACGACCTGTCCTGGCGTGGATTGATCGCCCACTGCACTGACCCTGAAGCGCTCAAAAAGGATCTCGATGAGAACCAGATCAGTTTCTATGTCGGTTTTGATCCCACGGCACCGAGTCTTCACATGGGGAACCTTTTACAGTTGATTCTGGTACGCCGGATGCAAGCCGCGGGCCACACACCGATCCTGCTGGTGGGGGGATCCACTGGGCTGATCGGGGACCCTCGCCAATCCAGTGAACGCAATCTGAATCCTACTGAGCTTGTTCACGCGTGGGGTGAAAAGATTCGTTCCCAGGTGAGCCGCTTCGTGAGTTTCGATGGCGTCGGTGGTGCGATCGTCGTCAACAACTATGACTGGACAAAAGACCTCACGACCCTAGATTTCCTGCGTGACATCGGCAAACACTTCCCCATCAATCGTATGTTGGATCGGGAAGTGGTGCGTACTCGCTTGGAGTCAGGTATTTCCTACACGGAATTCTCCTATGTCTTGCTCCAATCGATGGATTTCCTGGAACTCCATCGCCGCCATGGTGTCATGCTTCAAACCGGGGGTTCGGATCAGTGGGGTAATATCACCGCTGGGGTGGATTTGATCAGGCGAGCAACTGGAGACAAGGTTCATGCGCTCGCCACTCCACTCGTGGTGAAAGCTGATGGTACGAAGTACGGCAAGACCGAGACTGGGACCATCTGGCTCGACAGTTCCATGACATCGCCGTACGCCTTCCATCAGTTCTTTCTCAACGCTGAAGACTCCATGGTGGGCACCTATCTGAGACTGTTCACCGAGCGTAGCCACGAGGAGATTGAGGCTTTGGAACGCCAAACCCTCGCAGAGCCCCATCTGAGAGCCGCCCAACGGGCCCTCGCCGATGATCTGACCGATCTGGTTCACTCGGTATCTGAGCGTGAAGCAACAACGAAGGCAGCGAAAGCGATCTTTGGCCAAGGCGACTTGGCTGACTTAGATGAGGCAACCTTGATGGCTGTGGCTAGTGAACTCTCGGCGCCGACGTGGGAGTCGCTGGGGGAGTTGACTGTGTTGGATGCCTGCGAACAATGCGGGATCTTCGATTCACGTGGAGCGGTCAGGCGCGGCGTGAAAGAAGGCGGTGTGTACTTGAACAACGAGCGCATCGTGGATGCGGAGCGGTCCTTGACGCCAAGTGATTTGCTCGGTGGGTCTGTTCTGCTCATTCGCCGTGGCAAGAAGACTCTTGGTGCGATCACCGTGGCTGCTTCGTAGCGCATGGGTCAGGATCGGAGACACATCATGGGTCAGGACCTCTACACCTATCAGGCAACAATCGAAGCTTCCACGATCGGCAAAGGTGGAGCGTACGTGGTGTTTCCCCATGATCTGCGTACAGTCTTTGGTGTTGGAAGACTCAAGGTTCACGCAACATTTGATTCCCATCCCTATGATGGGAGCATCGTGAACATGGGGGTGAAGAACTCCGACGGTACGGTGTGTTACATTCTCGGGATACGAAAAGATATCCGTACCTCTATCGGCAAGGATATTGGCGATATGGTCATGGTCACGGTGGAACCCGTACTATAGTTCAACCAGGTAGAATACTGGTCAACGATGGAAGGAGGAGCCATGGCGCTCACTGATGCTGAACGTAAGCTCCTCGAAGAGCTTGAAGCTAATTTCGCTTCACAAGACCCCAAACTTGCCTCCAAACTCGCTCAACCCCATCGCCATATTCATCCAACAAAAACAGTCCTGGGATCTATTGGTTTCCTCCTAGGTTTAGCTGGATTAGTTGCTGGCATGTCCATGGGGTGGCCTGTTTCTGTGGCAGGATTTGTCGTCATGCTCGTCTGTGCAATTCTTGTCATCTCCAGTTGGTCACTGACCGCAGGCCCCTCCCCGGTGATGTCCACGTCGACGCCAACTGTGGGAAAAAGCTCTGCGACATCTTTCATGGATCGCATGGAGAAACGCTGGAGAGATCGTCTCGAAGAGCCCTAAACTCAACCTTGCGCTTTGCGCCGCTGGACCACAACATCCATCACCCCTGACCGTACCCGTCTGGTCTTGACGTGTACTTTGGTCGAATTCCTCACACAAAAATCCGTGCTGAGACGTGCCTGGCGCATGCCAGCAAAGGACTCTGGTGGCCCATGCCCTGACCTTGAGAGCTGAGTACGGGCGTATCCCTGTTCGATCAGCCATCGTGGGTCGCTATCCCTAAATATTCCTTCTCAGTGGGACTCACAGTGGGGAATAGTGGGGAAATAGTGGACTAAAGTGGGTGAAAAGCCCTATGATGATTTCAGTTGTAGTGAGCAGTAGTAAGCGAGGGACGCCATGCGTGGGACAGAAATGCTCAAGCTGGATGACAAATCTCGCTTGACGCTGCCCGCACGGTTTCGCGAAGAACTAACCAATGAAGTCACTGTGGTGTGTGAGCAAGAAAGATGTTTGTCCATCTATCCACGCACTGTTCTCAACACCATGATGGAACCGATCAATGAAGCACCGTCAACCCTGCTCAGGGTGAGGGAATACCAAAGGTGGGCACAACACCGTGCTGAAGACGCCACCCCAGACAAGCAAGGAAGAATCACGGTCACTGCTCTTCAGCGCCTGTGGGCTGGGTTAGACAAAGATGTCGTCGTCATTGGAGTAGGAAATCGCTTAGAGATCTGGAACCCAGACAAGTGGATCGCCTACGCAGAGACTCTCGATGAAAAATTCACTGATTTCGATGGCGAAATCGTTCCAGGGGCTTGAGATGGCGACCTCGTACACCCATATCCCAGTGATGTGCCAAGAAATCATGGATATCTTGGCCCCTGCTCTCAGTGCTGACCACCCGGTGATGGTTGATGCAACCCTGGGGCTTGGGGGACATTCTTCTGTGGCCTTGGCGAGGTTCCCTAGCCTGCGTGTGATCGGAATTGACCGAGATCCACAAGCTCTCGAGATCGCTAGCAAGAACCTGCACGAGTATTCCGCCAGAGTGGACCTCCACCTGGCCACCTTTGATCAGATTTCTGAGGTGCTTCAAGGAGAAACAGTGGATGCGGTCCTCTTTGATCTGGGGTTATCGAGTCTCCAGATTGATTCTCCAGACCGCGGTTTCTCCTATGCGCAAGATGCTCCATTAGCTATGAGAATGGATGGCGACACCGGGGAATTGAGCGCAGCAGATGTGGTTAATACCTATCCCGGTGATCAATTGGAGTCGCTACTTCGCCACAACGGGGACGAAAAATATGCCCGGCGAATCACCCAAGCCATTCTCCTTGAGCGGGAAAAACAACCCTTCACCTCTTCTGCACGTCTCGTCGAAACCATTACGTCGGCTATGCCTGCTATGAACACCCGCCATGGCCACCCGGCCAAACGCACCTTCCAAGCGATTCGCATGGAGGTCAATCAGGAACGGCCGTCACTGGAGTCTGCACTGCCGCAGGCACTGGATTCAGTGAAACCACATGGGTTCATCGCTGTACTTAGCTATCACTCAGGCGAGGATCGCCTGGTGAAGAAAGCCTTTAACCATGCCTGCATGGATCAGGTTCCGCACAAACTTCCACTCGTACCCAAGGAACATCGCGCACAGTTTGTTGCCGTGACCAGGGGAGCATTGAAACCCACCGAGCAAGAAACGAAAGACAACCGCCGAGCTGGGTCAGCTCGGCTCAGGGTCATCAAGAGAATTGAGGTGTCAGATGAGCGCTCTTGAGAATATAGATATTCCAGTAGTCCGTCGAAGGGCCCCACTAAGGGTCCTACCTCGACCTCACCGGAGCCGAACCTGGCCAAAAGCAACTTTCCCGATTGTTATCTTATCCATGCTGACCATCTCCATGGTCGGCCAATTGGTGCTGCAAACCAAGATCCAGCAACAAGGATTCACCTTGGCAGACCTCCAAACTGAAAACTATGAACTAAATGCCCAACAAGCCCTCCTTCAAGCGAGCGTGGACAAACAATCCACACCTGTTCAGTTAGCTTTTTCAGCATCCAATCTTGGAATGGTTGCCAATCCTTATTCCAATCTCCTCGTGTTGCCCAGCGGCGAAATTATTGGATTTTCAAAGAAGGTACGAGGCAATGAGGCTCGGATAGTCTCAGCCACCCCAACTCTGCCAACTCGCCAAGTTGATGACACTCCTGGACTAGATACATCACAGGTCAATACCCCCGTACCTACTGAACCTGGGCAGGCAACCCCCAACCTTCACTTGAGTCAAGGCGGGTAGTCATGGCCGTACGCAAGGCGCCCACAAAGGGCCATAGGCCATGGTGGCAAGCCAAACTCGGTCATCCGCAGACGCGGATGAGCGCCTTGCTCGTGATTTTTGTTTCTGTCGCGGTTGTCTTAGGTATTCGGTGCATCTACATTCAGGGTTTTGATCTTGCTGGGGATGCCAGCGAGGCTCTCATGCCGGTGACGAGAAAGATCCCTGCCACGCGAGGGACCATCACCGATCGCAACGGCCAAGTCCTTGCTGAATCAGTTCCAGCAGTGACACTTACAGCGGATCCAACGATTATCGCGACCAACGGTTTGGTGCCTGAGGCTATGTCTTTGGCTGACCAGCTCAAAGCTCAAGCCGGACCTGGACTCATTGCTGGGATTTTGTCCACCCATCTTGATGGAGATTTCCAGACCTACTATGACTTACTAGCCACCACACACACCGATGATGGTCAAGAGATTCGCTACACGGTTCTGGCTCGCCACATTCTCACGTACAGTAATCTCGCCCTAGACGAGAAGCTAAGCGACCTTGGGTACGTGGGCTTCTTCCGAGAACAAGCACCTGTTCGCAACTACCCCAATGGGACCCTAGCTGCCAATGTCTTGGGCCATATGACCTTCTCTGATCAACTAGAAGCTGAAGGCCAGTATCCATGGACTGGGGGAGAAGGACTCGAACTAGGCCTTAACGCCCAACTGTCAGGAATTGATGGGGAGGAAATCTTTGAGACTTCTCCCTATGGTCGGATTCCTATGGGCACATCCATCCTGACTGAACCTCAGGAAGGGTATTCCTATGAGCTGACCCTCGACTTGGGATTGCAATATATGCAAGACCAGGTTCTCGCTGAGGCTGTGAAGAAGTCCAAAGCGAAGAGGGGGATGGCGGTGACGATGACAGTCCAAGGCGAAATCCTGGCATTATCCAGTTATCCCACCTATGATCCGAATTTCATCACAGAAGCTGATCAGGACAATCTTGGGATTCCTGTCGTACGGATGAGTTATGAACCAGGGTCAGTGCAAAAGGTTCTCACCATGGCTGCCCTTGTTGATCAAGGGATTGTCACTCCCGAAACCAGGGTCGTTGTCCCTGGTGAAATCAAGTCTGGTGATTCAGTCATCAACGATGCGTGGAAGCATGACACATTGCATTTGACCGCGACTGGTGTCCTCGTGCGATCATCAAACATTGGAACAATCACTCTTGCCCGCCAGTTACCCAAAGAGGATCTGGTGGCATATTTTGAAGGATTTGGGCTGGGGTCTTCCACAGAACTTGGAATTCCAGGCGAAGAGCCAGGTTACCTTCCTGATGCTTCCATGACTGGGCAAACTCGTGACAACATCGTCTTCGGGCAGGGATTATCCGTGACAGCTGTCCAGGAAGCAGCTGCCATCGCTGCCATTGGAAATGGGGGAGTCTATGTCTCCCCGCACATCATTCGTTCAGCAACCACCAGTGATGGGGCTAAGGTTGAGGTTCCTACATCGGATGTACGAAGGGTGATCTCCCAGGAAGCATCGCAGCAGGTATTAGCCATGATGGAGATGACCGACCAATCACATACGGCGTATATCGATGTTCAGGGTTATCGCGTAGCAAGCAAGTCTGGCACCGCACAGAAGATCGATCCCAAGTGTGGATGCTATCGGCTGAATGTGATGTCCTATGTGGGGGTTGCACCTGTCGAAGATCCCTACCTTGTGACCTATGTGGTGTTGGATGAGCCACCAGGAGGTACAGGAGCGGCGCTTGCAGCCCCAGCAGTACAAGACATCATGCAGGTGGCACTCCCGAGGTACGCAGTTCCACCCTCCACAACAAAACCACCAGATCTGCCCATTTCTTGGTGAGGGGTGGGGGAGTTGATGAATCTTTCCGCTAGGATTTTCTCGACCTCACAGTATCTAAAGGAGCCCTCGTGCTAAATATTCTCTCTGCAGGAGGAGTGTCTCTTTTGATCACCTTGGTGGGCACCAAATTCTGGATTAAATTCCTGGAGAAAAACGCCTACGGACAATTTATCCGAAGCGATGGCCCGACCGCACACCATGTGAAACGCGGAACACCAACCATGGGTGGAGTGGTCCTGGTTTTTGCTGTGGTCATGGGTTACTTTATTTCCCATGCTATCCCTCCGCGCCCATTCTCAGCCTCAGGGCTGTTGTTGTTGGGGTTGCTTGTCGGTCTGGCAATAGTGGGGTTCATTGATGATTGGTTGAAGATCACCCATGCCCAATCTCTTGGACTGAACCCGGTGGCCAAATTCTCTTTACAAGTCACCGTGGGTGTTGTTTTCGCTTTCTTTGCTCTTCGATTCCCCGACTGGCAGGACGTGACCCCCGCTTCCACCTATTTATCATTCCTGCGTGATGTTCCCTGGCTGAACCTTGGAGTGGTGGGGGCAATCATTTGGATGGTTTTCCTTATTAGTGCCTTCTCCAATGCCACGAACCTCACTGATGGTGCTGACGGGTTACTGACTGGCTCTGCCGCGATGGTTTTTATTGCCTATGCTGTTGTCAACATTTGGCAGATTAGTCAATACTGCACCCCTCTTGAGCCTTCCGCCTTCAATTGCTATGAGGTACGAAACCCAGGCGATCTGGCAACCATTGCGATGGCTCTCGCTGGTGGTCTCTTCGGCTTCTTGTGGTGGAATGCTCGCCCCGCCAAGATCTTCTTAGGTGATACTGGGTCTTTGGCCATCGGTGGAGCAGTGGCAGGACTAGCCATCATGACCAGAACAGAACTGCTTGCTGTCATTATTGCCTTACTCTTTGTCCTTGAAGCGACATCAGTGATCATTCAGGTTGGGTTTTTCAAAGTAACTAAAGGAAAACGACTATTCAAAATGGCACCCTTGCATCACCATTTCGAAATGCTCGGGTGGGATGAAGTCACTGTGGTCATCAGATTCTGGATCATTGCAGGATTAGCGGTCATGGCAGGAATGGGTTTGTTCTACGCCGAATGGATGGTGGGCTCTCGTGTCTGATTGGCTCGCTTCAGCCAACCGACAAAGTGATTGGTCTCAGGTTCAGGTGGTCGTTGCCGGGATCGGTAGCAGTGGCTTCTCAGCTGCAGATACCCTCAATCACTTCGGGGCCCATGTGATCGTTGTCGATGACAGTGTTTCAGAGGCAGCGAGTAACAAAGCAACACTGTTGGAGACTCTTGGAGTGGATGTACGCTTGGGGGCTGGGGCGACCACAGACCTTCCCGAGTGTGACCTTGTCATTGCTTCCCCAGGGTGGCCTCCCTCGTCGCCGCTTTATCGCCAAGCTCACATGTCCCAGGTGCCCATCTGGGGTGATGTTGAGCTTGCTTGGCGTCTGCAACAACCTGACCGGAGCGTACCTTGGCTGGGAGTTACTGGAACGAATGGGAAAACCACGACTGTCTCCATGGTGGAGTCGATTCTTCGCCATGGGGGGCTGACCTCGTCAGCAGTGGGCAACATTGGTCGTCCCATCTTGGAAACAATCACCGATGGAGTGAATTACGATTGTTTGGTTGTTGAACTATCGAGTTTTCAACTCCATTGGGTCACCGCAATGTCATTGCATTCAGCAGTCGTCCTCAACGTTGAACCCGACCATTTGGAATGGTACGAGGGTGCTTCTCATGAGTCGGCCTTCCAGACGTACGCCGCAGATAAAGCCAAGATCTATCACAATGTGTCCCACAGTTGTCTCTATGATGTCACCAGTGAGGTCATCGGAAAGATGGTGGAAGATGCTGATGTCATCGAAGGTGCCAGAGCTATTGGGTTCACCAACGAGATTCCAGCGGTGTCCATGATGGGAGTAGTCGATGGCTCTATCGTTGATCGCGCATTCATCCCACAGCGCCATAACTCGGCTCTGGAATTGATTGCTATCGATGACCTTCCTTCCCAGTCCCCACACATGGTGAGTAATGCCTTGGCAGCTGCAGGTTTGGCGCGGTCTTTTTCTGTCGAGGCCAGAAGTGTTCGTGATGGGTTGAAAAATTTCGAATTAGGCCCGCATCGCATCCAAACTCTTGCCACCTCGAAGGGTGTGACCTGGGTCGATGATTCGAAAGCCACGAATCCCCATGCTGCTAGTGCAAGCTTGCGTGGGTATGAGTCTGTGGTGTGGATCGCTGGCGGGCAAGCAAAAGGGACCCAATTCGATGATCTCGTCTGCGAACATGCTTCACGGTTGAAAGCTGCCATCCTTCTTGGGGTCGATCGCGACATCGTGGCTCAGGCACTTCGCACACATGCACCTCATGTCCACGTTGAAGTGATCGACGATACCTCCCCAGCCGCAATGATTGAAGCGGTGGATCGTGCGAGAAGATTAGCAACAGATCGCGACACAGTGCTTCTAGCTCCTGGTTGCGCGTCACTCGATATGTACGCTAGTTATAGCGAGCGTGGCGACTGGTTTGCTCGGGGGGTACGCTCGCTGGTGGAAGGAGGTCACCTATGAGTGATGGTGACCTCGCGGCATCGGGGCCTTCTTCACCCAAGAATCGGTCACTGGCCCAGCGAATCCGTCGTGCACTGGATCACCCCCTGTTTGACTACCGTGTTGCTCTAGCGACTGGGGCTGTCCTCCTGAGCTTGGGGCTGATGATGGTGATTTCCGCATCTTCTGTCACAGCAGCAGCTCAACTCAATGATCCGTACTATTTTGGAAAGAGACAAATCGCCTTCGCCATCATTGGAGTTCTAGGTGCTTGGATTCTGTCACGCAGCACAGAAAAATTTACTCGCCTGCTTGCTTGGCCAGCACTTTTAGGTGCCGTGATTCTCATTGCTTTAACATTTACCGGTTTTGGTGTGGAGATCGGGGGAAATCGAAATTGGGTGCAATTCGGCCCGGACTTTACGCGATTCCAGCCTAGTGAATTTGCCAAATTAGCAATCGTCATCTGGGGAGCTCATGACCTGGCCAACAAGAGGAAGGTTCTTGTTGATGTACGACAATGGTTTGTATTCCTCATCGGTAGTCTTGGGTTGGTTGGACTAGTCTTCCTTCAAAAAGACGCAGGAACAGCTATGGTCATGGTAGCAGTTGTCATCATTGTTGCCATTTCAGCAGGGGCACCCTGGAGACTGCTGGGTGGAATGTTTCTCTCAGCTGGGTTGGTGGTCTTAGCCATGTTACGCCTGGCGCCGTACCGCATGGATAGGATATTTGCGTACTTGGATCCCTCCAGTGATCCTTATGGAATTAACTTGCAGCCTCGTCGGGGCATGCTGGCACTAGCAACCGGGGGATGGTTTGGCCAAGGACTGGGGTCTTCCCGCCAGAAATGGGGTCTGTTAGCTGAGGCTCACAATGACTACATTTTTGCCATCATTGGTGAAGAACTTGGGCTACTGGGAACCCTCACGGTCATCCTTCTCTTTACGATTTTCGCATTCGTTGGGTTGAGGATTGCCATGGTGTCGACCTCACATTTTTCCAGGTATGTGGCCGTTGGTGTCGTGGCATGGTTCACTGTCCAAGCATTCACCAACATTGCTGTTGCTATTCGCTTGTTACCCGTCTTGGGGGTTCCTTTACCAATGATTTCTTATGGAGGATCCTCACTGATGGCTAATCTCTTTGCTGTGGGACTTCTTGTTGGCTGTGCTCGACGGGAACCAGGGGCCTCAAGAGTGCTCAAGCGTCGGGCTCCACGCTCGAGGCGCGCCACGGTTGCGAAGGCGGAACCATGAGGATTCTTCTTGTCGGTGGTGGAACCACCGGCCACATTTCACCCATGCTAGCTACTGCCGAGGCACTTCGTAGCCTAGAACCTCAAGTCGAACTGACCTGTGTGGGGACAGCCATTGGTTTGGAGACAACGGTGGTACCCGCGGCTGGTTTCGAGTTGCGATGTGTTGACCCGGTACCTTTTCCACGGAAAATCTCCCTGAGGATGTTGTCCTTTCCCTGGCGATTATCCAAGGCAGTACGACAGGCAAAAACCATTATTCGTGAGCTAGGTATCGAGGTGGTCGTGGGTTTTGGGGGATATGCCTGCCCGCCAGTGTATTTAGCGGCACGAAAGTTGAAGATACCTATCGTGGTGCATGAAGCTAATGCCATCCCTGGACTCGCGAATCGCATGGGTGCTCGGTATGCCGCATGTGTGTGCGCCACTTTTCCTGGTACCGGTTTACCAGGAGAAATCGTGACAGGAATGCCGATTCGCCACGGAATCGCTACCCTTGATCGATCTCTGACCCGTGCGTCTGCTAGGGCGGAACTATCCCTGGATCCATCAGCATCGGTTCTCCTAGTTTCAGGAGGATCTCAAGGTGCAATGAGTCTCAATCATGCGATCTGGGAGGCTGCCTCGGATTTGGGGGATCGGGGAATTTCCATTGTGCACATCACAGGAAAGAATAATGCTCACTTGGTTCCGGAAGGACTTCCCGACTCCTATCACCATCTGGCGTACGTGGATGGGATGGAGAAAGCCTATAGTGTCGCAGACCTGATGCTCGCACGCGCAGGGGCAGCGACAGTCGTCGAAACCGCCACTGTGGGTTTGCCAACGATCTTTGTTCCTCTGCCGCATGGCAATGGTGAACAGGAACGCAATGCTCGCACAGTGGTGGAAGCTGGGGGAGGGATTTTACTTCCCGATCATGAGTTGAGTTCCCCCACGCTGCTTGATCTTGTCCCGGGGTTGCTTCATGAAGAAACATTAATGCAGATGAGTCTTGCTGCCCGTGGTGTTTTCCCCCGAAACTCGGCAGAACTGGTTGCACACCAGGTTCTTGAGGTCGTACGAGGAGGTTCGTGATGGTTTTACTCAACCCTTCCCCCATTCCGCCACTGGCCACACTTGGGCCAGTCCATTTCATCGCCATCGGCGGAGCGGGGATGAGTGGTGTAGCTCAGTGTTTTCTTTCCCAAGGAATCCAAGTCTCCGGGTCTGACCATCTCGATTCGCCAGTCCTTGATCAGTTGCGCCATCAGGGGGCAACAGTGTGGGTTGGCCATGATGCCTCCCATCTCAATAATGCGCGTACCGTTGTTGTTTCCACAGCGATTCCGCCCGATAACTGTGAACTGGTAGAGGCGAAGCGACGTGGGATTCCAGTGATTCACCGCAGTGTCGCCCTCGCTGCTCTCATGGAAGAACACATGGTCATCTCTGTAGCAGGAACCCACGGGAAAACCACCACAACATCGATGTGTGTGGCGGGTCTCCTCGGTGCTGGTCAAGATCCGTCCTTCGTTATTGGTGGATCACCACTGGGTACGTCAGTGAGTTCCCACCTAGGAACCTCAGGGCAATTCATTGTTGAAGCAGACGAATCTGATGGGTCTTTTCGCCAGTATCCCACCTCCGTGGCTGTGGTCACCGGTGTTGAAGTGGACCACGTTGACAACTGGGAGACTGAAGAGAACTACATTCAAGGGTTCCTAGAATTCTTAACAGGTGAAAAAGTCACCACAGTGGTGGTGTGCCGAGATGATCCTGGTGCGTCCGCATTGATTCCCGCTATCACTGAAGCCGGGCGCCGCGTATTGACCTATGGTGCTCATGGCGACAGCGATCTTCTGTTGACGGATATTGATGCCGGGCGCGGTCGTAGTGTGGTTAAGGTAGCAGGTGACAACCTCCAACTGGAGCTGAGTGTCTCAGGGTTACACAATCTTCTTAATGCCACCGCAGCACTATGCGTGGGCTATCTTCTTAACCTTGATCTGGGTGGCGTCCTCAATGGGCTCAAGGGTTTCACTGGGACAGCTCGCAGATTTCAGCATCTTGGACGAGCTGGTGGAGTAGAGATTATCGACGATTATGCTCACCACCCCACAGAAGTCACAGCAACTCTAGAATTAGCCCGTTTACGTGCAGGAACTGGGCGGGTCATCGTCTGCTTCCAACCGCATCTGTACTCGCGTACCCAAAGGTTTGCTGCAGATTTTGGTCGAGTTTTATCAAAGGCAGATGAGGTGGTTGTTCTGGATGTCTATCCAGCTCGCGAAGAACCCATCGAAGGAGTGAGCGGTGAATTAGTCTCTTCGGCTATCGCCATTCATGGGGGGCATGCTCATTATGTTGAGCAATTCGATGATGTGGTCGACACCCTCGTGGGGATCCTTCGCCCTGGGGACATGGTGATCACCATGGGGGCTGGTTCTGTTACTACACTCGGTGGCCAACTCATCAGCGTACTGGAGGAAAGATGAGCCCAGCAGCGGGGAGGTCAACCGAGATCCATGACGCCACGATGCTGATTCGTACACATCGGCGTCAAGCTACACGTCGGCGACTGAAACGAATACTTGGTGTTGTCGCCATTTTTCTCGTCATCGCGGTACTGATTTGGCTCATCTGGTTTTCTCCAGCTCTGGTGGCCAGGTCGGTTGATGTTCAAGGTACGTCGCAGATATCGTCTCAAGACGTTGTTCAAGCAGCCAATGTTCCTCTAGGAACTCCTTTAGTACGCCTGGATACCGAAGCAATCAAACAGCGGGTTCTTGACCTTCCCCCTATTGAAGAGGTCAGCGTCCATCGCACTCTCACTGGGGTGGTGCGCATCCAGGTTCAAGAAGCAAGGCCCGCGTACGCTATCCATACTGATGGTCACTATCTTATTGTTAGTGATGAAGGTCGTGGATATCTCACGGCGGACACTCAAGGCGATCTGATAGTGGTCACCATTGCTCACGATGACTCCCCGAGTTCTGGGCGGCTGATGAAAGATGCGGCAACAATTGTCTTAGCTCTGCCAGAGGTGGTGTCATCCGACCTGGTTTCCCTGTCTGGTGAAACTCCAGATTCCTTCACCATTGTCCTCCGTGATGGTCGACGTATTTTGTGGGGCAGTAGCGAAGAATCTGAGTTGAAAGCCCAAGTGATCACCGGTTTGCTCGATATCAAAGCCACCTATTATGACGTGAGTTCCCCCAGCCATCCGTCCACGCGGTAGACCCCGGGGTACCTCTGGAGGAGGCTTGAAGTAGAAAATCTGAAGTCAAGGTTGAGACTGCGGCGTGTCGTGGCTGTGGTACTGGAGAGAAATCACCATATTTCGTACGGTGACAACAGATCGAACAAGGTGAGGTGAGGCAAACAATGCCCAATGCAGACAAGAAAGCGTCCGCCAGTGTGCCCAATGCCGTCCATAACTATTTAGCTGTTATTCGGGTTGTTGGTGTGGGGGGTGGCGGTGTCAACTCAGTGAATCGCATGATTGAAGACGATTTGCGTGGAGTGGAATTTGTTGCAGTCAATACTGATGCACAGGCTCTGCTGATGAGTGATGCGGATGTGAAACTCGACATTGGTCGAAATCTCACCCGAGGTTTGGGAACAGGTGCTGATCCTCTCATTGGTCGCCAAGCAGCTGAAGACCATGATGAGGACATCGAAATGGCTCTCATTGGTTCAGATATGGTCTTCGTTGCAGCAGGTGAAGGTGGAGGTACGGGTACCGGCGGCGCTCCAGTCGTTGCGCGTATAGCACGTTCACTTGGGGCACTCACCGTTGGTGTGGTGACCAAACCTTTCAGCTTTGAGGGTCAAGCGAGAACCAAGAGAGCAGAAGAGGGGATTGCTGCTCTGCGCAGTGAAGTAGATGCCCTCATTGTGATCCCCAATGACAAATTACTTTCCATGGCAGATTCTCGAGTATCGATTCTGGACGCCTTCAAATTGGCTGATCAGGTTCTCATGCAAGGTGTCTCGGGAATCTCAGATCTCATTACGACCCCAGGTACTGTCAACCTTGACTTCGCTGACGTGAAAGCAGTCCTGTCGAATACCGGGACTGCACGAATGGGAATAGGTTCTGCTCGAGGAGAAAATCGCGCTGAAATTGCCGCACAGGAAGCGATATCATCTCCACTGTTGGATTCCAGCATTGATGGTGCACGCGGCGTTCTGCTCTCTATTGCAGCTGGAACCGATCTTCTACTCCATGAAGTATCGACTGCTGCTGAGCTGATCCGTGACTGTGCAGCAGAAGATGCCAACATTATTTGGGGCACAGTCATTGATGATGCGTTGGGTGATGAAGTGAAAGTCACGGTCATTGCTGCAGGGTTTGATGAATTGACATCCTCGCGATCTCGAAGGCGCAGTCCTGCCGCTCCTTCGGCGACACAATCACCAGGTTTCGCTGTTCGTAGCAGTGGTACGCCAGTATCAACACCACTAGGAACTCCACCATCAGCAGCAGATCTACCCATTCCCGGAGTTTCTGCACCAACAACCCCTCGTCCTCGGCCACGGGCAACACCTCCAGGTGATGAGGGAACTATTGAACTTCCCGATTTTTTCAGTTGATGAGCCCTCGCCGAGATCCTCGTGTCGGATACCTCTTTACGGATCGACATGGTGGGGTGAGCCCTGCCCCCTTTGATTCTATGAATCTGGGCAGAATTGAAGAAGATGGGGCCAACGTGGAGCAGAATTTTGATCTCCTGCGCCAGAAGATACCGGTCACGAAGTTTGCCCTCTGCTCCCAGGTCCACGGAACTCTCGTTCACGAGGTCACAGATGACTATCCTTTCACTTGTCGAGTGGAGGACCATGCACAAGCCGATGGGTTGGTCACTACTTTGCCTGGAATAGCGCTGGTTGTTCGCGTAGCTGACTGCGTACCGGTGCTCTTGGCTGATCCTCACGCCCAGGTGATTGCCGCCGCCCATGCAGGGCGTGAGGGACTGCTGGCAGGGATTGTTGAAGCAACCGTTGCGGCGATGGTGGACTTGGGGGCCTCAGACATTCAAGGATGGATCGGGCCTCATATTTGTGTGAACTGTTATGAGGTGTCCCCAGAGATGGCGCAGCGTTCCTGGAGTCTTAATCCTCGTACCAAAGGAACCTCGCGCCGAGGAACCCCAGCAATTAACCTCGAACAGGGAGTACGCGGACTCCTTGAGGATCACGGAGTGCAGGTACACCTGGAGAATTCATGTACGAGCTGTGAGGATCGCTATTTTTCCCACCGCCGAGACCACGGTCTCACTGGGAGGCAGGCGGGAGTGATCTGGCTCAAAGAGGGAGGCACACCGCGTGTTGACCAGTGCACCAAACCACCAAGCGGTAATCTTGATCACGTAAAGTGAGGAGTTTTCATGGCTGACCGATTGAGTAAGGTTGCTGAGTTTATGCTCGGCCCTAGGGCAAGCATTGACGATGACGATTTCGAAACAGAGTTTCATGACACGGATCAGGAACTCACCGATATTGTCGATATGGAAACTAAGAAGTCGAAGAAATCGACTTCACGTTCTCGAGCAAAGACTCCACGAAAGACATCCAGTTCATGGGCAGAGGGAGTAGCACAGGCCTCAGTCACCCCCATTGATCAGCGCCCTTCATACTATTCCAACCCGATGAGCCAAATTCACCATGAACGCCCAGCGTCGTTCTCCGAGGCTGCTGGTATCGGTGAGCTGTATAAACAGGGGGTGACCATCATCCTTAATCTGGGATCCATCGATCAAAAACAGGCTCAACGGCTTGTCGATTTCACCTCAGGAATGGCTTTCGTCACCTCTGGGCGGCTCGAAGAGATTACTTCACGGGTCTATATGCTTATTCCGGCTGCTATTGAATTCTCGGAATCTGATAAAGAACAGCTTCGAGAACTCCACAAGGCCAGCGAGTAACCGCTGTGGTGGCCATTGGGTGGGTTCTCTTTTGGTGCTTAAGCGTCTTCCAGTGGATTCTGCTCATTCGCGCGATTTTGTCTTGGATTCAACTCATTCAACCGTCATGGTCTCCTCGTGGTGTGTGGCTTGTTCTGGCAGAAGCGATCTTTTCTGTGACCGATCCTCCTTTAAGATTCCTGAGAAAGTTCATGAAACCCTTGAGAGTTGGTGGTGTCGGGTTCGATATGGCCTTCCTGGTGTTGTTTCTGCTTGTCATCCTGGGTTTGTACGTCGTTAGATGGGTATTCTTCTCGGTTTAGGTTCAGACTCAGCCACGCGTAATACAGCGGTGGTTGAGCATTTAGTTGCTGTACGGTAGCCTAACCATACTCATGATTTTCTCAGGGTTGCTTCCCGCAGTGCGTTGAAAGGACGGATTGTCATGGCTTTGACTCTTGACGAAGTACGCAAGACGAGATTCCATATGTCTCGTCGTAACGGGTACGAAGTCACGGATGTCGACATGTTCGTCGATAAGGTCGAAGAGGCTCTGGGGAAGTTAAGCGCCGAGATTGACTCGCTGAAGAAAGACGGTGGCACCGGAGGATCAGTCAATACTAAAGAGTTAGAGAATCTTAAATTCCAACTCGGTCGACTGCAAGAAGATAAAAGTAATTACAAGACCCATTTGGCTCGCATGCAGTCTGATCTTGATCAGGCACGAGCTCAAGCCCAAGCTGGGGCTGGTGATGAAGCCATTCTTCGCGAAGTGGAACAGCTTCGCCGTCAACTAGCCGACACCCGTGGCCAACTCGCGGAATCGCGAGCACAATTAGCCGACTCGGCTCGTACCCCAGTGAATCAAGAACAGCTCATGCGTTTGACCGCCGAGAACACTCAGCTTCGCGAACAACTCGAAAGATTTCTCGCCTCAGCCACCGACACTAATGGGGAATCTGTACCTATTGCTGTAACCACGTCACCAGAGGCGAGTTCTGCCGTGGTACGGCTTGTTCAACTAGCGACCGAACAAGCAGATAACTTGGTCACCGAAGCAACAACCGAAGCTGAAAAACGCAAGATCTTCCTCGAAGAAGAGATTCGCAAACTGGAGGAGCAGTCCCATGGCTACGTAGCCCGTGCCCATGCAGAAGCTGACGCCCATGCCCTCCAAGTACGCACCGATGCTCAAAGTGCAGCAGAGGAGCTCCTTCGCAAAGCAACCGAGTCTTCTGCCCAACTCACTACCGATGCTCAACAGCGAGCAGAACGCTTGGAGCAGGAAGCTCAGGTGAACGCAGAGAAACTAGTTCGAGAAGCCCAGCAGCGCGCCACCCTGATTGATACTGAAATCGCCTCCAGGCGTGCAGAAGTCTTCGGTGAGCTTGAATCGGAGCGTGAAGGACTCAACGCAAAGGTCGAAAAGCTCAGAGCCTACGAGAAGACCTATCGGCAAACCATGACCGGTTATCTCATGAGCCAAATTGAACGTTTGGATTCTTCCCAATTTGCCAATGAAGAAGCAACTGCGGAACAGAGCTAGTTTTTCCCTGCTGCCACCTAACAATCTCAGGAGAACAGATAGTGCCCCAGTTCGGTGGTGATGGTGTAGAGTTTCCCCGTATTTCGCCGCTGGTGAAGTAGCACTAAGCTCATGGTCAAGGAGGTTGAAGTGGGGAGAAGAGCAAAAACTGACATGGAACCAACCACTACTCAAGGGATTCCTGTCGCCGAGGGTGAGGATCAGTGGACTCCAGCGGAACTCAAGGAAATCAGAACCCAATTGCAGGATGAGGCACAAGCTTTTGAGCAGAAATATCTTGCTGCTCAAGAGTCGCTTACGCAATTGCTGACTGAAGGTTCCGATATGGCTGGTCGCGATCCGGCCGATGTGGGGTCATCCAACTTTGAACGAGATCAAGAAATGAGTTTGGTTGCAAATGCCCGTGAACTCTTTGAACAATCAGAGATGTCCTTGAGGTTGTTTGATGAAGGAAATTTTGGCGTCTGTGAAGTGTGCGGTCAAGCGATTGGGAAAATCCGTCTCCAAGCATTCCCACGAGCCACCATGTGTGTGGGTTGCAAGCAGCGTACGGAGCGACGTCCATGACTCGATCCTGGCGGTGGGTCACCGCTGTCATCGCTGGGATCATTGCTTTCGGCGTTAGTTTCGACCAAGTCACGAAAGCTTGGGCGATTTCTCGTCTAGCCCCTGGTCAACGCGTCTCTCTGATTGGTAACCTCCTCGAGTTCTCACTGATCCGCAACCCTGGAGCAGCTTTTGGCCGTGGCACCTCCCTCACGGTGGTCTTTGCTGCGCTCGGTGTCATTGTTCTGATTTTCTTAGCGGTTTTCGCACTGTCTCGGGTCCGCTGTACGATCTGGGCAATCATCATTGGTCTGGGTATGGCTGGGGTTTTAGGGAACCTGATAGATCGCATGGTACGACCACCAGGGTTCATGTTTGGCCATGTCATTGATTTCATTTCTCTGAAGTACTTTGCCGTGTTTAATGTCGCTGACATGATGCTCACAGGTGCTGCTGCTTTAGCAATCATGGTTTCCCTCTTCCCGAAGATATCCTGGGATGGGAGTCGGTTGAAAGACACTGTGACCAAGGTTTAATTGTGGTTGTTGCCATTGTTCCTGAGGGGTTAGCAGACTTACGGGCTGATGTGGGGGCAGCACGAATCTTTGGAATTAGTCGTTCTCGGGTTGAGCAAGCCGCCGATGGGGGATCATTGCTCGTGGATGGCAAACCTGTAGCAAAGTCTCATCGACTGAGCGCGGGTGCCCTGGTCGAAATGACGATTGAGGACTCGCCGCCGATATCGGTCCACCCTACCTTGGCCCCAGGGTTAGACATTGTCTATGATGACGCAGACATTGTTGTTGTCGATAAACCAGCTGGTGTTGCTGCCCATCCTTCGTTGGGGTGGCAGGGCCCATCTGTGGTCGAGCATTTAGCGGCTGCAGGTTTTGTCATTTCGACCACAGGGCCTCCAGAGCGGCAAGGGATAGTGTCACGCCTTGACGTGGGCACCTCGGGGTTAATGGTGGTAGCTAAAACAGATATGGCTTACGTGAAACTGAAACAGTCCTTTACAGCTCGAGTCGTCCACAAGATCTATCATGGTATGGTTCAAGGGTATCTGCGCCCTGAGTCTTCCACTATTCACGGAGGTATCGCCCACACTAAGACCTCCCAATGGAAGATGGAGGTTTCTGCCCAAGGCCGTGAAGCTGTGACGCATTACCAGGTGCTGGAGACAGTCTTGGGAGCAAGTCTGGTGGAACTCAAACTGGAAACTGGGCGTACTCACCAGATCCGTGTTCATATGGCTTATATGCGCCATCCTTTAGTGGGTGACCTCCTCTATGGTGGCGATCCACAGCTGGGGCAACGCCTAGGACTGGAACGTCAATGGCTCCACGCAGTTGAATTAGGATTCACCCACCCACGCTCTGGTGAATCGATGACTTTCACCTCGCCTTATCGTGAAGATCTGAGGCAAGCACTAGAGCAATTGCGCCAAACTCCCACAGACGACTAAAGAGTTCACGAGGTGAAGGGAATAGAAGCTGGGCACTTCAATACCGTAGGGTGGGGGAGTGCAAGGCGGGGAATTGATTCTCAAGGCGATGTTGTTCAGGAGGGCCCATGCGTATAGCTCAATTGGCGAACTTCGTGTCGCAGACCTCAGATGGGTTAAAAAGATCAGTTGATGCTCTGGGGGAAGGATACGCCCAAAGCGGCCATACACGTTTGTTGGTGGTTCCTGGAGCTCAAGACTGTGTATCAACATCGTCGGCAGGAACAGTGGTCACGATTGCTTCCCCACTGATGATGAAAGGTGATCGAGTCCTAGTCAATATGGCTAAGGTCCGTCGCGTACTGGAGCAATTTTCTCCGACCAATGTGGAGGTTTCGGATCGATGGATGATGACATGGGCTGCCAAGTGGGCAACCAGACGCCAGATTCCGAGCGTACTGCTGTCCCATGATCGTATGGATGACATGTTGTCATTCTCTATGGAACTCGATGTTGCTGGACAAATCCACTTCCTCAACAGACGTCTTGCCCGACACTACGATCGCATCGTCGTGACTACCCGGTACAGTGCTGGGGAGTGGATCAATACAAAGGCCAACTTGATGGTTCAACCTTGGGGTGTGGATCTTGAAGAGTTTTCCCCTGTCACTGACCGCGGGATATCCCATGGGCCATTGACGCTCGTCTATGCCGGGGCACTATCGCGAGAAAAGAGTCCGCACTTGGCAGTAGCGACCGCTGTGGAGCTGGATCGGCGTGGGGTTGATGTTCAACTTCATGTCTATGGAACAGGCCCTCATTTTGAGGAATTGCGTACTCTCGCTGGGGGAGCTCCAGTGTTCTTTCATGGGTACCTTGAATCGCGTGCAGCCTTGAGTGAGGCCTACACCTCGGCTGATATAGCCCTGTCAGTGTGTCCCGTGGAGACCTTTGGTTTGACCGCTCTCGAAGCTTTAGCGTGTGGGACACCGGTCGTTGTTGCTGATCGGGGGGGAGCTAGGGAGGTCGTTGACCCTTGCTGTGCAGGTTGGGCCAGTCCTGACCCTGTCTTTCTCGCCGACGCCGTGTTGAACCTTGCCGAACGTCTGCGAGAAGACGAGCAGGCCATGAGGATGGCAGCACGCAAGCATGCAGAGAATTATCCCTGGCAAGCCTCCATAGATGCGATGCTCACTCTCCATGAAAGTCTCCTGACCCACAGCTCAACACCCATGAAGGATTAAGCAAGCAAGGTCAGTGACCCGGTTGTGGCCTGATTCAAGCGGGAAGAGACATCGGTCCAATCAACCACATTCCACCAAGCAGTGACATAGTCAGCCTTCACATTGCGGTATTGCAGATAGAACGCGTGCTCCCACATATCAAGTTGGAGTAAGGGAATCTGCCCCGCTGGCAGGTTGGATTGTTGATCATAGAGTTGATAGATGTGTGGTCGCTGACCTAGGGGGTCCCAAGCCAAAATGGCCCAACCAGAGCCCTGAATGCTCAGTGCTACCTCGTTGAACTGTGCTTGAAAACTAGCGAAACCAGAGAAATATTCTTCGAAGGTGACCTGAAGGATCCCATCGGGTTCCCCTCCGCCATCCGGTGACATATTCTTCCAGAAAACACTGTGATTGATATGGCCACCCAGGTGGAAGGCTAGGTCCTTTTCGAGCTTGGTGATAGCAGCGAAATCGCCTGATCCCCGCGCCTGATCAAGCTTGTCAAGTGTTGTGTTTGCACCTGTGACATAGGCTTGATGATGCTTGGAATGATGGAGCTCCATGATCTCTGGTGAAATCCATGGGGCCAGGGCAGAATAGTCATAGTCCAAATCTGGCAGTGTATACATAATCATCCACTCTATGCTTGGGAGTCTTCGTCTTCTTTGAGGAGTCCTTTGGCTTTACCGGCAACTCCACCAGCGACGTCTTTGGCTTTGCCTGCGACTCCACCGGCCACACCTTTGGCTTTGCTGAGTGCGGGGCCAGCAGCGTCCTTGGTCTTGTGGACGACAGGGCGGGCGACGTCTTTGGCTTTGCCTGCGACTCCACCGGCCACACCTTTAGCTTTGCCCAAGGCGGGGCCAGCGGTGCTGCGTACCTTGCCGAACAGGGCTCCAGCTTTTCCAGCTAAACCTCCTGGGCCTTCCTTGTGTGCCTCGATGTCTTCTTCGACCAGTACGAGTGGCTCGTCGAGCGAAAGGTCGACAGGTCCTGGTGGGGTTGGGTCAACAACTATTTCCGATTCGGCGGATACGATGTCCTCAACCGCGTCTGTGGCGGTTTCTTCAACCACTTCTTCGATGATTTCTTGGACTGCTTCGTCAACGACTTCATCGTTCGAAATATTCTCGGTCACAGCTTCTCCTTCGCTTGGCTTGTCACTTCTGCGACTGTCCTCAGAGTATCACCAGTCGTCAGGGGTCCCTAGGGGAGAAAGTCTGGATGTCTCACCAGTAAGGACGTCAAGATTGGCTTGGTCACCACGACCCAGCAAGGAGGAAAGTGGTCGACTCATCGGTGAAGATACCAGTGATGGATTTCAACTCAGGTAATGCGGTCGGTGCGAGCAGTGTGGGCGGGTGGCTATCGACTAAGAGACTTCCACCCCAACCAGTTCCCCAAGCCCATAACCCTGGTGAAGTCCAGGCGTAGGCCATCGAATCAGTGACGACCAAGTGCTGGGCAGATTCTATGCCAGGAACTTTGACTGGTGACGTGAAGTACCCGGTATCGCCTTCTTCCATGGTGGATGTTGGTTGACCACATTGGCCTAGTTCAGTGGAACCCCAGCAATAGACATACCCCTGGCCATCGAGGGCATAACTGGTGGCGAGACCTCGTTCGACTTGGCGCACATCATGAAGGTCGGGTATTTGAGCAGGGATGCTTTGGTTGTCGATGTCCCCCAAACCAAGGTCACCGTGAGGTGAGTATCCCCAGACCCACACTGTCCCATCCTGTTGAAGGGCAAGGGTGACGTGCCCACCAGTGGCGAGAGACGTGATGTTTTCAATCCCTGGGATCTGGCTTGGAAGGCGCCCACTGTCTTCTTCGTACCCCAGTAGTCGTTCAACATCCGTACCCCAACCCCACACTGTACCTGTGGTGTCGAGTGCGTACGTGGCGTACTCACTGGAGACGAGTTGGGAAATTTCGGGCAGACCCGGGATCGGTATCGGAGTCAGTGAGTCTCTTGCTGAGTAGGCTTCGGGTACGGGGAGGTACTGCCCCCAGCCCCAGACTTGACCGTCCTCATCTAGAGCATAAGCATCAACGAGTCCTGCAGATACTGCAACGATGGTGGGGAGATCCTCAATCCGTGTGGGAACATCCACTGGTGAGATCGATCCGTGGCCAAGTTGGCCAGAATCATTCGAATCACCCCAACTATAGACCTCACCGCCATGGACGACGAGTCGATTTCCAGGAGCTCCCAGCGCCATGGATGTGACGTCAGTGAGAGGTTTAACTTTAGAAATCTTGACCTTGGATAGACCATCACCATGGCCCTGTGTGGCTGTGAGAAGGGTACCTTCTCGCGCCGGAAGAATGCGAGGGCCGAACCCTGGAATGAGGCCAGTGGCATACACGACGGCTACCACGATAGCAGTGATCACAGCGATGAGGGCAATAGGCCACTTTCTCAACCAGGTGGGGGAAGTCTTGGTGGACGTGGTGGGGTTCTCGCGGGGGAGGTCTGAGGTATCATTCACCCTGTCAGCGTAATGGCTCCAGAATCTTTGAGCCACTCTCCACACTGGTGTATGAGCGATCAGCTGGGGAGAGCCCCGATGCGGAAAACGCGGTACCCCTTGGCAGAACCCACCCTGGTCACCGGAAAACCTTGGGATTCCAACCATCGATGCAAGGAGTCAGCTCCCAGATTCTTCCCCATCACCACGATAGCCTCACCATCCACCTTGAGACGATGCAACCAGGTAAGGAGAAGTTTGTGGAGTTCATCTTTCCCAATGCGTACGGGCGGATTCGACCAGATCTGATCGTAAGTTTGTTCCGGGTTTACCTCTTCTGGGTGGACAGCCACGATTCGATGACCCACGTGGTGTCGCTCAGCGTTGAGCCTGGTCAATTCGAGAGCGCGGCGATTAACATCAACCGCATCAATGGTGGCGCTAGGACAGGATAGGCCAAGACCGAGAGCAATGGGTCCAATTCCACATCCGAGATCGAGGATCCGTATCGCAGCGTCCTTCGGTGGCTCAACAAGGCGAAAAAGAACAGCCGTACCAGGGTCAAGTTTTTCGCTCGAGAAGACACCCGATGAGCTGTGGAGCTGGAGTTCATGACCCCAAATATTCACCTGTATGTCCCAGTGGCGTCCAGGAGTGTCAGGGGTGTCGAAATAGTGTGTCATGGAAATTCATCTCTTCGAGTACGAGTGCGGTTGGCCTGGTCAGAGAGTTCCTCGTCGTGCGGATAGTACACCTTCTCCAAGGTGAGTCCATGAGCAGGCATGACAGTAATATCGTGTGCGCGGGTCGTCGATGAAAGATGGTGAGTCAACCATTCCCGATTGCGAAAATCACGCCCGATAGCTACCAATGCCCCCACAAGTGAGCGAACCATGGAGTGGCAGAAGGCATCACCTTTCACGGTGAACGTGATCATGGTTGACAGTTCGCGGCGAACTGTGAGTGTTTCGAGACATCGAATGGTGGTTCCACCAGGTTTTGCTCGACAGAAAGCAGCAAAATCATGGAGACCAAGCAGGTCTTGGGAGGCATGTTGCATGGCGCTGAGATTGAGCGGATGGGAATAGCAGGTGGAGTATTTCCGAGTCAAAGGATCGTAGCAATCACTGTCCCATAGTCGGTAGACATAGAGTCTGGACAGGGCAGAGAATCGTGCGTCAAAACCTGCGGGAGCTTCCAGGAGTTTTCTCAAGACAATGTCGCTTGGCAACCTGCGAGAGAACCTGCGGCTCAGGATGTCCAGATCCGGCCATGGGGTCGAGGTGGGAGAGGGAAGATCGACATGGACAACCTGCCCTCGGGCATGGACTCCAGCATCGGTACGTCCTGCACACACTGTGGTTGGTGGGTCAGACAAACCCAAAACCTGCCCAAGAGCTGTTTCCACACTGGATTGGACAGTACGAAGACCGGGTTGGGTAGCCCAACCGGAAAAGTCGGTACCATCGTAGCTCAAATCAATGCGAAGCCTCATGGCGTACCTACCTGAAAGGAACGATCATGGATTCGGCGACCGGCCCTCAGAGCGCGTGATTCGAATTTGGTGATGGGGCGAGTTGGGAAGCGATCCTCGCCCAACACCGCAAACCGTGAGTCTTGGGCTATGAGATGATCAATGGCGTCAGCGTAGGGTTCCCAATCTGTTGCTGTTCTCAGAATTCCAGAAGGCACAAGTTTCTTCACCACGAGGTCGAGAAAGTCAGCTGAAAGTAGTCTGCGCTTGTGGTGACGAGTTTTGGGCCACGGATCAGGGAAGAATACCCATATCTCTTCCACTAAGTGATTGTGTACAAGATGGAAAAGTCCAGTGACACCGTCCCCGCGAATGAGTCGAACATGGGAGAGGTTGTGGTCGGCAATCTTCGATAAACACGAGGCAATGGAGGCATCAAAGACTTCGAATCCTAGGAAATTACGATCCGGGTACATTCGTGCTGCTTCGACGAGGGTTTCTCCATGGCCCACTCCAATCTCGACCACGAGTGGGGCCTCGCGGCTAAAAATCTGGACAAGGTCGAGAGGCTCCTGGTGCGAGAAAACAGTGGAGTTTCTCGGCTGATTCCACCCAATGACCCACTGTGGCCCCAAGGTAGCTAAGGCTTTTCTCTGTGCTGTGGTCATGCGCGACCCTCGCCGTACATAACTAACAATGCCACGTGGTGGTGGATCAACCTGGTCTTGGCTCACGGAAAGAAATCCTATCGTGGGTCAGCCCTTGACTTGCTGAAGTAGGCTGGGGATGTGGCTCACCTCTTTTTGTTCATGTCGACCTTTGTGACGCTATGGGTGATTTTGGACCCTCCAGGTCTCCTTCCGGTCTTCATTGGTCTCACACAGCATATGACCCGGCGAGAAAGAATCAGCGCTGCTGGGCGTGCGTCACTGGTTGCTCTGGGTGTCATTGGTGTCTTTGCAGTCTTTGGCCGATTGATACTGACTTACCTCAAAATTTCTGTTGAAGCTCTCCAGGTTTCTGGGGGCCTTCTGCTCCTCTTGGTTGCCCTCCAATTGCTCATGGGTGAGATGGATACTGCCGAAGTCCCAGGAAGTAGCACAGTCAATGTTGCTGTTGTACCGTTGGGGACGCCGTTGCTCGCCGGTCCGGGAGCTATCGTTGCCATCATGGTTGCTGTTCAAGCAACCAGTGGCATCGGTTATCTTCTGGTTGCGGCGGCGCTCGTCTGCGCTATGATCACTGTTTTTCTGATCTTGGGGTTTTCGGAAAATATTCAACTCCTCCTGAAAGATGCAGGAATCACTCTCTTGACTCGTATTGCCGGTGTGCTCTTGGCTGCTATTGCTGTGCAGATGATGGCTGACGGGGTCCTTGGTTTTTTCTCATAACAGTGGAAGAAGAATACGTGAGTGATTCGCTTTTCGCCTGCGGGACACCGTAGACTAATCAGCCGGTGCTGATAGTGTCACCATTTTCGGGGCGTAGCGTAGTGGCTAGCGCGCCTGCTTTGGGAGCAGGAGATCGGAGGTTCGAGTCCTCTCGCCCCGACCAAGAACCATCTATTGATAAAAAGAATTTTGTTGGCAGGTGGTATTTTGATTTCTTAAAATCCCAGTAACAGAGGGCTTTTGCTGGATTAAGCGTTTGCATTGTATCATTTCTTGGCAGTTTCCAGAGCCATTTTGTGGAGGACACTTGACCCGAACCCTGCCTGTT
>WRIJ01000007.1 GCA_009782785.1 Propionibacteriaceae bacterium | reverse complement strand
ACTCGCAGGGGTCCAGATATCGCACTGACCATGATGGTGACCGTCGGTGATGTGTGATCACCCACTGACTCACTTTCGTGGCTGGTCGCTTGTCTGGATTCCTGCCAAGTCGGGCTGGCGCCCAGACAAGCGATCAACCATGACAGTGAGCCTGTTGGTGGCGAGTGAATTCGACAGACTCCCATGGGTAGTTAATGTGATTTCTGGACCCTGCGACTTCGCGCAGGGTGACGGAGGTGATGTTGCGCAGGGTGACGCGAGAATGGGAACACAAAAGTTACGTCTCTTGTGCTCTTCGCAAGAAGTCGGGGCAACAGGATTTGAACCTGCGACCTCATCGTCCCGAACGATGCGCGCTACCAAGCTGCGCCATGCCCCGCGTCAAGAGTCTTGACAAGTATCTTGACCGCCCAAAAGTCTAGCCCACCGATGGAAGGGTCACCAATTACACCAGACATCACCACTGGCATTGATGTTTGGAGTGTGGATTTTTGTTTCATCAGGGAACAAAAATCCACTCGAACGGCAGATATCACAGGAGGTGGTTGCAAGTGAAGCATCACGAGGAACTGGGAACAAGAAGGAACTCCTCGACATTTTCCCTGTGGACGACCGTGAGGCGACTTCCCGGGTAGGTTTCAAGGAACAGTTTGTGCTTCTTGGATTTCGCTGAAGGATTCCACTTGAACTCGTAGGCTGCGAGCTGCCCATCTACTTCCTCAATGAGGTCAATCTCGGCTTGCTGGGTTGTTCTCCAGAACCAGGTGTTAGCCCATATGTCATGGTAGTGCACAGCTTTTTTGCGCTCAGACATCAGAAAATTCTCCCATAACGCTCCGGTGTCCGCGCGCGACTCAAACGGGGCAAAATTCGCGATCAGTGAATTGCGGATACCGTTGTCGACGAAATAGATCTTCCTGCTCTTCTTCAGTTCGTTGCGCAGGTTCCTGCTAAAAGAACTCAAGCGGAAAACTATGTGCGCCTGTTCAAGCAAAGTGACATATTTTTCGACAGTTTTGTAGTCCAAACCACAGAGGTTCCCGATCTCAGGATAGGACACCTGCGCACCGACCTGGTAGGCAAGAGCTTGGAGGAGTTTGATCAAAGAGTCAGTTTTTTTCACTATCCCCCAATTGAGGAGATCCTTGAAGAGATAACTCTCAGAGAGTTCACGAAGAATGGTTTTCTCCGAACCAGGATTTGTCACCACATCTGGGTAGTATCCGAATACTAGCCGATGGCCAAGGAGCCTGTTTTCTTCGAGGAGGCTATGATGATTCACCATTTCTTCGTACGACAGGGGGAACATCTGATGGGTGTGTTTCCTCCCAGTCAGGGGCTCATTGACTTTGTTAGCCAACTCGAATGAGGAACTTCCCGTAGCAACAACCTGAATCTCGGGAATCTGGTCAGTCATTATCTTCAGTTTGATCCCAATATTTTCGATGCGTTGTGCTTCATCAACGACAAGGGTGTGATGTTGCCCAATGATCGTTCTTAATCGAGTCGAGGTGGCTTGGTCAAAGAGGCCACGGACATCCAGGTCATCACCACTAAGCCACAGAACTCCTGGGGTTCCCTCAAACAGTTTGTGCAGTACGGTGGTTTTACCCACTTGGCGTGCCCCCATCAGGATGACGGCCTTGCCTCGACCAAGATCATTTCTGAGCTTGGGCTCAATAAGTCGTTCAATCATCACTCGCCCTCCAATCAATACTGTGAATTACAGGATTCAATTCCTATAATATCTGTGAATCACAGGATTGCAATCCTGTGATTCACAGTAAATCGTGGATCATGACGGTTTGTTCGCGGCCAGGGCCGACCCCAATACCGGAGATGCGTACGCCCACCAATTCTTCAAGACGTTTAACATAAACCTGGGCAGCCTCCGGAAGATCAGTGAAACTGCGGGCCGTAGAGATATCCTCACTCCAACCCTCCATGTATTCATAGATCGGCCTCGCATGGTGAAAGTCCGACTGCGACACTGGCATCGTGTCGTGCCGTACCCCCAAAACATCGTAGGCGACCACGATCGGGATCTGCTCCCAACCGGTGAGTACGTCCAGCTTGGTCAAAAACAGATCGGTCAGCGCATTGACCCGCGCTGCCTGCTGAACCACCAAAGCATCAAACCATCCACACCTGCGCGGACGCCCTGTCGTCGTACCAAATTCTCCACCATCGCTGCGCAACTTCTCGCCCACCTCGTCGAGCAGTTCACCCGGGAAAGGCCCCTCACCCACACGAGTGGTGTACGCCTTGGCGATCCCGATGACACGATCAATACGAGTTGGCCCGACCCCTGACCCAATGCAAGCCCCAGCAGCAATCGGCGAGGATGAGGTCACATAGGGGTACGTACCGAAATCCACATCCAAGTGGTGGGCTTGAGCACCCTCAAAGAGGACGACCTTGCCCGCGTCGAGTCCGTCATTGAGAACCTTCGAGGTGTCCGCCATGAGTGGGCGCAGACGCTCGGCATAACTCAGCAACTCGTCGCTGACCTCCTCGGGTGAGATCGCTGGGCGGTTATACACCTTGTGAAGCAGGGCATTCTTCTGCTCCAAAGAAGCCTCCACCTTTTTGCGCAGGATCGACTCATCAAACAGATCCTGAACCCTGATCCCGACACGATTCACCTTGTCAGCGTACGCAGGTCCCACACCGCGACCTGTCGTACCAATCTTTCTCTTGCCCAAAAACTTCTCGGTCACCTTGTCGATGACCCGATGATAACCGGTGATGATGTGGGCATTACTCGACACAAGGACGCGATCTGCTGGGATCCCACGGGCAAGGAGACCATCAATTTCTTCATAGAGTACGCCGAGGTCGATCACCACACCGTTGCCAATCACGGGGATGACGTTCTTGTTGAGCACAGCCGAGGGAAGCAGATGCAAAGCATAAGTTTCCCCATTGACCACGATAGTGTGGCCAGCGTTATTCCCACCCGAATAGCGCACCACATAGTCAACTGATTCACCGAGTTGATCGGTTGCCTTGCCCTTACCTTCGTCTCCCCATTGAGTACCGATGATAACGATTCCTGCCATTGCTGACCCTTCTTCGGTGCCGGATTACCCAGGCAACCCCCTATTGTACAAGAGTCAGTGAGGTGGCGGGTGAAGCACCCGCAACCCACACGATCCTGAAAGAGTTTGTTCGAGAGATGGCAGTACGCCGGTAACATATGTTGTGGAACCGCATACGGCGGCATCTCTCATCCCGGTCAGGGGACCGACAAACTAGCAGAAGGGGGACCGTGAGTCAGTACAATCAGCACCCCCATCCTGGGCACTATTATCCTCCGGCTGGAGCTCCACAAGTTCATCAGCCTCCCCCGTCGCAGCAGATGTACCCTGTTCCACCACAACAGACGTGCCCGCACCCCCACCCCATGTACCAACAACAGTGGAACTATCGCCCTCAACAGGTCTATCTACAACATCCACAACCACTGCAGTACCACCATCCGCACTTGAATCCCTGGATGCAACATCCGTACTACCAGCAACAGGTGTATCCACAACACGTGGCGCACTGGACTCACGTTCCACCACCACAAAAGAAATCCCCCGTCGGGGCTATCGTGGGCTGGACTTTGTTTGTCATCATCGGGTTGCCACTCATTGCTGGAGTATTGAGTGCTTTAGCCGATCCAACACCCAGCTACCAGCCACCGTCCACCTATGAGCCGTCACTTCCGACACCAGAAACAACAACTGAAACGGGCAACAACAGGCCAAAGTATCCAGAAACCGATGATGATGCCCGAGCAATCACACAAGACAATTCTCTGTATAACCTGTCCATCTCATCGGCCAACTGCCAGATGCCTCGAATAGATCTCACCAACAGTTCAATGCAGACCGTCCAGCAGCAAGCTGACGAAGCCGTTGATTGTCTAATGCAGATCTGGGGCGGTTCGCTCGACTATGACGACTACATCTTTGAGCGTCCATCTATTGTTGTGTACAACAGTGACTTCACTGGCAAGTGCGGAGTAGCCTCAGTAGACCGTTCACACTATTGCTCGGCCGACAATACGATCTATTTCTCCATGCATGCTTTCGATTGGAATCCCCCAGACCTGCGAAAGTCACGCTTTGCTGCCGACGAGACAATCGCACACGAATTTGGCCACGTCATTCAAGCCCACGCCAGGATTTTGCGTGGCGAACACCATCTACGTACCAGTGCATCCAGCCCCAGCGAAGCGTTAGATTACCAGCGACGCCTAGAATTACAGTCAGAGTGCTTAGCAGGGCTTTCTCTCAACTCGCTAGGACTCAGCACCCAAGACCAAAAAAATCTTGAGAAACTCGTCAACACATACGAGGATCCCCGACCCTATGAGGGCACGCACGGTACCAGGGCTAATTACCTCTGGTGGTTGAAGCAGGGACTGAATTCCCGAACCCCTGAAGTATGCAACACTTTTGTCGTCAGCGCCGAGGAAGTGAGTTAATACGAGGAGAGGGTCGTACCTCACCTTTCTTTGGTACGGGATCGCCCAGGCAACCACCGAGCGTCTAAGAGTTAGTGAGGTGGCAGGTGATGGATCCTGCGAGTCGCACTTCCTGCGCTTCGCACTCGCAGTGCTCCGCAGGATGACGGTGTAGGCGTCGGTCAGCAGGATGACGCCACCACCGTCATTCTGCGCGAAGTCGCAGAATCCATGAGCAACCACCCGCAGAAAAAATAAGGAGTAGCAGATTATTGGCTTTGTGGTGAACAATGAGATATGTTGGCGGGCATTGCCCGCCAACACTGAATGGTCATGTATAAGAGAAAGATCTCTCAATGAGTAATTTTGTCGATGTTGGGCTGGATGTCCATACCCAATGACGCAGTGGAGGACATTCAAGTGCGGTCAATGTGTTTCAACGACCTGATTCCACGCTCCACATGCCAATCGAGGAAGGCCCGCACCAGACCAGAGCCCTCCGCGATCCGTGCTTCCGGAACCTGGGCTGTCGACTCCCAATCACCGGTCAACAGGGCAACAAGATAGGCCCGTACCTCCTCACTGAGTGCTGGCGCCCCCGGCGGACGACAACGACCGCACACCGTACCTCCAGGTGCAGGAGAGAAAAACCCGTGGGCACCCTCCGCTCCACAGGATGCACACGATTCTAGTTGTGGCGCGTACCCCGCCACCCCAGCAGCACGCAGAATATAGGAATCCAAAATTACAGAGGGCGGGCGTACCCCAGCAGTCGTCCCCTCCCCCAAAGCCCGCAGCGCCCCCACCAACAACAGATAGTGCTGAAGAGCCGGGGCACCCTCCTCGGGAACCAGCTTGTCGGCTATTTCGACCATGACCTCGGCTGCGGTGAACCGAGGGAAGTCATCCAAAAAAGGTCGCCCCAAAAGAGCCTTGGACACGACGGAAGAAAAAATATCGAGGGTGCGGCCCTCAGTGATCTGCAAGTCCACCTGTGCAAAAGGTTCGAGTCGTGCGCCAAATTTTGAGGAGGTACGCCGTACCCCTTTCGCAACCCCACGCAGTTTCCCGTGATGGCGGGTCAAGATGGTGATGATTCGATCAGCTTCCCCTAAGCGATGAGTACGAAGGACCACACCCTCGTCGTTAAAGGAACCCATCTGCTCTCTTTCGCGCGCGTGACCCTGGCGTCACGCTAGGATCGAAACTATGGTCCAAGGATATATCCACCCTGCAAAGCGGCAGCCGACCCCACACCCATCGGGGGCGAAACCACCTGTCGTGGCTACCGTGCCGAACCATGTGGCTGTTGTCATGGATGGGAACGGACGTTGGGCCAAGCAGCGTGGACTGCCTCGTACTGACGGCCACGAGCGCGGCGAAGGTGCCCTCTTCGATGTGATCGAGGGGGCCATCGAGATTGGGGTGAAAACCTTGAGCGTCTACGCGTTTTCGACCGAGAATTGGAAGCGCTCACCAGCAGAAGTGCGCTGGTTGATGGGATTCAACCGTGACACGATCCATCGGCGTCGCGAAGATTTGGACGCCTTGGACGTACGAATCCGTTGGGCTGGTCGGCGACCCAAACTGTGGGCTTCAGTCATTAAAGAACTCGAGATCGCCCAAGAGATCACGAAAAACAACACCACCCTAACGTTGCAATTCTGTGTGAACTATGGCGGACGCGCCGAAATCACCGATGCTGCCCGCCAGATCGCCCTCGATGCTCAGGCAGGAAAACTCGATCCGGGTCGCCTCACAGAATCCAAGTTCGCCGCGTACCTCTATTGTCCCGAGCTTGATGACGTTGACCTGTTTGTCCGCTCCTCTGGTGAGCAACGTACCTCCAATTTCCTGATTTGGCAGGCGGCGTACAGCGAAATGGTCTTCCTGGATGTTCTGTGGCCCGACTTCGACCGCCGTGACCTGTGGCGCGCCATCGAGTTATTCAACGACCGCGAACGTCGCTTTGGAACAGCATAATCCGCACTGTAAAACCACCATCCCTCGGGAAGACCTTCGGGGCAGACCACCCTCTTTGCTTTGATGGACAAGCACCTGATACTCCTGGCACTTATGATATTATCTTCTAGTCAGGCGGGAGCATCAGGATTTGTTGCTCCCGTATATTCGATCCACCTGGGGGAATCCATGAAGAAAATTCGTACCACCTTGTCCGCTATCGCCATAACAGGAATCCTGTTCGCTGTCGGGGCCTGCTCATCACCAGAAAGTACGCCCACCGACGACTTCGACGATCCCATTGAATCAACATCACCGTCCTACCCCACAGCCCCAGCCACCGACGGTGACGGGCGAGTCCTGGTCTATGACGACCACGGCCTATGGATCTATGCCAGCACCATGCTTAATTGGAGCGGAACAATCGATGCTGATGTGTGTTACTACTGGGTGGTAACGAACAATAGTGACCGCGACATGTATGTGAGTCTCCATTTCAACGAGGTGAATGGTGTGAGCGACCGTACACTCTCTGGTGGGAATCACATTGAACCAGGCGCCACCATCAAGATGGAAGCTCACCACTCCGGTTCGTACTACAACATTCCTGTGGACTGTGGTGGGAGCTGTTCTGCCGACCAGTCTTTTGGTTTCACTGTGGTAGGAGATTTCGAAATCTATACAGGTGACGACTTCGTCACTGGCACAGAAATCGCCCATGGGGATTTCGAGATCGTGGTTCCACAAAATTGGATCAGTGGCGATGACGCCAGCGCCTTCCGCACCGACCAGCCATGGGTGAAAGCTAACTGACTGAGTCGGCCAGTCACACCCAAGACAGAGCCAATTCGCGGCGGTGTGAGGCACAATCCGCAAGATACAGATTGATGAGACTCTGGTAGGGAATTCCTGTTTTGTCGGACATGGACTTGAAGTAGTCAACAGTATCCACGTCCAAGCGAATCGTCACCTGCTTTTTCATGCGTCGACTATATGGGTTTGGCTTGGCGCGAGTGAAGTCGTACTCACTTCTCATCTCATTAACCATTGCGCATCCCTGACAAGTATTTCTTCCGCTCTGATGGAACTGCCTTTCGATGAGATATCACTCTAATCACGCTGCCTTCCTTCCTCAAGCAATGAACAACGACCAGCACTCTCATCAACCCTAAGAGGCCCACAATGACGAACCGCTTCTCATGAAGCGAATGGTTCGGGTCATCGATGACGAGTGCATTTGAATCGAAAAACACGGTAGAAGCTTCTTCGAAACCGACCTTATGTTTGATCTGATTGTCCTCATTCTTGTTGGGATCCCATTCGAATCCCAACACACCTACATTGTAATTATATTGTGATGATGGGTCAACCGTCATACTCAAGACAATGACAGCGTCCCACCGCGAATTGTCCTCATCATGGGTTTCTGTGCAAATTTTCATGACGCATCCACAAGGAACCTTCCCCAGTGACAAACCCAGACTCCAACAGCGTGGTGGTCGCTTTTTCACTCCGGCTGACCACTCACACACACATCTGTCATTCCGCGCACCCAATCCAGTCACTCTGCGCACTGCGAGTCGCCCTAGCGGGCTCCGCAGCGCAGGCTCCGTCGCAGAAGGAATCCAGACTGTACAGCTGTTCAACTGTGATTTCTGGACCCCTGCGAGTCGCTGCGCTCCCCAAAGTGACGGGGTCTGAGATGATAGAACCATGACCCGATTCATTATCGACGTACGTACGCCTGAAGAGTACGCCATGCGCCACATTGAAGGTGCGATCAACATTGACTTCCACGATCCTGAATTCCTCACCCGTACCTCGTGCTACGCCCCAGACGATGAACTGGTCGTCTATTGCAATGGAGGAGGACGGGCAGGACGCGCCAAGACCCGCCTGGCTAATCACGGTTTCACCAATGTCACCAGTTACGGAATGATGGGTGCCTCAGTTGCCACTGGCGTACAGGTCCTCTATCAGGACGCCCAAGGAGACTAGTCATGGGTGAGCGGCCCAAGGTCGTGATGTACCAGGTCGCGACCGCCGACGGCAGGGTTGCCCTGTCACCAGAGATCCTCGTCATGAACGATGACCGGTGGCCCAGGTACACCGATGGTGGGTACGCTCTTGTGCAGCAATACCATCATCCGCAGGTTTTCCTCGAAGGATCAGGAACCTTCGTACTTCCCGATGCTGAACCCCTCGCCCCCAAGATCGCCCAAGACCTTGAACCCGTGACCAACCCCCACGAGCACTATCTTCCCCGCGATGTCCTCGACAGTACGACCAGGTGGTTGGCGATTATTGATTCGCGCGGACGAGTCGCATGGGAATACACCACCTTCCCCGGTGAACAATGGGAAGGGGTTCACCTGCTCGTCGTGGTCAGTCGGGCCACCCCGTCTCACTACCTGTCCTTCCTGCAGGCAAAGAACATCCCGTACCTCGTGGTTGGAGAAGAAAAAGTCGACCTGCGCCTCATGCTCCACACCATGGGTGAGGTATTCGGCGTGAGAACTGTTGCGGCCACGTGTGGAGCTCAACTTGGTGGGGCCCTTCTGCGAGCAGGCCTCGTGGATGAACTCGACATCGAAGTGATGCCGATCCTCGCTGGAGGTGGGGGCCGTACCTCCATGATGGTCTGCGACGGCCTCGGTAGTGATAAACCTCCGACCAGACTTTCTCTGCTGGAAGCCACCAACCGTGATGATGGGCGCGTACTCCTGCGCTATCAGGTGCTGGGCGACCATCCCTAACCTCCTGCTCCCTCACCTGTTTCGTACGCTATCGTGGACGACACATGACTAGTGGGTTGACTCTCACACTGTGTCACTGAAATCAACTACCCCGTCGCTTAGGACCCGAACCCACCTCCCATGAGACCCCACAGCAGTGAAACCCCGTTCGCGTGCACCGTTAACGCCCCTGATGGGCGTTTTCTGTGTACGCGAGCTAGGGTGACGAATGCTGAGCGATCAGTCCCAGCGAATCAGTGCACGGGAATACGCAAGCAGCACCACAGAGCCAACGGCGGGTCTCACTTAATAGGCCATGATGGAAATGATGTCACCAGATATGGAATGATGGGAGCAGAAGAAACTGGTGTACGAGTAATCTTCTACAGTTCAAGGAGACTGGGTCCCCTCAAAGTCGGAAAACCATCGACTCAGAGGTGGCCACTCGTACTGGAGGGAACATAACATGGGAAGCAAAACATCTGTACTGATCGTCGATCGACATGCCACTGTGGGCGAAGCTTTTGCCGAGGCACTCAAGGCGAATGATCATTTCACCGTCCTGAGCCCCGTGACATCACTGGTGGCGGCACTCGCGAGTGCTGCCCGACACAAACCATCCATCGCTCTGGTCGATATTCATCTTCCTGATGACCAAGAGTTTCAAATAATTGACCACTTGAGAACGATCGTACCCACGATTCGCACTCTGGTGATCAGTGACCAGAATCTTCCCGGGTATTGCCACCGCAGTATGCACAACAACGCTTGGGCCCACCTCCACAAAGGAATGCCATTGAAGGACATCATCTCTGCCATCGAGAAAGTGGACTCAGGTCAACGCCTCCTTACCCAGGACCTCCTTGCCACCGTGGAACCTTCCCCTCTCTCCCATCGGGAAACACAGATTTTGGAAACCATGGCCCGCAACGGGCCCACGTCTAAGGTTCATGAAGTTCTTGGACTGTCCAATGGCACTATCAATAATTACATCTCCTCGATTTTGACCAAGTTGGATTCCCCAGATCGCCTTCATGCCATCATCACTGCTACTGCGCACGGGTGGATCAGGCCCTATATTCCCTTGCCTCCCACCACTGGCATACAGGGTTAACGAGACGACCGTTTTCCCTGTACGCGTACGAGGTCTCAGCGCTGAATCCTAGTGATAGAAGTGGCGTACCCCCGTGAAGTACAACGCCACACCAGCAGCCTCACAGACATCAATGACCTCCTGGTCTCTGATGGAACCACCAGGTTGTACGATAGCGCGCACCCCGGCATCAATGAGCATTGTCGGCCCGTCAGCAAAAGGGAAGAAAGCATCAGAGGCCGCCACTGAACCTGAAGCCCGATCACCAGCGCGTTCAATAGCAAGCTTGCAGGAATCCACACGGTTCACCTGCCCCATACCCACACCGACTGAAGCACCATCGCAGGCGAGCAGGATCGCATTCGACTTCACTGCTCGTACTGCCCTCCATGCGAAAGCAAGATCCGCCAAAGTCGGGCCATCAACTGCCGTACCTGCCTTCAACTCCCACTGCGTAGGGTCGTCACCCTCGGCGTTAATATAGTCCGGTTCTTGGAGGAGCAGTCCCCCGGAAATTTCTCTCCCCTCTTGAGCAGTACGAGGATAAGGTTCGGCGCGCAAGATGCGCAGATTCTTTTTCTTTTTCAGTACGGCAAGTGCTTCGTCACTATAGCTTGGAGCAATGATTGCTTCGGTGAAGATCTCCGCCAGATTCGCTGCCAGTTCGCCGTCAACCTCACGATTGGCCGCCACCACACCACCGTACGCTGAGAGCGGATCGCATGCGTGCGCTTTCAGATGTGCCTCAGCGATGGTTGCCCCAACCGCTATCCCACACGGATTGGCGTGTTTGATGATCGCCACTGCTGGTTCGCTATGGTCATAACAGGCGCGATAGGCAGCCTCAGTATCCACATAGTTGTTGTAGCTCATCTCTTTTCCACCAAGTAACTCTGCTTGGGCTAATGCTGAACCAGTACCCGCATAGAGGGCTGCTTCCTGATGGGAGTTCTCGCCATAGCGTAGAAGCTTCGTTGCCGTGTACGTACGCCCCACCCAGCTTGGAGCAACTCCACCACTGAATGTTTGAACCATCCATGTGGCCACCCCCACGTCATAGGTCGCTGTGTGAATGAAAGCCTCTTTGGCTAATAACTGCCGCTCGGCTAGGGTGAATCCCCCCACCTTGAGTGCTTCATCAACCAACTCATACTGGGCAGGTGAGGTCACCACAGCTACGCTCGGGTGATTCTTTGCAGCGGCTCGCACCATCGAAGGTCCACCGATATCGATCTGTTCGATGCATTCGTCGGAGGTGGCTCCAGAGGCGACCGTCTCCGTAAACGGATAGAGGTTCACCACAACGAGATCAAAGGGTGAAACTCCTAAAGCCAGCAACTGTTGGTGATGGGAATCAAGGCGCAAGTCAGCGAGAATTCCGGCATGGATTTTTGGGTGAAGGGTTTTGACCCGGCCATCGAGACATTCAGGAAACCCGGTGACCTCTTCCACGGCAACCACGTCCACACCTGCCTCACGTAGGCAAGCAGCAGTGGAGCCCGTGGACACGATTTCTACCCCAGCAGCATCGAGACTGCGACCCAAGTCGACCAGCCCAGTCTTGTCGTACACACTCACGAGTGCCCGGTTAATCTCTTTACGCCCAGTCATTGTTCCTCCAGTTCTTCACGACTTCCACCAGGAGTCGTCTTTCCACAGTTTTGATCCGCTCGTGCAGGGTTTGTTCATCATCATTTGGCAGTACGCTCACTGCTTCTTGAGCAATAATCGCACCAGTATCGATCCCCTCATCCACTGCAAAAACCGTACAACCACTCACTTTAACTCCAGCAGCTAGTGCATCGCGTACACCATGTACACCAGGAAAACTCGGCAAGAGAGCCGGGTGGGTGTTGATGAATCGCCCACCAAAGTGTGCCAAGAATTCCTGCCCGACGAGTTTCATGAATCCCGCTGAGATAACCAAGTCAGGATGATAGGCCGCTACTGCCGCAGTCAGTTGTTGATCCCAGGTGGTTCGCGGGAGGTCTTTGGACAGTGGTACGACAAAGGTGTCAATTCCCGCTTGCCTAGCGCGACTGAGCCCTTCAGCGTCTCGGTCTGCCCCGACAGCAACCACGACAGCATCCAATTCACCACTCGCACAAGCATCGAGCAGGCTTTGCAGGAGGGTCCCCGTACCCGAAATGAGGACAACAAGGCGTTGGGGTTCAGGCATGGAAACTACTCTACCTCGCCATGGAAATCCAAGGGCAGTTGTTCACCAATAATCGGACCTTGAGGTGGCTGGGGGGGCGTGGTAGATGTGGGTTCTTCGGGCGTGGTGCGACGAGTTGATTTCTGAAACACTGGAGCAAGCCATCCTAAGCGAGCACGAAGAGACACTTCTCTGATCGTCTCAAGTATCGGGGTTTGCTTCACCTCAGCTTCCTCATGTTCCTCGGGTTCATCTTTGGTGGGGTTCTCAGACTTCTTGGGCGCAGGATCGATGGGTCGTTCGCTACTAGCGGGCCTTGATTCCACACCTGGAGTTTCACTTCGCCCAGTGGAGGTTTCCTGGTGGCGAATGTGGCCCTGCCCGTGCACAGCGGGAACGACCTCGAGTTCACTACCGCGCCTCGCCCACCAACGATAATCCGTTGCACCACGAGGATGGGAGAACAACCCAACGATCAACCCAGTGAACATCCCTGACAAACCCATCAAGGAGGGCGCAATCACCCACAGTGGTGTGAGTACTGGCCCCAGATCTGCGAGTCGCTCCACTCCGAGGCTTCCACGAGTCATGGTCGCTAGTACGACCAGGGCCAGCCCTGATAGAACACCACTGAGCCCGCCCACGAGTCCAGTTTCATCCATGCGCGCTTGGGGGCGCGCTTTGAGAATGACCGCTGCTGAGACTATTCCAGCGGCACAAGGAACGATCAGCCACGCCCAGGATCCGGGGGATGGATCGGTGGGTAGCGCGGCTGTGATCGGAAACCCGGGAAGCATCCCCACATGGGATCCTGCCAAGGAGACTATCGACTCATCACCAACCATGAATCCTGGGCCATAAGCCCATGACGTACCCCACACGGCGAAATTCAAGCAGTAACAGAATTGGATGATGGTCAACAGGACTACTCCCGACCATCCGGGATTGAGTTGATCACTGAGGAAAACGTACTGATCGCGATGGGACACCAGCGCTGACACCAAGACGACGATCCCACCCAGGACAGCCACGATCACCCCAGCACTCACCGCCCGAGGGATAGCTCTTACCCACACCGGCCAGCGGTCACTGCCGAAGGATCTCACGCTTCGCCGCCCACCAAGCCAAGCGCTGAATCCGGCCAGGAGCGCGGCATAAAAACCGGCACGAAGACCCGGCCCACCACCATCAATCATCAACACTGTGCCGACCACGATGACGGTGTACGTACCAGCGATCAGGGCCACCACTTTGGCTAAGATTGCTGTCGCCTGCGAAGCGGAGCCTACTGCAAAGCTCGCCTGTTTGGTGGCATAACTGCCCACCCCATGGATGAGGAAAGCGACCAGGGCTGTCAGCACGAGAGGTACGAGGGTGATCGTCAGTCCACCAAACTGGAAGATCCCCCCATGGGCGAGAAGCCAGAAACCTGTGGCGATAGGCACTGTCGCGCCCACATCGATTTCCCTGTACGGCAACACTGATCCCACCACGATCGCTGCAACAATAGCCCATCCCGCAACAGCACACAGGACACTCCCACCGATAGCGGCCAGCCACCAGGGCATAGTGGGACGCTGGGGGCGTACCTCATGGGGTTCAAAAGTTTCCACTCTCGTACGCGTACCAAGGGAGTTTTTTCCAGCCACCTGTTCATTCTCCCATGCGAGAGTTGCCCCTGACTCCTTGGTACAGGTGGTGGGCGATGAAAATCAGAATGTGGCCGACCTGACTGTGGTGGAAGTTCGAAGAGTGTTTAGAGTTTTTCGAGCGGCGAATGCTTGACCGACAACAGTTTCACACCATAGGACCCAAAGGAGACTGTTGCGCGAGGATCATCAAGGCTTCCGCTCACCTCCTCGACTGTCCCTAAACCAAAAGTGGAGTGCAGGACGCGATCCCCGACCTCCAGGATAGGAATGACCTTCTTTTTTGCGGTTGTTGATCGTGTTAGTGAGGAGTCCACTGGTTCCACGCGGGAACTCTTGGCGTCGAAGCTTCGAGACCTGGTGTTCCATGAGGCAACACGGTCTTCTCTCCTCCACGCGATCACCTGGGCAGGGATCTCTTTCAAGAATCGACTAGCGGGATTATACGATGGGTGACCCCACAGTGTACGTACCTCCGCGCGAGACACATAGAGCCGTTGGCGGGCTCTGGTTAACCCGACGTACGCTAGACGCCGCTCCTCCTCTAAACCGGTGAGTGATTCACTGGCTAATTCGTGGGGGAAGAGCCCCTCTTCAAAACCGGTGACGAACACTGTGTCGAATTCGAGCCCCTTGGCTGTGTGGAGGGTCATGAGAGTGACCATGCCTTGCCCGGAATCTGGGATCTCATCGGAATCCGCCACTAAAGCGATTCTTTCCAAGAAAGCAGGTAGGGAATCATCGACTTCAGCAGAACCCATGAGGGTCCCTGGAATCCCTGCGCCCTCGTTGTCCCCCAACCACTGACTTGGGTCGCCTGCCAGTGGGTCATCATCATGGGTCTCCACCTCGTTGAGATCTACTTCATGGGCGGCACCAACAAATTCGGTGGCGACCGCAATGAGCTCAGCCAAGTTTTCTAGGCGAGTTTCGTCTTGTGGATCAGGTGAGCTTTTCAACACATCGAGGTAACCGGAGGCTGACAGGATGGAACGCAGAATCTCATCGGCGGGAGTGCCGTCGGCCATCATCTCCCGGTGGGTACGCAGAAGTTCGGCGAACTCTTTGACCGTACCTGCTGCACGAGTCGACAAACCTGGAATCCTCTGAGCAGCTTCGAGAGCCTCAGTGATGGTGATGGAATATTGGCGCGCATGGGAGCGAAGAATCTCTTGGCTCGTATCACCGATCCCGCGGCGAGGGACGTTGATGATTCTCTCTATCGACACCTCATCGGCCGGGTTGGCGATAGCCCGAAGATAAGCGATCGCGTCGCGTACCTCCTTGCGCTCATAAAACTTCACTCCACCGACAACGCGGTACGGCACCGCTAATTGAATGAACACACTCTCCACGGCACGCGATTGAGCATTGGTGCGATAAAACACCGCTGCGTCACCATAGCGCGACTCTCCCCCAGCTGCCAGTGTTTTAATCTCGGTGGCAATGAATCGGGCTTCATCGTGTTCAGTATCTGCAACATATCCGCTCACGAGAGCCCCATCACCTGAGTCGGTCCACAGGTTCTTCTCTGGGCGGGATTTGTTGTGGCGGATCAGTGAATTGGCAGCCGACAAAATGTTTTGTGTTGAGCGATAGTTCTGTTCTAAAGCAATAGTGGTGGCGCCAGGGAAGTCTTGTTCAAAGTTGAGAATATTTTCGATGGATGCCCCCCGAAACCCATAGATCGACTGGTCTGAATCTCCGACCACCATCAGTTCTGGTGGGTCTATTTTGTCCACTCCCAGTTCGGGAGCACATAGGAGGTGAATCAACTCGTACTGCGCCCGATTGGTGTCTTGATACTCATCGACGAGAACATGGCGGAATCGTCGTCGATATTTTTCTCGAAGATCCCCATGATCGCGCAGCAGTACGACCACTTGGGTGAGCAGGTCATCAAAATCGAGGGCATCGGCTGCAGCGAGACGGGCGTTGTATTCGGTATACACCTCGGCGTACACCTTCTCGGGAAACCGCTCATGGAACTGTGTGACCTGGGCTGGGGTCACTAAGGCATTCTTCTGATCAGATATCCATGAGCGTACGAGGCGTGCTGGGAATTTCTTAGCATCAAGGTTCATCTGTTTGAGGATCAGTGACACGAGCCTCTTGGAGTCTGTGGCATCATAAATCGAAAACCCGGTGGATATCCCTAACCGTCCACTGTCTTTGCGGAGGATACGAACACACGCACTGTGGAAGGTGGCCACCCACATGAACCGTGATCTGTTTCCGACGAGTTCGCCCACACGCTCACGCATCTCTCCTGCAGCTTTGTTGGTGAAGGTGATGGCCAAGATGGCTCCAGGGTGTACAGAATCGTGGGCAATGAGGTGAGCAATTCTTCTGGTCAGTACGCGAGTTTTCCCTGAGCCTGCGCCAGCGACCACGAGGAGTGGGGACCCACGATGGAGTACGGCCTCACGCTGGGGAGGATTGAGCCCGTCGAGTAGTGCTTGGGGATCTGAACTGACGCGGCTAGCACCTGCTTCATCGCGGGTCCATCTCGGACCAGGGGCAGGTGGGCCTTCAGGTGGCGAGGAAGCAAACAGTGACTCCACGTCCATGGATTCATTGTCATTGAAAGGGTTCGTCATGAGGGGAACAACTCTACGACCTTGGGCAGACATTGCTGGAAATGCCGCGCAGTTTTCTTGCCAAGTTCCGCTGACTGGGATTTTTGGCACCTCGGGTTAGTGCACAAGATCGCAAAGACGTACACTGAGAACATGGGTATTATCGGTTATCTCGTTATTGGAGCTATTGTCGGCTCTATCGCTCGCGTTCTGCTTCCTGGTCGCATCAATGGTGGCTTCATCACATCGATGACTTTCGGTGTTGCTGGCGCTCTCGTCGGCGGTCTTTTGGCCGAGAAGTTTTTCAAAATTTCCATGGGAACCTTCTTTGACATACGATCCTGGCTGATCTCTTTAGGTGGGGCCGTCATCGTCATTGTCGTCTGGGGTTTCATCACCGGGCGAAACAAGAAGGCTTCATAACCACCAAGGCTGGCACCCAACCTCACACGAGCTTGCGATCTGTCGCCCACCGGGTGAGTTGATGCCTGTTCGATAATTGGAGTTTTCGCAAAACCGATGAGACGTGTGTCTCCACGGTCTTCACAGAGATGAACAATTCCCTGGCCACTTCGCGGTAGGAATAACCCCGAGCAATGAGTCGCATGACTTCCTGTTCTCTACTGGAGAGCCGATCCAAGTCTTCATCCACGCTGGTGACTTCTATAGAACCAGAGAAAGCATCCAAAACGAATCCCGCAAGTTTTGGAGAAAATACTGCATCACCTTCAGCAACCTGGATGATCGCATCGACAAGTTCTGGCCCAGAAATCGACTTCGTGACATATCCACGAGCACCAGCTCGGATCGTACCAATAACATCTTCAGCTGCATCCGACACCGACAGTGCTAAATATCGAACCTCTGGCATTCCAGCTAGTTTCATCACTTGGGCTCCCCCACCACCAGGAAGATGGACATCCAGCAGTACGACATCGGGGTTGAATTCGCGAATCGCTGCGACACCAGTGTCAACATCCTCACCTTCACCAACGACATCCACATCTGCTGAAATCTCGTGGCGTACCCCTGTTCGCAACATGGCATGATCATCAACAATCACCACTGTGTAGCGCTGATTTTTGGTTCTCTTTGGTCGAGACGATTCTTCGCTGCTGGGATTCTTCCGCGAGGTGTGTGACCCATCCTCAAGGTCAGCCACGACAGTCTTGTCCAGTTCAGTCATGATCGAGTCTCCTTCTTCCATGGCATAGACAAATGGATCTGTGTCCCTTCGCCGTGTGTTGAGCGGATATCCACCTCACCACCGTACCGGGTGATGCGATCAATAATAGACCCGCGTATCCCCCTGCGATCCTGGTCAACATCACCGGTGTCGAATCCTCGGCCGCGATCACGAACGAAAACCTCGCCATGATCCTCGGTGAACTCTGCATAGACATCGACCTTGTGGGCACCTGAATGCTTCGCAGCGTTGATGATTGCTTCTCGAGCTGCCCGAACCACGGCATCGACCTCAACGATCATGTCATGGTCTCCTACAGTGACAAGTTCGACAGCTACCGGGTACGTGGCCTCCACCTCAGCGATGACCTCTTTGAGGGCAGTCTTAGCTGATTCTCCTTCCACAGGGTCGGCATAGAGCCAGTCGCGTAATTCTTTTTCTTGGTGGCGAGCTAATTGGACAACGATCTGCGACTGGGTGGAGCGTTTCTGGATGACGGCAAGAGTTTGCAATACTGAGTCATGGAGGTATGCAGCAAATTCTGCACGAGTGATCTCCATGAGTTCTTGAAGTTTATCTTCTTGACCGCGAGCGGGGAGCATCAACCATGGCAGGAAAGCCACTGCTGCAACGAGGAAAACTCCTGCAGCAATAAACCCCACAAAGAGATATCCATCACTGGCATGGAAGGAATCCTTACTGAGATGGTGGAAAACCGTCCACGACTGTGGCCAACCCTGGGTCAAACGCGCACACCAGGGGAGGTTCCCACACTGGAACCACCGATGGGCGAGAAGAATACTTGCGCTCACCCATGTGAGGAAGACGCCCAGTGCGATCATGAATACTGCACCAATCTTGGGCCATTGATCATCCCAAGTGAGCCACACCAACGACAATCCCATGGCAAGGATGGCAATGATGATGGCGTCGCGACCGATCCAACTTGTGTCATAGAATCTCATGGCGAAAGCGATGGCGGTCATAGCCACCACCACAACACACCAGGAGACAAACCTGCGCCAACGCGGGCGGCGAACCAGTGGACGTTTGCCTTGAAGCTCTGCAGCGCGTAAACCAACAGGTTGGTTTTTCGGTTGGGGGGACAAGATAAACCACAGCAACCCGTAGGCGATGACCCCCGAGAATTTCCATCCACACCCCAGGAGGAAGACACTACGAAGAACCCACACAGGAAGGTGAAGGTGGGTACTGAGCCCAGCTGCCACACCAGCAACGAAACCCCGGCTAGGGAGACGGTACGCTCGTGGAGCTCTCACAGGTGGTTTTTCACTCACCCCTTCAGCATTCCATGAGTTGGCCTAAACCTCCAGCGATCACCCACCATGGGGGAATCCCCTCAGGGAGAAACCAGGGGAGAACCGGGTAGCGCTATCCGCCCATCCAGGGCATCCTAGATATATGAGAGCAACACAGCTTCGACGCAACATGAACGACCGGAGTATCGCCGGCGTAGCAGCCGGGTTGTCTGACTTCCTCGGAGTCGACATCGGGCTCATTCGCCTAGTCTTTATTCTTGGCACTATTTTCGGCGGCGGTGCTGGGTTTGTCATTTACGTTTTGTTGTGGGGGGTTGTTCCTCCCGATAATCCAACACCAATAAAGCGAACACGCAGCTGGCGTGGCCCTTCAGGGATCATTGTCCTGATTGCGCTCATCGTGACTATTGGCCTTTTCTCCAACGACCATTTCCGTTTGGGCATTAATGTCGGCCTCATCCCTCTGATCGCTGCGATCATTGCCTTCCTGATCCTCAGGACATCGCGTAAACAAAAGTCATGGAAGACTGGAAAAGAATTCGAGAAAGCTCGCCTCGCCTGGCAAAGAAGACTCGAGGAAAGAGCCGACCAGTTCGCTCCACCCACCACCCCAACTGACCTCGGTGGAAACCCTTTCCACATTGGTTCGTTCTATCCCGAGTACCCCACTGACGAGGACTCCGGTTCACCAAGAATCTAAAGTCACCCATCGAAAGGAAGAATCATGAATAATCGTCAACTCACCCGTTCCAAGTCCAATCGCGTTTTCGCTGGTGTTGCTGCAGGTATCGCAAACTACCTCCAAGCAGATCTCGCTACTGTGAGGCTCATCACCGCTGCAGTGGTTTTCGTTGTTCCTGGTTTCGGAATCATGGCCTACGTTTTGGCATGGATCATTCTTCCTGAGGAAGGATCATCCACCACTGGACTCGACACGATCATGACCAGCTTGCGCAACCATCAAGACCGTGGCGGCGACCCCCACCCTGGTGATCTTCGCTGAATCGACCACTATTCCACGGTCCTCCACCTCTCACCCGGCGTCCATGGGCGTCGGGTGAGTGCGCGCAGGGACTTTGCGTACGCGTATTCTTGCAGCCCTTCTCCCATCCATGTCGGTCACCGTCATCTCGATAGGGATCTCTTCAGAGTCACCACCAGCAAATCCTACTGTCGTTGAAACCATGTCGTCCTGTTGGGGCAACTCGCCACGGACACTCACCCAGAATCCAGCGACCGTATCATAGGGACCTTCAGGAAGGACCAGCCCAGTAAGATCCTGAAATTGCTCCAAAGTCGTCAGACCCTCCACTTCGATGTGGTCCTTCTCAGTGATGACTTGAGGGACAGCATCGTCGTACTCATCTTGGATCTCTCCGACCAATTCTTCAACGAGATCCTCCAAGGTAACAATCCCAGCTGTACCACCATATTCGTCTCGAACAATAGCCAAGTGGGCTCCATCTCTCCTCATGGTGGTGAGCGCATGAATAACCCGCACAGTGTCGGGGATCGACACGATCGGACGTACGAGCTGGCGAATCGGGGTGGAACGATTCTCAGAATCTAAATACATCAGGTCACGGATATGCAAGAAGCCGAGAATGTCATCAACCGAATCGCCGGTCACAGGAAACCGGGAATGTGTGGCTGTTTCGAGACTGCGCATGGCCTTGTACGCGGGCATGTCACCAGGGAGAAATTCTGTTTCAGTACGCGGAATCATCACCTCGCGCAAGTTGCGATCCCCGGCAGCAAACACTTCATCAACAATCTCGCGTTCCTCTTCAGACAGCGTCGTTGAGGCAGTGACCATCGTACGCAATTCTTCGTCAGTGACCTCCTGTTTCGCAGTTTGAGGATCACCACCCATAAGCCGAACGACACCATTCGTGGACACCCCGAGGAACCAGATCACAGGTTTGGCCAACCGAGCTACCACATCGACAAAGCCACCCAGTGCGAGAGCAACACTTTCGGCTCGTTGCATGGCGAACCTTTTCGAGGCAAGTTCAGAAAAGACAATAGCAAAGTAGGAGATGGCGATAGTGACCAGGATCAAGGCCAGGACGTTTGCTGCGCCAGTGGGCAAACCTAGATGTCGAAGACCTGGGCTCACGTACCGCGCCAACGAAGCGGCCCCCACTGATGCAGAAAGAAACCCAGAGAAGATGCTCCCCAATTGGACGACAGAGAGAAAACGATTAGGGTTGTTCGCCAAAGCCGCTACGGTTGCTCCCCTGGAACCTTTCGTAGCGAGTTGACGTATTTGCGATTCTCTTAGAGAGACCAAGGCCATCTCAGCGGCGCTGAAAACACCACTGATCACAATGAGCAGTACGATCAGACCAAGGCTGGCCCAGATATTCACAAGCAGTGATCCTTACCGGAGTGCTGAGGCGAGATTCTCGCCGAGCGCATCCATGAACGGTTCAGTTTCCAACCATTGTTGGTCAGGCCCAATGAGCAAGGCGAGATCCTTGGTCATCTTCCCCTGATTCACCGTGTCGATACATACCTGTTCAAGAGTTTCAGCAAACGAGACCACCTCAGGTGTGGCATCGAGTTTTCCCCGATGCTTGAGTCCGCCAGTCCACGCAAAAATCGAGGCAATAGGGTTAGTGGAGGTGGGTTTGCCCTGCTGGTGTTGGCGCCAGTGGCGCGTGACCGTACCGTGAGCGGCTTCCGCGAGCGCTGTCGAGCCATCTGGGGTCATCAGTACGGAAGTCATCAACCCGAGTGATCCAAAACCTTGAGCAACAACATCGGATTGCACATCCCCGTCATAGTTCTTGCACGCCCACAAGTATCCACCATTCCATTTGAGCGCAGCAGCAACCATGTCATCAATGAGGCGATGTTCGTACGTCAACCCTGCTTCATCAAATTGTGGTTGGAATTCTTCAGCGAGTATGCGGGCAAAGATGTCTTTGAAAGCGCCATCATACGCTTTGAGAATCGTGTTCTTCGTGGAGAGATAGACCGGGACTCCACGAGCCAACCCATAGGAGAAACACGCGCGAGCGAAATCCTCAATCGAGTCGGTCGTGTTAAACATCCCGAGTGCGACGCCACCAGTGTCACCATAGTCTGCGACCGTACGGCTGATCGGTTCGCCCCCATCACTCGGGGTATAGGTGAGGGTCACCGTACCTGCGCCAGGTACGACAATATCTTGGGCCTTGTATTGGTCGGCGTGTGCATGGCGAGCAATGATGATCGGTTCAGTCCAGGTAGGAACCAGCCGTGGAATCGATTCGATGACGATAGGCTCACGGAAAACCACCCCGCCCAGAGCATTACGGATCGTACCATTAGGTGACTTCCACATTTCTTTGAGAGAAAACTCTTCCACGCGGGCCTCATCAGGGGTGATCGTGGCACATTTGACCCCAACCCCGTGTTTCGCAATAGCTGCAGCGGCATCGAGAGTGACCTGATCATTGGTGTCGTCACGGTGTGTCACACTGAGGTCATAATAATCAAGGTTCATATCGAGATAGGGCAAGAGTAGCTTCGCCTTGATCATGGACCAGATCACACGGGTCATCTCATCCCCGTCGAGTTCAACAACCGTACCGATCACTTTGAGTGTCATGGTGTACCTTTCTTTGATACTCCCATGTTATTACAACATCGGACGCACTAAAGCCGCCAAATACAATGAGCCCGTCACGAGGAGCTTCTCCTGTGTATTCTTCAGCAAGGTTTCCACTGCTTGGGTGAGGTCAGGAATCACGGTGTAGGGGATGGCCAACGAGTCGGCGACCCTGGCCACCTGCAGGCTAGGTACGGACACTTTAGTCTTGTCACCCTGGCCAAGAATAAACTCGGGGATAATCAAGTGGGACACCATGGGTGCTAGAGCTTGCAGAGTGTCCCTGACTTTAGTGTCGGGCGCTCGGGACACGGTTGCCAATGTTGGAAAAGGCTGCTCACCGTGGGCCCTCAGAGCCTCCACCAAAGCAGTGACCTTCTGAGGGCTGTGAGCCCCGTCGAGCAGGATTCGGTGATCTTGCGATGTGATCCATTCGAATCGTGCAGGTGGACTCACCTGTCGAAGGCTGCTCATCTGTGACGTGGTGGGCGCAGTGAAACCATCACGGTTGGCCAAGTATTCCACCACTGTGGATGCCATCGCCCAATTGTTGTTTTGATAACTCGGAATACTCGCGTCCATGTGCTCGGGCGTAGCGACCACTGACACCTGTGCTCCACGGATTGTGGCGCTTTCCCGAATCACTGTCAAGGCCTGGTCGGATTGTTCCGCGACAAAAACCATGCCGCCGGTCGGGATGATCCCTGCTTTCTGTTCAGCGATCTCAGGAATAGTGGTGCCCAGCTTTTCGGTGTGATCCAACCCTATAGGTCCGATCACGCCCACCTTGTTGGTGTGCGGCAACACATTGGTTGCATCGCGAGTACCACCGATCCCGACTTCCACAATGGCGTAGTCAACCTTTTCGTGAGCAAAAGTCCATAAGGCCAAGCAGATCATCAGTTCAAAGTACGTCAGTTCACCTCGCATCGGGGTCAATGTGGTGAGCATCTGATCGGCGTACTGGCATAGTAGCTCAGCTTCCATCGGTACTCCCCCGATTTGGACTCGTTCGCCGAGCGTGTGAATATGCGGTGAGACTGTCAACCCCGTGTGCTGCCCTGAAGCTTCTAGTAGGGCCTGAAGGTAGTAACAGGTGGAGGTTTTACCCGAGGTCCCGGTGACATGGATAGAGCGAAGGCCCTCATGTGGGTGACCAAGAATGTCGAGAGCTTTAGTCATCGCTGCAATACTGGAGCGCCCCTTTTTTCGCTTGCCAGCAAAGGTAAACATCCGATCCAAAATGTGGTCAAGATCCATGGCAGAAATAATCCTATGATCGCGGCCCCCCACGGTGGGTGATGTGCACCACGTATTCTACCTCGGCAAAACAACCCATTTGTGTTCCCATTGAAACGGTCATTTGGAACACAAGGAGACGTACCTTTTGTCACCCTGCGGAATGACCGGGCAAGGAAAGTCGGCGAGAGGAAACACAAAAGGTCCCCATGTGTTCCGCTCATTTCACATGGAAACCCGGCTCAGTAACCCAGGGCCCACCTCTTCTTGGGTGAGGGCAAAAACCTCATGATCTCGCCAGCTTCCAGCAATATGAATGAAACGCGGGCGGGACCCTTCGTACCTAAATCCAAGTTTCTCGACCACCCTCAAAGAGGCCCTATTCTCGGGGCGTATACAGATCTCTATTCGGTGAAGCCCCATCGTTGTCATGGCATAGTCAGTGACCAGCGCCACAGCCACGGGGATGATGCCACGCCCTGCATAACTGTGATCAATCCAATATCCTAGCGAGCCGGTCATGGCAGACCCGTACATAATCGAGGTCAAGGTGATCTGCCCAATGATCGGTGCCGGGTCAGCTGGCATCCATCGAATCATCCAAGGAAGGGTTCGTCCTGCCCGCGCATTGCTCGCCAGTTTTCTTGCATGTCGACCATGAGAAACTGGTTTCAAGCTTGGCTGTGGAGGGGTGGCTTCCCAAGGGTTCAACCATGTCATATTACGAGTACGTACGATAGCCACTTCTTGGCGGTCTGAAACCCGAAAACTGGACAGGAGAAGAGGGTCGTACTTCAAAGCAACCGGCCAACGATGACGCGAAGGGAACGCGGGAGGATCAACAGTCCTCATCAAAACTCTTTCACGCTAACGGAAGATAGTAGGCTTGCGTATCAGCAGTGATCAACCCATCCTCGCTGACCAAGATCGCCAAAGCATTAGCTTGGTAGATCGTCGACAATCCAGCAAAACCATGCGGACGCCCAGTAATAGTCATCACGGAATCGCTCACTGTGGCAGGAACACACGTGAGAGTATTCGGGATGATACGCAACGGCTGTGCAAGGTTGGCAGCAAAAAGGATCGGCTCGACCTTGGCACCCATCAGTTTGGCGATCATAGGTTCAACAATGAGTTTAGTGATCACGAAGGTGGCATAGGCATCAGCTGGTAGGGCCATGAGCGGTACCTTTGATTCTGCCATGATAAAACCATGAAGAGCCCCTGGGCTGAGCGCCACGGTCGTAAAATCATTGGGCCCGATGCGATCAGCAATACTGCGAAGATCGACGGCTGTTTCTTCCAACCCGCCCACAGTCACCACCAAGTCAGAGCGGACGAGTTGCTCCTCGATCGAGTTCACTATGTCATCAGCAATATCGGAGAACACCTCAACACGATGGATCTGTGCCCCCGCTTGTTTCGCTTGAGCAGCAGCCAAGTACGATGCGGGAACAGCTTGTTCAGACAGTGCCATGATGAGTACGCGTGGACTGGGCCGGGCCATAACCTTGCGCAAACCCATGGCTGTCATCAACGACACCATGCGTGGTTCGATGCGTGAACCTTTCTCGATCATGACATCCCCGGCCTTGGCACTACCGGCATATCCTGCTTCTGCAATGATCGACTCGTTGAGGGTTAAACCCACCGAATCCAAGATGGGAACACCAAATTCTCCCAGTTCACCGATCATGGACAGCAGGTATCCCCAATGCTGCCAGAAATCTCGAACCCCATTGGTAGTCCCAGGTGCTTGAGCTGGAAGAGTCTCGACTATTCTCTCTTCCTGATCGTGATCAGTTTCCTCAACTTCACGGGTACGCTTGAACAAAGCCATGGGGGTTACGATACCAGTGGAAGGAGTGAGAAGGTGGCCGACCATCATTCCGCCGTGACACGCCGAGACCGAGACCTCAACTCGTACTCGAAAGAATCTCTCCGCCAACAAGTGAACCACCAACGTCACCATATTCCTGATGCCCTACGTGTTCGCAATGACAACGATCGTACGGCCAGACTCCTTACGCGCATCGATGCCTTCGCTCCCGAATTGGTTGCCTGTTATGTCAGTACACCGCCAGAACCTGGCACACTCGACCTTCTTGACGCACTGCACGAGCGCGGGATCCGTGTTGTTCTTCCCTGGCTCCCCAGCTCTGCTTCAGCTCAGGACCCCCAATGGGCGATCTGGGATGGTGAAGCTCTCAAGGCTGGTTTTGCACACATCCCCACTGTGAGCACGTCCCCAGACCCAAATCTTCTCCCTCAAGCGCAGATCATCATTCTTCCCGGATTAGCGGGAACCAGAACAGGGATTCGGCTAGGAACAGGTGGAGGATGGTACGATCGCGGACTTCTCGATGCGAACCCGACCACTCCACGGTGGCTTTTGTTGGGCGACGATGAAGTCTTCGAGAATCTGCCCCACGACCCATGGGATCAACCGGTGTCAGCCATAGTGACCCCAAGCCAGTGGATAGTTACCCGCAGCGCAACTTAGATGCGGGTATACAACCGCCCAATGACCGTAGTGATGAATGACTCCAGACTCGCAGGGAAATATTTTAGGTGCCAATCTGAGGGAGCATGGAACCACGACAACACATCAGAGTCTGGTTCTTGAGACTCGTCAGCATTGACCATGATGTCGAGCCACCGTTCTGAGCCACCCAGCACCAGTGAGTATGGTAAAACCAAAGACACCTGATCACACAGATCAGTGGGATCAATCTCATCTGGTGGGTACATCTTGAGTTGATCACCTAGAGGTTTCAACCCGGCTAGTACCCGGGCACCAGTGGAGGTGATCGGTTGAGCAAGTTGAGAGATCGCCCAGAACATGCACGCCAAAGCCACGAGAGCCAAACCCACCAACCCAAAGGTGGTGAAAGCAAGCAATACTCCTGCTGCCACCAGGGCGAGAGCCAGCATGATCCATGACACAGGAACCAACCGGGATTTCTGCCAGGGCAAACGTGAGAACCACCGGGAATCGAGCATCTCTTGATAGAGGGATGCTTGAACACTATCAATGGCGGGTCCTATAGTGGCTGACATTTCTGAAACCTTGTCTTGCTCAGGGTTCCCATGAGCACACAAAGCATTAAGCAGTTGCACTTCGTAGTCTTTGAGTGAGTCGGCACCTTCTAAGCGGGTAAAGGACCAATCGGGAGGAGAATAACGTGAGGTTTCCAGTTCTGTAATCCGAAGGTGACCACGGATAGCAAGATCAAGGATGGACGCCAAAACATCAATAGGGTCAACAGATGAATCAACCAGTGTGCCGATCATTCCAACCCGAGCTGACGGTTCAGTGGTGAATACGGTGTGTCCTGCAGAATTCTTGGCAAAGCGAGCAACCAGTGCAGGTTTGCCTCGATGGCTGCGGCCATGAACAACCCGAGCAAGGAGATAGAGTACGAGTCCACCAACAACCAGAAGGATTGCTGTCAACCCTAGTTGCTTGAACCCTGGGGTCATGGCTCGACCGAGAGTCCACATGGTGGTTGCCTGCTCGGTGACAGCCACCGTACCTTCAGGGTAGGTCAGTTCTGTTTGAACAATCTCCCCAGCTTTGGTGGGACTATTGGTGATCTCCAGAACCCCATATCCGGTCTGGTGGGTGCCCGATCCGCGCGTACTGCAATTCTGCAGAGCACCGGGAATCCCTGCTCGACAGTCAGAATTTTCAAAACCTGGGGGGATATTCACCCGGGCACTGACACGGGCAACATCAATGTTCATCCCTTGAATCAGTGGCCAAGTAAAGAAGACACTCCCATCAATATTAGCGATAGTCGTCCCCTCCACCGTGTAGAGGAAGGTCACCTCTGTTGCTGTGGGATCATTGAGCACTAAGCGCCAGTTGTCGGCGGTCTCCTCGGCATCATTGATCATCGCTGATCCTGGTGAACCATCATCCAAGTCACCAGGGAAATCAATCAGGTAGGTGTATCTCATGGAACCCCGGTCGATGCGTTTAGGAATATCAAAGGTAAGTTCCTGCTCACCGAGAGGCTCGGCTAAGAAAATGGTTGTGGTCACCTCAAGGAACCCTTGGTCAGTGAGTTCTGCCTCAATCTCGACCAGATTCTCTTCCGCCCCTTGGGCCGGAAGGGCTGTAGAGAGGCCAAACAGGATGGCACCCATGGTGACAAGGAGGATTCGACATGCTCGTTTCATGACCCTAACTTTCCCATTCAGGGGGCTGGTGCCCACGTCCCCCATGATACTCACAACCTTGTGGTGTTATATCCCAGTTGCATCCTAGTGAGAACCTGAATGTTTCACGGCTGTCCTAGCGCTAGGGTGGTGTCATGAGTCAGATGGCGGGACCATGGGGTCAACAAGTGACAAACCAGATAGCTGGGGCGCTCATTCAGCAAGTCTTGGGGCAAGGTCGGCGGAATACTCCTTCTACTACTGCACCAGGTCAGGGGACTCCCCCGAAAAAGAAGTCTTTCCTTCGTACGATCATTTTCTGGGCTATCGTCTTCTTTGTGGTCATCCCTGTGATCACGTCCTTGTTGAACTCGTTCAATGAGCAACTCGGCTCCACCGGGTACTCGATGCCTTCCGGCCCGCAAACCCCGTACACTCCCGCACCTCCAGGAGCCTATGTTCCTCGGCCCGCGGATCTTAATCCTGACGAACCACCCATGCCGCGCACCGACAATGATCTTCGTTTCGCTCTGCTGGAGAACCCACTGTACGCCCAGACCATCACCCCCATTGACTGCCACATGACCGATGTTGACCTGGTGAAAGGATCCCCTGCAGCGATCGAAGCCCACATGAACGAGTTCATGGAATGCCTGATGACCACCTGGCATGAACCAGTCACGGCAGCAAACTTCTCACTGCCACGTCCGTCAGTAACCGTTTATACCTATGAGATCAATACCAGGTGCGGGCAGGTACCGATGTACAACGCGGTGTATTGTTCCGCTGATCAACAGGTGTATTACGCTAAGAATCTCATTGAGGCTTTCCCACCACAATTGCGTCAATCCCGCTATGTGGCAGAATCAGTGATCGCCCACGAATTTGGTCACGCTATCCAATATCGTACGATGATCCTCATGTCCCAATCCGCGCTTGCGAACTCAGCATCCACGAATGCCGAAGCCATGGATACTTCACGGAGGTTGGAGATGCAGGCCGACTGTTTCGCTGGCCTCTATCTGCATTCCATCTCAGATTCCACGGGATTGACCGTGAAAGACCGGGAGAACATTGAAGCGATGTTCGCATCCCTCGGTGGGAACTCTCCCTATAAGGATGACCATGGCATGGGTACGAATCGGGCAGCCTGGGCCAAGAAGGGGTTAAATAATTGGAGTCCTGGGGTGTGCAATACATTTACAGCCTCAGAAGAATCTGTGGGTTAGGCTCCATCACAGAAGACCAGTGCACTGGCGATAGCTGCCACACCTTCACCGCGACCAGTGAATCCCAAGAGATCAGTAGAGGTTGCACTCACTGACACGGGTGCACCAACAATATCGCTCAACACTTCTTCAGCTTCCCTGCGCCTCGGGGCCATCTTGGGTTTGTTCCCCACGATTTGCACAGCCACATTACCGATCGAAAAACCTTGGGCATGTACGAGTCGTACCACTTCTGTGAGCAGAGTCCCCCCACTGGCACCCGCCCACGTGGGATCACTCGTACCAAAAATGTCACCAAGGTCCCCCAAACCAGCAGCTGACAGCAGAGCATCACACATCGCATGGCAGGCGACATCACCATCAGAGTGGCCTTCCAGCCCTTGGGATTGGTCACCAAAATGCAACCCGGCGAGGTGCATTTCTCGACCATCGGTGAGCTGATGCGCATCGACACCAATACCGGTGCGGATCATGACTCACCTCGGGCAATAACCTCAGCGAGGACAAGATCCATCGGTTCAGTGATCTTGAACGCTAAAGAATCACCAGGAACTGTGACGACTGGAATGTCTATAGCCTCACACATGGTGGCATCATCGGTGTATTCCTTGTCGCCAACATTTTCGTGAGCTTTGCGCAGAGTGTCCGCTTCAAAACCTTGTGGGGTTTGGACACGGAGGAACGTCGAACGATCCACTGCCACTGTCCAGCTGCGTCTGATCCGTCGCAAGGAATCTGCTTCTGCGACGACGGGGATGACTGCTGGGTCTCCATCGCGTACTGCTTCAATAACACGGTCCACAATGAAGGGCGGTACGAGTGGGCGAGCAGCATCATGAACCAGTACGATGCCAGCCTCCCCAATGTGCTCCAGTCCCAGGCGTACTGAATCTTGGCGTAGCAACCCTCCAGGGATCACGCTCACGCGCTCACCATAGGTGGGGAAGAACTGTTCAAAGCGCTCCACCCATGCTTCGGGGGCAACGACAATGACGCGAGTGGCACCACCAGAAAACATTGCTTGCACCGCACGGGTGACCATGGGTACGCCAGCAATTTCAATAGCAGCCTTCGGTAGTTCTCGCCCAAGCCTCACGCCAGACCCGGCCGCAACAACAATAGCGGCTACGTCTTCTGGTCCCAGAGAGTTCACTTCTTTGCGGAGGTCAAAACCTCATCGAGGATTTCCTCAGCGCGGGCCTCTTCAACTCGCTCAGCAAGAGCAAGTTCGGAGACGAGATTCTGGCGAGCTTTCGCCAGCATTCTCTTTTCACCAGCGGACAATCCACGATCACGTTCACGACGCCACAGGTCACGAACCACTTCAGCAACTTTGACGACATTGCCTGAGTGGATCTTTTCTAGGTTAGCTTTGAAGCGCCTCGACCAGTTGGTGGGTTCTTCCACATCTGTTGCTCGCAGAACATCAAAAACATGTTCAAGGTCTTCCCCAGCAACAACATCGCGTACTCCCACAAGATCCAGGTTGCAGGCGGGCACTCTCACCACGAGGTCTGATTGCCCCACAATGCGAAGGACTAAATAGAGTTTGTCCTCACCTTTGATCGTACGAGTTTCGATATCTTCAATGACAGCAGCCCCGTGATTGGGGTAGACAACTGTTTCACCGATAGTGAATGACATAAGCACAAAACCTTCCTGCCAGCGTCTTATTCTACCACGTTTTTGGATGACGAAAAACCCTGGTCAGCAGGACGGGGAAGAGTGAGGATTACTTCTTGCCCTGATTCTTCACTGCTTCGATGGCGGCTGCCGCAGCCGCAGGGTCAAGGTAGCGCCCACCTGGGGTGATCGGGCGCAGATCCTCATCCAATTCGTAGACCAGGGGGATGCCTGTGGGGATATTAAGCCCAGCAATGTCCTGGTCCGAGATCGAATCCAAGTGTTTGACGATGGCTCGCAAACTATTGCCATGAGCAGTGACCAGGACGTTTTTTCCCGCGTACAGATCAGGAACTATTGCGTCATACCAGTACGGCAAAGCGCGGATGAGAACATCCTTCAGACATTCCATACGCGGACGTGCCTCATTGGGCAACCGCGCGTACCGCGGATCGCTGACTTGGGAAAACTCAGAGCTGTCATCCAAGGCAGGTGGTGGAGTGTCATAGGAGCGCCGCCACTCCATGAACTGCTCTTCGCCATATTCGTCACGAATCTGGGTCTTATCTTTGCCTTGGAGTGCGCCGTAGTGGCGTTCGTTGAGCCTCCATGAGCGACGTACCTCAACCCAATGGCGATCACAACCATCGAGCACAAGCTGTGATGTATGGATCGCTCGGCGAAGCACTGATGTGTGGAGAACATCAGGAAGTACGCCTTGGCTGCGCAAGAGCTCTCCTCCACGCTTAGCTTCAGCGACACCCTTGTCATTGAGGTCAACATCGACCCAGCCGGTAAAAAGATTGAGAGCGTTCCATTCGGACTCGCCATGTCGAAGAAGAATCAGTGTGTACGTCATGGGATTACTCTACTCCGTGAAGTGCCAAGCAGGAATGGCCCCGGGTGTTTTCCTCACCCTTATGGATGGTGCTGAAACCATGCTTACGGCGGAGTGCGCTGCCAGGTGAATATGCAAGGATAGAATCACCCTCAAGACCAAAGGTGGCAGAAATGACCAGAGACCCACTCATGCCGTTCAACGGCCTCCAACCGACCAAGAGTAATGACCTCCAACCAGCACCTATTCTTCCCACCCCATCACCTCGTCACGGCCGCGGATTATGGGTAATCATCATTTCCCTCCTCGCGATAGCGCTCATGTGTGGCGGGGGCTTCCTGATCTACAGTGTTTTCTTCTCTGACAAATCGGAGCCATCAAGCCAATCCTCACCATCACGCAGTGAAAACAGAACCTTCAACCCGTCAGCTCCCTTCGATACTTCTATTGACTCGATCGAACTGGGGATGAGCGATAGTGCGGTCAGTGCCACACTGGATTCACTCGGTCGGGAGTACGAGAGGGCAATCATCTCCACCCCTGACGGCGTCTACTTCGAGAGTGAAGGTTTCAGCGTCTTCATTGCCTCTCACACCACAGGAGTCAGCCAGGTATACACAGGACTCGAGTCTCACTGCACGCTTCGCGGGATCTGCCTCGGCGACTCAATGTCACTCGTGGAGGAAATGTACGGAAAACCAACCCACTTCCAGGACTTGGAGACACTCAGTATCGCGGAGTATTTCGATGGCCATACATACATGAGATTTCAATTTGAACCAGTCCAACTCGACACTCAAGACAATGTTCTTGACGCGTGGCTGATCAGCACCAACTCAGACTACTGATCTCGGACGAACCACTCTTCACTAAGGATCAGCTGTCTGAGTACACAGGTTTGGTGAGTTTTTATCCGAAAACGTACGTTGTGCACAGTATGTTGATAGCCATAGCGGTCTCAGATGCCCTAAAACAGTGGGTTTTTACTGTGAATCGACCATTTCATACCCTGTTTGAAGGTAAAGAAGTGTGCACAACGTACGTTTTCGGATAAAAAGTCCACTCTGCGTGGTCAGCAACACAAAAGGTACGTCCCCGCGTGTTGAAGTCACCCTGTGTTGAGGTCCGCCCATTCCTGCCAACCTTCCGGTCGCAGTGTTGAGTTCAACGAATTGATGGCCTTCGTGAGTTGTTTGCGACACCGCCGGATCGTACTATTTCCTTCCGCGCGATGAAGTTCCAAACGCGCTGCAGTGACCTCATGGCTTGACCCACTGGATACCCCTGACATGACTTCAGCAGTACGCATCCACCCATAATCACGATTGATTCTCAACAGTGGCGCAGAAACCTCCATGGGGGTATGCACCTCGATGGTTGGTTCCACAACCAAAGCCCCTCGCTGAAGAGCGAACCCGACCTCGTCTCGACCCGTTTCATCGATGAGTATCGCAATAGATCTGGTGACAACAGAAACCATATCGACACTATCCGACGCGGTAGCTGCAAGTTCGTGAGGCGAACTAGAGATAACGTACGTACGGGCCGCGGACATGTGGTCGATGGCCATGGTGACCGGTATGTTATCCCGCACTCCGCCATCGACATATAACTCCCCATGGATACGTACAGGTTTGAAAACCCCAGGAATCGAACAGGAAGCCCAAATCCCAAGAGGAAGATCCACAGGAGTATCGGTCAATGGTTCGTCACACTCGTCAACGAGAATCCCATCCTCACGCATGAAACGAAGTGCCCCAGATTTCAAACCAACCATAGCCACGCGAAGTGCCATCCCTGATTCTCGTACTGCTTGCGAAGTGAACCCAGAATCAAAGAGAAGCTGATGAACGATAGGTCCCGGGCGATAGGCTGAGGCAGCCCTCTCAGCACCGCGAAAAGTCGACGCCAAACCGGCACCAACTTTTCCTATGCGAGGTAGGGCCCCCAAGAATTGCCAAGCCATAGAAATCTTAAAATCATCCGCCTCAACCGAGGGATCAAAATCGAGAGCCTCCTTGACTAACTCCTGGGTTGAGGAATCAGTTGCATCCATGTCCGCTCCAACCCCAGGATCAGATTCTGGCAACATGTGAGAAATCTGTTCCCACTGTTCCTGGACCTTCGTGAACCATGCCTGTTCTGCGAACATCTGGGAGGGGTGATCCATCGCTAACCAGGTTTCTTCTAGCGCTCGAAGCAATCGGGACTGCTCGTCGCGGTCAATAGATTGAGCCAAGGTAGCTCCGAGAATTGCGCCCGCTGAGGTTGCCACAATAGATGTCGGCGAAAACTCACTATGGTCGTAGAGATAACGCAAAGCCCCCAATTGGAAACTCATTCTTGATCCGCCACCAGATAAAACGAGCGAGTCCGTATCAACAAGGGCTCGGTTGGAGCGGTGAAACAATAACCGAAGAGGGTTCCAACGTTGTGGCTTTTTCACACCACTATGATAGCGCTACCAAACCTGGCCCTTTGCCAGGGTACGAGGTAAGGAACCGCGGGTGGCAACCTTAGAAACGTGCAGCCTTCTTGATGGCCTCACTAAGACGATCCAATTCGGCTGGACCGTGAGCTGCTGACAGGAACCAAGCCTCAAAAGCTGATGGTGGCAGGAGTACGTGCTGGTCAAGCATGGAATGGAAGAACTGGGTGAACAGCGCAGTATCCTGACGCTGAGCCTCACCATAGTTCGTGATAGGTGCAGCAGCGGGTTGCTCACCGAAGAACACACTCATCAAGGATCCTGCACGTTGGAGACGGTGAGGTACGCCAGCGGCATTCAATGCCCCAGTGGTGATCTCGGCAAGTTGATCAGCGAGGGAATCAATGTGGTAATACACTGCCCCATCAGCCAAACTCAGTGTTGCCTTACCAGCAGCAACCGCTAAGGGGTTGCCGGACAGCGTACCCGCCTGATAGACCGGGCCAAGTGGGGCAAGGTGATCCATGATCTCGGCGCGCCCACCCAAAGCTGCCAGGGGCATTCCACCACCAGCGACCTTACCGAAACAGTAGAGGTCAGGGGTCCATCCTTCGACTCGCCCTTCGAGCCCCCACCAGCCTGCATCTGAAACACGGAACCCTGTGAGTACCTCATCTTGAATCAGTAAGGCACCATGGCTGTGTGCGATCTCGGACAGTCCACGATTGAACCCAGCCCCAGGGGCAACCACACCCATGTTGGCCGCAGCAGCCTCGGTGATGATGGCTGCAATCTCGGGCCCGCGAGTCTCAAACACCTCGCGTACTTTCTCAAGATCGTTGTAAGGCAAAACGATCGTGTCACTGGCCGCACCAGCAGTCACACCGGCAGAACCGGGAAGTCCTGCTGTGGCGACCCCTGAACCAGCCTCGGCGAGCAGGGCATCACTGTGGCCGTGATAACACCCAGCGAACTTGATGATCACCTCCCGGGAAGTGAATCCTCGCGCTAAACGAATCGCTGTCATGGTTGCTTCTGTTCCGGTTGACGTGAAACGAACCTTCTCCACCCCACCTATCCGCGCAATGATGAGTTCGGCTAGTTCTGTTTCACCGACAGTTGGGGCTCCGAAAGATAATCCGCGCGAGGCTGCTTCACGCACCCGTTCAACAACCTCTAGGTGGGCGTGACCCAACAGTGCTGGACCCCATGATCCTACGAGGTCTAAATATTCCTGCCCATCAACATCTGTCACGTACGCTCCCGATGCGCTCTTGACGAACACTGGGGTTCCACCCACAGATCCATAGGCTCTCACTGGTGAGGAGACCCCACCGGGCATCACGGCTTTAGCTTGAGAAAAGTACGTACTCATCGGTCACTCCTTTCGCTTGAGGAGGGCTGAAGCAAGCTCCATAGCCCCATAGGTTAAAACCACATCAGCTCCTGCTCTCAGGATGCTCACGACTGTTTCATGCAAGACACGTGCCTGATCAATCCATCCGCGCTGGGCGGCCGCTTGAATCATGGCGTACTCCCCAGAGACTTGGTACGCCGCCACAGGAACATCACTGAGTGTGGCCACGTCCGAGATAATGTCCAAGTAGTATCCGGCTGGTTTCACCATCACCATGTCGGCACCTTCAGCAATATCCAGCGCTGTTTCATAGGAACCTTCACGGCGGTTGGCTGGATTCATTTGGTACGTACGCCGATCCCCTTCCAGCGAACAACTCACGGCTTCGCGGAAAGGACCATAGAACCCTGAGGCGTATTTTGCCGAGTATGCCAAAATCCCAACGTCGAAGAATCCAGCACTATCGAGTGCTTCACGAATCACACCGACCTGGCCATCCATCATTCCAGACGGGCTGACCATGTGAGCCCCAGCACTAGCCTGGGCCACTGCTTGCTCCGCGTATCGTTCCAAGGTTGCATCATTATCAACCCGGCCATCCTTATCTAGAACCCCGCAGTGCCCATGGGTGGTGAACTCGTCGAGACACGTATCTGCCATGATCACTGTGGCATCCCCCACCTCGGCGCGTACCCGCCTCAGTGCCTGATTGAGAATCCCATCGTCGGCGATCGCCTGATTCCCTGTGGCATTCTTGTTCTCTTCACTGGGCACGCCAAAGAGCATCATCCCACCCAGTCCAAGCTCGACGACCTCGGCGGCGGTCTTCGCTAGTGTCTCCATCGTGTGGCGGCGAACACCAGGCATGGAGGTGATCTCTGCTGGTTCAATGATTCCTTCTTGAACAAACACTGGCAGGACAAGCTGTGCAGGATCAACACGGGTTTCTGCCACCATTGCGCGCAGGGCTCCAGTGGCACGTAGTCGGCGAGGGCGATGGAGGGGAGGGCAAGTCATAGCATGATCCTATCCAATGTCAGTGATGGCGATACAAGCCGCCGCTAGGTCAGCGGGGTTTGTTGAAGAAGCCAACTCGACTCTTGGGAATCCGAGGTCTTGAGCCGCCGCATAGGAGGAGGGGCCGATAGCCACTACTGGCACACTCGGCCCGAGAAGATGGGCTGCTGCTCTCGCGGTTGAGGGGGATGTTGCAATGAACACCTCGTACTCGCCTTCATCCCAGCGAGTTGAAATGCTGGGATCTACTACAGCGGCTTGAGTTGTTTCGTACACCGGTAGGGAGATCACCGTCCAGCCTTTGGCTCGCAAACCCACTTCCACGGTTCCCACACTCTGGGTAGCACCGGGAATGAGTACGACACCCGTACCGTGAAGAAAAGCTTCCGCGAGGGCTGCTCCACTGGACTCCTGTGGTGGAATGAGGTCCACTGTGAGCCCATGTTCGCTGAGAACCTGCGCCGTGGAGGGCCCGACAGCGGCGAGCTGAACACCCATGGTGAGGATAGATTCCAGTCCGGTTTCTTCCAAGGCTTGCACTGTGTACGGCGAGGTCACGACGACCCACTCCACGTACCCCAGCTCTTCTAATGCTTGTGTCATGGTTTCGGCCGCAAGCGGCTCGCGATGAATGAGGTCAACCTCATCGAGCAATCCACCACGATCCATCACTGCATCGGCTAGGGAACAATCACGCTGGGTGTGAACAAGGGCTCTCCACGTACTCATGATAGGGCGATCCCTTTCACCACTGGTGTGGCCTTTCCCCTCGGGGCCTGACAACAGTTCCCAAAGCAATGCTCACCTAGGCCTGCGAGGTGAATATCACCTGTGAGATAGGTGGTCAACCACTGCGCCCAACTGTCGAGGAATACTGGATTCGTCCCCGGTGTTGGGACTCGAGTGAAATCCAACCCTAAGTCGTCGGCTGTCTCAGCTGCTTGGGTGTCGAGATCCCAGATGACCTCCATATGGTCAGTTAAGAAACTGATCGGTACACAGATCACATGGGTGATCCCGTCTTTGTGCGCCTCCAGGATGGCATCAGAGATGTCGGGCTCCAACCAGGGTACGTGTGGCGGGCCACTGCGTGACTGATAAACCAACTCCCAGGGTGGTTCCTCCTCCAACCCAGCATCGCGCCAAGCTCGATCCATGATGCGTTCAGCGAGAGCCTTCTGCTGATCCACATAGGCATCACCGTTCGGCCCTGCGCTTGATGCCATGGGGAGGGGAAGGGAATGGATAGCGAACATGACGCGTGTCGATTGATCACCAACCCCAGCTAGGGCAGGAGTGAGTGATTCAACGAAAGCGTCCTCCAACCCAGGTACGCTCCAACAGTTGGGAACCTTGACGATCTCAACATCCCTTGCACCACTGGATTCTAAAGCCAGTGCAAGATCTTCACGGTATTGGCGACATGACGAATAACAGGAAAAGGACGCCAAGGCTATGGCCATGATGTTCTTTGCTCCGTGGTCAATCAATCCTTGGACAACATCGGCTACAAACGGCGGCGAATTGCGATTAGCTCGAACCACCGGAATATCCAGACCCTGGTCGGAAATCCGGCGCGCCAACTCTTGGGTGAGAACCTTGTTTTGCCCATTGACTGGGCTTCTCCCTTCGAAAGCATAATAGTGTTCACCGACCTCGGCCAACCTCTCCGGTGGGATTCCACGTCCAGCGGTGACGCGTTCGAGGAAGGGGATCACCTCATCAACAGATTCTGGCCCCCCGAAACCGATGACCATCAGGGCATCGGCGTTGGCTAATCGATCTTTGTCTGTCATGACTGAAGTCCTTTCCATGACTGGACTATTCTTCGGGCCGACCCTATGCAGTCAGGTAGGCCTACTCCATGGATAGCCGAACCGGCTACACGCCATGGCGTGGATTCTAGTGCTTTCTCGATTGCTTCAACGCGGTTCAAGTGCCCCACGGTGTACGTGGGCATGACCTGAGCCCACCTCGTGATCCGTGTCATTGAAGGTTCACCGCGTACTCCCATCACATCACGCAGATGGTCTTGGATAGCTGCCAGTAATTCCTGATCAGGTACCTGAGCTATAGCCCCTAATCGAGCAGGGACAAAGGCACGGATCAACACCGTGCCCTCGGGTGCACGCTGGGCCCATTTCGCACTGGAGACAGTGATTCCGCTCACTGGAGCAGCTTGTGCTTCCAACCATCCATGGGAGGCCGCGCCCGTACCCACCTGTTCTTGGGTGTACGCCAATGTCACTACGGTTGAACTGCTCAGTGGAGTTTGGCCGAGAATCTGGGAAGCACGAGGACTGTGATCCTTGAGCAGGGTGGCTGAAGAACCAACCCCACCGGCAAGCAAGACGTGGTCGTATTCTGTGGACGAAAGTATGCCCGGTTCAACACTCTCACCGAGCACTATCTTGACCCCCGATTCTCGAGCGGCCTTGTGGGCGGCATCGATGAGGGTCCCCATTCCTCCTCGGAGTGAGCGGAAGGGACTGGCCCCTTTCTTCTGGGGACCACGAGGACGAGAGGCCCGCGCCGCCAAGAGGAGAGCTCGATGGGCTTCCTCATTTTGTCGCAAGGAGGGAAGGACAGCATCCAGGCTTAAATCATCGACACTAGCCCCATAGATTCCGCCAACGAGAGGGTCAGCGAACTTTCGTACCATGGCAGGGCCAAGACGATATTTCAGGAATTCACCAATCGACATGTCTTCACCTGGTACGAGCTTGCGAGGCAGGATCAGATCGAATCCAGCACGCAATTTGTCTGTGGGAGAAAGGATTCCCGTCGTGACGAAAGGCATCAGGCGCGCAGGGAGGATGATCCCCATGGAGGCAGGCAGTGGGCGAAGTTTGCCACCGGAACGCATATAGACCATCCGCGATGAGGCCACTTCTTCGATCCTGTCGGCTAAGCCCAACTCGCGGGCCATATGAAGAGCTTCTCCTCGATAGTTGATCACCGAGTCAGGGCCATGTTCGATGACGAACCCATCACTTGTTTCGGTCCACACCTTGCCACCAAGCCGGTCGCTGGCTTCAACGAGCGTGACATCCATCCCTGCGCGCGAGGCTTCGAGTGCGCCTGCGAGACCGGTGATGCCTCCCCCAACAACAAGTAGTTTCAACGCAACACCTGAGCTTGGGGGATGGCGTCCTGGGCGGGGACGTACGGGCAGAGCGGATCAGTGCCGAGAAGATCCTCGGTCCATGCCCATGCTCGCGCACGAGAACCTCCGCACCACAGCTGGAAATCACAGCGTCCGCAGCGCCCGGTGAACTGGAGTGGATCACGCAAGGCTTTCATGGTGGGATGGTTCTGGTAGATCACAGCTAGCCGATCGGTCTTCACATTGCCCAAAGGTACGGGAAGGAAACCAGAAGGAGTGATGTCACCATCATGGGAGATGAACACCACGCCGTTTCCATCGCGAATACCGAAAGACATTGCTATCGGGGAAGCCTCAATCTGCTCAGGTGTCATCCCCTGCCTGGCTAGGGCTTGGGCAGCGACACGGCGATAGCTCATTGCCTCAGTGGTGCGTACTTGGAAGGGAGCCTCCCGATTCAAAGCCATCAGGTCAATCATGAGCTTTTCGCCCGCCCCCGCGCTGACTTCGGTGAGTTCTGATCCTCGTCCCACTGAGATCAAGAAAAACAGTGACCAGCGCATGAGCGTCTTGCGTGTGAGCAATTCGTAGATGCCACGGATTTCGTCGAGATTGTTCTCGCACACCAAGGTATTGACTTGGACAGCTAACCCGACCTCTGCGGCAATATCGAGTGCCTCCATGGTTTGGGCGAAGGTACCTGGGACACCGCGCAACCCATCATGGGATTCGGCGTCGATTCCATCGAGTGACAAGGATATGGCTTGAACCCCATGGGCTTTGACTTCCGCCAGTTTCTCGGCTGTCAATAGTGGGGTGACCGCCGGGGCTAGCGAGACCCCGAGCTCACGTTCAGCTGCAGCATCGAGCAACTCTATTAAGTCTGGGCGCTTAAGAGGATCCCCCCCAGTCATGGTCACATGCGGAGTGGGTTCTCCAAACTCCAGGACCTGATCGAGTACGTCGATAGCTTGGGCAGTGGTCAATTCATTCGGCCCAGGATCTGGTTGAGCGGTGGCACGACAATGCCGACAAGCTAAAGCACAAGCATTGGTGAGTTCCCAATAAACAATCATTGGCGCACGGTCGTACACCCAATTGACGGGTTTCACCGAACCGATCGCACCAGGGTGCCCACCGGGATGCCCGCCTTGGTGGCCACCAGGATGGGTGACGTGATGAGAGGTCATGAATTCTTCCTTCGTGTGTATTCTACGCAGTCTCACCGAGCGGAGTATCTGGAATCGAGTGAATCAATTCTACGATCCGGGTCAGAACATCCGGATCTGTGGTGGGAGGTACGCCATGGCCCAAATTCACCACATGGCCTGGAGCTGATTGCCCACTAGTCAACACACTGCGCACATGGGCTTCCAGCTCCTCCCATGGTGCTGTGAGCATCGAGGGATCGATATTGCCTTGCAGCGGCACATTCCCCCCAAGCATCTCACTTGCCTCTTCCAAGGTGAGGTTAACATCCACCCCCATCACTGTTGCTCCAGCGGCGAGCATCGAGGTAAGAAGATGCGCTGTCCCCGTACCAAAGTGAACCCGTGGCACGTCGTATGAAGCTGCAATTCCTTCAAAGACCAGCGCAGAATAGGGTTGGGCTTGGGCGAGATATTCCTCCACTGTCAGTGCCCCCACCCATGAATCGAACAGCTGGATGGCTTGGGCACCAGCCTCGATTTGGGCTGCTAGGAACGCTTGGGTGGTACGAGCAACCCAGCGCGCCAATTTCTCCCAGGTGTCAGGGTCTTCAGCCATCAGGGCTTTCGTCTTGGGGAACGCTCGAGACGGCTCACCTTCCACCAGGTAAGAGGCGACCGTAAAAGGAGCTCCGGCAAAACCTATCAGTGGAGTATCCCCCAGCATGGCAATGGATGCTTGGACTCCTGCAACAATGGGGGCGAGTGCTTCGGGAGTCAGTTCCGGTAACCCGTCAACATCCTTGGCAGTACGAACAGGGGTATTCAATACTGGGCCTCGCCCGGGGACTATTTCCACATCCACACCAGCACACTTAGCCGGGATCATGATGTCAGAGAAGAAGATGGCAGCATCCACCCTATGGCGGCGTACTGGCTGAACAGTGATTGTGGCTGCCAATTCAGGTGTCAGGCATGCTTCGAGCATCTGTGTACCCTCGCGAGCAGCTCGATATTCCGGCAGGGATCTCCCTGCTTGGCGCATGAACCATACCGGGCGTGTGGTGGTTCGATTGCCTCGGTAGGCTTGGATCAATGCAGGTTGAGTCATTTCTTTCCTTCTTCTTGGCCGAGCAATTGTCTCGCCACGTGATTCCCCAGTGAGGCAGCTAACATCTCACTATCGCCGGGTACATCCGGGATCTCCAGCGCCTGGGTCACACGGGCATAACCAACATAGAGATGGTCGCTTAACTCCGCAGTCAACGTCAAGGTGCGTCCCTCCCAAGTGGCCAGCGCACCAATAGCTGTCGTACATGTTGCCTCAACTCCACACAGCACCATTCTCTCTGCAATAGTCTCGAGAAGAGTAGGTCCATGATCGAGAGTAGCCAGCGCAGATCGTAACTCTTGATCACCCATGCCACATTCAATAGCCAGAGCTCCCTGAGCTGGGGCTGGTAGCATCTGGTCAGGATCAAAAACCTGCCAGGATTCATCGAGTACGCCTAAACGTTCCAACCCTGCGTACGCCATGATGACAGCGTCCACCTCACCAGTTGCGACTTTGCGAAGGCGAGTGTCGACGTTTCCGCGGATGGGCACGATCTCCAGATCATTTCTCAACCGCTTGAGGGCAGATGCTCTCCGTGGTGAGGAGGTGCCAATCTTTGCCCCCTTGGCAAGCTCATCGAGGGTCAAAGAGGTGCCAGCGAGAACATCGCGAGGATTGACTCGCGGCGGAACAGCCACCAGGTCGGCACCATTCATCGGTGTAGAAGGGAGGTCTTTATAGGAGTGGACAATGTAATCGACTTCACCGGATACCAGAGCATCCCTCAACGCTGAAGCGAAAATCCCTGGACGCGAGGCACCATCCATCGCCATGGTGTGGTCATCACCCTCCACGCGTATAGGAATCAACTCAGATGTGAGCCCTGTTGCTGTTTCAAGATCTCGAGCAACATGGCCAGATTGAGCCATGGCCAGGGGGGAGCTTCGAGTACCCAGACGAATCAGGCGTGACGTGTCGCCGTGCGCCATTAAGCCTCCACTCGTATTCCGAACAATGTCTGAAGTGCTTGATTATAGTCGTCCATGCGCCCGATCTGTGCGAGTTCCACTGCTGCAACACTGGGATGATGCAACATGGCACCAGTTACACGGTGGAGGGATTTTTGTACGATCTCGACAATCTCTGGTGGGTACGCTTTGCGAGTACGCTCCACCTCAGCATCAATAATCGAGCTCACATAACCTCGTATGGCAGTAATAGCAGGGGCAGCACCTCGGCCCAGTTCTGAGTTCATGAGTTCGGCTACAGCATCAGAAAGGATCTGTTCAGCCTCATCCACTGATTCTTGGGTAGCGGGAGGTGCATGGTCACCGATCTCACCCAAACCGATCACGCGAACAGGAAGGTCATCATCCAAATCAACGCCACCACTGAGATCAACAATCACCTGAGTCTGTGCGCCACCGAGCAAAGCAGCATCGATTCGTGCGATTCCGTTTCCTGAAGCTGTCACCACCAAATCAGTAGCCTTCAAAGCAGCAACAAGATCAGCTGTGGGAACAACACAAGGATGTGTTTCAGCAAACGCTAGTGCATTACCAGAGGCAGAATAAACCATCATGTCTGTGCAACCTCGGCGTTGAAGATCAGCAACAACCGTACCGGCGTATTGGCCTGTCCCCAAGATGAGGACTCGTGTTTGTTCCCAAGAATTCAACAAGGTTTCTTCTGGGTTCTCTAAAGATCGCTCCGAAGCTGCCAGATCCAACCCCACAGAAGCCAGGGAGCGCCTGACTTTACCCAGACCAGTATGAGTAGTGATGGCTTTTGCTGTTGCGAGGGCCCCTTGAAATGCGCGGCGAAGTTTAGGGGACACCATTGTCCCTGCAGCTAGCGAGGAGCGTACTTGGCCAATGATCTCATTTTCTCCAACGACCATCGATTCGAGGCCTGCAGCAACTCTATAGAGGTGGTCAACTGCTCCTGCACCCACATGGGTATAGACGCTGTCAGTTAATTCTTTGCCTACCTCAGGAACATGATTATTGATGGCGTCCATGACCATACCCAGGGCACCGTGGAAGGTGATCGCATCGAGGTAGATTTCTACGCGATTGCAAGTGGTGAGAACAACGAAGCCATCGATCAGGCCTTCAGCATGTTGTTCGAGGTAGTCGCAGAGGTCATATTCAGCTTGACCCAACGCGGCTAACTGCTCGGGTGTCGCTTCACGGTGGCACACCCCGACTGCTAGCAATGGCATTGGCTCAGTTTATCAAGGGTTGAAACTAACCCCAAATCCCATGGTTTTGGTTTTTACCACAATTCTTCTCACTAACGCAGTGTGGATGAAACTCCCCAGCAAACAGGCCAAAGCACCCTTGAGACCAAGCAACCATGCTCTGGTCAGTTAGTGCCGACTGTGTCCTCAACTTCTTCCTTGGCCAAAGAATAATGGCCATGCGCTATCAGATCAGTGACAGCTTCGCGTACTTGGTTCGTCACGTCGTCCATCGGATCGCGGCCATTCACCACCAGATAGCGCCCAGGACCTGTCGAGGCCAACCCCAAGAAATAGTCGCGTACCCTCTCATGGAACTCCAGGTCAGTCTCATTAGTGTGAGTCAGCAAATTCTTACGTGTCAACCCCTGATCAACAGGAACATCCATCAACACTGTCAGATCAGGAACAAGATTATTGACCGTCCACCACGCAATATGTTCCACCTCTTCGTGGGTCAAGACGCGCCCGGAACCCTGATAAGCAATAGTGGAGTCGACGTAGCGATCGCAGACAACGATGTGGTCCTGGTCGAGTGCAGGTTTCACTACCTGATAGATATGCTGAGCTTTATCCACACAATAGAGCAGCACCTCAGCCCGAGGGCATATCTCGATGTCCGGATTGAGGACAACCTCACGGATTTTCGCACCAATCGCAGTGTCACCAGGCTCAAAAGTCGTACGGACCTGGTAGCCCTGTTCAGCAAACCAGGCAGCCAACCGAGCAGCCTGAGTGGACTTCCCTGCACCATCGCCTCCCTCGAAAACGATGAACATGCCCTTTTTCTTTGCACCCATAACTAGCCCTCACTTCCTTGACTTGGTCCGGCGAGTTTTCTTCGCGGTGGGAGGTTTCGCCCTCTTCTCCGCGAGCAGCTCGTACGCCCTTTCCTGAGTCATCTCCTCGACAGTATCACTCCTACGTAGTGTTGCATTAGTTTGACCATCAGTGACGTACGGACCAAAACGCCCATCCTTGATCACCACTGGTTTCCCTGAAGCTGGATCGGTCCCGAGTTCCTTCAGCGGACCAGAAGAACGCCCGCCGCGTACAGCCGGAGCATCAAATAGAGACTTCGCTTCCTTGAGGGTTGTCGTGAAAATGGCTTCTTCACTCGTCAACGATCGAGAAACAGTTCCCTTTTTCAAGTACGGCCCGTACCGACCATTCTGGGCAGTGACTTTCTCACCATCAATCTCCCCAATCACTCGAGGAAGACTCATGAGTTTCTCTGCTTCCTCTAATGTAATAGTCTCCAAGCTCATGGACTTGAACAAAGACCCAGTACGAGGTTTCGCACTCTTAGGGGCATCATCTTTCAGGACCTCAGTGACATAGGGCCCAAAGCGCCCATCTTTTGCTTGGACGTGGAGCCCTGTCGATGAGACTCCCAGATCCCTGACTTCCCCTTGGGGTGCTTGAATGAGTCCAAGGGCTAGTTCTTCGGTGAGTTCATCGGGGGGAAGCTCAGAGTCGATCGTCACCTTCTTGCCGAGAGGATCCTCGACGTACGGCCCATAGCGCCCCACCCGAAGGTTGAGACCCTCATCCCCGACAATGGGGAAGGTCGACAATGCTTTAGGATCAATGTCACCCAATTCGCTCACGAGCGTACTCAATCCTCTTGCAGCATCTGAGCCAAAATAGAAGCGGTTCAACACATCGAGTCTCTTCACACTACCGTTGGCGATCTCATCAAGATCATCTTCCATCGTGGCTGTGAAAGTGTAATCCACCAACTGGGTGAATTGCTCTTCAAGCAAACGGGTCACGGCGAAAGCCAACCATGTTGGGACCAGTTGTGTACCGCGCTTGAAAACATAGTCGCGGCTGGTGATGGTACGAATAATCGATGCGTACGTACTGGGGCGCCCGATCTCCAACTCTTCAAGTTTGGCCACGAGACTCGGTTCGGTATATCGGGGGGGAGGTTTGGTTTCATGGCCAGCAGGAGTGAGACTGCTGACACCCAGCGATTGGCCCTTGGTGAGCTGGGGAAGGCGAGCTTGAGCCTCACCATCTGGGTCAGTGGTTTCCACGTAGGCTTTGAGGAATCCCGGGAAGGTGATCGTACGCCCAGAAGCAGAAAACTGACACTCCTCAAAACTGAGATGATCGAGTGCTGTAGGTATATGGCGGGCTTGGATCTTCACCGACACTGATTCACCACTAGCATCTGCCATCTGGGAGGCGAGGGTCCTCTTCCAAATGAGATCATAGAGTTTGAATTTGTCCCCACTGAGTCTTGATTCTTCGGGAGTACGAAAATGGTCGCCTGCCGGACGAATAGCTTCGTGAGCTTCTTGAGCATTCTTCACCTTGGAGGTATAGATCCTCGGTTTGCTGGGAAGAAATTTCTCCCCATAGAGCTTGGTGATCTGCGACCGTGTTGCTTGAATGGCTTGATTCGACAAGGTGACCGAATCTGTTCTCATGTATGTAATCCACCCAGCTTCGTAGAGCTCTTGGGCTATGCTCATTGTTCTTTGAGCTGAAAAACCGAGTTTGTTGCCTGCTTCTTGCTGGAGGGTTGTGGTTCGTAGCGGTGCTGGAGGTTTACGGGTGTACGGGCGGGCTTCAACATTGGTGACTTTGTAGGTGGCATAGTCCAGCACACTGACCAGGGAGGCAGTTGCTTGTTCGGTGAGTGCAATGAGCCCAGTTTTGAGTTCGCCCGCAGAAGAAAAGTCTTTCCCTTGTGCGATCCGTGTTTGCCCCACGTGAGTCAACCGTGCAGGAAACTGGGGAGGATCCACAGTTTCACCACCATCCATGATAGCATCAATGTCCCAGTACGAGGCTCGGCGAAAAGCGATTCGTTCCTTTTCTCGATCAACAACTAGGCGGGTGGCCACTGATTGAACACGGCCAGCCGAGAGTTTGGGCATAACTTTTTTCCACAACACTGGGGACACTTCATAGCCATAGAGCCGGTCGAGGATTCTTCTGGTTTCTTGGGCATCGACCAAGTCATTGTCTATCTCGCGAGGATTGGCGACCGCACTTTTTATTGCAGATTCGGTAATCTCATGGAACACCATGCGCTTGACCGGTACTTTTGGTTTGAGCTCTTCGAAAAGGTGCCAAGCAATAGCCTCCCCTTCACGGTCCTCGTCAGTTGCCAGGAGGAGTTCATCACATGTTGCGAGTTTCTTTTTCAGATCTGCAATGACTTTCTTTTTGTCAGTATTCACCACATATAAGGGTCGGAATTGGTTGGCGACGTCAACGCCCGTACGCGCCCAGGACTCTTTCTTAAATTTCGCTGGAATCTCCGCAGCTGTATTGGGAAGATCACGAACATGCCCAACACTGGATTCGACCACATAGTTCGAGCCTAAAAATGAGGAAATCTTCGCTGCCTTCGTGGGCGACTCCACGATGACGAGACTCTTGGGGCCCATATTTCACCTTTTCGCATCTGACTAACGACACACAACCTTAGCGAGCTTGAGTGAAACTACGAAACCACTACCTGCGATTCACTGATTTCCTGCGTACGAGGTGGAGGTGATGTCTTCGAGCACTCCGGGGATCTTCCAACCCATGGCGACAGTGACCTCAACCTCCACAGCCACCTCGGAAGCGGCGCGTACGATCTCACATCGCTGGAGTTGTGCACCATTGGATTGGGCTATGGCCCGGGCAGCTGCACAACAGTGAGTATCGTCGAGAGACTCCATCGCTTCACTAGCTGCTGAAATAGCGGCCAAATCAGAGGCATTGTGGGCTTGGTGCTGAGCCCGGATAATACTCAACACACTCGCGGTGATGATCATGGCAACAGACAGGCACACTGCGATCACTGCTCCTGACAGAGCTGTCGAGCCAATCTGGGCTCGTGGCCCCGACATCGTTGTCATCGATTTCCCCCCTCTGAGGTCACTGATGCTTCACTGTGAACCACCAAACCAGGCAACCAGGTTCCCCAAGGTTGGACCTCCCAGGACACAGCAACCACCACCTGCGTACCATGGGAATCGATGGAAACCTGTGCGGTGTCGGGAAGTCGTTGCGTCACCTCTCTTACACCACCAAGATCACCTCTGGCAGCTTGGCGAGCAATCTGCCCAGCAGCATCCTGAGCGTGAATCTGTGAGAGCCCTGCACTGACCAATCCGGCACCGAAAACAACAGCCAAACCAAGCCCTAATGCCGCAAAAGCCATCTCGGCAGTCACCCAACCTCGCTGGTTCTGCTGGGTGACACCCCAGCGTGTATGTCGTTGGATACTCACGATTCCTCCTCGCCGAGGAGGCAAGTCAGAGACCACACTCTGACTTGCCCCCCAAGACTTTGGGTACTCTAAGCCCCCGGTGCGCCCGTAATGAGACCGAGAATCCACGACATCACTCCAAAGACGGTGTCTCGGAAGAATGGCTGCTGAATAATGCTGACGAGAACCCCTCCGAGGGAAATCGCAGCCACAGTACCCACGGCATATTCTGCTGTTGCCATACCTGCTTCGCGATGGCCCATGACCCTCGACATCACCTTGGCTAGCAATACTTTCATTTTCACTCCTTTTCTTGTGCGCTTTCGCGCTTGTCCGACCTGGACATAACAGACAATGGCCACGTGAACTGGCTTCTTGCGCCCAAGCAGGGAACCTGTGGATAGGTCATTGGCGAGAAGAAAAATCTGTGGATAGTGACTAAGAGAATTCACGAGAAGACACCGGAGACTCCCGCAGCAATCACTGGCACCACACCGAGCAGAATGAAGGCTGGGAGATAGCAGACACCGAGGGGTACAACACTACTGACCCCCACTTTCTTCACGGCTTTCAGTCTCTGCCTCGATCTTTGCTGGCGGCATTGACGACTGTGTTGACTCAAGACGTCCACCATGGTCGTACCCCACACAGCACTGCGGGCAATATCTCGCGCAACGGCCCCCATGACCGGATCATCTGCTAGGACGAGCCAAGCCTGCTCATCTGACATTCCCACTGAGATCCCATGCAAAACCCTGCGCAGTTGATCCTCCAGTGGCGCACCCAAGACGTTGGCAACTGTTGACACGGCAATTCGCAGTGGTTGACCAGCACGAATGCACGCCCCCAACAGATCTAGAGCCTCAGGCAGTACGTCGAGAGTCTGCTCACGAAGATGTCTTGTCTGGGCAGGTTCCAGCTTTCCCAAGAAGACGACAGCTGCTCCACCAGCGAAGATCCCCAGTGGTATCACCACCGGCCATAAATCCCACAAGAGTAACAGGACCGTCAAACCTATAGCTCCACCAGCAACTGCTCGGGTTTTGATGTTCATAGCTTGGGGGGCTGGCGTGACCCATGGTGGAAGTTGTACCGTGATCTTGGCTGCCAAGCGATGAAGACCCGCACCGGGAAGCAGCAACCACACAACTGCCCCAGCACTCAACGCCGCCACTGCTCCCCACGTACTCACGTCTTCACCTTTCCCCACAACCGGTGGGTGGTTGCAGCGTTGTGGGAGAATCCAGACACTTTGTTAGCCACATTCTCTGTCCAGATCAATCCTGCACAACCCAACCAGACACCCATGCTCAGACATATTCGCCCCACCACTGTGGCAGTAAAGAACTGTAAAGGATTAGCGCCCAGTCCAAAAGCCATGGCTAACCCGACGAGAGGCAGCAGTGAAAGCATCTGCCCCGTGGCCCTAGGCCCGGCAAGTTCTCCTGCCACTTCATCAGCTTCTTGAGAGGATTCTTCAAGGTGGCGACGAACCTCACCCAAAGCGTCATACATCGATGACCCAGTGAGTTGCGACACCCTCCACGAGTGGCCAATGAGCAACAAACCTTCTTGGCCTGGAACCTTCGAGAGTTGCTCCATGACCTCCCAGGGGTCCCCACCCATCTGGACCAAGTCGAGGGCCGGTGCGAGAACTGTGGATTCTTCTGCAGCGATCTTCAATGCCGTAGCCGGAATGTGTCCCAGACCAAGAAGGGATTCCACCACTTGTGCTGCCCGGGCTACCTGCTTAGTTCGTGCCAAAATCTTCTTCTGGCGAAGACGAGTCACCATCACCCAAGTAACAGTCAACCCCACACCAGCAGCGACACAGACCAGTGCCAAAGGGGCAAAAACCACACCTAGTAGTCCGCTGAGCGCGACCATCATTATTGGCAACATCCAAGGGTTCATGCTCTTGGGGGCACGCGATAGTGGGGGCACTAGTCTGTCCACGCCTAGGCTGCGACCTGGGATGAGCAGCCACACCACTGCCAAGGCCATCAACAGTGCAAGGATCATCATGCGAGCAAAGCTTTCAAATCATCCATAGCCTCACCTATGGCGATGTGGTCACCAGTTTTGCTCCATGCGAGAGCTGCCTCCACAACACCCAAAGAACCACGTGAGAGCACTCCAATTTGTGCCACCTCACGTACTGGCCCTCGACGAATCAGGTGGATAACAACACGAAAAGCCGAGGCCACCTGGGCATGGGTGGCTGTTGGCGATAATCCACCTAATGCTCCTAGTGCTTCCAAGCGGGCTGGAAGATCTGCCACGCAATTCGCATGAATAGTTCCACACCCGCCTTCATGCCCGGTGTTGAGCGCTTGGAGGAGATCGCACAATTCACCACCTCGCACTTCCCCAACAACGAGACGATCCGGACGCATCCTCAAAGCCTGCCTCACCAGGTCAGTCATCGTCACTAAGCCAGCATCTTCCCCATTGGCGGGGCGCGATTCCAGCCAGATGCAATGGGGATGATGTGGGTTGAGTTCGCGGGAATCCTCCACCACAACAAGGCGCTCCCCAGCAGGGACAAGACCAAGCAAACTCGACAATAGTGTCGTTTTCCCCGAACCTGTTCCACCAGAAACTAGAAAAGCTATCTTCTTATCTATCAACCTGTGAAGAATCTCGGCAACCGAAGGATCCACACCACCCCTACGGATCCAATCCTCGAAAGTGATGTGGGTCTTTGCCGGAATTCGAAAAGACAAGCAGGTTCCTGGGTGGGAGATCCCCGCCAGTATTCCATGGAAGCGCACACCACTCGCTAGGCGAGCATCCACAAAAGGGGACCCATCATCAAGACGGCGCCCCACTGATGCTGCCAGACGTACTGCTAATTGTCGTACCGCCTCGTCGTCGAGGAATTTCACCTCAGTCAGTTCAAGTCCATGGCCCTGATCGACATACACCTTGTGGGGACCGTTCACAACAATGTCGGTTATCCCTTCGAGAGCTAAGAGAGGGTCAAGGATACCCAGACCAACACAGTCCCGGGATATTCCTTGAAACACATCAAGGACATGCTCATCACAGACCACCTGCCCAGTTGCTCGTAGAGCATCGGCAATATCATGTGCTGTGGGAGAACGACCGATCAGTGCAAGGTGCTGGCGCACCAAACCCACAGTCTCTTCGCTCACCATCTCGACCCCTGATGGTGGGTTACTTTGCCGACACTCCATGTCAACACTCTGGTGCAGACCTTTTTCCATCGCCCACCCAACAGTGGTGGAATACCACGATCAGCGAGTCGGGGAAGGTCAGGGCAATGAGGCACCACTCCCAGCAAAGGCAGCCCCAGGGCACGCGCAGAATCTCTGGGGCTCACTGAGCCTGAACGATGACGCAGTACGAGGGTAGAATCAGCTAAACCTTGGTCTCCCATCATTGCCTTTGTTGCTGACATGGCCCGTACGCTCTGGAAAGACACCAGCACATGTCGCGTTGCTAGATCGACCCAGGGACCATGGCGGGGAGAATCAATGACGACCACATCGTGTGTTCTCGCCAAGGCATCCACGACAGCCTCGAAAGCTGCAGGTGGCACCTCCTGGGGATTCTGCCTCTCCATAGACACGAGCGACACCCCATCTATTCGCGGAAGCATAGAGGAGATGTCAGCGATCTGACCAACAGCATTGCGGAGTTTGTCCCAACGCCACCCTGGTGTGTTTTCTCCCCCCATGATCAAATCCAAACCTCCACCTTGGTGGTCACCATCAACGAGTGCAACTGACATGTGGGCGCTTGCTGCCCTCAAGGCTAGTCCGACACTCAACGTGGACGCTCCCACTCCACCAGCACCACCTCTGACTTCGACAACTGTCCCATTTCGGTGACTCCCCGGTGCCCCGGCCATGACTCGCGCCAACCATTTGGCCCCCTCGGGGAGGCGAATCACCGAAGCTCCCAAAGGAACCGACCAACGAAAGAGTGTCTGATCAGCAGTAGGGAATCCAACAAGAAAGACTGCGTCCCTTGGTGGCAGAGCCCAGGAACTCACTGCCTCGACCATATCCACACCAATAAGAACAGCTGCAGCTCTTCGCCACTGATCGCGAAGATCCTCACAGGTGGACACCACAACAACCTCGCACCCATTGGTCGCAGCCGCTGCTTGAGCCATGTGAATTAATTGGGTGTCCATACTCACGAGAGTCGCTGGTGTTGGTCGCATACCTCAATCAATGACTAGTTGTGGTCCAGAATTGTTCCCCACGCCAGGATCTGTGGATAACTTGAGTGAATTCACCACGATATGTGGACAAGTAGCAGATCTTCGCGTGGGAATACACGGTTAAGGCATGGTTTATTCAGTACAGTTCACACATGACCGTGACAATGATCCAGCCCGCGGCCCTTGAGTGGCTTGTTGGGCAGGAGCCGACGACGGTTCTCTTAGTCGGTGCATCAAGTGGATATGCGTCCATGCTCATCCGCGCGGGACACCAGGTGACAGTGATTGATCCTCGTCGAGAATCATTGATAGAACTCACTAACCAGGTGCCCGGCCTCCATGTCGTCGCAGGTAAGGCAGAGTCCCTCCCCTTCGATCCTGGATGCTTCTCAGTGGTGTTATCGATTCAGAACTTCCACACATTCGCCCCAGGTATGGCACTAGGGGAATGGGCAAGAGTTCTCAAACCGCAAGGCCGAGTGGCACTTGCGTACATGACCAGAGATGATTCCGTACCTTGGGTCAATAAGCTGAAGAGGATAGTTCAGTACTATCTTCCCCACGCGATGTCGAGTGACTACGGATCCTATTCCGTGGCTGCCTTTACCGCCGCAGCATATTTCCCCCACGTCGATAAAGTGTCCTTTCGTCACTGGATTCCCTCATCCAAGACAGAACTTCAAACAAATGCCTGCCAGAGCCCAGGGGCAGCAGAACTCGGTGAAGACCGCCGAGAATCAATGCTGAAAGAGATCGGTGAACTTTATGACCAGCATGCGCGTATCCCTAATCCACTGCTGCTGCCCTACACGATTCAATGTTGGAAGGCTGAAGTGGATCGATCAAGCCTCACAATGCCGCTGATTCCCCATGACGAAGGGTTATCCATAGCCCTGTGATCTGGGTCTGAGGTCAACACCCTAAAACACCACGTCGCCGAGTTGAGTGTCCAACTCATCGTACACATCATCAATGAGTTCCAGTTCTCGACGAGCCTTCTCGCGGCGTGTAGGTTTCTTTGCCTTGTGCCCCACTTCTGCTTGGACCAGACGGCCACCATCTTCCAACCCCTGGGCTAGGGCAGTGAAAGATTTGCCCACTGACTCTGGTGATTTTTGCGGGCCGCGAATCGAAGAAAAGTTCTTGACGCCAAAGATGACAAAGAGGATAGCAATGATGAGGATCAGTACGAACGCGGTGAGCGTACCAAAAAAGAGGGCTCCCCAATTGCTGGCTGGGGTATGGGCGGCATATAACCAGGTGAAACCTGCAGCCATGACAAACCAGAGAATGATCGTGGCAGAAATAACGAAATAGAGGGCTCCAGCGAACATTCCCGACCCAACACCGACCTTACGAACCGACGGTTTGATTTCTGCTTTGACTAGCGCGATCTCATCTGAGATGAGGGTACGCACATCGGCAGTAATCACATTCACTAGTTCAGAGATCTCAGTAGGACTGGCCATGTTTCCTCCTTGATTCCCCACAAGACTACCAGCGCACGAGAAACAAGGAATTATTTCTGGGGTATCTTCACCAACTCCGAAGCCAGAACAGGGTCGATTTCTCCTTCGCCAAAAGACGGGCACAACTGGCCAAGTGGGCAAGCTCCACATGCTGGTTTTCGCGCATGGCAACGAGTGCGACCGTGGCCGATCAAGGATCGAGACAAGGAGATCCATGACGTCTCATCAAATAGTTCACACAAGTCTGCTTCAACCTTGGCCGGGTCTGTTTTGTTGGACAAACCAAGACGTCGCGACAATCTCAACACATGGGTGTCGACTGTGATGCCAGGGACACCGAACCATTCCCCCAAGACAACATTGGCTGTCTTTCGGCCCACTCCACTCAACGTGAGTAGCTCATCCAAGGTTGAAGGAACCTGCCCGGCGTACTCGATAAGAAGCATCCTTGACATGGAAATAATCCTGTCCGCTTTGACCTGGTAAAACCCAGTGGAGTGAATGATTTTTTCTACATCTCCATGATCGGCTTGAGCAAGATCCTCGGCAGTAGGATAGGCCGCGAACAGCTTCGGCGTGACTTGGTTCACTCCACGATCTGTACATTGTGCAGACAGGATTGTTGCCGTCAACAGTTGAAAAGCAGAGTCGTGGACTAATCCACACTGCACTTTCGGATAGGTTTCCTCCAAGGTGGCGAGGATCTCAGCGGCACGTTCCCGTGACTCGGCTAGTCCTTCGGACATGGTGAATCCCCCACCGGGCGCTTGAAGAAAGCCACTGGGTTCCCACCATCTCCACTGCTCAAGACGCTCACCAACTCCCACCTATCATTACCCCACGTGTCCAGAATCTGTTTCATGGAGTGAATCAGCAAAGGTACGGTGGCGTATTCCCATTGAGTCATGCCCCCACTCTAGTAGGAGATGCTGGGAGAAAGGCAACACGAGCCTAGATCCGGTAAACTTGAGTGCTGAGATTCACACAATCGGGGAAACAGGAGGAATCCTGGCTACGCACTCTACGCCCTTGCCGGAGCGCACCACACAGCGCGCACCGCGCTCAGTTTCGCGCACCCACAAAGAGGAAACCCACACTCCAGCGCGTACTGGTCGACGTTCCTTAGGACTTCCCTTAGTTTTCCTTGGTTCCCTAGGCGTGTGTGTCATTATCTCTGTGGTTCTTGGTTTTGTGATGGATGCCATCTATGACAATCGGGCCCTGCCTGGATTCTCTGTGGGAGGATACGATATTTCGGGGATGCCTCTCAGTGATGTCCCGGTCTTCCTTGATGACACGGAATCATCGTTGGAGCTCACCATCCATGTGGGGGATCAAACACACAGCGGTACTGCTTCCCAGTTGGGGATCAGCATTGATCACTCATCGATCCTCACGAAGGTGTACGGAAAATCAACCCAGCGTTTCTGGATCTACCGATCCTTCCAACCGACATCCATCCCTCTTGATGTTGCCATCGACAGGAACCAATTCAATTCCTGGTTGGCTGACAACTTTCCTGAAAACTACGATCAACCGATCAATGCAGGCCTCACCTTCAATCCCACCACAGGTGTGTACGACATTACTGAACCGGCAGCAGGTACGGGAATTGCTGACTCGGAACTGGCTAGCATTCAACAAACCTTGGCAACTGCACCTCAAGATGCGTCCTTCTCTTTGAACCCCACACCGGTTGACCCGGATGTGGGTGCAGCCGAAGCTAGTGAAACACAGCAGTGGGTGAATGAACGCCTAGCTACTAAATGTTCCTTTACTGAAACTGCGGCCACCTCATCAACCAATGAACCTATCTATACTCTCACCCCCTTGGATATTGCTTCCATGGTGACGGTGACCACGTCAACTGCCGATGGTCTCCAAGCAACATTCACAGAATCTCAGGTGACAGAGTTTGTCAACCAAACCTTCCCTGACAAGGTCAATCGTATCCCTGAGGATAGTGTTGTCGTCCTCAATCACAAGGGCGAAGAGGTACGCACTATTCACCCAGGTGTCACGGGACGCACTCTCTCTCACGCTGAGAGGCTGCCGAACCAGATACTGGACTGTTTGATGAATGCTGAAGACACAGTGATGGCTCTCACTTTCACTGAGATCCCTTTTGCGTCCACACAAGCCCAACCCACTATTTCTCCAGCACCACCGGGAGCGCGACACTGGGCGGATGTTGATTTGTCGACACAGACGGTGACTCTCATGAACGGATCCACACCAGGAGCAACCTTCGTCTTGAGCTCTGGAAAACCGGGAATGGAAACACCCACGGGTACTTTTCCTGTCTATGCGAAAACCCGTATCCAGAGTGTGAGTGGCTATGGTGAAGGGGAATACTATTCCTACCCCGGTGTACGCTGGTTGGTGTGGTTCAAAGGAAATTATGGGTTCCACACTGCGTACTGGCATGATAATTTCGGTGAGCCTGTCTCTCATGGATGTTTGAATTTGCGCGAAGCGGATGCCAAGGAAGTCTTCGACTGGCTTGCCCGTGGAGACAAGGTCGTCATCCACGACTAAGGCCAGAAATTGATTGTGAGGAAAGCCACATGCATCCTGTGACTATCGTGGGAATAACCCTGGGAGTGTTCATCCTGGTTGTTGTCGGATGTCTGGGATACGCCATGGTGGTTGCGTCTCGTGGTTTTCGTCTTCGCCGAGTCGAGGTTCCCGTACTCGCCGAGGGCAGCGAACCTATCACCATCCTTCATTTCTCAGACCTGCATCTGCTGCCTTCTCAGGCTAAGAAGATCGAGTGGGTACGAGGGCTAGCTGCCCACACCCCAGATTTCATCATCAGCACTGGGGATAATCTTTCCTCCCCCGATGGCATACCAACTCTGGAACGAGCCCTGGAACCTTTGGGGGGAATTCCTGGAGTCTTTGTTTTCGGTTCTAATGATTTCTTTGGGCCACGCCCGATCAATCCTTTTAGCTACCTCAAAGGCCCATCCTCACCACACAAGATAGACAGCCAGAAAAGATTGCCCCGGATCCCGACTGAAGATATTGCCCAACTGTTCGAATCATTGGGGTGGAAAAATGGTGAAGATACTTCATTGAACTTCACACTGAGAGGTACGACGGTGGAAGTCCGTGGATGCAAGGATGCCCACATGGAAGAGGATCGTTATGAGGCAGTGATGGGTGAACGTGATGCGGATCTCCTGCTCGGTGTGACACATTCCCCCTATGTCCGGGTTCTCGATCTCATGGTTGCCGATGGCGCGGATCTCATGTTTGCTGGGCACACCCACGGTGGTCAGGTTTGTTTTCCGGGTGGTCATGCACTGGTCACCAACTGTGATCTTCCTCGCAGTCAAGCTCAAGGGTTGAGCCAATACTCCCGAGGTGATTCTTCCCCGTGGTTGCATGTCTCAGCAGGTTTGGGGACTTCCCCGAAAGCTCCGTACCGTTTCTTCTGTCGTCCCGAGGCGACACTGTTGACCTTAGTTCCCTGCGACAATCCCACCAGCTAGTCCACCTCCTCGTACTGGTGGTGTCTTTACGCCAACAAGGTACGATCGGAGAGCATCCCTTTTTCTTTGCTGAAGAACTCCAAGAGGTCGTTGACCGAGGTTCTTGCTTTCTCTCGTGCATTCAAGGAGCGCAAGATTTTGCCCTCATGCATCATGATCAAGCGGTTACCCAAGCGCAAGGCGTGATCCATATTGTGAGTGACCATGAGCGCAGTCAAACCCTGTTCAGCGATCTTTGTCCCGGTGAGCCGCAAAACGAGCTCGGCCCTTTCAGGGTCCAAAGCAGCAGTGTGTTCATCAAGGAGCAAAAGCTTCGGATGAGTGAAGGAGGCCATCAGCAAACTGAGTGCTTGGCGTTGCCCACCCGAGAGTAAACCCACACGGTGTTTCATTCGATCTTCGAGGCCCTGTTCGAGGGTAGCGAGTTGTGTGCGGAACTCTTCACGACGTTTTCTAGTGAGTGCACGCCTCAAGGTGTGCGGCTTTCCGCGATCAAGGGCAACAGCGAGGTTCTCTTCAATAGACAGATGTGGGGAGGTTCCTGCCGAGGGGTCTTGGAAGACTCGAGAGATGTCCCGAGCGCGGTGGTGTTCTTTCAACCATGTGACGTCTTCACCATTGACAACCACACCTCCATAATCGACTCGAAGAGACCCTCCAATGATATTGAGTAGTGTCGATTTCCCTGCCCCATTGGAACCGATAATGGTGACGAAGTCTCCTTCGTCAAGATTGAGGGAAACATTATCCAGGGCCACGCGCTCGTTGGCTGTGCCGGGATAGAAGGTCTTACTGACACCGATAATCTCTAGCATGGCGATTCCTCTTCGTTTGAGGATTGTTCTTGGTCATCACCAGGATCTATGTGACCACCCAGTGCAGTTCGCAAGACTCCTTGATGGGCAGAATCTACTTCAGCAAAGGGAGAGAATTGGTTGGGTACGCTCGCCATGGGTTCGGGAGTTGAATCTTTTGGCCCCCAGGGAGTGAGTCTCGAGACCAGTGCATGGGCACCCTTCCATTGAGTCGACACCAAAGCAATGACCACTAGAACAGCAGAAATCAGCTTCATGTCAGTGGTTTCGAGGAAATCCCAACTCATTGCCCCAAAAATGGCCACGCGATAGATAACTGACCCGACCACAACACCCAGTGTCATCAACCAGACATAACGAGTGCCAAAGATGGCATTACCCAAGATGACTGAGGCAAGGCCAACCAAGATGATTCCCCGCCCGTCTTCAATAGTGGCGCTGAATGTGAATTGAGCATTGATGGCCCCAGCCAAACCTGCGAGACCATTGGATACCATGAGTGTCACGATTTTTGTGGTGTCGTTATTAATGCCCATGGCCGATGCCATCGTCGGATTATCTCCGGTGGCCATGACGGCAAGACCGAATCTCGTTGACAGCCACCAATTGAGTAAAAGAACAACGATGATAACGATACCCACCAGCACAAGGATGGACACCCACGTTCCTCGAAATCCGAGCAGCCTCATCCATGTGAATAACGTCGTGAGGTCTCGTTTCTCTTCTCTGACCAATCCTAAAGTGACCCGAATAACTCCATTGTTGCCCGCCGACAAGATGCGAACATTAATCGAATACAGCGCCAGCATAACCAGAATGGAAGCAAGCAAAGGATCTATATGGGCTTTAGTGTGAAGCAGTCCAGTGAGTAACCCAGCAAGGGCACCGGCCGCCATTCCAGCTGCTAACGCAACCCAGGGAAGCCACCATTGACCATTCCCATTAACGATGACAACGGCTGTGGTGACTGCACCAGTTGCATAAGAGCCGTCTACTGTCAGGTCCGCAAAGTTCAAGATGCGGAAGGTGAGAAAGATCCCCAGGGCCAGCAAAGCCGTAATAAGCCCCTGATCAATAGCACCTAACATGACAGTAGACAGCTCCTCGCAATTATTCTGTTATCTTCTCAACAGCTTGGGCAACGAGGCCATCCGGAAGTGTGATTCCAAAACGCTCCGCTGCTTTCAGGTTGACGATAAGCGCTGTTTCGGTTGTGGCCTCTGGGGCTATCTCCGACACTGGCTTTCCATCACGAAGAATCTCGACGGCCATTTCACCAGTGCGACGACCGAGGTCATAATAGCTCAATCCACGGGTCGCAACAGTTCCCAGTTCGACTGTGGAATTGTCCGCACAAAATACAGGTATCTTCTTCTCTTCACCGAAGGCTACCACGGAAGCGATCGCCTCGACGATGGTATTGTCAGTTGGAATCAGGATGGCTTCTGTCCCGGCAAGAGCCTCAAGGCCAGTAACGATCTCATTGGGAGAGTTAATTCCGCGCACAGTGAGCTCCACTCCAAGAGCAGCAGCTTCTGCTTTGTAGGCTTCCACCTGGATAGCTGAGTTTGGTTCGGAGGTGGAATACAGCACGCCAATATTCTTAACCGCAGGCATGGCCTGGGTAACGAGCTCTACTGGTTTGGCTTCAGGGTTGAGGTCAGAAGTGCCAGTAATGTTCACACCAGCTTGCTCCCAGGAAGGAACGAGACCGACTTGTACAGGATCAGTAACAGCCGAGAACAGAATGGGGCGCTGAGTTTCTGCACCTTGGATGCCGAGCGCCATTGGTGTGGCAATGGCCAACATAAGATCCATGTCACTATTCGCTGCAAAAAGCGAAGCAATAGTCGCTACGTTGTTCGAATCAGCGGCCGCACTCTCTCGTACGACGGAGTAGTTAATTCCCTGCTCTTTGAGCACTTCTTCAAAACCGTCCTGAACAGCTTGAAGTGCTGGGTGTTCAACGTACATTGCAACACCAATGGTGAACAGAGGACCTGTTGGTTCTGGATAGGTCACGGTAGGGGTGGGAGTTTCCTCGTCAGTGTTCCCTCCACCACAAGCTGTCATGGCTAAGCTGAGTGCTCCCACCGTCAACAAGGTGGGAATCAAACGGCGTAATTTCATAGCGTCTCCTTGATTAGTTGCGGCGCGTCCATGGCGCCCAAGTTCTCCACAACCTTAGCGCAGTCTCATCATTCGAGAAAAACCCGCTCGCACACTGGCTGGGTCGCTGATTCTGTGAGGAACCAAATTCCGGTAAGCTTCTAGGGTTCACCCCTGGAAAGCGAGCCCATGCCCACACGCCCTGACCTGCGAAACCTTGCCATCATTGCCCACGTCGACCATGGGAAAACCACACTCGTGGATGCCATGCTCTGGCAGTCAGGTGCTTTTCGCGCCAACCAGGATGTCGATGTCCGAGTCATGGATTCCATGGACTTAGAACGCGAGAAGGGCATCACCATTCTTGCGAAGAACACTTCTGTCGCTTCCCATGACGCCCACGGTAACCCCATCACGATCAATATCATCGACACTCCTGGTCACGCGGATTTCGGTGGAGAAGTGGAACGCGGTCTCGCCATGGTCGATGGTGTCCTCCTGCTCGTCGATGCTAGTGAAGGGCCGCTACCACAAACACGATTCGTTCTCTCCAAGGCCCTCGCTCTTCACCTACCCATTATCGTGGTCATCAACAAAGTCGACCGCTCAGATGCCAGAATCGCTGAGGTAGTCGACGAGACGTACGCCCTGTTCATGGATCTTCTCGACGATGACGAAGCAGAAAAACTAGACTTCCCCATTCTCTACAGTTCAGCGAAAGCCGGTCGCGCCTCACTGACCAGACCTGATGACGGGGCCCTGCCTGATGGCGAAGACTTGCGTCCCCTGTTTGATACGATCTTCACCCACATCCCTGCCCCGACCTTCATCGAAGGTCATCCACTCCAAGCGCACGTCACCAACCTGGATGCCTCCCCTTACTTGGGCCGCCTCGCCCTGTGCCGGGTCATCAACGGCACACTCACCAAAGGACAGATGGTGTCCTGGTGTCGCCGTGATGGATCCATCACCCAAGTACGCCTCTCGGAGCTTTTGCGTACGGAAGCCCTCGAGCGTGTCCCAGCCCAGTCAGCTGGTCCTGGTGACATCGTGGCTATTGCAGGGATCCCAGATATCACCATCGGGGAGACCCTCTCAGACGTGGATGACCCACGACCCCTTCCGCTCATCCACGTGGACGAACCCTCCATCTCTGCCACCATCGGAATCAATACCTCCCCCATGGCTGGGAAATCAGGCAAGAACCTCACAGCTCGACTGGTGAAAGCTCGCCTCGACCAGGAACTAGTGGGGAACGTCTCGATTCGCGTCCTGCCCACCGATCGTCCAGATGCCTGGGAGGTCCAAGGCCGCGGTGAACTCCAGCTTGCGATCCTCGTGGAAATCATGAGACGAGAATCCTTCGAACTCACGGTAGGAAAACCCCAAGTCGTCACGAAAATGATTGATGGCAAACTCCACGAACCCACCGAAAGACTCACCATCGATGTTCCTGAAGACTATATCGGTGCTGTCACCAGCCTCCTAGGACTTCGCAAAGCAAACCTTGAACAGATGGTCAACCATGGGACCGGGTGGGTACGCATCGAGTACGTCGTCCCAGCTCGTGGACTCATCGGTTTTCGTACAGAATTCCTCACCGAAACCCGAGGAACAGGGATCATGCACCATGTTTTTGAAGGTTATGCCCCCTGGGTGGGCGACATGAAACTGCGCCCAACAGGATCACTCGTGGCCGACCGTAGTGGCTCAGTAACCTCGTATGCACTGTTCAATCTCCAAGAGCGGGGGACCATGTTCGTCTCCCCCACCGACGAGGTGTATGAAGGAATGGTGGTCGGCGAGAACTCTCGCCAAGACGATATGGATGTTAATCCCACCAAAGAGAAGAAACTCACCAACGTACGCTCGTCAACTGGTGAAGAACTCGAGCGGCTCATCCCGGCCAAGGTACTATCCCTGGAAGCCGCTTTGGAGTTTTGTCGTGAAGACGAATGTGTCGAAGTTACCCCCAGTGACGTCCGCATTCGCAAAGTGAACCTTGATGCCACCACGAGAGCTCGAAGCAGAGCGAAAGCCAAGAGTACTGGCTAAACCCTTCACCGGCTGGGAGCGGCCTGCCTCATCTGTGTTACGTACCTAGTGGTACGTCCACCTGAGTCGTCGGTAATGCTGGAGCGGAAATCACATCTGAAGGATATTTGACACCCAACTGGTGGCGTACCTCATCCATGATTTGAAGCACTTCAACAGTGTGGGTCCACGGCATGATCGGTGACATGGCATGTCCTGAGGTGATGCATCTCGCCACCTCAGCTACCTGATACTGGAATCCACCTTCCACCTGGGTGGCCAACTCCTGGCGTACACCATCACGAGAAGTGTGGATAATGTTTTGTGGAGTATAGAACCAATCCTCAACTTCTAAACTCGCCTGGGTGCCCACGATCTGCAAAGAACTCTTCCCAGCTGATTCCATATCTGCATAGGCTAAAGCGAGACGATCGCCGTACCACAAAGAAACAGACTCTCGAAGATCCACACCGGTGTCACTGAGGGTTCCAGTGGCTTTGATCCGTGTCGGCTTCCCCCACAACCAGTGAATAAGAGAAATGGGATAAACACCAAGGTCAAGCAAGGCACCCCCACCGAGAGCAGGATTCATCAGCCGCCCAGTTGGGGTCAAATCGAGGGCCTGGGAATGCATCCCAACAATAGAGGTGATCTCTCCGAGTTCGCCAGAATCGACCAGGGCTTTGATAGCCTGATAGTGAGGAAGGAAGCGGCTCCACATTGCTTCCATGACGAAGAGTTGCTTCTCAGAAGCGAGAGTGAAAATTTGGGTCGCTTGCTGGGCGTTGAGAGTGAAAGCTTTTTCCACCAGTACGGGTTTGCCCACCTGGAGTGCCAAGGTGGCATGGGCGAGATGCTCCGAATGGGGGCTCGCGATGTACACAGCTTGCACCCACTGATCGGTGATCATCTCAGCATAGGATCCGTATGCTCGTACTCCCGAACCTGGCAACTCTTCATCAATGAATCTGGTGGCTCTTTCCAGGTCGCGTGACCCCACCGCAACAATCTGTGACTGGGTGTATTGAGTGACTTCACGGGCAAAGCGATGAGCGATACCGCCCGGTGCAAGAATTCCCCAACGCAGAGGTGGGGCTGCCATAGGATCAGGTACGGACACTAGCCCTCCTTAACCGACAAAGCTTCCGCGTTGCTCACCAACTGCCCCCGCGCTTCCAGATCGGTAAGGATCTCCGCGTGGAAGGTTTCATCAATTCTATACTTCCACCGGTAAATCGCGTAGCCCACAAGGGTCAAAACAATCGGGACACTCACCATGATGATCTTGTAGGTCAATTGGTCTGATGGATCCAGTACATAACCTTCACGGCTTTCTTCGGGGATCTGATTAAGCCCAGTCGCTATTGCGGTCATGGCAACAACCATCGTGCCCAAAGCTGCCCCTACTTTCGAGATGAAAGGTTGCAGAGCAAAAGTGATCGCAGTGTTGCGTCGCCCTAGTTTCCAATGGCCATAGTCAATCGTGTCAGACACAAAGACGAGCATGAGTACGATGATCAAGGCGCTGCCGAAGAAGAGCAGGAACGCAGCTACACCGAGGATGATGATATTCGGTGGTGAGAAGAAGAAGATGACGTACCCCACGATAGCCAGACCGGTGGCGAGAGTGTAGAGGGAAGACCGGGCCATGGCTTTCCTCAGAATCGGGAAAATGACGTACCCTGCAATCATGGCAACACCCATGACCGCGCCAAAGGGAGAATACATCTCCTTATTCCCATAGACGTGCTCAAAATATTTCACCCCAAAACTGGAGAAGGTCAAGTACCCAGTCATGAAGGTGACCATGGCTGCACACGTCCACAGGAGTTGATCGTTTTTGAACACCACGGTCACGATGTCTTTGAGAGTGATCTTGTCCTGCTCCACGACGATATCTGGTTCTTTCGTCCATATCAGAGTAACCGACTGGAAGATCATCATGGCGACAACGATGATGACAGCGAAGAGGAGCCAAGATTTCTGCAGACCTATTCGCGGTTCAAAAATTTGCATGAAAGGAATGATTCCCACCACAACTGCGAAGGTACCAATAGTGGCGAAGATCTTTGCCCGGGAACTAATCCTCTCCCGCTCTTTTTGATCGAGGGTTAGTGCCGGCATGAGAGACCAGTACGGGATGTCGTTCATTGTCCAGCTGAGGCCCCACAGCAGATAGATACCAGCAAAGAGGATGACGAACCAGAAACCGCGAGCACCAAAGTCAGTGAAGAGCAGGATCGTTAACACACCGGCTGCAATCATGCCCACAAAAATCCATGGCTTGTAGTTCCCCCACCGCGTACGAGTATTGTCCACAATCGATCCCATGACGAAGTCGGTGACGGCATCGAAGAGCCGCGCCAGCAGTATCAGGGCTGACACCCACGCAAAAACCTTGGAGGACAGTTGAAGATCGATCAGGTAGTTAACCAAAAACATGGAGATCAGGATGTACACCATGTCGCGCCCGAGAGTCCCCACGGCGAAGGTCCACCTGTTTTGTCGATCAAGGTTCTTCATGGTCATACTCTAGCGCCCCGCAGGCAAAGCAAAGGACCCCGTACCTGATGGTACGAGGTCCTTTGACTAAGTACAGTTACTTGTTGATCTTGGTGACACGACCCGCGCCGACGGTACGACCGCCTTCACGGATAGCGAACTTGAGACCCTCTTCCATGGCGATCGGCTTGTTCAGCACGACAGACATGTCAGTGGTGTCCCCAGGCATCACCATTTCCGTACCCTCAGGAAGTTGGACCATACCGGTCACATCCGTCGTACGGAAATAGAACTGTGGAGAATAGTTGGTGAAGAATGGCTTGTGACGGCCACCCTCTTCCTTGGTGAGCACGTAGACGTTACCCTCAAACTCAGTGTGAGGAGTCACAGAACCAGGCTTGCACACGACCATGCCGCGCTCCACCTCGTCCTTCTTCGTACCACGGAGCAAGAGTCCAACGTTCTCGCCTGCGCGACCCTCATCGAGGATCTTGCGGAACATTTCCACACCAGTGATGGTGGTGGACTGCTTCTGCTCGCGGATACCAATGATGTCAACGGTTTCGCCAGTGTTGATGATTCCACGTTCGATACGACCAGTGACGACCGTACCACGACCAGTGATCGTGAAGACGTCTTCGATCGGCATGAGGAAGGGCTTCTCGGTATCGCGAGGAGGCTGTGGGATGTACTCGTCGACGGCCTGCATCAACTCGAGAACAGTTTCCTTCCACTTCGCGTCGCCTTCCATGGCGGGGTACGCAGCGGTACGAACAACTGGGCAGTTGTCGCCATCGAATTCCTGGGAGTTCAACAGCTCGCGTACTTCCATTTCAACGAGTTCAATCAGATCGTCATCATCGACCATGTCGCACTTGTTGAGTGCAACCACCATGGCGGGAACGCCCACCTGGCGGGCCAACAAAACGTGCTCGCGTGTCTGTGGCATCGGGCCATCAGTGGCGGCAACCACGAGGATAGCCCCATCCATCTGCGCGGCACCGGTGATCATGTTCTTGACATAGTCAGCGTGACCTGGGCAGTCAACGTGGGCATAGTGACGCGCTTCCGTCTGGTATTCGACGTGAGCGATCGAGATGGTAATACCCCTTTGACGCTCTTCTGGCGCCTTATCAATCTGATCAAACGCAGAAACAGCGTTCAATTCGGGATACTTATCATGAAGCGCCATGGTAATCGCCGCGGTGAGCGTGGTCTTGCCGTGGTCGATATGCCCGATGGTGCCGATATTGCAGTGCGGCTTAGTCCGCTCGAACTTGGCCTTTGCCACTTGGGCTCCTTTATTCGGTATTGCCACGCGTGTGCGGGGCTAACTGGACGCAGGTGAGGGTTCTCACACGCGGTTGTGGGGTATGTTCTCTCCTCAAAGAGCACATACCCCCCTAGTCTTTCCCACACTTGGTGGGTAAGTCAAATGAGAAGGGGTTTTGTCCCAGCCTCCTGGGTTAAACCTTGCTTACTCGCCACCTCGGGACTTGGCGATGACCTCTTCGGCCACCGACTTCGGTGCCTCATGGTAGGAATCGAATTCCATCGAGTACGAGGCTTGACCGGAGGTTTTCGAGCGAAGATCGCCCACGTACCCGAACATTTCGGATAGTGGTACGAGTGCAGAGATGACACGGTTGCCGTGCATTTCATCCATCGACATGATGTGACCACGACGCGAGTTCAGGTCGCCCACAACCGTACCCAAGAAATCCTCAGGGGTCGTGACCTCTACCTTCATCATGGGCTCCAGCAAAGCAGGATCGGCGCGACGAGCAGCCTCCTTGAACGCCATCGAACCGGCAATACGGAAGGCAAGCTCCGAGGAGTCAACATCGTGGGACTTACCATCGGTCAAAGTAACCTTCACATCTTCAACAGGATATCCAGCGAGAACACCGAACTGCAGAGCGTCCTGGATTCCCTGGTCGACCGCTGGAATGTATTCCCGAGGTACACGCCCACCAGTGACCGCGTTGACGAATTCGTATCCTGTGCCAGGTTCTTTGGGTTCCAGATCGATGAGCACGGAGGCGTACTGCCCTGAACCACCAGACTGCTTCTTGTGAGTGTATTCGACCTTCTCGACCTTCTTGCGCAAGGTTTCGTGGTACGCCACCTGTGGTTTGCCCACATTAGCCTCCACCTTGAATTCGCGCTTCATGCGGTCAATCAGAATCTCCAAGTGGAGCTCACCCATACCAGCGATAATCGTCTGGCCGGTCTCTTCGTCAGTGTGAACACGGAAAGTCGGGTCCTCTTCAGCAAGTTTCTGGATAGCTGTCATCAGCTTCTCTTGGTCAGCCTTGGTCTTAGGTTCAATAGCCTGCTCGATCACCGGAGAAGGGAAGTCCAAGGATTCGAGCTGAATCGGATGGGCTGGCTCGCACAAGGTTTCACCGGTCGTGGTGTCTTTGAGTCCCATGACCGCGCAGATCATACCCGTACCCATAGCTTCAACCTCTTCACGCTTATTGGCATGCATCTGATAAATCTTGCCGATGCGCTCCTTCTTGCCCTTGGTTGAGTTGAGAAGGGCTTGACCTGATTTGAGCACACCCGAATAAACACGGACGAAGGTGAGGCGACCCAAGTGAGGATCGGCAGCGATCTTGAATGCGAGTACGCTCAGTGGCTCATCGTTGCTGGGCTGGCGCTCCATCACCACTGACTCGTCACCTGGCTTGAAGCCTTTAATCGCAGGAACATCGAGTGGGGAAGGAAGATAGTCATTCACAGCATCAAGCAGAGGCTGGACACCCTTGTTCATCTTGGAGGTGCCACACACCACCACGTTCGCGCTATTCGACAGTACGGCTCGACGCAAACCAGCTTTGATTTCGTCCACCGTGAACTCTTCGCCAGTCTCTTCTCGTTCCAACCAGATTTCTGCAAACTCATCATCCACATCGGCCAGGGTGTGAATCAGCTCGCCACGAGCTTCCTTGGCCCGATCAATCATGTCGGCTGGAATCTCTTCAACCGTGTAATCTTCGCCGATCTTGGTTTCTCCACGCCAGGTCAAAGCACGCATCTCCAGCAAGTCAACCACCCCGAGGAAGCTCGCTTCAGCACCGATCGGGAGCTGAATGACCAACGGTGTGGCTTGGAGGCGTTCCTTGATCGTCTTCAAACAGAAGTCGAAGCTGGCACCCGTGCGGTCAAGTTTATTGATGTAGCAAATACGGGGAACCTCATAGCGTACTGCTTGACGCCACACGGTTTGTGATTGAGGTTCTACACCGGCAACACCGTCAAACACTGCGACGGCACCGTCGAGGATACGAAGTGAGCGTTCCACCTCCATGGTGAAGTCAACGTGACCAGGGGTATCGATGATGTTGATCTGGTGATCTTTCCAAAAGCACGTGGTCGCAGCTGAGGTGATCGTGATGCCACGCTCTTGTTCTTGTTCCATCCAGTCCATCGTGGCTGCACCATCGTGGACCTCACCAATCTTGTAGTTGATGCCAGTGTAGAACAAGATGCGTTCTGTGGTGGTTGTCTTGCCCGCATCAATGTGCGCCATGATGCCGATATTGCGAACCTTCGTTAGGTCCGTTGTCAGTCCAATAGCCACAATCTTCCTCTTCTTCGTGTCAAACGAGGCACTCGCCCCTAACCGCACAGATACCCCGGATGAAAGTCCATCCGAGGTATCGTCATTGATCCTGGCAGGGTGCGAACCCTCTACCAGCGATAATGGGCAAAGGCGCGGTTAGCCTCAGCCATCTTGTGAGTGTCTTCGCGACGTTTCACCGAAGCACCCAAGCCATTAGCGGCATCCAGGATCTCATTGCGGAGTCTTTCAGCCATTGTTTTTTCTCTGCGCGCCCGCGAAAAGGACACCAACCATCTCATGGCGAGAGTGTTTGCACGAGCAGGTTTCACTTCAACAGGCACCTGATAGGTTGCACCACCCACGCGACGAGATTTCACTTCGATGCCAGGGCGTACGTTATCGAGGGCACGTTTCAGGGTTTGTACAGGGTCAGCTCCACCAGTCTTCTCGCGGGTTCCCTCGAGTGCGGTGTAGACGATGTTTTGAGCAACAGTCTTCTTGCCTTTGATGAGGATCTTCGACACGAGTTGAGAAACTAGCGGAGACCCGTACACGGGATCAACAACCATGGGGCGCTTGGGCGCGGGACCTTTGCGAGGCATTACTTCTCCTTCTTCGCACCGTAGCGGCTACGAGCCTGCTTGCGATTCTTGACCGCTTGGGTATCGAGGGCACCGCGAATGATCTTGTAGCGCACACCAGGAAGATCCTTCACACGACCTCCGCGCACGAGCACCATGGAGTGCTCTTGGAGGTTGTGTCCCACACCAGGGATATAGGCGGTGACTTCTACACCTGAGGACAGACGCACGCGGGCAACCTTACGCAAAGCGGAGTTAGGTTTCTTCGGTGTCGTGGTGTACACACGGGTACACACACCGCGTCGCTGTGGTGAGCCCTTGAGGGCAGGGGTCTTCGTCTTGGAGACCTTGTCAGCCCGGCCTTTGCGGACCAACTGTTGAATAGTAGGCACCTACGATTCTCTTTTCTGTGCGATCAAGATTGGTCCCAAGCGGAACCTCAAGAAGTTGTGCGGGCCGCGACTGTTCACGGACGTGCGTCCACGGAGCTGGTCGCACCAAACCCAAGGGGTTACTTTAGCCGGTGAGGGAATCTCGGTCAACTTGAGTACGTGATAGCGGGACAAACGCCCACCCGGTTACTTCGTACGAGCTAATTGCTGGCGAATGTGCAAGGTCAACTCTTTGAAGGCGCTACGAGGATTGATCTCATCTAAAGTCTCGATGAGTCCTGCGATTTCCTGGGGGCTCAATGACTCTTTGCGACCCGACAAGTTAGTCGCACGCGAACCCACCACGTAGTCGACAATCTCTTTATCGCTGGCTCTCTCGCCAATCATTTGACCGACCACAGTTGAGCGGGAAGCAAACTGGATGAAATCCTTGTTCATCACCTGGTAGTTCAACTTACCTTCTTCGGAGAGGAACTCTTGGAGGATCGCATCGTACTCAGGGCTATGAACCATGTCGACCTTGTCGATTTCCTCCTCGGTGACATCCTCTTCTTCGAAGATGTCCTCAGCGTCAACTGGGTCTTTCTCTGCAGCCTTCGCTTTCGAGATCTTGACCCTGATCTTGCCCCGTGAGGTGTACGGCAGCCCCAAGGTGAGATCCTTGGCTTCCGTGACAGCTTCTGTAGGGAACAAAGACTCGTCGTACTTACCGTACGGTACGCCCTCTCCTGTTCGCCGATCGAGGGTGAACATCGCCATCGCATCGGTATCCATCCGTTGAAGCTTGAGGCCTGCCCCACCAGTGGAAAGTTTCTGCTTGTAGGCAACCGCTGGAATCGTCGTCAATTCAACGGCTGTGGTTCTGATGATGTTCATGTCTGTCCTCTCAGGGTCGTACCTGATCCTAGTAGACAATACCCGAAGGTTCATACCTCGTGTGCTTGCGGTACGATGAATGGCCACACTTTCGTCAGGAGGGGCCATGGCCAAGATCAAGGCAAAATGCCACATTTGCAACTCGGTATCTAAAGACGATCAACCCCCCACACGCTGCTCGTACTGTGATGCAGATCTGGTGAACCCCGGAGCAGAAACCTGTCTCAAAACCACACAGGCGCAGTACATGCCAACAGCAACAAGAGGTGCCTGGGATGGGCCCCTCATCATGACCAATCTGCGGTTGTTCTTCGTGAAAAATGCTCGGGCTGGTTCCAGTGGTGGCGGTCTGGTTGGTGCACTAGCTATGGAAGCGATCAATGCTGCAACACGCGGGGAGAGGATTGGTTTCACCATCACCCCCGGTACAGTCACTAGTGTAGAAATCGGAAAATACAGTGTTCTCGCTCAAGGGCTCATCATCCGTACCACTGATGGTCTAGAGCACAAGCTAGCCGTCAGAAAAAAGGAACAACTCGACTGGGTGGGTGCCATCCAACAGGCTTTCGGCACCCAGGGATACTCCACTCAAGGATGATCGCGCGTGGAGATGGCCCTCGTACATCACCAGCCAGGCCATCCGCCTGATCCGACAACGACCAGGGCCACATCCACCAATCATTGGCGCACTCCTTGGTGCCTCCCCCCGGAGCATCAAGAAAGCGGTCGGCAACCGTCCTCCCACCACGAGTACGAGGTCACATCTTGGTCATCAGCTGTCCGACCTCACCACTGTATACCCATGGCACACACGTGCATAGGGTCGGTTCTCACATGAGTTGCCGCTGTGTCATACCTGAGAAAGAACATAGAGTAGATACGACCAACCCCTGGGTGTGGCAAGCTTGTCGGTGTGCGTGCGTACATGAGAATCCTGAAGGTCCCAGGAGCTCTAGCCTTTTGTGGTGCTGCACTGATGGCGCGCTTTGGCGGATCCATGGTGGGCATCGGGATCATCATGATGGCTTCAGGAATCTATGGCGAGTACGGGATCGCTGGAGCTCTCACTGCAGCGAACACTATTGCCTGGGCGATAGGCACAGCCGTACTGTCGAACCTTGTCGACCGTTATGGCCAACGAAAGATCATGCTGCCTGGGGCGCTGATTTCAGCAGCCTCTCTTGCAATGGTGGTGGTCTTGGCCATCATCAAAGCCCCGTTGGTGTACTTGTTCATTTTTGCGATCCTGACCGGTCTTTTCCAAGGCTCACCAGGTGCGATGGTACGAGCGCGCTGGAACAATGTTCTCTCTTCTGCTCATGATCTCCACACCGCGTACTCCCTCGAATCTACTCTCGACGAAATTGGGTTCATTGTTGGGCCTGTGGCTGCCACCTGGTTAGCGGTCAGTTTTCACCCTGTGGCTGGGCTTGTTGGCCCTGTCATCTTTATTGCGGGTGGTGCGGGCCTGTTCTATTCGTTGCGCGCAACAGAACCTCCCGTTATTCGTCGGAAACTTGCCACCTCCGCTGAGAATCGCTTCATTGCTTTGTACGAGGGCTTGGCTCCCGTACTCATCGTAGCTTTCCTTTTCGGGAGTATTTTTGGATCACTTGATGTGAGTGTTGTCGCTGCAACTTCCCAGTGGGGCGTACGCGAAAATGCCGGGTTAATCTTGGCAGTGTTCTCTATCGGCTCAGCTCTGAGCGGTTTTCTGTACGGTTCGCGGGGATGGAAGAGCCCCCTATGGAAGAGGTATCTGTTTGCTGTCAGCCTCATGGCCGGGAGCATCTGGACATTGATGATTGCCTCCAACACCTGGACCCTTGCTGCCTTCGGGCTGATTGTTGGTGTTGCTGTGGCACCCACCTTTATCAATGCTAATTCGCTGATTAGTCATCTGGTTCCAGCCTCTCGGCTCACTGAAGGGTTAGCCTGGTTGGGAACCTCTATCGGAATAGGCGTATCAATCGGATCACTCAGTTCCGGGTTTCTCATCGACCATGCCTCCTATACTGCTGGATTCATGTGTTCCACCATCAGTGGATTACTTGCGCTCATCGTCGCCACAGCTTCAGCACCTCGGCTGACATTGCTCACAGCTTCGAACCAGCAAGGATGATCCTTGTCAGTACGGTCGCTACTTGGGTGGAGACTAACGCGACAGGCGTACGCCACTCCTTGCTCCCCTCGTCTACTTGGTCCTGGTGGTCGCGCCCGGTAGAATTGGCGATCGCCCAATCGAGCTCACTACTAGCGGAGGTTGCATGCCGATCTATGAATACCACTGCACCTCATGCGAGGTGGATCATGAGATCTTTCAACGCATGAGTGATGATGCCTTGACCGACTGCCCTGACTGTGGGGGCACTTTGAAAAAGATCTTCTCAGCAGTGGGCATCGTGTTCAAGGGATCGGGTTTCTATGCCACCGATTCTAAAAAATCATCGACAGCTAGTCGTACCTCTTCACCGCCGGCCAGTACGAAACCTGATGGCGGACAGAAGGACACACCAGCCAAGGATTCATCATCGTCAACCAGCGATACCAAACCTGCGGCCACCCAGTCGACCCCCACGTCACCATCTGGGGAAACTTCTGTGTCCACTCCAGCTTCATAAGCTGTGGACGAAGAACACGCAGCATCGGCCCAGATCGCACATGCAGGTCATCACTTGGGGATAACTTCCAGTGAACAAGCAAACCTGTGGATAGTACGCACTATCGCAACCTCGTCCCCCATAGTCTGGGTATGACACATCTTGCTTCTTATGTACGCAGAGCGCTGATCCATCGACGAGTGTTGGCCAGCCTCATGGCTGTCATCTGTGTGGGGTGCATCTGCTCTATTGCTGCTGGAAATGATGGCCCAACCACGGCTGTCTATCTGGCTCATTCCCGGATTCCTGCAGGCACTACCCTCACCGAGGCCGATGTGCGTCTGACTGAAGTGCCCACCAACCTCGTGCCCACAGGCGCTATCACCGATACTCTGGAACTGGCTAACCAAATGACTTCCGCACCTATTCCTGGTGGCGCTATTCTCACCAGCGATAACTTTGTAGCCACCTCCCAGGTCTCCCATGGGTATGTCATCATCCCCTTGCCTGTGTCCGCGCAGGTCTTGTCCCTTATTCAGCCTGGTGATCATGTCACAGTGTTCTTGTCTGACCACTCCACCACAGAGGTGAGCATTACCCGTGGAATACGGGTGGTCACGATCCCTGCCCAAGGGTCTTCGGGGATGTTTTCTTCAGATTCCTCACCCGTCATCTTGGTTGAGGTCCCCGAGTCTTTGGCAACACAGATCACCTCATCTGGGGGGATGGGAACCACGACGGTAGCGATCGAGTGATGACACACATTCAAGTGAGGGCGGCCCCGATAGGAGTCGAACCTACGACGCAAGGTTTAGGAAACCTTCGCTCTATCCACTGAGCTACGGGGCCAACGGCGTACCTACGATACCGGAGAAACGACTAAGGTAGAAACATGACTTCGAGGCTGTACACCTTGGTGGGGTTTGCGCTGACGGGGGAAAGACATACCCATGACTTGGCTAGTGATCTCCCAGGTCTACTCACGAGTCTTCACACAAGTGGATGGTCTCCTGAGAGGATTCGCGCCCATGCTCACCAGCGCTGGAGTCACGATTTGCCTTGGCCGTACCCGGTGGATCCCCACGACCTCAAAGATGTCGGCCCTGCACAGTGGTACGCCACGCTGGGTGCAGTACGAATATCACTTGGCCTTGATGGTGAACGGCAACACCCAAGTCGGAGAACCAGTTTGACCCCCGAGGAGCAGAGGTTAACCGACGACGTACCCCCGCATCATGGGCCAACTGGTTAACAACGTGTGACAAATAACTGGCCGCTCCAGCGGGAATCCACACTGCATTCATGGCTGTCAGTCAGAAAAGTCACGTCATCACTATCACTGGAAACCTGAACCACGGCACCAGGACGGATCCCTGCTTGAAACAAAACTCTGAGGGTTTCGGAATCCTGTTGAAGATACTCACCGATGCGTATCAGCTTGACTTCCACCTGCCCCCCCTTGGCCACGACCGATGAAAGAACCTCAACCCCGACAAGAAAACGTCCCAAAGATTCTTGAGCTGACTCCCCTAGGCGTGGAATAGGATTCCCGTACACCGACTCTTGGGGGTCTCCCAACAATGTCACCAAATGACTCTCCACTCGATCCCCGATCACATGCTCCCACTTGCATGCCTCATCGTGGGCTTGGGCCGGGTCCAAACCAATGACATCAACCAGTAGTCGCTCAGCTAAGCGATGGCGACGAATCACTCGTACTGCTCTGTCTTCACCAGCTTTGCTTAAGAGGATGTGCCGATCTGGTCGCAGGGTTAATAAGCCGTCACGGCCCATGCGCGAAATCGTCTGTGAGACGGTCGGGCCACTGTGATGCATGCGTTCAGTGATCCGGGCACGCAAAGGGGGGACACCCTCTTCGAGAAGCTCATAAATGGTTCGAAGATACATTTCAGTTGTATCAATCACCGCGGTCATTATTCCTCCTGCCCTTAAGGATAACGCCCCTGCGCAAGGAATCATCTGTTCCCACCAACACTTGTCTGCGATAACGTAGGTGCCATGGACGAACAACTCAGACTCTGGGCGATCAATATCGATCTGTTTCGGCAATGCTTCGCAGCGCCCCCGCCCCTTGCCGAAACCTTGCGCGAGGTCACAGCGAGCCTGTCTACCCGGGGAAAAACTCAACGTCTACCAGGGCTGCTGTCCAAGCTCGGCCCGATCACTCGCCGCCCTTTAGACGTTCCACTTATTCCACTAAGTGAACCCACGCTCGGCGATGGGGAGGCCATGATGACCTCACACTATATTGAGTCGATTCGTCGCAAAGCTTGCTGGGTTCTCGCTCGAGGATGGCTCGACAAACTCGCTACAGCAACGATCACCCTCGATCTTCCAACCAGTGACCTGGAAGAACTTGAGTTTGATTTGGTACGGGTCGGCATTCCCACACGGTTATCGATTCGTCACCTGTGGGTCAACACCCTCGATATTCCACTTCGCCCCACCAATGACATGACCATCGGTTATACCAATGCTGCGGTCGTGCCTGGGTACATCGAGACTTGGACGACAGCGCTACCGGAGATGGAAGACAAGACCAGGGCTCTAGCAACAGAGCTCCTTGGCTTCCTCACTGATCATTGGGGTGGCTACAGCCATGATCCTCTTCAGGCACAAGATGATCCAACTACGCCAGAAGATGAAACACCTGAGGTTGATGATGAATCCCCGCAAGCTTTCGCTGATCAAGGACCACTTGGGCTCATCGCTTGGTGGACATCGCGCTAACCAATAAGGCTCATGAAGATTCCCTGCATGAAGTAGATCAGGAACAGGAATCCTATGACCCACAATAGTGGGCTCACTTTTCCACCTTTGCCTCTGAAGAGTTTGATAACCAAGTAGGCAATGAACCCTAGACCCATACCGGTGGTGATAGACCACGTAAACGCCATCATGGTCACCATGAAGAAGGCGGGTATTCCAACCTCAAGATCGTCCCATGCGATGTCACTGACTTGCTGAAGCATGAGGAAGCCCACCATGACCAGTACGGGGGCAACAGCCTCTGAAGGAACCAGATTCACTAATGGAGTGATGAAGACAGCCACCAGGAAGGAAAGGCCGGTGACGACACTGGCCAACCCGGTGCGGGCACCTTCGGAAACACCAGCTGCGGACTCAATATAAGCAGTGTTGGATGATGTGGAGAATAACCCACCAGCAGCAGCAGCCAAGGAGTCGATGAGCAGGATTTGTTGGGTACGCGGAGGGTTACCATCTGCTTGGAGAAGGTCACCAGTCTTACCGACGGCAACAACGGTTCCAATAGTGTCAAAAAAGTCCGCAAGCAGCAGAGCCAAAATGGTGAGGATAATAAACAGCCAGGATTTCAGATCTGCAGAGAAGGCACCGATCAAATCAATATGGTTCCAAAACTTGAGTAGTTCCAGATCGGGAAGCCAGTGGAGGTCTTGAGAGAATCGGGGAATATTTCCTTGCCAACCGTACCCCTCTGGCGCGCGACTACCAATATGGAATGCCTGCTCAGCAATAATCGCCACAATCGTACCGCCGAGAATGGCAATGAGCATGGCTCCCTTGACCCGATGGACCCACATGACGATCAAGGCGAGAAGGACAATGACAAAAACCAACAAGGGCCACCCCATGATGGACCCATCCAACCCTAGGGTCCCCATCGGCTCATCTTCACCGGATTTCCGGACGAACCCAGCATTGACTAGGCCAATCAGTGCGATAAACAGCCCGATCCCTACAGAGATTGCCGTACGTAAAGACTTCGGCACAGCATTCATCACCGCTTGCCTAAATTTCGTGATCACCAAGATGGTGATGATGATGCCCTCCCAGACCACCAATCCCATTGCTTGGCCCCAGGTCATGCGTGATGCGATGTTGTAGGCGACCAGAGCATTGATACCGAGACCCGCAGCCAGTGCTACCGGGAATCGACCCACGACACCCATCACTAGGGTGGCCACACCAGCGATGACCGCTGTTGCAGCAGCAACCATAATCATGGTGATCGATTCAGTTCCTGGAAGAGTCGTCACACCATCGACGCCATATTTCGGCAACCCGGAGATGAGGTTGCCGTTAATATCGGCTTTATCCCCCAAAATCATGGGGTTGAGTGCGATGATGTACGCCATTGAAAAGAAGGTCACTAACCCACCACGTACTTCGCGGGACACCGTTGACCCACGCTGGGTGATTTTGAAGAAACGGTCCATTCCTGTGGCAGGAACAGGTAAAGGAGCCGTAGAAGCATGGGCTGAGCGCGGAGATTTCTGAACCATAGACACAGACTAGTAATAGTTAGACCCAAGAAGTGACCATCTCTCGCTATCTGAACACTTTCTTAGCCACCCACTGTATTCTTAGAGCCATGAACCCGAGTCCTTCGACGCCAGCAACTGAGCAGAAACCACTCCTCCAGCAAGCTCCAGTGGTTCCCCTCGATGCCTCGGGTTTGACTGCCTCCGTCATAGGGTTCACGCTTTTTTTCTTCGGTACTCTGCTGACCTATGCTCTCAATCCTCACGGGTCGTGGTTTCCCATCTTTGCCACGGGAACACTCATTGGGGCGGTCCTGATGATCATTACTGCCGGTCACCGTTTCAGACGTACACGCATGGAGAATCGCTCCCAAGAAAGCGTCACCACGCAATCATCCCTCTAGCTCACTCCCTGAAGCTGTGTACTCCCCCTGCGATCAGTCGGTCACCGAGTGCCGTGCTAATCAAAGAGAGACAGCTCATCAGATCCAATGTGGTCGGAGTCATCCCACACCAGTGGTGGGAGATGGATTCCACGGTGTTCCTCAACCACATCGGAGTGGGCTCCACACCCATAGTCGATACTGACAATCATCGCATCAGACCCAGCAAACGCATTCGTACAGGCTCCAAAAACAGCTCCCAGTTCGCCACGCAGACGCAGAAAATATCCACAGGTGGAACATGGTGCAGGGGCAAGTCGTGCTTCACTTGCGTCAGGGCCTCGGAGCGATAGCCATCGCTCGCACGTCGAGTCTCGGCCTTCTTTACTCAGTATGCGTGCACGCCCCAAACCGAGTTCACGCACCACAGTGCGAATCTCAAAAGACTCTTCCACAGTACGTGACTCTGCTCCTGCGGTGTATCCAGGAACAAGACGAGGATCTTCTGGTGGCGTGGCCATCCGCATACCTGGGCCAACATCCCCAGGTGCGATCCTCTCAGCCCACGGCACCCATCGGGGTGCAAGTAGGGCATCATCGCCGGGTAAGAGTACGACATCGTCAACAGTGACCGTACGCGCACGTGGAGCTCGGGACACAGTCACAGCCCAGTGCCATCCACGATAACCAGGGTGGAGGCATTCAAAGATGTGGGTGACTTGGCGCTCAGCTTCTGCATACACCCCAACATGGTCACCGACTTGCCCCTCGCCAGCCTCCGACAGGACAGCAATAAGTGCTTCGTCGACCCCGCCGGCCGCAACGGCATCCACCTTGATCGTCATATCTATAATTCTAGTTCTGCTGCGAACCATCTCAGCATCTGTGCTAGCTTTTCGGCTTTGCGCGGATCCGGATAACGTCCACGGCGATAGTCATTCGAGACAGTATCCATCGACCTAATGAGGTCTTCAGTGATGACAGTCATCTGCTCGGTGGACTTCCTCTGCGCTTGAGATAAAGACTCAGGGGCTTCTAAGACAGTCAGCGACAAGGCTTGTTCGCCACGTCGCCCATCAGCCACACCGAACTCGACACGCTGCCCTGCCTTGAGAGTGGGCACACCAGGGGGCAGCACGGATGCGCGGACATAGACGTCCCCGCCATCATCCTTAGCGATGAACCCAAAACCCTTATCGGGATCATAAAAGCGTACCTTGCCTGTTGGCATCAGCCCACCTCTTTCCTTGACTGCTATATCTTAGCGCGCCCAAGGCACAATTCCACCCTTGACATCGCGATAGACTAAGACTCGTGGCTACATGGAAAGACGGACCAAGGCATGCTCCACCGCAGCGCCCGGAGGGTTTTGCTGAGCCTGAACCCTCGGTCAGCCTCGAAGCTGAGCCTGAGACCCCTCGCGACATCTCTGCTCCTGTGGAGCAACCTCGCGACTATCAAGAGGACGATACACTCGTAACACTAGGAGATTTTGCTCCCATCACAGTTCAATCACGTGATCCGCAGGAGCCATTTACTACCCAGACCGCAGCATTGACCTCGCAGGACACACAACACTCCACTCTCCCCTCCTTGGAGCCCAGTCACGAGCGGTCCCCTGGAACTCCTTTTACTGTGGCCTCTTCCATGACCAAACGATCAGCTAGCGCTTGGGCTCCACCACCGGATTCTCTTCAACCAGTGGCAGTGATTTATCCGGTACGAGCATCCGATGCTGTCACTTCGGCGTACCCCCCTTTGCTCATCACCCTTGTTGTGTGTGGGGTCATTGCCTCAATGTCGAGTATCGCGGCCATGGTCGTTGCTGGTACGGCGATCGTTTTCATGTTGAGCAAGGTACGCTATCGCTTTCAGCAATTACGAAACCTCTCCATTGCTGTCGGAATCATACTGGTGACAGTACTCGTTGCAACATTCCTGATGAACACCACGAGGTACAACATGGACTTCGGTCTAGGTTGGTGGGTCTTCGGTGCCTGCTGGGGGATTGCAGCAATGATTTTGTTCTTTCAGTACATGGGGATACGCCAAGGTGAAACTCCCAGTACACATCGGCGATCACCAGGGAGCTAGATTACTCACAGACGGTGCAGGATGTGGATCCCCGGTGGGGTCGATACTGGGACCTCCAGTGACATCCTCACTCAGTCCACCACCGATTTCTTCATCCACTTCGTGAGTGAACACCAAACGTACTGGTTTTCCTTCAACCTCCTGCGCAGCACCCAACCAGGCACGGCATAGGTGTGTCTTCAGGAAAGGGTTCAGCTCCACAATACGCTGGGTTGATCGCAGCTCCTCGAGGGATCCATTCACCATACCCACATGGAGTCGACACACCACCTCGGGAGCTTCACGGGCTGATTCCATGAAGGGACAATTGTGTAGAAGAAGATGGGGACTGGGGGTGCGTACTGCCTCAGGAGCAAACCAGAGAGCATCAAGTTTGTCCATCACCCGTTGGTCAATATCTTCCTCATTGAGGGTCTCAAAGGGAGCTGGACGGCTCGTCAAATAACTTCCCCACTGGCGTCCAACATCGTACATTTCGTCGCCCACCTCTGGGAATCGAGTGGCGATAGTTCCTGTGAGAATTTGGGCAAGTAAGCGATAGCCCTGGGCCCGCTCGTGTGTCTGGTTGGGAAGTGTCCCAGTGTAGAGGATTCTGCGGCGCCCAGGTTGGCCTGAAGCCTCTGTTTCACGCAGAGCCATCCCAGCATCAACAAGCGACTCCAGGTGGAAGCGTGCAGTATTGGCATGAATCCCGACCATTTCCGAGATTTCGACCACGGATAAAGGATCTTTAGCATCACGGAGAATCTGGATAATGTGCGTACGGCGTCCACCGTGGGGAGACCCACCAGTTGTCCCATCATAAATTCGCGGTGTCGATCGAGCAGGCATGCCCATGGCCTTTCGTCGCTGAACATTGTTGTTCACCTCATTGATCATATTACCTAAGCAATCAATTGTCACAACCTTAGTGGGTTGCTACAAATTAATTCTCTTTGTCTTGGAGTACGAACATTCCTTCAACAATCAATACCATTGCTGACAATTGTTCTCATCTTCCCTTTCGACCCAGGAATATCTGGCACTTGACAAGGGAAAAGAATTATTACCACAGGCGTGAACATCGTAAAAACATCCCCACGATCAACGGTCAACACTCACCTCCGTGTGGGAGTTGATTCTTTTCAGAAAAGCACCAAGATCCTTCCCCTCACCATCGCTGCAACAAGCGACTTGCCTGCGAGGCAACTGCCGAGATAGCATCAGCCAGGCAGGTCCGGGACCACAGTCATGGCGACCAAAGAATCCGGCAACAATGAAGGACTTCGCCGTGAGTAGAAACCCACCCACACCTCCAGAACATGGACATGGTGAAAAGACTGATTTTGGCCTCATCATGCATAGTGGGGGTTGGATCGAAGGATGGGACCCAGAAAACACTGCTCAATGGGAGGGTATCGGGTCAAAGATCGCCAAGCGGAATCTCGGATTGTCGATCTATGCCGAATTCCTCGGTTTTGTCGTATGGCAACTATGGAGCATCGTCGTTGTCCTGCTCAACTCCAACTACTATTTCAACTTCACTGATTCACAGCAATTTTGGCTCATCTCTATTCCAGCACTCGTAGGAGCAACACTGCGCTTCCCGTACACCTTCATGGTCACAGCCATAGGTGGGCGCAACTGGACGATCGTGTCAGCTGCCCTGCTCCTTATTCCCACAACAGCTATGGGGTTTGCGATATCGAACCATCCGGTGGTGGATCCCACAACCGGAGCAATGACTGGAGGGACCCCGTACGCTGCCATGGTGGCCATTGCTGCCCTCGGTGGTTTCGGTGGAGGAAACTTCGCCAGCTCCATGGCGAACATCAACTTCTTCTATCCGCACAAAACCAAAGGGTGGGCCCTGGGGTTGAATGCTGCTGGGGGAAATATCGGGGCTGCCATTGCACAGTTCACTGTTCCCATTCTCGTGACCATCACCGCTGCCAGCCTCACCTTCACCCACCCAGAATCCTCCAACACCCAGTACTCCCAGCGCCAGATATGGAACCTGCCACTCGCTGGATGGTTCTGGATTCCTTTCATCATTGTCGCAATGATCGGTGCCTGGTGGGGGATGAATAATCTGTTGAGTGCGCGAGCAGACTCCACTGCCTACCGCGAAGCTCTCAAAGAACCCCACCTGTGGCTGCTGTCCTTCCTCTACATTGGCACTTTCGGCTCTTTCATCGGCCTAGCGAGTGCTTTCCCGAAACTCATCAATGATCAATTCCCGTCCTTTTCAACAGTCAATCTCCAGGTAGCCTTCGTTGGTCTAGCATTCCTTGGCCCACTGACCGGTTCGCTCGTACGCCCTGTTGGTGGAAAACTTGCCGACAAACTCGGTGGCGCCAGTGTCACCCTGGTCGCTTTCCTGGTCATGATAGTGGCCACGTTCGCTTCGATCAACGTGCTGCGCCTCGCCCATGAACAAGGAAACCATTCCCCTAGCTATTTCTGGCTCTTCCTCGGATGTTTCCTCACCCTCTTCGCTGCCACTGGTGTGGGCAACGGTTCGATGTACAAGATGATTACTACTGTCTTCGCTGAGAAGGCGCTGCGTGTCCACGCTCGTGATGCGACGCAGGCGATTTCTACCATACGCAAAACCTCTGCAGCACTTGGACTCGTGTCAGCTTTTGGAGCCTATGGTGGGTTCATGATTCCCCAAGTGTTTAACAAGGCCACCAGTCTGAAAAAGGCTGAGCTCACTAGTGAGGGCCCTTGGGTTGTCGAAGGTTACCAACTTGGACTGTCCTGGCTTCTAGGAGCGTACGCCGTGTTTGCTGCAGTCCTGGTGGTGTTCTATATTCTCCCCTATCGGCGGCGCGGTATGCGGGTTTAACCAGGAGGGAGACAAAGGAAAAAGGCGACCTCCCCCAAGGCCGCCTTTTTACAGGAAAACTACATCGGTAGTTCTGCTGGTCTACCTTATCAGTAGTCCATCCCCATACCATCTCCACCTGCAGGCATGGGAGGAGTCTTCTCTGGCTTATCTGCGACCACAGCTTCAGTAGTCAAGAACAGTGCTGCAATAGAGGCAGCATTCTGCAAAGCAGAACGGGTCACCTTCGCAGGATCGATGATCCCCGCCTTGATCATGTCCACGTACTCACCGGTGGCTGCATTGAGACCCTCACCTGGTTTCAGACCGGAGACCTTCTCAGCGATGACGCCACCTTCGTACCCAGCATTCACAGCAATCTGCTTCAGAGGGGCAGAACATGCCGCAATGACGATTTGTACGCCAGTAGCTTCGTCGCCTTCAAGTGTGGGGAACTTCGCATTCTGAGCTGCCTGAAGAAGGGCAACGCCACCACCGGCAACAATGCCTTCTTCGATGGCAGCCTTGGCATTGCGTACAGCATCTTCGACGCGGTGCTTGCGTTCCTTGAGCTCCACCTCAGTGGCGGCGCCAACCTTGATGACAGCCACACCACCAGCGAGTTTAGCGAGACGCTCTTGGAGCTTTTCACGATCATAGTCAGAGTCGGAGTTTTCGATCTCTTTACGAATCTGAGAGATGCGCCCATCGATTTGAGCCTTCTCACCCGCGCCATCAACAATGGTGCACTCGTCTTTGGTGACCCGTACTGCACGAGCCTTGCCCAAGAGATCAGTGGTGACAGCATCAAGCTTGAGACCAACCTCTTCAGAGATGACCTGACCACCGGTGAGGATAGCAATATCGGCGAGCATTGCTTTGCGGCGATCACCAAAACCGGGAGCCTTGACGGCCACGGACTTCAAGGTTCCACGAAGCTTGTTGACGATCATGCCAGCGAGAGCTTCGCCATCAACATCCTCGGCAATAATGAGCAACGACTTCGAGGACTGAACAACCTTCTCCAGGATGGGAAGCAGGTCTTTCAGCGACGAGATCTTGGAGTTCACAATGAGGATGTAGGGATCCTCCAAGACCGCTTCCATACGCTCAGTGTCTGTCGCGAAGTACGCCGAAATGTATCCCTTGTCGAAGCGCATTCCCTCAGTCAACTCAAGATCGAGACCAAAAGTATTGGACTCTTCGACAGTGATGACACCCTCTTTGCCGACCTTCTCCATGGCTTCAGCAATGATGTCACCCACAGAGGTGTCACCAGCAGAAATCGATGCTGTGGCAGCGATTTGCTCACGGGTTTCAATATCTGTTGCTTTCGAGGCAAGCTCGGCCACGATGGCTGCGACACCCTGCTCGATACCTTTCTTCAGTGACATGGGGTTAGCACCGGCAGTCACGTTGCGCAAGCCTTCGCGTACGAGTGCTTGAGCGAGTACGGTAGCTGTGGTCGTACCATCACCGGCGACATCGTCAGTCTTCTTGGCGACTTCTTTCACCAGTTCCGCACCGATTTTTTCGTACGGATCCTCAAGCTCGATCTCTTTAGCGATGGAGACGCCATCATTGGTGATCGTAGGTGAACCCCACTTCTTTTCTAGTACGACATTGCGCCCTTTGGGCCCTAGGGTGACCTTGACCGCATCGGCGAGGGTGTTCATTCCCGCCTCCAATGCGCGGCGTGCATCGGTATCAAATGAAATAAGCTTTGCCATGTTCTCTCCGGTTAAGCGGGACAACCCCGCGTTCGTCTATTTTCGACTAGTGTTTCCACCAGATGTAGCACTCTCATGCCAAGAGTGCTAAGTCATTTCTAGCACTCTCACCCCGAGAGTGCAAATGCAGACGCCCTGATCACGTCCCCCATCGAGCGCACCTAGTGACCTTCACACCCCACAAAACGTTGAGTAGTGACTACATCCAATGACCCAGTCACTATTGCGAAGCACACTCACCGCCCTCAGACCCAACACCCGTGGTGAACCACGTATCTGGATTCCGCGAGTCGGGCTGGCGCCCTCCGCGGAATGACGGAAATGAGTGACACTCCACGAACCACACCACCTCGGTCCGCGGACTACCCTACCTCAGTCATTCTGCGGAGCGAAGCGACTCGCAGAATCCAGAAATCACATCAAGAACCTAGTAGAGTCTGCCCCAAGGAGACTCCAATGGCCCACTATCGCAAAATGCTCAATGACATGGATGCGACGTACATCCGCTCGCTCATGGCTCTCATCGAGACCCAAAGTAAGCAAACCTTGGCGTACTGGTGCCTGGATTACACAACCGATCACATCCTGCCTATCTACGAGACTGCTTATCCCGGCGATCATCGCTGTCGCCATGCCTTAGAAGGCGCGCGCCAGTGGTTGGCCGGTCAGGTGACACTACCGTATGCAAAGGACATCATCTTGAACGAGTGCCATGCCGCAGCCCGCGAATGCGATGGGGAACCTGCTGTGCAAGCTGCTGCCCGCACCTGCGGACAAGCAGCATCCACTATTCACGCACCCACCCACGCCCTAGGTCTCGCCCTGTATGGCACTTTAGCTGTCGCGTACGACGAGTGCGGAGCCGACGCCCCTTGGGAAATCCTGGTGGACAGAGCCGGAATCGAATGCGCAAAAATGGAGGAAGCCCTGCGCTGTGTGGCCATCGACGACGAGCCCAACCCGGCAAAGATCAACTGGAAGTGCTAACAGTACATTTCGGGAACACAAGCGGAGGTGGTTTTACTACACACTCAGGGCATCGGGGATGACTGACTGCCACTTCGTGCGTACGTCCTCAATGTCGAGAGTGAACAAATCAGTGACCACTACCTGCGGCTCTGCTGTGATCCGACCAAGATCGCTCAGCGGCAGGGAGCACTTCTCGGCCAGGGCTTTGACAGCTGGCAGGTTGGAGTCATCACACGTGACCAGTACGCGACCAGTTGACTCGGAGAACAAGGCCACAAAAGGGTCACCGGTGAGGGTGATTTGCATACCCAAACCTGAAGCGAAACAGGATTCCAGCAGTGCTACCCCAAGTCCCCCATTGGCGAGATCATGGGAGGAACACACCAGATGAGTCTTCGATACCACCTGGAAGAACTCAACCAGTCTCTTGTGAAAATCAAAGTCAACCTTGGGGGGGACACCGCCGAGATGCCCGTGAATCACTTGCGCCCAGCTTGACCCAGAGAGTTCTTCTCTCGTGTCACCCAACACCAACACATGATCACCCACACAAGTAGTTCCATACCCAACACGATCAGCGATATTGTCGATCACCCCAAGCATCCCAATCGTGGGCGTGGGTAGGATCGCGGTTTCACCAGTTTTGTTGTAGAACGATACATTGCCACCCGTAACCGGCGTACCCAAAGCTTGACAGCCCTCCACCAGGCCCTTGATGGCCTCAACAAACTGCCACATAATCTCCGGGTCCTCGGGGGACCCAAAGTTCAGACAATCAGTGATAGCGACCGGTTCCGCACCACAAATCGCGACATTACGGTACGCCTCTGCCAGCGAGATCTGCGCTCCTAAGAAAGGATCCAGATAAGTGAATCGGGCATTGCAGTCTGTCGATAAAGCAACACCGAGCCCCGAGGTTTCATCGATCCGCACCATGCCCGCATTCTCTGGTTGAGCCATGGCAGAGTTTCCGCGTACGACATGGTCGTACTGCCTGGTCACCCAAGAAACATCCCCGTGGTTGGGTGACGTGATCACCGCGACAAGGTCACGGGCCAATTCTTCAGCTGTGGTAGGGCGAGGCAAATCCTCGGCGCGATCCTCATGGAGTGCATCCATCCACTGCGGGCGTTCGAAGGGGCGATCATAGGTTGGCCCCTCATGGGCAACCGTCTTCGGGTCAACATCGACCACGCGCTCACCATTCCAATCAATGAGCAGGCGATCACCGGTAATCACCTCACCCACAACAGTGGCTAACACATCCCACTTCGCACAGATCTCCATGAACCGATCCACATCCCCAGGAGTTACCACTGCCATCATGCGCTCCTGGGATTCACTCATGAGAATCTCTTCCGGAGCCAAGGAGGAGTCACGAAGAGGAACAGCATTCAAGTCAACATGCATCCCACCAGATCCAGCTGATGCCAACTCTGAAGTCGCACACGACAGGCCTGCAGCCCCGAAATCTTGGATACCCTGGATGACACCAGCAGCAAAAAGTTCCAAGGTGCACTCAATGAGCAGCTTCTCCATAAACGGATCACCGACTTGGACACTCGGCCTCTTCGTGGGCCCACCGGCTGTGAACGTCTCTGATGCAAGAATGGAGGCCCCACCAATCCCATCCCCACCAGTCGTGGCACCATAAAGAATAACCTTGTTACCCACACCTTCAGCAGCTGCCTTCTTCACATCCTCATGGCGCAATACACCCAAACACAAAGCATTAACCAGTGGGTTACCAGCGTACGTCGAATCGAAAACGACCTCACCACCAATCGTGGGAAGCCCCAGGCAATTCCCGTACCCTCCAATACCTGCGACAACTCCGGGCATCACACGGGCAGTATCGGGGGCCTCCAGGGGGCCAAACCGTAGAGGGTCCATGACAGCAATCGGACGGGCACCCATCGCGAGAATATCGCGTACGATACCTCCCACACCGGTAGCTGCCCCCTGATAGGGCTCCACATAACTCGGGTGATTATGGGACTCGATCTTGAAGGTCACTGCCCAACCGTCACCGATATCCACCACACCAGCTTGCTCCCCGATCCCAGCCAACAAAGGCCCACGAGGGGTCGTGGGTTCAAGCACACCAAACTTTTTCAGGTGAATCTTGGAGGATTTGTACGAGCAGTGCTCAGACCACATCACCGAGTACATCGCCAATTCACAGGAGGTGGGTCTTCGCCCAAGGATCTTCTTGATGAGATCGTACTCATCGGCCTTGAGACCAAGAGCCTCCCACGGCTGTGCAACATCAGGAGTGCGGACGGCTTGTGAAACAGTATCAACCACGCCCCTACTCTATCGCGCATGGCAGGGAACACGCGGGACTACACTAATGCCATGGATTATCGAGTCGCAGATATTGAACTGGCTGAATTTGGGCGCAAAGAGATCACCCTTGCCGAGGGAGAAATGCCTGGATTGATGGCGATGCGCAAGCGTTATGGCAAGACTAAACCACTCACTGGTGCACGGATCGCGGGCTCCCTACACATGACCATCCAAACTGCCGTACTGATCGAAACCCTCGTCGAACTGGGAGCAGAAGTACGCTGGGCCTCCTGCAATATCTTTTCCACCCAGGATCATGCCGCAGCAGCAGCCGTGGTCGGCCCAGGTGGCACATCGCAGTCCCCCCAAGGGGTTCCCGTCTTCGCCTGGAAGGGTGAAACCTTGGAGGAATACTGGTGGTGCACCTCGAAGATCTTCGATTTCTCGTCCACTGACCACCACACCTCACCGGGGATGTCTTCTCCCACGATGATCCTCGACGATGGTGGTGACGCTACCTTGTTCGTACATCAGGGTCTCGAATATCAGCGAGCCGGGAACGTACCCATACCCACACTAGAGGATTCCGAAGAATGGGTGGCCATCTGCACCACACTCAGGGCGGTCCTTGGGGAAGGATCCCTCGACTTTGAGGTTCTCGGCACCACCATTCGGGGAACCTCCGAGGAAACCACCACGGGCGTTCACCGCCTCTATGAGATGGCCGCAGCAGGAACCCTGCTGTTCCCTGGGATCAACGTTAACGACTCGGTGACCAAATCCAAGTTCGATAATAAGTACGGATGTCGCCACTCACTCATTGATGGGATCAACCGTGCCACCGATATCCTCATTGGCGGAAAGATTGCTGTGGTGTGTGGGTATGGCGACGTCGGCAAAGGATGTGCAGAATCTTTCCGGGGCCAAGGTGCACGAGTGATTGTCACTGAGATTGATCCGATCTGTGCCCTTCAAGCAGCCATGGATGGTTTTGAGGTACGTACACTCGATGAAGTGGTCAGCCAAGCCGATTTCGTCATCACTGCCACCGGTAATACTCAGGTGGTGAGTGCTGACCAGATGTCTCGCATGAAAGATCGCGCGGTCGTGGGCAACATTGGGCATTTCGATGATGAGATTGATATGGCTGGGCTGAAGAGTTGGCCGAAGATCGTACAAGAGAACATCAAACCCCAAGTGGACCTGTGGACCTTCCCCCATGGACCGTCGATTCTGGTCCTGTCCGAAGGCCGCTTGCTCAACTTGGGTAACGCCACTGGGCACCCTTCCTTTGTGATGAGCAACTCGTTCACTAACCAGGTGTTGGCGCAGATTGAACTCTTCACCAAAGATCTGGAGGTTGGGGTTCATGTCTTACCCAAGATCCTTGACGAGGAGGTCGCTCGACTCCACTTGGATTCTCTGCAAGTGAGCCTCACAACACTCACCCCCACCCAAGCTGCCTACATTGGTGTCGAGGTTGAAGGGCCATATAAGCCAGAGACTTACCGGTACTAAACCCCAGCTTAAGGGGTTGGTCCACGCAGAACAGCTAAGGCAAGAAGCGACAACCCTACAGCGAAATAGAAGACAAGATCGACCCAACGCTTGGTTCTCATTTCAATGATTCCTGCCTGCGGCAAGATCAGTCGCAAGACGCCAGCAGTGACCATGCCTAGGCCAATCACTCCAGCACCGATACGCCACAGTCCTACAGCGATCAAGATGAGGCCGACCGCAACGATGAGCAGTACGGTTGTCCACGGCCACTGACGCCGTACCCTCCCCCACAATCCCGGGTGATCAACGAGACGATCCCAGAGCGGGCGAGTGTCGTGAACCGGCTCACCCTCGACTTGTGTGGAGGCACCCGCAGGGGTGGCATCTTCGCCGGTGGTGTCGTGTGATGCAGGCTCTTTGGCGGAGGTTTTTTTCCGTGGGTTTTTCGAAGTAGCCGTACTCATACCTGGGCCTGACGTTCAGCTGCTTCAACAACATTGGTGAGCAGCATGGCTCGCGTCATGGGCCCCACCCCACCAGGATTCGGTGTGACCAGTGAGGCAACCTCCCACACATCATCTGCGAAGTCACCTTGAGGTTTTCCATCAACCCTTGTCACTCCCACATCCACAAGAACTGCGCCCGGTTTGATCATGTCTGCAGTAATCATCCCCGCTTGCCCTGCTGCCGCAACAACAATGTCGGCACGCGAAGTATGTGCACTGAGGTCTTTCGTACCGGTATGACACAGAGTTACTGTGGAATTTTCGCTACGGCGGGTCAGTAACAAACCTAAGGGGCGCCCAACAGTCGTACCCCTCCCCACGACGCACACTTCTGCACCAGACAGAGGTACGTCGTAGCGGCGCAACAATTCAACAATGCCACGCGGGGTACACGGCAGGGGCCCGTCAACACCCAAAACGAGGCGACCCAGACTCACCGGGTGCAATCCGTCAGCATCTTTCGCTGGATTAATCTGCGAGAGAGCCTCATTGTCATCGATATGTTTCGGCAGTGGAAGCTGGACAATAAAACCGGTACATCGAGGGTTCTCATTCAGTTCTGCAATAGCATCCATCACCGCTTGTGGGGCGGCTGAATCGGGGAGGTCAAGACGAATAGATTCGATCCCCACCTCAGCACAATCGCGGTGCTTCCCACCGACATAGAGGTGAGATGCCGGGTCATCTCCCACTAAAAGAGTGCCCAACCCAGCAGTGACACCCTGGGCTTTGAGAGCAGCTACCCGGCCTGACAAATCCTCTTTGATTGCCTGCGCTTCAGCTTTCCCATTCATTCGACGTGCTGTCATCCTCCCATTCTAGTGGCAAAGCTGACAGGGCCGAGTTGCCCATGGTGAGAATCCCTCATTGTTGCCTTTGCTGTGCGTGATATACTCCGAGCAGTACGGGTGGACACGGTCGGACAAGGCTCGGCGTTTTTGCGCGTACGATCATACAACTTCGGACACACAGCATTGGCTCCAACCAAGCAGGGAGAACCTCATGGGTGATTCTGACATGACAGGTCATGAAAACTCGGTCAACGACCCAAACGTTGTTGCCTTGAATCTTGAGATGGTCAAAGCCTCTGATGCTGAGCTCATCGACTACACCCGTCACGGGTCCCAAGAAGCCTACGAGGAGCTCTGGCATCGCCACAGTTCTCTCGGGTTGATCGCCTCCCATGCTGATGCGGGAATGCACGCTGACCAGGTCAATGAAGAAACCTGGCTGCGCATCCTGGAAGAGATTCGTACGAGTCGCGCACCCAAGGGCCCTTTCCGTCCCTATCTTTATGCCACAATTCGCAATGTTGCTCTCGGTGGGGCAAAACCCACCAAGACCCTCAACTCCAAGATGGCCAGAGCACTGTTCACCCTTCCTCCGCGGTGGCAAGAAGTCTTGTGGTACCGCGATGTGGAGCAGATGAATCCTGAAGAGATCGCTGTCATCACCGGGATGACACCAGTCCAAATCGACACGATTCAACCGAGAGCCCGTCGCCAACTCACTGCTGCCTGGGCCCGAGTGAATGCTATTGCCGCGCGGTCACCACAGTGTCGTTGGGTACGTGAACACAGTCGTGCTTTCATCAAAAAGTCTCTCCCCCATCGTGATTCTGAACGCATCGAGAACCACCTCCTCGGATGTGCTGAATGCCGCTCGGTACTCACCACCTCTCGCTCGATGGGTCGCCAAGCTTCCAAACTTCTGCTCGGATCTATAGCGGGAGTGGGGGCCAGTGAAGCGCTAGGAAAAACCTTCTCGACCCAGGGCCCTATCCTCATCAACGAAGACCCGCTTCCTTCGTCTATCGCCGACCAATTCGTTGGCCACACTTTCACTCCGCCCATGCCCGCTGCTCCCAGTGAGGTCACTGCGGTGACAACTGAGAGCGATGAGGTGGAAGCCAGCACTGGCGAGAGTGATGATGTTGAGATCACTGAAAATCTTTCACTGGACGGGATCGCTGCACCATCTGAGACTGTTGCAGAGGACGACTCTGGTGGTGTGGCTGCAGCTGCCATCGTTGCTGGGGCTGGTACTGCTGCGGCAGTTAGTGCTGCTGGGGCATCCGCCGCCTTGGGTACAACAGCCGATATCGCAGAAGCAGCACCTGTCGCGGTCGCGCTCGTGGAACCAGAAGCAGATGTCACCACTGATGTGGTCGACCGTGAGTCAGTGGGGGACATCGACGATGAGCCTGAGATCCTCGACGACGAAGATGAGTCGCGTGGATTACTGTGGTGGCTCATTCCGTTGTTGTTGTTGTGCGCACTCGTGATCGGAATGCTCATCCTCGCTTCAGGTATGGGCAAGGGTACCCAGGGTACGCCGATCGCCTCACAAACTCCCACCGCCACTCCCACACGTACTGTGTCAGAAACACCGTCGCTCTCCGACACGCCGTCACCAACGAGTGAAGTGACACCGAGTCCCAGTCCGACACCGACTCCGACCACCCCTTCCCCGTCACGAACTTTGACAGCTTCCACACCATCACAATCGCCAAGTACGGCCCGCCCCTCATCGACAACGCCGCGCCCAGTCTCTGGACAGGCTGCAAAGATTTCTTCTGTTGATACTGGAGGAGACCTGCTTTTCCCCATTATTCGTGGAACAGGGGAACCCGGGGACACGATCACTCTCACGATGGGTGGCTCGACGAAGACAGTGATTGCTGATGCTCGAGGATCGTGGATGGCTTCAGAACCGTTCCCAGGTTTGGGTCCAGGAAATCATAAGGTCACGGTTAAGGGGACCAAGAATCCAGCATCTTCTTCTGCCAGCTTCGTGCTCAAGAAAGCTCCCAACGTCAGCGTGTCGAATACTGCTTCAGGAGTAACAGTGACGCTCAGTGGTGGCGCCGCCAATCAGTGGGTGAACATCATTGTTAATAGTCGTACCTACCAAGTGAAACTCAGTGGTGCAGGGACAGCAACCGAGAATTTGGGCAAATTGAGCAGAGGTGATTACACCGTTTCAGCCAGGTATTTCGACAATACCCGCACTGGGCCGGTGTCCGGGGGCATTCACGTCCACGTTTCCTAGGGTCGCTTTCCTAGGGTCATTGGTCGATAGTTTGTCAATACGACAAGGTCAGCAATGGCTGTTGGTACGACTAGTTCTACTTGGGTTTGTTCTCAGATTCCCAAGCGGACAATTGCTGCTCTAGTGCCTTCATGAGCTCAAAGACTTGAGACGGTGGGACTCGTACTCGGGAAACAACCATAGACTGCTGCACAATGTCATCGGTTTCCTCGTCGTGCAGTGGTGGCTCGGTATAACCCGAAAAATCGAGGATAAAGCAATCCTTGGTGTGCCAAGCCCGTACGAAATCGGCAAAAACTCCAGCGGCCTTGTCGGGTGGGAGCCCAAGTTTGATCTGTGGCATGATTCCTCCTGCCCCTAAGCTTAGCTGACTAAACCTTGGAATGTGGGACGATCATAACGGGCTATCGTCGGCAAGTGGTACGGTTGGATACAGTCCACTAATGGGCCTATGCCAAAGGAGCCTTCCATGACGAAAACCCCTGTCAAAGTCGCCGTTACGGGCGCAGCCGGTCAAATCTGCTATAGCCTCTTGTTTCGCCTTGCGAGCGGATCCCTCTTGGGTGAGGACCAGCCTATTGAATTGCGCTTGCTCGAAATTACTCCCGCGCTGAAGGCACTCGAAGGTGTCGTCATGGAATTGGATGACTGCGCATTCCCCCAGCTTGCTGGCGTCGAGATCGGTGACGATCCGCTCAAAGTCTTTGATGGTGCTAATGTCGCCCTGCTCGTGGGGGCACGTCCACGTACAGCAGGAATGGAACGCAATGACCTACTGAGCGCTAACGGGGAAATCTTCACCAAGCAAGGTAAGGCCCTCAATGAGGTTGCCGCTTCAGATATTCGCGTCTGCGTGACCGGCAACCCTGCCAACACAAATGCGCTCATTGCGATGAATAATGCTCCCGATATTCCTGCGACACAGTTCTCTGCCTTGACTCGCCTCGACCACAACCGTGCCATTTCACAGCTCGCGGCCAAGTTGGGTGTGGCAGTCACCGACATCACAAAGATGACGATCTGGGGCAACCATTCAGCGACCCAATTCCCGGATCTTTACCACACTGAAGTGGGCGGGAAGAACGCTGCAGAGTTGATTGGTGACCAGGAATGGATCGCCTCGACATTTATTCCGACCGTTGCTCAACGTGGTGCTGCCATCATTGAGGCTCGTGGTTCTTCGTCGGCTGCTTCTGCAGCTAATGCCACCATCGAGCATGTCCGCGATTGGCTTCTGGGTACGCCCGCAGGCGACTGGACCTCCATGGCTGTGGTCTCCGATGGTTCCTACGGGGTGCCCGAGGGTCTGATGTCGTCCTTCCCTGTCACCACGTCCGGTGGGGACTACTCCATTGTTCAAGGCCTGGATTTGAATGAGTTCTCTCGTGAGAAAATCGATGCCTCAGTCGCCGAGCTCCAAGGCGAAAAGGACGCTGTCACAGGGTTGGGTCTCATTTAGTACGACACTTATGGACCCTGCGAGTCGCGCTGGCGCGCTCCGCAGGGTGACATGGGTGGGTTGTTGATTGTCCGCAACCGCCTGCCAGCATGCTCACAGGATCGTTGCGTTGTTGCTCATCGTGCAAACCTCACCGGATCAGTGCGCGGAGTAAAGCGACCAGTATGCGAGCAGTCACCACGCAACGTTTCGAGATGCTCACCATCAAGCAGTTGCGGTCACGGCTGAGGAGAGACCCGCAACATGCGCTAGGGTTACGTGAGTGATTTCTGCACTGACCTTGATGCTGCTCCCCTCCTGGCTGGACCCGACCTACATTATTAATGCGCTCGGAAACTGGTGGCTGTGGGGGGTTGCCTTCATCATCTTCATTGAGTGTGCCATCTTCCCTGTACTCCCAGGTGACTCACTACTCTTTGCTGTCGGGATGTTCACAGCCATGGGTACGATCGCCTTTGGTGGAACCGTGGCCACTCTCGGGATCATCTTCGTGGTGCTCATCATTGCAGCCATCTCAGGAAACATCACCGGCTATTGGGTCGGGCATCTGATCGGGCCACCACTGTTCAAAGAACGATCAGGATTCTGGGGCAAAATTTTTAACCCGAAGTACATCGATAAAACCCATGACTTTTTCGATAAGTACGGGGCGCGAGCCCTCATTCTTGCTCGATTTGTCCCACTCGTACGTACCTTTGTCACCCTCATTGCTGGCATGGCTAAGATGGGTTTCAGAACCTTCATCTCCTATACCGCGATTGGTGGGGTGCTCTGGGTTATCACGATCACAATGGCTGGGTACCTACTCGGCGAAGTGGACATCATCAAGAACAACATTGAACTCGCCTGCTTATTGATCGTAGCCATCTCGATGGTCCCCATGGTGGTGGAAGCCATCAAGGCTCGACGCAAGTCAACCAGTACGCCCTCGTCATCGCCGAACGATCACTAGCACCAGTTCGAGCTAACTCTCCAGGATGACCTGCAGGTTCTTCTTTTCGAGACTCGCGCGATGGACTGCACCGTCCACACCGATGGCCCCTCCACCCAATCCGGCAAAGAGTAGGCCCAGGACCACCAACAACACTTCTGTTTCTCCCAAGAAACCAGGATTGCCATCGACGAAGACAGGTTTCGCACCCCACACCAGGTAGAACAAGACAATGAGGAAGGTGACCATGAGCGCGATTCCAGCCCCGCGTACTGCTAAACCTAGGATCAGGAGTACGGCAATCAGGTACTGAGCGCCAATCGTGGCAATAGCCCACATCTCCCCTGCGGGAAGCAGTGAATTGTTCCAGATGGCAGTGGTGTGTTCGAAATCTAGAACCTGGCGGGTCGCGTGGATGATGAGAATAGCTGCAACAATCAACCGAATGAGGATCAGTACGAAACTTGGCCATGGACGATACGTCGATGGGGGAGCAAAACTTGGTGGGGCAATGACAACATCAGCACCACGATCAACCTCCCCCAAGGCACGTGCACGAGCTTGATGGCGATCCTCATCCTCAGTAATAATGACTGGCGAATGCGCGGGAGGAAAAACCTCATCATCAACGCTCTTGATCACGGTGTCCTCGACAATAGGGTCACTGGCAGGGGTGGGAGCAATAGGCTGAGCCTTGGCGGCATCCTCGGAAGCTGTTTCCTTCCACACAGGTTGTACGGCCGACTCCCCGGTAAGATCCACGATCCCTTCAGGTTCACTCACCACAGGCACCTCGGTGGGTGGCATCTCAGGGGGTACGAACGGTTCTATCACTGTTGGCTCGAAGGGCATTTCCCCCATGTCTGGAGGAGGAAGAGGTGCTCCCCCAGGGCCCATGATCGGCCCATCTTGAGGCGGAGCCACTGGAATGTGTGAAGGAGGCGTCGGAGCGACAGTATCCATGTCAGGCGGTGTCAGCGGTGTCACGCCGCCATAGTCTGGTACGAGATCCTCCCCGGCGTACTCGTTTGGCTTGGGAAGATCTTGACCATAGGGCACTTCTGGGATATCAGGTGCCATGTCACGCGGTGGAGTCACCTGAGGTGGTTCTTCGTCAAGTGGCACATGTGAGGCGAGAAAATCGTTGCCCAATGGTGCATAAGCACTCGTCGAGCCTGCTACTTCTGAGGCAGTCAACCATCGTGGCCGTTGCGGCCCAGCAGCTGCCTCACTTGGTGATTCTGCACCCGGAAGCGCTTCATCACTGGAGACTTGATAGTCCGCAGCCTCTGGTGTGGCATCCTGGGCCTCACTGCTGGACTCATCGCGCCGACGGCTAGGCCAACTTCCGAGAAGATCCTCGCTCATGGTTTTCCTCCATCCTTCATGGTCCGCAACCTCCATCGTGTCAGACATCGCGATAGTGATGACACGCGACACGCCCGTACAACGAGGACGCGTCGTTACATACCCAAGGTCACTGCCATGGCTTCACATGCTAGTTGGGGAGCAACATTTCCGGCTAAAGCCTGCCCACAATCTGCAATAGCATCGATTTTTCTAATGGTTGCCTCCGGTGTGGAATCATGGGCTGTTTTCTCGATAGCAGTACGAAAATCAGTATTCACCACTGTTGATGGGTTGCCTGTTTGAACCATGAGAACATCTCGGTAATAACTTGTCAGTGCAATGAGAACCGAATCGAGTTGATCGCGAGCATATCTCTTCGCTCGTAGCCCTTGTTGCTCTTCGAGGTCTTTCAGTGGTGTCGCCGCACCACGAGGAAGAGCCTTTCCTTTTTCTACACCGAGGGCGGTACGAAGTTGCAGATTTTCTTCAGCATCAATATCTTTGGTTGCGGCACTTGCCTGCTCTTGGGCGGTAGAAACTATCCATGCAGCCGCCTCCAAACAACCCCCGAGTGTACCTAACCGTGATGGAATGCTGAGTATCTCTTTGCGCCGCTTGGCCACCTCACTATCGGTAGCTATGGCACGTGCTCGCCCAATGTGGCCTTGGCATACATCGGCAGCAAAGTGGGCTTTCTTCGATGGTATTCCTTCTGCTTCGAGGATGGTGGTGATCGATGAGGGGCTCGGTGTGACGAGGCTCACCTGTCGGCATCTGGATCTGATTGTTGCTAAGACATCATTAGCCGTAGGTGTACACAGCATCCACACTGTACGCTTTGCTGGTTCTTCAATCCCTTTGAGCAGGGCATTCGCCCCCTGATCTGTGATACGGTCAGCATCTTCAACAATGATGATTTGCCATTGTCGCTGAGTGGGGCTCATCACTGCTTTGCGTACGAGGTCACGAACGACGTCAACCCCTATGCTGAGTTTTTCTGTACGAATAATGGTGACATCCGGGTGGGTACCAGCGAGGACTGTCGTACAACTGTGACAGGTGTTACATCCGCCCTGGTCACACTGCAATGCTGCAGCAAAAGCTCGTGCAGCAACTGACCTCCCTGATCCTGGTGGCCCAGTGAACAACCAGGCATGGGTCATCGACTGGGTATCAGTGGCAGCCTTACTCAGGGTTGCGACCACTTTCGGTTGTCCGACTAGACAATCCCATACACTCATGTCGCACCGTTTCTCGTCATTCTGCCTTCACGCCGCAGAATCCATGCAGTCCACCACGACGAAGAGTGCTCAACTAATCTCGAGAATCGGTGCTCCACCAGTCACATTCGTACCGTCATCAGCATGAATCGCTGTGACCTTGCCGGCCACACATGCCCTCAATTCGGTCTCCATCTTCATGGCCTCCAAGATGGCAACCACATCACCAGCTTCCACAGTATCGTCAACCGCGACAAGCATTCGCCTGACCGTACCTGATAGTGGGGCCTCAATGACGCAGCCTTTCTTGGCTTCTGGGGCAGCCGATGGTGGGGGCGGAGGAGCCACACCCATCTCAGCCATGTTAATGATCGGCAAAGTGGGGTAGCTATCCTCAGTGTCTACAGCTACCTCATACGGAACATCGTTCACAGTTACTTTAAGTTTCATCGGTTTTTCCTTCGTTAACGTACGGGTAGGTGGTTGAGTTGGGCGATGCGCGTACCATGAACCCACTTATCATTGGGTGCGAAACGTACCTGGTGACGTGTTTTCTTGCCTTGGGAAACATAGTCGGCAACACCAGCAGCGATAGCGTGCAAGGTCTCGTCGTCGGGAGTTTCCTGCCCAAGAACCGTCACTGATTTCAGACTCACACCACTATCAGCCTTAGCACCTTTCCGGGCACTCTTGGCTGGTGTCGCGTGAACTTTCACTTCTGTGCTCATTGTGACTCCTAGCTCGGGAAGACGCCGTGCTTCTTCGGTGGACGCTGTTTGCGCTTGCCAGCGAGCTGCTCGAGAGCGAAAGCCACCTTCCGGCGAGTATCAGCAGGATCAATGATGTCGTCAATCAACCCGCGTGATGCTGCCATGAACGGCGTGGAGAAAGTGTCGCGGTACGACTCAATCATCTCGGCCCTCTTCGCATCTGGATCATCAGCTTCCTTGATTTCGCGGGCGAACACCACGGCGGCGGCACCCTCGGCCCCCATGACTGCAATTTCAGCAGTCGGCCAGGCAAAGCACACATCAGCACCCAGGTCACGAGCAGCCATAGCGAGGTAGGCGCCACCATAGGCTTTGCGGATCACAACCGTGATCAGCGGTACGGTCGCTGCTGAATATGCGAACAGCATCTTCGCACCGTGGCGGATGATGCCACCATGCTCTTGGGCGACACCAGGCAGGAAGCCAGGGACATCCACGAGTGTGACGATCGGGATATTGAACGAGTTGCAGAATCGAATGAATCTCGATGCCTTATCGGAGGCATTAATATCCAAGACACCGGCCATGACCGAAGGCTGGTTGGCAACAATACCGACCGTACGCCCACACACACGAGCAAACCCAACCACGATATTCATCGAATACTGGGCTTGAACTTCGAGGAAATCACCACGGTCAACAATCTTGGCGATCACATCGCGCACATCGTATGCCTTGGTCGCTTCGAGAGGTACGATATCGCGGATCGACTCATCGGGGGACACATCCATATCAGGATCAACAATCGGCGGGTCTTCAGAGTTGTTCTGTGGAAGGAAACTCAACAGCTTCTGGGCTACGAGGATCGCCTCGTCATCATCGTTGGTGACAAAGTGAATGACACCCGACTTGACCATGTGAGCATCAGGACCGCCCAATTCTTCCTGGGTGACATCTTCACCTGTGACCTGCTTGATGACGCTGGGGCCCGTAATGAACATATTGGCCTTGCGGGTCTGGATGATGAAGTCGGTCAGTGCTGGTGCATACGCAGCACCACCAGCGCAGGGTCCGCAGATCAGTGAGAGCTGAGGTACCACGCCAGAGAGTTTCACGTTCGCATAGAACACCTGCCCGTACCCGGAGAGAGAATCGATGCCCTCCTGTACGCGGGCTCCACCCGAGTCGTTGATGAATACGAAGGGGTTGCCGCTCGTCAGCGCTGCCTCCATCATGGCCACGACCTTGACCGAGTGAACCTCACCTGCGGAACCGCCCATGACCGTGAAGTCTTGGCTGGCCACATTGACTGGACGCCCGTGAACCGTACCCGCACCAGTGACAACACCATCAGCGGGAGGATCAGCCTTATCCATGCCAAACGTTACTGTTCGGTTTTTGCGGAAGAGACCCACCTCTTGGAAGGATCCTTCATCAAGGAAAGTGTCGAGGCGCTCGCGGGCAGTTTTCTTCCCCTGTGCGCGTTGTTTGTCCAGGCGTACTTCACCGCCACCTGCTTCCATGGTCGACCGCTTTTCGGCAAGCTGATCGACAAGCTCAGACATATTTTTACCAGTCATAATCCCTAGGCCCTTTCGACCTTGACGGCGAGCCTGCGCCCGCCCATGATCACATTGTAGGTGATCGGAGCCACTGGTGTGAGGTCTCCCGATAATCGGGATTCTTTCTCGGCCACCAATTGTGCCTGTGTCTTGCCCACATTAATCGGCCCTTGGGTACGAGTGGTGAAAAACTTGGAGGCGATGTCAGGGAACATGGCATAGGTCAGGACGTCCTGAGTGGTTGCGTTGCTTCCCTCCAATTCCTTGGTTGTACGAACTAAATCCTCCCATTCAGGCGCAAGATGGTCAGCTGGGCGGCCACAGAGGGGTGTCTTCGATGTTTGTTCTTGAGCTTGTACGATGAGGTCTGGGTTGATATCTCCTGGGGTGCGACCGTAGTAGCCGAGGACAAGATCGGCAAACTCTGTGGTGAGTTTTTCGTATCGTCCCAAGAGCACATTAAAGATAGCTTGAGTGCCCACTATTTGGGACATGGGTGTGACAAGGGGAGGAAATCCAGCATCTGCTCTCACCGAAGCGACCTCAGCCATGACCTCATTGCGGCGGTGGGCAGCTCCTTGCTCTTTGAGCTGCAGTTCCATAGTGGAGAGCATCCCACCAGGGATTTGCGTACGAAAGATGTCCGATTCGACGAGGACCCGGGTTTCATACTGCGAGTATTTCGGCCGTACTCGGGCAAAGTGTTCCCGTACTCTCCCCAGACACTCCATATTGAGGTCGGTACGATAACCCGTTCCTTCCAGCATGTGAACCAGTGAACCGGTGGGGTTATGTCCCGGCCCGAGCGACATGGATGAGATAGCGGTGTCGACCACATCAGCCCCAGCACGGATCGCCGCATAGAGGGTGGCCATGGTCACGCCGGTCGTGGAGTGGCAGTGAACATTGATCTGGGTGTTGTTACCATAGGTTTCTTTGATCGCCCGAATGATGTCGTGAGCTGGTTGTGGGCGCAGCAGTGCGGCCATGTCTTTGATCGCAATTGAGTCCGCCCCCATGTCGAGCAGTTGACCGGCCAGATGGAGGTAACCCTCAACCGTGTGTACTGGGGAGATGGTGTAACAGATAGTACCTTGAGCATGCTTACCGACTTTCTTGACCGCCTTCATGGCCTGGTCAATGTTGCGCGGGTCATTGAGTCCGTCAAAGACTCGGAACACATCCATGCCGTTCTCGGCTGATTTCTCCACAAACTTGTCGACCACCATGTCGTCGTAGTGGCGGTACCCGAGCAGGTTCTGCCCACGAAGAAGCATCTGTAGTCGCGAATGGGGCATGAGTTTTCTGAAGGTACGAAGTCGCTCCCAGGGATCTTCGTTCAGGAAACGGATGCAGGCGTCAAAGGTGGCCCCGCCCCAGCATTCGACCGACCAGTACCCGGCCTTGTCAATGTCCTCGCAGGTATCAACCATGTCTTCGATCCCCATGCGCGCGGCGAGCAGACTCTGGTGCGCGTCCCGTAAAACGAGTTCGGTCACACCAATGATCCTGGGTTTCGCGGTGGTTGGATTCAAGCTTGGCAAGCTCACAGTTGCAGGGTTGTCGTCGCTCAGATTCACTGTTATCGAGGCATCAGGATCGAAAGGGTTATCATGAAAGGATGCAGGGGTGGTCCTCGGCTCAGTTTTCGTCGTACTCATGGGACAATTTTCTCACCGCTTTCTGGCTCTGATAAGCAAAAATAGGCTGTTTTGGCCTCACGTTTTCACTGTTTGCTCGGTGGTCTTGCACAAACGTTCACCTGGGGCAGAAGGGTCATTCCACAACACAAGAAGGTACGTCCCCTTGTGCTGCCGTCACGGTTCGGGGTTCTCGGCGTCGTACTGCCTGAACCCGGGGGTGATCTTTGACAAGACACCCACCGCGAGGACACACAGTCCACCACCGACGAGGGCTGCCAATCCGAGCGGTACGGGACTCACCCCAGCGAAGCCCTTAGCCATTCCCCCGCTGACAGTACGCCCAAGATTTGGCCCACCAGCCACAGTCACGGTGAAGATTCCTTGGAGGCGTCCGCGTAGCTCATCGGGGGTTGCCGCTTGAAGAATGACATTGCGGAACACCGAGGAGACTGCATCGAAACACCCAGCAGCAAACAGACAGAGTCCACTGGCTACAAAAGCCCACCAAATGACGGAGGTGGGGTTGGTCGTACCTGCCACCATGAGCACCACCCCAAACCCCGCAATCGACAATCCCCACCCAACGACCGTGATCGTCACGACGAGCCCTTGACGCCGCACTCTCGCCAGAGGCCCAGACAGCAAGAGGGTCACCACCATGCCCATCGCAGTGAAAGAGGTCAGCCATCCCACGGTCACTTTTCCACCTCCGAGAATATCGTCAGCGATCGCTGGGAAGAGTGCGATCGGGAAAGCGAACACCATGGCTGCCAGATCCAAGAAGAAAGTCATGCGCAGGTTTTTTCTCGTGGTAAGAAATCTAAAACCATCGAGTACGGATGCCCAACCACGCAGAGGTTGCCCAGGAGACACATCACTTCGCATCGGGAGGATCGACGGCAGGCGAAACAGGGCATAGAGGGCGGCTGTGAACGTGAGCGCATCCACGCTATAGGCAACCTTGTACCCAAAACTCGCCACAAGAACAGCCCCGATCAGGGGGCCGATCATGAGCGCTACCGTCCAAGTGGTTGAGTTGAGAGCGTTAGCCGCTGGAAGCTGAGCGCGTTTCACCAGGCGAGGGATGATGGCTGAACGGGCTGGAGCATTCACACCATTCGCGCCGTACTGGACAAAAACCATGGCATAGAGGAACCACACATTCTCGAAACCCAACCATGCAGCGAGAGCCAAACCGAGTGTCGCCGACCATTGAATCGTGGCTGCAACTAGTGCGACCTTTCGACGATCAAAGTTGTCGATCAGCGACCCGCCGTACAGACCCATGATCATCAGCGGTACGAGCGCAAAGACCCCCACGAGCCCGACCATGAACGGGTCCTTGGTGAGGTCGTGAATCTCCAGGGCGACAGCCATGGTCGTGAGTTGGGCCCCGATTGCTGCCAAGGACTGGCCCATCCATAGGCGGCGAAAGGGCGGGCATTCGCGCAGTGGAGTGGTATCAATCAGAATCCTGGACATTGAGATCAGTGTAGTACCAGCTCGCGATATCCTAGGCCGATGGACGAAACGATCTGGTTAACCGCTGAGGCGTACGCTGGCCTGCGCAAAGAATACGACTATATCTGTGGTGAGGGTCGCGAGATCATCACCGCGCGCATCGCTCAAGCACGTGAAGAGGGCGACCTCTCCGAGAATGCTGGGTACCATGCTGCTCGCGAAGAACAGGGACACAATGAGCTGCGTATCGCTCGGTTGAAAACCATCTTGGATAACGCTGAAGTGGGGGAAGCCGGTCAATCCAACGATGAGGTACGCCCAGGGGTGAAGGTCACGATTGCTTATGGAGGTGACCTGGATGACACTGACACGTTCTTGCTGGGTTCACGAGAGTTGCTGAGTTTGGATGATTCCTTGGATCTCTCGGTCTATTCCCCACAATCACCGGTCGGTTCTGCCGTACTCGGAGGTAAAGTGGGGGACGACATCTCCTATGAAGCCCCCAATGGCAAGCAGATTTCTATCACCATCGTCGCCATCGAAGGGTTCAGTGCTTAAGGTCTCGTGAGTTCCCACCCCACTGGCCGCCACTGCTGTGCTGCGAACCCGCATTGCCGTTGCGTTGTGACTCCCCCCAACTCCGTCCTTCCGCAGAGCGAAGCGACTTGGCAGGAATCCAGTCAGCACGCGACGTTTTCTTCCGTTCTCCACCAGGCAGTTGCGGTCGATACGTGACTTGAAAGTCCTTCCGCAGAGCGAAGCGACTCGCTCCCTGTCATTCCGCGGAGGGCGTTAGCCCGACTTGGCAGGAATCCAGTCGAGTGACCAACCACAAAGAAGAGTCTGGTGATGATCACCAACCACCGGCGGTCACCACCATGGTCAGTGTGAAATCTGGCCCCCGCGAGTCGCGCTGGCGCGCTCCGCGGGGTGACTAGGGTACAGTGTCGCGCGCAAACAGAGTCGCTGTTCTTCGCCGCACATCTCGCCGCGACCGAGAATAGCGTCGCGATCGAAGGGTTCAGTGCCTGAGGGTTAAACGACCTTAACGGCAACGTGGCCGATGACTACTCCAACATCGAGGTGGGCTGTCCCTTTGCCGAGAACAACGTCACCACTATCACCATCGCAGCCCTCCCAGCTGACCTTGCCTAGTTGAGCATCGGCCCGCAGGCGTACGTCAGAATCCTTGTCGACCTCGAGCACGACTTGACCAGATTCACACCTCACACGCGACCAACCTTCATTGAATCTGCCAGCGATCGTAGCTTGGCCTGCTTGAACAACCATGTCAGCGATCTCGCGCGCACCAGTGACTGTGGTGGCACCCGCAGCTACACGTACCTTCCCTAGTCGAGGAATGTCCGTAACGGTGAGTGTTCCACCGGTGAGGCGAATATCGACCTCGAGGGCTGGATTGACTCGTACGGTGAGTTCTTGACCTATCCCCAGTGATTTCACGTCATCAAGTCCGCGTACGGTTTTCACCCAAGCAAGCGCATCCATCACCCCGGTGAACTCTCGATCCCCATGGATGATGAGATTCGATCCTTTACGTTTAACCTGGTGTACGTCTTCAGCCGCAGCCCTTGACACACTCGGATCGGCAATGACTCTGACCTTGCGAGCTGTCGCTTTGATCACAACCTTGTCAACGTTGCCGTTCTTTTCAGTCTTCGGTGTTTCGCCGCGTGCAGCCTTGCTAGCGTGAGGCTCGCTGGGTTTCGGGTCTTGTGGGGCACCCGGTGGCTCTTGGTCTGGTTTCATTGGCCATTCGGTGGACATCTCTTGGTCGTCATCCCTGTGATCGGTGTCACGGCCAAGCCCCAGCTCGTCGATACGGCGCTTCGCCTCCCCAGCATCAATACGCCCTTGTGCCAAATCTTCCAAAATTGTCGTGATATCCATCTCGCTCATGTATCTATAGTGACACAGTTTCTGCGGCTCGGCCTCATTGTGGAGCGAGCCCAAGGGACTAATGGGGGTCAACCCTGGGGTTGACATGCATCCCAAGAGAATAATACGACCCCACCGAACCATTGATATCATGTCCCAACACGGGGGACATTTTGGAAACGGTCTTTGCTGATCGTTAGGGTGGGGTAAATGAGATTCAAACGAGTATTCACCTACACGCTCATCATTGTTATTGTCGCTCTGACAAATGGTTGCTCGCTGCTCAATGGTAGCCAATCAACCCAAGAGAATGATCGGCTATCGGGGCCATGGGCAGATGATTTTAATCATGCTTTCGAGAAAGCATCTACCGATTTGGGAAAAGCTATCCTTGCTGACGGGCAGATCACTGAGCAAGAATTCGCAGAAATCAAGGAAGCCTTACGCTCATGTCTAGTGTCATCAGGATTTGAAGTGTTTGCCATTGGAGACGACGGGAGTCTCGACACTTTCTTGCCCTTCGCTAGCAATGAGACAGCTGAACAGACTTCCCAGAGAGCAAAAGAATTGAGTGAATCCTGTCAGGAGACTACTGACTGGCTGTTAGTTTCAGATCTCTATTACCAGATGAATATCAACCCTGACAATGTGGATTTCTCTCAGCTGATGGCTGATTGTCTGATCAGAACAGGATTGCGCCCCTCAAGTTACACAGCAAGTAATTACATTAACGAATTCGAGTCTGGAGACATTTTTCTCGAATTTGAATCACCAGAATCCTCCCCCCAGGCAGCGAAATTCTGGGAATGCAACAGCAATCCATTAGGAACTCATTGAGGCTTTTACAAGCGCCGATTCACCTCGTGGAAGGAGGAAACCAGCTGCCATGGAATGCGAAAAGAACCCACTCGGACTTCTATGAACACAACCAAAGAAACGACGACTGCTGTCGGGCGAACAACCCGACAGCGTGTCGTGCCACTCCTTGTCCTCACACTAGTGGCGGCCATCGGATTAGGCTTCGCCGCTGGCATCATAGTTGCACCGCCACGAACACCCACACCACTCACCACACCGGGAGCGATTTCATCTTCACCGGTGGTAGTTCAGGAATATGGTGATGCTCGAACTGTCACACTCAATGTCATGAGCAATCCCAGCCCACCACTGATGGCCACAACTCCCGGACTTGTCACCGCATCAAGTTGTGCGCCAGGTATGACCGTCAAGTCCGGGCAATCCATGCTGAGTGTCGATGGGCAACCACTGTTAGCCTTGGCCACCAGTGTTCCTCTGTGGAGAGAACTCCCAGTGCAGTCCACTGGTAAGGATGCCGAGGCTGTCATCAATGCCCTGAAAGACTTGGGTGCAGATATTCAAGGAAAAACCATCACCACCAGTGTCATCACCGCCTATCACAGTCGCCTCAAAGCTATAGGTGCTTCCACCGCCTCGGTAACATCCATCGATCCAGACACAATACTGTGGCTACCCGCTAGAGAAGTCACCATTGCTTCCTGTGAAGTCAGTGTGGGAACAGAACTAGCCGGGCGCTCCACGATCGCTACCGTCCCAGCGCAAGCCAACTATGCCGACATTAAAGATCTCCCCCGCGATGGGGCTGATGGCGCTCGTCAAGTCATCATCGATGGTGTCACCCTGCCCATCGATGATGAGGGGCACATCACCGATGCCGAGACACTCGCAACACTCTCATCACTACCAGCCTTCGCTCAAGCAAGTATGGACAGCTCCCCCGCCACACTCACAGCCACCTGGGAACTGGTTGACACCGCCACCGTGTGGATGATCCCTCCCAGTAGTATCTCGGCAGGGTCACCTACTCTGGGTTGCGTCATCGGCGACGGAAACCCCATCAATATTCGCATCATAGGATCACAACTCGGGCAATCCTTCGTCGTACCTATTGAAGACACTGCCCCACCCGCAGAAGTATCCCTCGACCCAGCGAAGCTCTCGCAGTGTGGCTAGCATCATGCACGTGAACCTCGAGCACGTGGGGCATCAATTCCCTGGCCAACCGCATCTCTTCACCGATCTCCACCTCACCTTGCGCCCTGATCGTGTCTATGGACTTGTTGGGCCATCAGGGTCAGGGAAAAGCACCCTGCTGTCGATTCTCACCGGGTGGCTCCATCCCACTGATGGCAGTGTCACCTATCAGGGAATCACGCGGATCGGTTGGGTATTTCAAAACCCTCACGGTGTGGCCTATCGCAGTGCCCTCGATCATGTCATGCTCCCGCTTCTCATACGCGGGTTATTCCGCCAAGATGCCAAAGATCAGGCGATGACACTGCTCGAAGAATTCGGACTCGCGAGTGTCGCTGCCCGCGATTTCTGCGATCTATCAGGTGGAGAAGGCCAACGGCTCATGCTCGCTCGAGGAATAGCTGCCCGCCCCCATCTTCTCCTGGTGGATGAACCCACAGCACAATTAGACACCAACACAGCCCACTTGGTTGACGCTAGTCTCCATGCTCTAGCCCGCAGCAACACCATTGTGGTGGTCGCCACTCATTCAGCTCATACCCGCCAGGCCTGCACTGATGTGATCGACTTGGAGGAGTACGCATGAACTGGATCGTCAAAGAAGCTTTTCACAACGTACGCACCACAACGACAAAACCTGGCCTACTGGTGTCCACCTTTGTAGCGCTCGTTTTCATGGCCACCTTGTCTGATCTTCTCACCATTGCGAAACTCATGACAGATGCTCTGCACTACCGCAATTCAGGGGCCTCCACCTTCATTGTCAACAGCCCTGGGCAGATTAGAGGGGATGTGTGCGACCAACTCGCCGACCAGGATGGAGTGGAATCAGCGGGGGCACTCAAGCAACAAGTAGAATCCCTCACCAGTCAAACACTTCCTCGCGGACCCATTGCTTCCTATCAGGTCACTGAAGGAGCATTGAGACTCTTCGAGGTCGAAGACAGTGGCCATGCGGGTCTGGTTCTTTCCACAGAAGTCGCGAACACTCTTGGTGTGACTACCGGTGGGTCGCTACCGCTCACACAAGGTGGTACGTATGTTCGCGGGGTCTTCGAGTGGGCTGATGACGGTCGAAAGCCTGGATTCAGTTATTCTGCGCTCACCCCTGTTCCAGCCGATGACCTCTTTGATGAATGCTGGATAAAAACCTGGCCGATGGCTACGAACGCTCAACAATTACTCCGGCTCACTGTTGACCCGCGAGCTAATGACCTGCAGGTACGAACGGACTACTCCCAAATGAACACACGTTTAGGCAGTGAATTCACTGGGTTTGACCGATACCTGGACCGAATCACTAGATTCGCTCCCATACTTGCCCTCATCGTGGCTGGATTCCTGGGTTTCATATTCGTCTGGTTGAGACGTTTAGAACTGGCATCAGCTCAGCACGTTGGAGCATCGAAGCTCTCGCAAGTGGGCCAACTCCTGATCGAACACGGTTTCTGCCTGGTTGTGGGCGGAGCCATCGTCCTAGGACTCGATGGGCTCACCATGGCCCTCATTACCCCAGCTGATCCTGGGGCACTGTGGCAGGTCTCTTTCAGGGTGCTGATGGGCGGAATCTTTGGTGGGTTGCTCGGAACCACCCTTGGGGTCAACCAGATCAGCTCGAACCACCTCTTCCGGTACTTCAAAACCAGGTGACTGGCTCGCATGGTTCAAGAAAACACTTCAACACTGTGGACAGCCCAGGGTAGCGAATAAGGCCCCAGCTCACAGGGCTCAGCCACTAAGCTAAAGGGATGGCTCGGGCAAACAAGAAACAGGAATCTTCACGCCTGCCACGCCAAGTCTGGATACTCGCTGGGGTGAGCCTGCTCATTGCGATCGGTTTCGGAGTGATGAATCCTGTTCTGCCCCAGTACGCTCGTACCTTCGGTGTCTCCAGTTTCCTCATCGGTTTAGTCATCTCATCACTGTCAGTGATTCGCTTGATCACGATGCCAGCCAGCAGTTGGCTCACGCGCATGATCGGGCCGCGAGAGATGGCGATAGCTGGAAACATCCTGGTCGCCATCACGACATTCATGATGGGGATCACCAACTCCTATATGGGTTTGTTAACCTGGCGGGGACTCTCCGGTTTCGGATCGGCCCTGTACGGTGTGAGTTCCATGGCTCTGCTCTTTGCCTCCACCCCGCCACAGATGCGCGGAAGAGCGAGCTCCCTGCAAGGGGGAGGATTCGTACTCGGTGGGATGACAGGGCCCGCAATTGGTGGGTTGATCGCAGCGATCTCCCTACATGCGCCCTTCTTCTTCTATGCCGGTTCACTCGCAGTGGCCGCTGTTGTTCTCGCAGTCTCGTTGCCACGTACTGAAGCCAAACAGCGTGCAGAATTGCGCGACAACACTATCGGGCTGCGTGACCTCGTCAAAGACTCCCGGTTCCGCGCTGCCATCGCTGTGCACTTCGGTACAGGTTGGCAGTCGTTCGGGGTACGCAACATGCTCATCCCCTTATTCATCGTGGAAGCACTGCATTTGCCCCTGTGGTGGGTGGGTATTGCGTTCAGTGTGGCTGCTGTTTCCCAAGCAGTGAGTATGCACCTGGTTGGGGTGGGTACAGATCGCATCGGGCGGCGGTTCATGATTTTGTGTGGAGGGATCCTCACTGCCGGAATGTCGGTGGCTCTCGGATTCGCGGGTAACTATGTGGTGCTGGTCATCTTCATGTGCCTCTATTCGGTGGGGGTTTCTGCCACGATCTCTGCTTCCCAAGCCATGCTCGCTGACGCCGTACCTGTCTCAGCGAGCTCCGGTTTTGCCGCCTACCAAATGGCGGGTGACATCGGGTTGATTCTTGGTCCGCTGATCGCTGGAGCTGTCGTGGACGGGTTCTCTCTACGGTGGGCTTGGCTCGCAGGGGCTGGTGTCATTGGTGTGGGAATGGTGTTGACCTGGGCTACCGGTCGCCAAGACCACAACCATCATCTGGCACCGAGGTAGACTCGCGTCGTGGCCCCACTGACTGATCTCATTACCGGCGACTGGGCTGAAGCTCTGGCACCGGTCGAAGACACTATCCACGAGTTGGGTGATTTTCTGCGCAGAGAGATGGCTGCTGGTCGACATTATCTGCCCGCTGGGGCTCACGTACTGCGCGCTTTCACTCGCCCACTAGCCGAGGTACGCGTACTGATTCTCGGGCAGGACCCCTACCCCACACCAGGTCATCCAGTGGGATTATCGTTCAGTGTCGGGGAGGAAGTTCGCCCGCTGCCAGGGTCTTTGAGGAATATGTACGCCGAACTGGCGAGCGATCTGGGTGTGACCCCACCAGCTCACGGTGATCTGTCGAGATGGTTTGACCAAGGCGTACTCTTGCTCAATCGAGTGCTCACTGTCGAAGTGGGCAAACCAGGCAGCCATCGCGGATGTGGGTGGGAGCGTGTGACTGACTGCGCAATTGACGCTTTGGTGGCTCGTGGGGGGCCACTCGTGGCGATCTTGTGGGGCCGCGATGCCCAGCAGATCACACCTCGACTCGCCTCGACCCCTGTCATCGCTAGTGCCCATCCGTCTCCCCTGTCGGCTTCCCGAGGATTCATCGGGTCACGCCCGTACTCACGCGCCAACGAGTCCCTGGTCAGCCAAGGAGCCCAACCCATTCTGTGGTGAGAGCTGGTGGACGAGCAGTCACCACCATGGTTGATATGATATCTGGACCCTGCGAGTCGCTTCGCTCCGCAGGGTGACGGATGTGGGGGTACCTGGTGTCATCAACCCCGTCATTCTGCGGAGCGACGCCTCAACCCTGTCATTCTGCGGAGCACTGCGAGTCGCCCTGGCGGGCTCCGCAGCACCACGACGCAGGTTGAGCGGAGAGTGCGCTTGCGCACTATCCCAAAACCAAGGAAGTGGTTGACGAACGAAGTGAGGAGCACAGGCTCCGCGACTCGCAGAATCCACCGGTCACCATCAATTGGTGAGACGTGACTAGCGCCTCGAGGGCAACCGTGGCAGTCTTATCTGGTGAGGTTTTTCAAGGGAAGAAACACCCAGAAACTAGACAAGGACCCGTCCACTATCGCGGACATGTTCTCTGATGTCGCGCCCCGATATGACCTCATGAACGACCTCTCATCGCTTGGGCAGGATCGACGCTGGCGCCATCACGTGGTCGATGCCCTCGCACCTCAAGAAGGGGAACTCATCCTCGATCTTGCTGCTGGTACTGGTGCCTCCGGTGCCCCCATCACTCGTACTGGTGCGAAAGTGATCGCCGTTGATCTCACTGAAGCGATGGTACGAGTCGGCAAAGGGCGCCATCCGAACCAGGTGTTCGTGGTCGGTGATGGTTCGCATCTCCCCTTCAGTGAAGGATGTTTTGATGCTGCCACCATGAGTTTTGGCCTTCGCAACGTAAGCAACCCTGAGATGGTACTGCGAGAAATCTCTCGGGTCGTACGCCCTGGTGGCACACTGGTGATTTGCGAATTCTCCCACCCCGTTTCATGGGTGACGCGGGTGACCTACCAGGGATGGTTAAAGTTCGCTCTTCCACTGATGTCAAAAGCCGCATCGAGTCGTGCTTCGGCGTACAACTATCTGGGGGACTCCATTCTCGACTGGCATGATCAACGCGGGCTCGCAGTCATCATGGAAAAAGCAGGATGGACTGGTATCCAATGGCGCAATCTTTCTGGGGGTATCGTTGCACTGCACCGCGGCGTGAAACCCTAGAGCGGGGCTGCGATGAAAACCCCGAAAGCTTTCGCACTAGATCGTTCTGCAGTCACCTTTTGCCCAGTCAGCGTTCAAAGCTTTGCTCGCGTCTTTGCTCAAAGAGACGAACCTCTCGACATGTCTCTGCAACGCTTCGAATTGCCTGCCTCCACCCATCACGCCCACGTTGTTCGAACCCTCATTGCCCACCATGGTCGCGAAGCCGTAGACCTGTCAGGAATCAAAGATGGTGAGGCCCGTACCTCTGCCACTGTGCAAGCCATGGAGCAAGGTGCTTCTTTGATTATCGCACCACGACCCCCCACTGATTGGAGCAACCATCGCAGCGGAACCATTGATCTCCTCGTCCATGCGGGGGAGCCAACACAGTCCTATTATCCTGTGCTCGTCAAGGACTACCCCATCCTTGATCCTGGGCTGCGAAAAACTGGTGGGCAGCGAGCAAGCCGGCTCAGCCGCCCTTTCCTTGCCCATGCGGAACCCACCTCGCACACCCTGCGCGACCACGATATGGAGATCAATCTTCTCCATCTTGCCCATCTGTGGCACCTGCTTGATGACTGTGGATTCGCTCCAACCCACGCGTGGGCGGGACTGATAGGTACCGATCATGAAGACCAGGTTTGGCCCGACCAAGGTGGTGCACACAAAGGCCATGTCATCACCTGGATCAATCTCAAAGAAAAAGCATTGAGCACTATTTCTCGTACCTCCACTTCCGGATGGAAAACCTATTCCCCGCTGGAACGGTACGACCACGAGTTTCGGTTCCGCGTACGCGTGGCTGAACGGGCCCTCACCCAAGGTGCGTCCTGTGAACCACTCATCGACAAGCTTGGTGAGGGGCTCATGGTCTCCCCTATTCGCATCGACCAATGTGATCACTGCGACTGGTGGAAACTCTGCCAAGAATCTCTCGGAGATGACATCTCGATGAATATTGAGCGTCCCCACCTGGACCCTCGCGAGATCACGACCCTTCGATCTTTGGGAATCACGACCATTGATGACCTAGCAACAGCAGATATAGATGCCATCCTTGAAGATTATCTTCCCCAGGTGAGCTATCGAAGTGACGCCGAGCACAGGTTCCGCGTCGCTGCCCACCGTACTCGACTGATCCATCAAGGGATCCCGATGGAAAGAATCACTTCTACGGCCATCGATGTGCCGCGTGCAGATATTGAAATCGACTGGGATATCGAGACCTCCTCCCATCACCGAGCCTACCTGTGGGGATTCCTCATTCATGATCGCCGTACACCAACCCCTGGGCCTTCGTACCACTGCTTCTCGAAATTTTCTGCGCTGAACCAAACCCAGGAACTCCATCTGGGCCTAGAGGCTCTCAGCTGGTTGAAGTCCTATATTGCCGCCCAGGGCAAGACATCGGTCTTGATCTATCATTACTCTTCTTCCGAGTTGTTGACTGTACAGCGGCTGGCGCAGTTCCTTCCTCAGGATCGTGAAGCACGCGGTAGTGCAGCCCTCGATTGGTTCACTGCTTGGTCACAGGAGCACTGTGTGGATCTGCAGGAATACGTGACGAGACACTTCTTTAGTGTCGACGGGTGGGGCTTGAAAACTGTTGCCACCCATGGTGCCGGTTTTTCTTGGCGCGAGACTGACGCCAGTGGGCTGAACTCAATGCGGTGGTTCGATGAAGCAACTGATAGCTCGGCTTCCCCGGACCACAGGAATCTTGCCCGTGAGCGCATTGAGCGGTATAACGAGGATGACGTACGAGCCACCTGGGCTCTGCGACATTGGTTAAGCTCCCTGGATGAAACAGGGGGCACAGCGGCACTCGTACCTGGGAGCTAAACATCTGACGCACGGCTCACCCGACCAGTCGCAAGGGTGGAACCAATCCAACCTCAGCCATGATATCGAGTGCCTCTCGTTCCTGGGTGGTGAACCTCACTGGTTGCCCATAGTCAGGGTCACTCAGCATAGACATCAGACAATCAGAGCAGGAACTCGGATCTGCCAAGCATCTTTCACAATCAATCACATAAAACTTCATGGTTTCTAGTGTGACACTAGGGTCTGACATTTTTCGGTGTGCTTGGTGTGGATCATTCCATGTCTGTTTAACACAAAGGGACGTACCTTTTGTGTTGCGCTTCGTTCATTCGCGGCGAAGTGGGAATCTGTAAGGCCCATCACAATCCAGCCATATGGCCGTGGGGGTGATCTCGTAGGAGCAATCTTCGCTATGTGGCACCATGTCATATCTTTCGTCAGCGAGTGTCCTTGTGTGCATAATCCCCTGTTCAAGCCACCAGGTTCCGGTGGCATGAAAATTAACATCGCAATCACTGACCCAGCTCTCCATGCTCCCATCATCATGAAAGCGGAAGTAATCCAACGAGCCTGGACATCCAGAGTCAACCATCATGTAATCAGGGTCGATATACCAGATTCCGATGAAGTTGTCTTCGTCGCTCAGGGTTGGGGTACTCCTCGGGCTGGGAAGAGAATCGCGCACCTCGCCGCGACCCATTTTCTCTTCAAAGTACGTCTCCCGAGTCAAGAAAAAATCGGCGTATTCCCAATCACAGTTCCGGAATTCCACCGTCGACTCTGAAGCAGAATAACGACAGTGATAGGTTTCACGGTTCCCCGAAATGATGAGCAATCCATTGTCTATGCTCCACGTCCAAGTGGTACTGGGTTGTGAGTTTTCCCAGGTACGAACGGTACCATCGGTGGTAAATTCAATAATGTATGCATAATCCCACCGCTCCCAGTCTGCGGAAGAAAAGGACTCTCGATCCTCTATCATCCGCTGAATGCTTTCTTCACCCGCATCCGTTAAATGCCAACGTCCCACCAAGTCTGACCCTGGGTTACTACCACACCCCGAGAGGGTGAGCGCACCCACAGCTACTATGGCCCACGCCACGAGCATGCGGACCCAGGAAGCCTTTCGTTGTTGAAACATGTCACTACCTCCAGGAGCTGAACTGATGATGGTTACTTTGTGATCATACTATCTCTGCTCAGCGTTATACGTGTTCAAGGAAGTTCTTTCTAACCATAGTGTTCCAAAAAAAGCAATCTCCCGCCGCAGTATCAATGACCACCTGCCGACGGCCACCACCATGGTGAATGTGGATTCTGGACCCTGCGAGTCGCGCTGGCGCGCTCCGCAGGGTGACACTAACCCCGTCTTTCTGCGGAGCCCGCTAGGGCGACTCGCGGAAGGAATCCAGATTCAGCAATTAACCACAAAGAAGAGTCTGTTAGTGGTGAGTGAAATCGGCAGACTCCCACCAGTGGTCAGTGTGATATCTGGACCCTGCGACTTCGCGCAGGGAGACGGGGTCGGTGGACTTCGCGCAGAATGACGGGGTTGGGAAGGTTCTGTGGGCAGACAAGGTGAGTTACTACGCAACGATCACACGTGGTCGCCATGAGTAAGTAGCAGTCAACAAACGGGGAGCTGGGGTCCATGTCGTACCCATGCTCTACAGTGGTTTTCATGCTAGGGACTCCAGTGACATCGACGCAGCCGACACTCGATGACGTCGCTTTTCAGGCAGTCCCGCTGATAGATACCACGTTTTGCGTGATCGACTTGGAAACAACCGGAACCGGCCCTGACGCGCGGATCACCGAGATTGGTGCAGTGAAGGTACGCGGTGGCGAGAAACTCGGGGAATTCCAGACCCTGGTGAACCCTGGTGTGGAGATTTCTCCATTCATCACTGGGCTCACCGGCATCACCAACGAGAAGGTGAGACGCGCCCCACACCTGCGGGAAGTCTTCCCCTCACTGATCGAGTTCGCTCGAGGATGCCTCATGGTTGCCCATAATGCTGGTTTCGACATGGGGTTCATCCTGCGAGCCGCTGAAGGGCTCGACTACGAGTGGCCCTCACCGAACGTACTCGACACTGTCCGCCTTGCCCGACGAATCGTACCCAAATCGGAGGTCGGCAATTACCGCCTCCACACGCTCACCGACTATTTCTCCACCCCGGTGAGCCCCACCCACCGCGCACTCGATGATGCGCGAGCCACCGTTGATCTCTTGCACGCACTGCTCGAGAGGGTCGGCAATCGATCAGTCACCACAGTCGAAGACCTCCTGGACTATTCCCACATGATTACTGACAAACGTCGACGTCGTCGAGTGTGGGCGAAGGATCTCCCCGAAGGTCCAGGGGTTTATTTCTTTGTCCGTGATAGTGATCGTGGACGCCAACATCTTTATGTGGGTACGTCGAAACATATCCGCCGACGGGTAGCCACCTATTTCACTAGTTCCGAAACCCGGCGTCGCATGGAGGAGATGGTCAACCTTGCCACGGGGGTCGAAGCTGTCGAATGCCATACTGCACTGGAGGCAGCGGTCGTCGAACTTCGACTCATCACCGCCCACCAACCTCCGTACAACCGGCGCAGCAAGAACCCCTCCTTGACCTGGATCCGTACCACCACGGAACCTATTCCGCGGTTGTCGATCGTACGCAAACCCCCCCAGGATTCCCTCGCCTATCTCGGGCCTTTCACTTCTCGGGCGGACAGTGAGCTTGCCCTGATGGGTTTGTGGGAGTCTTTTGCCGTACGCAGGTGTGTGGATCGCCTCGCAAAATCCAAACCACGTGAACCATGCGCCCTCGCAGAGATTGCCTCATGCCCTGCGCCATGCACCCTCGAAGCCCTCGACGATTACCGCTTCATTGTTGATAACCTCAACACCTGCCTGGCCGGGGATATCCGACCAGTACGACAGGTGTTGAGCGCAACCATGACGTCCCTCTCCCAGGACCTGCGATTCGAGCAAGCCCAAGAGGTACGCGATCGCCTCCACCAGGTGGAGAAAGCCATGGTACGCAAAGCCCGGCTGAACGCACTCGCATCATGCCCTGAGATTGTTGCTGCGCGACGACTCGACCAACACTGGGAGATTCACGTGATACGGTACGGCCTTCTCGCTGGTGCCCAGGTTGCACTGCCCGGCGATGACCCGCAGCGTATCGCGCAGAGTTGTGTAGCGACAGCCCAGTCGGTGACCCCACCTCCGATAGGGATGCCTGCTGGTTCGATCCAGGAAGCTGAGTTGATCGCTTCCTGGATGGAATCTGATGGCGTGCGCTTGCTAGAGATTGATGGCACGTGGGGATGGCCGGCCCACACCCACTAGCAGCACAAGGGGACGTACCTTTTGTGTGGTTTCGGTCACCCCCACTGGGTTCTGCACAACATCACCTCCGTCACCCTGCGGAGCGAAGGAAAGCTGCAGAAATCTTCCAATAACTATTATTCGACCCACAAACCGTGCATGATGCAATGACCACTTAAAACCACCACATCCCCTTGCGCAGTTAGCTGATCTCGACGCTCTCCATCACGACAGGTTCTACCGGGCGATCATTCATGCTCGTACGTACTGCTGCAATAGCATCCACTACCTTCTTGGAATCCTCGTCAAGCACCTCACCAAAGATCGTGTGCTTGCGGTTCAAGTGGGGAGTGGGGCCAACCGTGATGAAGAACTGGGAACCGTTCGTACCAGGGCCAGCATTCGCCATCGCCAAGAGATAGGGGCGATCAAAAACGAGATCGGGATGGAATTCGTCACCGAAATCGTACCCAGGTCCACCGCGGCCTGTCCCCTCTGGACACCCTCCTTGGATCATGAATCCACTAATGACACGATGGAAACCCAATCCGTCATAGTAGCGCCCTGTGGTCTGAGCTCCAGTCGTGGAGTCTATGTATTCCTTGGTTCCGCTCGCTAATCCCACGAAGTTAGCCACTGTGATGGGTGCCTGATCCTCGAAGAGGTCGATCACAATATCGCCGAGATTAGTGTGGAGTGTCGCCTGAGTCATGTTGAACCCTTTCCGTTTTGAGTTGGACAACCCTCTCATTGTGCCATGGTGAGCAGTTATTGTGGCCCACAGCAGCCACTTGTCCGGAACTTGTCCGTACATGGATTTCAGGGGAATGTCAGGGTGATCAACATTGATAAACCAGTTAGACTAGACCCACTGACGAAAAGGAATGCTGATGAATACTCGTACAGAAGCCCTGCGGGACAATGTCACTGACCGCGCTAAGGCATTCGCTGACCACGGTTCAGCCACCTGGGATGATGTCGTTGAAAAAATCACACCACTCATCGAAGCCGCTATGAAAAGAGTCGGTCCCCTCGCTGATGACGCTTGGGAAACCGCGAAGGCCACCACTCGAAAAGCTGCCAGCTTCGCTGCGGACCGAGTCGAGCGCATCCAGCCCACAGTCACTACTGCCTGGGAAAAGGTTGCACCAGCCGTTGATCGCGCACAGAAAGCCGTCCACGATGAGGTGCTTCCCAAGATGATCAACGTCCTCCACCAAGCAGCGGCCACACCGGCAGGAACGGAGGCACGTGAAATCCTCGCCCGCCTCGACGAACGAACAGGAGCCTCCATGAAGACACTCAAAGCAGAATTGGGCACACCCAAGAAAGCCAGCAAAGCGAAAACTATTGCCACCTTGGCCACTCTGGGTGCCATCCTGGGTGCACTCGCTCTAGCCGTACGCACCTTCCTCGGCAGCAAGGAAGAATGGGCAGCATATGAAGCTGATGAGCCCTATGTTTATCCAGGTGATGACTATGAATTCGATGAAGTACTCGTCGACACGGATCTCACCCAGACGACAGGTTTTGCTGGCGAAGCCCCCAGTGTCACAACACCCACTGCATCACCTTACGGCGAAGGCTCCTATGTGGGAGACAACCCGCCTGCTGGTTTTGAAATCAAGGGCAACGAGCGCTCCATGAAATATCATGTACCCGAGGCTGCTGGGTACGGGCGTACGACAGCTGAAGTATGGTTCTCCTCACCCGAGGCTGCCGAAGCTGCAGGGTTCGTACGCTCGCAGCGCTAAATCCACGTACCCACCAAGGGCCATGAGCTTCGACCAGTGAAGGAGAATGTCGTGTCAGACCAAGCCGACAACCAGAGTGCAGATAACTCGAAGAAACCACCTGCCAAACCCAAGACCATGTGGATGACAGTTGCTGCCTTAGCAACAGCTCTCGTCGTACTAGGCGTACTCATCTGGGCTCCCGGTGTAAAAATCCCTCTCTCTGATCGTTCCCATGGTGTCACTGTGACCTCAGCAAGTGTCATCCCGAAGGGCAAACAGACCCTTGAACTGGCTCCACAAAATGAAACACAGCTCCTGACTGGCACGGACATTTTCACTGGGGAAGTGTTAAGGATTGAGTCGATCAAGGTGAAGTTCGCTGATTGGGACACCTACTATTCGATCCTCACAGTCCAGGTGGGTCAGGTGGTCCGCGGTAACCTCGCACCCGGTTCTGAGGTACGAGTAATGCTGACCACTGCTATTGGTATCGACTGTGACAATTGCGAAGCCCACTCGATGCTTCGCACAGGTTCGCACGTACTCTTCCTTGCGACTCCAGCCTCTCGGGGTTTCGCTCAAGCCACTGATGGGTCAGGTATCTTCCAATTTGCTGAAGTCGCTAACTACTATCTGACTGATCCTGTACGACCGCTGTTTGTGGACTTCCGTCGCAGTGATGGTGTTGGGTACGACCAGGAAACCTGGGTTTCTCTCTCAGATGAGACACTGACCAATGTTGACCAGGTGGCTAGCCTCATCGAATCGATGATCGCACAAGGATAGGACGTAGCTAGTGGGAGGGTCACAACTGTCATACCGCGGAACGAAGTGACTCGCGTCCAGAGATCACACTGGCCATGGTGGTGACTGTCGGTGATTAGTGATGATCCACAGACTCATCTTTGTGGTTATTCACCTGTCTGGATTCCTGCCAAGTCGTGCTGGCGCACTCCGCGGAATGACTGGGGCGAGTCGCGGAGCCTGTGTTCCTCACTTCGTTCGTCAACCACTTCCTTGGTTTCGGGATAGTGCGCAAGCACACTCTCCGCTCAACCCGCGTCGTGGTGTTCCTCACTTCGTTTGGTCAACCACTTCCTTGGTTTCGGGATAGTGCGCAAGCGCACTCTCCGCTCAACCTGCGTCGTGGTGCGAGTCACTTCGTTCCGCAGGGTGACATAGTTGGGATGATTTCGTTCCGCAGGATCGGGCTGGGGAGCCTGTCACCCGCTAGGCGATGACGTCACCAATGGTGGTCGTACCAGGAATCCCGACCACGGTCTGCCCAGGGGCCACATCTTTCACAACGAGAGCATTGGCACCAATTTTCACATCATCACCAATAGTGATCGGGCCAATGAGTTTCGCTCCAGCACCCAACAAGACACGGTTCCCAACCGTGGGGTGCCTCTTCGTACGTCCACGAGAACGCCCCCCCAAAGTGACCTGATGGTACATCAATACGTCATCACCCACCTCAGCGGTCTCACCAATGACTACACCCATGCCATGATCGATGAAGAATCGCCGCCCAATAGTGGCACCAGGATGGATTTCGATACCGGTGAAGAACCGTGCAATCTGGGAGATCACCCGTGCCCAAGGTTTGAGAAACCCTGAGCCTTTCCACATATGATGAGCCACACGGTACGCCCACACGGCATGGACACCAGGATAGGTCAACGCCACGAGAATCTTCGACGTGGCAGCTGGGTCCTCTTTCATGGCCGCATTCAAATCTTCGCGTACACGAAAAGCAATACTTTCAAGAACGGATGATGGATGCGCGGAAGCCCCACGTCCACGATTGTTGTCAGTCATCGTTCATCCATTCTTGCCCACCAACCCAGTGGACATATAGCGATCTCCCGAATCAGGGAGCATCACAACAATAGTCTTTCCTTCCAGTAAGTCAATACTGGCTAGCTGTGCAACTGCTGCAAGGGCAGCCCCTGAAGAGATCCCCACAAAGAGTCCTTCACTGTGCGCAGTACGGCGCGCCCAGTCAATCGAGTGAGCGGTATCAGCGGTCAAGATCTGATCGACGACCATGCGATCCAGGAGTTGTGGTACGAAGTTCGCCCCGATCCCTTGAATCCCATGGGGACCAGCCCAACCCTCACTCAGCAGTGGAGACTCTGCAGGTTCCACGGCGATAACATGAATATCAGGATTGCGTTCTTTGAGGAAACGGCCCACTCCCGTGATGGTTCCTCCCGTTCCCACACTCGCCACAAAGAGATCGATTTTCCCCTCGGTGTCTTCCCATATTTCTTCGGCAGTGGTCGCATAGTGTATCGCAGGGTTAGCTTCGTTCGTGAACTGCCGAGCTAAGAATGCCCCCGGAGTCTCAGTGGCAATTTGCTCAGCGCGGTTTAGTGCTCCGTCCATCCCTTCAGCTCCAGGGGTGAGGACCAATTCTGCGCCGTACACCCTCAACAAGGATTGCCGCTCCGCACTCATCGTCTCGGGCATCGTGAGTATCACCCGATATCCGCGCAGGGCCCCAATCCATGCGAGGGCGATCCCGGTGTTTCCCGAGGTGGCCTCGACGATCGTACCGCCAGGTTTCAGTTCACCAGTCTTCTCAGCGGCCTCAATCAGCGCAAGCCCGACACGGTCTTTGACTGACCCTCCTGGGTTCAGATGCTCCAATTTTGCCAGTACGGTCGTACCCATCCCGTGAAAGAGCCGATCGAGTCGAACTAGTGGCGTGTGTCCCACAAGCGCAGTTGCATCGCGTTCAATCACGGCCCCTCCTTCCTCGTCGCACTAACCGAGCTTAGCTAGGGCCTGATCGAGATCGGCAATGATGTCATCCACATGCTCGATACCTATCGACAACCGCACGGCCTCCGGCGGGACCCCTGCACCCACGAGTTCGTCATCCTCTAATTGGGAATGGGTTGTGGTCGCTGGGTGGACCGCTAAAGACTTCGTGTCCCCAATGTTGGCCAAATGGGAGAAGAGCTTCAGGGAGTCAATGAACTTGCCACCAGCTTCCCGCCCGGCTTTGAGCCCGAAACTCATGATGGAGGAATATCCCCCGCCGTTCAGCATCCGATCCGCTACCGCCTTATAGGGGGAAGATTCTAGCCCGATGTAGTTCACCCAGGAGACCTGTGGATGGCCTTCGAGGTATCTCGCAACAGCCATGGCGTTCGCACTGTGGCGTTCCATGCGCACAGCGAGTGTTTCCATCCCGACAGTTAACAGCCACGAGTTGAATGGTGCTGCGGTTGCGCCAGTATTTCTTAATAAGACAGTACGAGCGCGTACGATGTATGCCGCAACTCCGGCAGCATCAGTCCACACCGTGGAGTGATAGGCCGCATCCGGTTTGGTTAACCCAGGGTATCGATCACTGTGCTTGGACCAGTCGAAGTTTCCGGAGTCGACGATTGCTCCACCGAGAGTGGTGCCATGGCCACCAAGATACTTGGTGGCTGCGTGAACAGAAATGTCAGCACCGTGGTCAAAAACCTTGCAGAGTATAGGTGTGGGAACGGTGTTGTCGATAATCAGTGGCAGCCCGAACCCATGAGCGGCTTGTGCCCACGCATCAATATCGATAATGTTCGCTGCTGGATTGGGGATCGTTTCGCCGAACACGAGCTTGGTTTTGTCGTCCACGTACTTGGCTAGGTCTTCTGGTTTGTCGGGATCAACGAAACGGGTCTCTATCCCAAATTGGGGCATGGTGTGGGCAAGCAGGGCAAAGGTCCCCCCGTACAATGTCGACAAAGCAACAATATTGTCTCCTGCATAGCAGAGGTTCAAGATCGAGTACGTCACCGCACTCGCCCCTGATGCCGTACCCAGAGCACCCACTCCCCCTTCGAGGGCGTTGATTCTCGCTTCGAAAACATCAGTAGTCGGGTTCATGATGCGCGTATAAATATTGCCCGGGGTTTTCAAAGCAAACAGATCCGCAGCATGAGCAGTATCCTCGAAAACATACGAGGTCGTCTGATAGATCGGCACGGCACGCGAATGCGTAGCCGGATCAGGGGTCTCCTGCCCGGCATGAACCGCAAGTGTCTCTGGGCGATAGGTCATGGGTGTCTCCTTGATGCTCGTCTACCATCGTAGTGGGGATAGCTAGCCCAGGCGACCTGCGTACATCGAAAAACTCTGGTAGCCGCATCGCGTGAAGACTTAACCCTCATGTTGAAAGCTCAGTCATCACACGGACATCAATCCGGGCACCATTTCCATCAGGTCCTTGAGGTATCACCAGCTTCAACCTGTGATCTTCAAGAACCCAACCATACCTTGATAATCGAACATGGCTGCATATCCTTCCTGGAAGGATTGCGCGCCATAGTAGATAGGTTCGACCAATTCTTGACCGGCAGTATTGATGTAGCCGATCAAGATATCGCCCCCATCGCCGTCTCGCACGACCCTGGCAACACCCTCGCTAAATTCTGATCCGTCAATGTAGCGCTTCTCGCTGATGGCTTCCACTTCTTCATCACTAGCATTATCCGGAGGATCAGGATTCAAATACAGCACCGTAGCTCCAGTGGTATCAATCCAGCGGATCCTCTTCAGATATGCCAATTTCAGACCCTCATGGAATTGCGTGGAATCAGAACGAATGTCGAATATCGGGGGAACGACTTCTGTGCCTTTTGTGTCGATGATGCCCCAAGCGAAATACTCATCGCTCTTGACAAAAGAAAACCCTTCACTGAAATCGGAGATTTCGCTATAGGGATACTGCAGGGGGATGTCTTCTCCTGCAGTGTTAATCACGGAATAAGTAATGTGATACTCTTCATCTCGCGATCCGACGACGGCGAGACCATCATGGAATGGCCGCGCAACAGCAAATCGAGGTTCAATCACTAACGTGCCTGAAGTATCAACATAACCGCAAAAAACCCTCTGGCGTTCATAATCCGCAGTGCACACTTCACGGCGTCCCTCCGAAAAGGGTGGAAGCATGCTCAGTTGCCGACCGAGAAATTGCTCCTCGTCGAAAAAATCATTATTAGAAAACATCAGTGATTCATCCAAAACGATTTCCCCACCCGTGCTGGTAACGATGAGGGACTCGCGACGAGGTTTCTCCCCTCCGACTTTTCTCGTTGCAGCGGCAACCCCGCCATTAAAATCTGAGACTTCGTTCAAGGACCCACAGGGGAAAATCTCTTTTCCATCCTGGTCTATGACAGCCCACTCACCTTCATAGTAGGTAACTTTATCCCCAGTTTCTCCCCAGGTTGCTGGGTCAATCTCTACAGGGATCTCTCTACACAGTGCAGTTGCAAACCCCTCAGAAAAAGATCGAACACCAATGTACGTCGGTTCAACAATGATTTTCCCTGTATTGTCAACAAAACCCCACTTTCCTTGCACCGACACTCCCGCTCGGCCTTGGGAAAAATCCAAGACATCGTCATAGAGAAAGTCAATGACCTGGTTGAAGTCTTTGTCCACCGCGCCCCATTTTCCGTGCATCATCACCCACACCAGGCCCTCAGAAAAAGCATTGGCATCCTCATAGGTGGGGGGAAGGGCCACCTCAATAGAGGTGACGAGTTTCGGTTGTTGAGACCCTGGTTGGGGATTCGCGTCCTGCCCGTCCTTGGCTGATGTGCCACATCCAGCGACCAACACCAAGGCCAGTACGCTCATAGTAATCTTAGCTATCTGGTTACGCATCTTCGTCATGATTATCCCTTTCGTCCGCATTCTTCTACTACCTGCTTGTGCCCACCGTGATGTCGGTCACTTGCTTATAGACAGGAAACCAGCTTGCCCATCTTTGATCATCACGGCTCGCCCCTCATGGAATTCTGAAATCTCATCAAAGGAGGGGGCGAGGATTTCCTCCCCTTGGATATTCAGGCACCCTTTCAAACCTTGGCGAGTAACAATGGCAACCCCCTCATCAAACGCAGTAGCCTCCTCGTACTCATGGTGGGTAGTGGCCACCTCAGCCCCCGTTTCATCAATGATGAGGTAACGCCCATCTCGACTCACGAGTGCCCGACCGTTCTTAAAGCTGTGGGCGTCGTCATAGACAAATACAAGGATTTCTTTTCCTGTGCGATCAACGTATCCCCACAGGTCGCCCTTGGTGGCTGCTATCAATTCTGACTCATCGCCATCCCACCTCAGCCCTTGGTAGTCCAGAGGTACGACCAGGTCACCACCGGGATCAACCAGACCCAGGCCTGTGCGTTCCACGTTGACCACCCCAGCAAGGCCGCCATCATAGGCGTAGATCTTGCCATACTGAGGTCGTACGATCTCGCTACCTGAACTATCGACGAAACCCCACAACGTATCGTCACCGTCATCAATACCAACACCCAATCGGCCTTCATGGAATGCACTAATGTGAATACTTGAGTACGGAAGCTCTTTTACGATTTCACCTTGGGCATTAATCAAGACCCACGGCTTCGACTGAGAGTCGATATTTCCATCCCACAGTTGAACTGCGCCAACCCCACCTTCAAAACTAGCAGCCATCCTATATTTTTGAGGGATGACTTCCTCGCCGCCCAAGTCAATGAAGCCAAAGATCCCAATTTGACGGACTCCAGGGCCAAAAACGCTGGGCAGTTCATCGGCCTCAAGGATATCGGGGACACTAGCGAATCGATCCAGATCGATAACACCATTGTCAGGAAGTACGACCTCCCACTGAGCAACAGCAGCCAAACCTTCTGAATACGACTTCGCCGCCGAATAGATGATCTCAGTGGTGAGGTTGCCTTGCTGATCGACAAACCCCCACAAACCACCAACTTTCACTGCTGCGCGACCTTCAGAAAAGTCCAACACGTCGTCGTACACAAAATCGATGACCTGGTTGAAATCCAGATCCAAAGCCCCCCACTTGCCCTTGTTCTTCACCCAAGCTAAACCCTCAGAAAAATCGTGGGCTTCCTCATAGGTTGGAGGTAAGCCAACAGTGACTTCCGTGACCAATACTGGCTGGTTCGAGTCGGTGCCACATCCAGTCAAGCCCGTTAAAACAAGCGTGATCCCTGCGATGATGGTGATGGTTGTGCCGAGTGTGGATTTCATGAAGACCCCTCCTCATCCCTGTGAATGTACAGTGCCTGGGTTGATGAATGTTCCCCCAGGAACGACCGAGCACTTCTATCCAGGGTAGCAGAGGAACAAGCAAGTGGACTTTTTACAAGCATGTGGACTCTAACTGTGCTACATCGCAGGAGGGAATCACTGCCCAGCAACCTGAGGGTGGGAGAATCGCTAACATAGGGATTGTGACCAAGAAGCGTACCTGGCGATTTCGGAAACCAATACTGATCATCACTCTCGTGGTGTCGCTCATATGCCTAGGGGCAATCGGGCGTGTGGGGTGGATAGCGGGCTCATCGCCACGGAACCACGTCATGGGCCAGTTGCACTACCTGGATTCTGCCCTCGATAGAGGAGCTGCCCGCTCGATGCAGGGACTATTCCCTGAAGGAGAATTCTTCACTTGGGTCCTCACAGGCGTTGCTGCCGGGCGCGTCGCCAACGACCCCTCGTACTCACCAGAAGAACAAGCTTTTGCCCGCTACCTCGCTGAACGCACGCTCTTCGGGCTCGATGATCCTTCACTGATTCACCGTTTCGGTGACATCCCCGAACTTGACCATGGCATCTTTTATCGCGGATGGCGGCTAACCCTGCTCAATGAGATAGGTGCCTGGGATGAAAAGGTCCACACCCAAGCCCAACAAGAAGCCCGCGAGATTCTTAGGGCTGTTGATGACAGTACAAGTGGATGGGTGGACTCCTATCCGAATCAGGCATGGCCCTGCGATACGGTGGTTGGCCTTGGGGCGGCTAAAGTTGCAGCCCCTGAGGAAGCGGCACCAGTCATTTCACGGTGGCTAGATCGAATCGACCATGCTATCGATCCCGACACTGGTCTGCTTGCTCACAGTGTTGACCATAGTGGTGTGGCACGCGAACCAGCACGAGGATCCTCACAATCGATCATTGCCACGTTTTGGCCGCTGATCACTGATGACACTGGGTACTGGGCGACGTACTCAAAGAACTTTGTCACCACCAGGTTGGGAATAGTGGGAGTACGAGAGTATCCAGGTGGGCATGGTCGTGGTGACGTGGATTCTGGGCCACTCATTTTCGGGATGTCCCCTTCCGCTTCTGCTGTCACCCAAGCTGCGGCGCGGGCTCATGGCGACATTACCTTGGCCACCTCCCTCGATAAGGAGATCGAACTGCTAGGGATTCCTTGGGGGTCCGACAAGGAGAGAACCTATCTCTTTGGTGCGATGCCGGTTGCGGTGGGATTCTTCGTCTGGGCTGACACGACTCCCCTGGGTACCGAGATCCCCACCCAGGCACCTCGGCCTACGTGGTTCATCGTTAGCATCATTCTTGCGTTACCAGCTGCCCTCATGTGGGGAGTAGCTTTCCTCTTCCGACGCCGAGTGTGACCAATCAGAACATCCCGCTTTGCCACATGTGCTAACCTGTGTGATCTGCGCGCGTGGCGGAATGGCAGACGCGCTGGCTTCAGGTGCCAGTCCCGGTCTACGGGGTGGAGGTTCGACTCCTCTCGCGCGCACAATTGTCACGCATGATACCCTCGAACTTATGAGTATTCCCCTCTCATGGGTTGAGCTGCCAGCACCACAAGATCTCAAGAAAGTCTTGAACACTTTAGCCATCACTGATGTCATTATGCATAGTAGTGAAAAAGCTTGGCTCAGGCAGTATGTCATTGTTGATCGCGGTGAGTCACCGAATCAAGTATTCCACTACGACACCGGCTCTGGTGATTCCCTGTTTGTCATCTTCTTTGAGTACGGGTGTCTCATGAAAGGTTTTGATCATGAATCAGAGTTCTCACCCCATTCTCGACCAGATTTTAGTATCTGGCCAGGGATATACAACGAGGTTCCTCCGTCGATGCTCACAGAGCTGAAAGACCCCATGTACGAATTCGAGGAAGTCACTTTCTGTGTGTGGTGGGAGGATCTCACCCCTGGCTGGACCATTGGGGAGATCACTCATCCGAGCATCGACGAGGATGGACTGAGTTATTTGACCGGGTGCCTCTACGGTACTGCTGAAGAGTATGTTGATTGGGCACAGGACTACTTCGAGCGTGATATTCCCCGTGAAGTGGTTGAACATCTGTATTCAGGTGCGGCACCCACACCAGACCACATTGTTGGGTTAAATCCTGATCGGGACCCTCACCAAGCACTCACTGAGCTGAGTGAATTGTTGCTGTTGACCTAGATCCCTTGGGGTCACAAGGGGTCCAGACTGCCCAGATGCCTGACTATAGATTCTGGATTCCTGCCAAGTCGCGAAGCCTGTGCTCCTCACTTCGTTCGTCAACCACTTCCTTGGTTTCGGGATAGTGCGCAAGCGCACTCTCCGCTCAACCTGCGTCGTGGTGCTGCGGAGCCCGCTAGGGCGACTCGCAGTGCTCCGCGGAATGACATTTTCTCGTCACCCTGCGGAGCGAAGCGACTCGCAGGGTCCATAGTCTCAACGATTGTTGACTGGTCGGTGGACATGGAATAACCGGACTGGGAATGACCAAGTGAGTCCAGTTATATCGTCATGATCCCGGAGTTAATCTTGGCCCGCAATATTCGCTCAACACTGTCATCGATCCGTGATTCAGGAATATCACCGGACTTGACTGCTGCCTTGAGCGCAGAAATGGTCGCTGCAACATCGGAGGGAGCCAACAAGATATCCACCCCGGCATCGACGGAGGTGACAGCAATCTCGGACACGGTGAACTCCTTGGACACCGCACTCATCATGAGCGAATCGGTGATAACCACCCCATCGAAACCCAAATCGCCACGCAAAACATCGGTGACGATCACCGTCGACATGGATGCTGGAAGATCATCGAGTTCCGGTACGATCAGGTGACCCATCATCACCATGTCTGCACCAGCATTAATCCCTGCCACAAAAGGCTTGAATTCGTTGTTGACAAGTTCATCCAAGGTGCGATGGACGTAGGCAGGGGTATTGTGAGAGTCCTCTTTCGTACCACCATGGCCCGGAAAATGCTTGACCGAGCATGCGACCCCACTGTCATGGAACCCACGTACTGCCGCTGGAACCAGGATAGCCGCAGTCTCAAAATCAGTAGAGTACGCGCGGTCCCCAATCACCTTGTTAGTCGGATTAGTCAGTACGTCTGCAACGGGAGCAAAATCAGTGTTGAGCCCGTACTTTTTCAAAGCATTCGCCAAGGTCACGGCATTCGCGTAGGCAGCTTCTTCCCCTTGATCCTCGTAGCTCAACATGGGCCCGATCTCATGGATGTCCAGCTTCTTCAACCGTGTCACCTGACCACCCTCCTCATCGGCGGAGATGAACAGCGGGATCGATGAATACTCTTGGATCCCCGTCGTGAAATCGATCAACTGCTGCTCACTGACGACATTGGGGGCAAAGATGACAACTCCACCGACAGGATATTTCTCGAAAGCCGCCTGGGTGATGTCACCAGCATTGTAGGTGGGTTTCACTCCTGTCATGGACTCTGGAGTGGCAATGATCATCTGGGAGATTTTCTCATGCAAGGTCATGGATTCCATGTACCCCCTGATGGCCTGTGTCTGGATCTTGTACGGATTCTTTGCTCGTTCTTCAGCTGGTGGGCGCATCTTCATGAGCTCAGGAGTTTGGGCCGCCGAGTTGCCCAGTATCTTCGGCAAACCTAGTCCTATCACTAACCCCACCACGAGTGAGAAAATAACCAGGGTGACCACCGTGCCCACTGGAACACCTCGGCGTACCTTATTCGTCGCAGCCGGGCGGTGTGAGCGCTTCGGTGGGGAACTGGGATGGTGAGCCGCCTGGCGTACGACAGGTCGATCGATGTCTGGTGTGAAAGACCCTGCAACCTGAGGTGTTACTGGTTGAGTAACCTGTGAGACCACAGGTCGCTGTGGTGGTGCTGGTCGTGGTGGTACGGGCTGTGACGGGCGCGCTGCCAAAGGAGCATGAGACCCTGGACGCGGTTGTGCCGTGGCTGGCGGTGGTGTGCCTGGGCGCGGACGCGGTGAGGGTGGTGGCCCTGGTGGGACCGGCCGCACTGGTCGTACTGGTGGAAGCGAACCACCCGGAGTCATAACATCCGGTACGCCAGAATATGACGACGAGCGAGGCTCCTGCCACCTTTCTGTCACTGTACTGCCACACTCTCACATCGCCGGGGTGCAACCACTACTCGTACTCACACACATAAGAGACTTTGCCCCGCAGGCCAGGATAATCAGCAATAGGGTCATTGCGTTGATCATTCCAGGTCCAGCCTTTAGCCTTATCAACATTCCACAGTACGACGTACCACTCAGGGGTGCCGTCCTTGTCCACACGCGACGGTTCACCTGGCATCCAATTCTGGTAGGTGAATTCTTCACCGGTGATCCAGTGGCCAAAAACCTGGCCATAAGGATCATAGGAGGTGTACCCACCAAGCCATACGATCTTCGTACCCTTGGCTTCAGCGAGAGAAATAACAGCTTGTTCCTCTGTGGCGGAGGTGATGGTTACCAAGAATCCTCCACGTTCCAAGCACTTTTGGGAAGCCTGCTCCCACGAGACGTCATCGACGAATAATTCATAGTACGAATTGCCGTAATACATTCCACCACAGACGGGATCATTGCAGATTCCCGAGGCGTTGATGCCACCTGTACCTGTTCTACCTGAACCACCCGTACCCGTACCGCCAGTGCCACCCGTACCTCCAGTGCCGAGACCAAACTTATTACGCTCTGCCGTTACTGAAGGAGTAAAAGAAGTTGATTTCTGGCCGCTGCACCCACTGCCATCAATAGTGATACTCACATCGCGGGAAGCTAAAGGATCCAGTGAAGCATCGCTTTCATAGGTCACCACATACAGGTGCTGGAGCTCGCCATAGATCTGGGTATAGATAGCCTCCAAATCATAGAGATTATCAATGTGCCAATAGTAGCCGTTCGTGCGAGCCGCCATCTCTTTCATCGTGGATTGCTCAGCACTGAAAGCATCACCCACACCAATGATGTAGAGCGGGACCTGCTTGTCGTTGGCATAGTCAATGATACTGTACGCACTGTGGTAACTCATATTGTCATCTCCATCAGTGAAGGCGACCACAGCTCGCGGACCACCCTGCAAGGAAGCGTTGTGGATCCCCTGGTGGAGAGCATCATAGAAGGCAGTCATTCCATCAGTTTCAATATTGCGGATACCGTTGTGCAAACGGTCAGGGTCACTGGTGAACGTACACATCAGTTGCACCACATCATTGAAGGCAATAATCTCAGCGCGGTCCCCCTTATCGAAGGCAAGATTCGCGGTGAACTCAGTCATGACATTCTTAATCTTGGATAAATCCGCGGGAGAAATACTGCCAGACTTGTCAGCAACGAGCACCATGTTGATGCCGCTCTCCACTCCTTTTGCCATCAACGGTTGAGCAGATTTCACCTCACGTACGACACGGGCTCCGCCGTTGACACTCTCCTCTATCGTGAAAAACTTTTCTTTGATCTCTGCCACTGCTTCCCCAGTGTCGGCATACTCAACACGGAAATAGGAATGAACCAGAGGATATTCACTGACATCTGTTGACATGAGTGTGATGTCGACATCGCGAACCGGTCCAGGGTTGATGATGTCCTTGAGGAAAACGAAGTACCCACCCACGGCGAGGGCAACAGCCAAGATCACCGAACCGGCGATGATGAAAGGGGCCTTCTTGGTTTTCTGCGCTGGGGCCTGGGCGAGCCACGGCTGAGCGGGCCCCTGAGAGTATTGCATCGTGGGTACGGTGGTGGTCACTGGCGCTGGAGCTCCCGTTGATTGGAAGCCACAATGAATACAAAAGACGTTGTCAGCACCTTCTTGGGGTTGCCCGCACTGGGAGCAGTACGTCGGCAGGTCTGGGGCTTTCACCATGGTCGCATCCAAAGAATCCACAGATTCGAGAGGTTCGGTTGGTGCCGTCACTTCCATGGTTTCTTTTGCAGAAGTTGCCTCAGCATCCCTCACCTCAGGAGGTTGTCCGTCGGGCGTACCCTCAGATTCGGGTAATTCACTCTCAGATGTGGGTGACTCACTTGGCTCACTCGCGGCTGCGTCCTCCACAGATTCGTCAATATCTTTGATGACAGTTTCGTCCACCGTCTCATCCGCCAGGGCAGGTGCGCCACAAGCGCCACAAAAAGCATCACCAGGACTCAGAAAATCCTTGCCACAGTTCGTACAAACAATCATGGTTCTCCCTCCACAACTTAGCGCTCATCCTACACTGAGGCTATGCTCCCACCCACGTCACTCCATTTCTGTTCAATATCTTGACGAACCTCAGTATTGTTGCGTCCATTTTTCGCCAATGTTGAGGAAATTCTCAGAATTCCTAGCTAGCATCAATGCATACCTCAGTAGAACAACCAAAGGGGATGCCCATGAGCAAGAAGGTACGTAAACGTCGCGGTGATCGCTACGATGCCACGAGAGTGAAGATGCCCAACGATCTCGGTGCCCTCTTTCCGTACCTCATGAAAGGGCGCAACGACTCTATTGCGTACTTCCCTTTCACCATTGATGTGGAAAATCTGCTCGACTACATGGAGAAACACAAAGGAACAGACAAAGAGATCACCATCTTCCAGACTGTTCTGCTTGCCTTGCTCAAAGTTTTGCGCGAACGCCCCAACCTCAATCGCTATATCATCGGGCGGCGGATGTACCAGCGCAAGAATGTCGTGTTCTCTTTCATTGCTCGACGCAAGATGGAAGAAGACTCTGATGAGACCAATGTTCTGGTCACCATCAAACCCGAAGATGATCGTGCAACCGTTATGGCGAAACTTTCTGGAGAAATCAAGGTCGCCAAAAAGGGTGAGGTCAAAGACGACGAAAAACTGATGGCACTGTTCACGAAGCTTCCACGCTCACTGCTGCGCCTAGCGATTCGGATGTTAGAATGGTATGACTTCTACTTCGATACTCCAGGTTTTTTGCGGGCCGTTGATCCACTGCGATGCAGCATCTACTTCGCAAATTTGGGGAGCGTAGGTCTTGGTGCGCCGTACCATCATCTCTTCGAGTGGGGGACCTGTTCGCTCTTCGTGTGCATCGGCAAAATCCAGCCGAGTGTGGTCGTCGGCGAAGATGGTCAACCTGCGGTACGAAAGACCATGGAACTGCGCATCGCTTTAGATGAGCGAATCGCTGACGGGTACTATGATGCCCGAGCTTTGGAGTTGTTGGAGAAGTACATCGGTGATCCTTCGCTCCTCGAAGATCTCTGACTCAGTGAAGCTGAGACGCACCATCGCCACCACTAGCGGTGGCCCTGTGGGTGAGCAATCACCCAGAAAAGGATAGGAGTCCTATGCCGACCCAGAAGCCATGGCTCACCATGTACGACGGAATACCTTCCGAGTTTGAAACACCAGATTCAACGATGTACGAGATGCTGTCCAAGTCTGCAAAACAGTGGACAGACATCACAGCTTTCATCTATCTCGGTTCGCGCATGACGTACGGTGAACTCAAAGTCGAAGTCGACAAATGTGCAGCAGCTTTTAGTGCGAACGGTATCGCAGCTCGCGACTCTGTGGTGTTGTCGCTCCCCAATGTACCGAGTGCGATCATCGCGTTCTATGCACTCAACAAGCTGGGAGCGTACGCTGTGATGACCCATCCACTGTCATCAAGTGAAGAACTCAAGCACTACATCACCATCACTGGTTCAAAGTGGGCGGTGACCGTGGACATGTTCTATCCAGTGTTCCGCGATCTGGCGGCAGAAGTTGGGCTCGAACACATTGTCATCACGCGATTCTCTGACTATCTCTCGCGCCCGATGAAGATCGGTTTCGCGATCACGAAGGGGCGCAAGATCCCTGGCGTACCTGCCGATGATCCCATGGTGATCAGCTGGAAAGACTTCCAGGCCCAAGGTGCCTCCGCTTTGGAGACTCTTGGCCGTGAAGTTTATCGTCGCCCCCTAGAACCCGACGACGGATGTGTCATCTTGTTTAGTGGCGGTACGACAGACCTGCCGAAAGGGATCGAACTCACTTCAGCTAACTTCAACAATCTCGCAGTATCCATGCAACTCATCACAGGAATTGCTCCCCATGATTCAGTGCTAGCCATCCTGCCGGTCTTCCACGGTTTCGGACTTGGGTTGTGCATTCATACGGCGATGTGTTCCGGAGCCTACTTCGTACTCGTACCAGAATTTTCTGCCGACAACTACATCAACAATCTGATCAAATATCAGCCATCGTTTATTGCCGGTGTGCCCACCCTCTTCCAGGCACTCTTGGGCAACCCCAAGTTCAAGAAAGTGCCCTTCGAGACATTGAAAGGGGCGTACTCAGGTGGTGACATGCTGAGCCCTGACCTGAAACGCCGCTTTGATGAAGCCATCACTGCTCAAGGTAGCCGTGTGGAGCTCATGGAGGGTTATGGTTTGACCGAGTGTGTCACGGCTTGTGCGGTATCCCCGCGTGGAGCCTATCGCGACGAATCGATGGGCATCCCGATTCCGGGAATGTCGGTCAAGATCGTTGATTCGACCACTGGTGAAGAATTGGAGTACGGCGGTGAGGGTGAAATCTGTGTCACAGGCCCGACTCTCATGCTGGGGTACCTCAAGGATGAAGAGGCGACTGCTGCGACTTTGCGTCAACACTCGGATGGATTGACATGGTTGCACACTGGTGACATTGGTACCATGGATAGCGATGGGTTTATCTATTTCATGGGTCGCATGAAACGGCTGATCAAGGTTTCAGGGGTGTCAGTGTATCCCTTGCAAGTGGAGCAGGTTCTGGAGAGCCATCCGCTCGTGAATCGTGCATGTGTGATCGGGCTACCTGATGAGTACCAGATGTCGAGCTTGAAGGCGTTTGTTTTGTTAGCTGATGGTACGTCCGGTTCTGATGCAATTGCTGCAGAATTAGTTGATTATTGCAAGAAGAACCTCATCAAGTGGGCTGTACCTCGCCGTATTGACTTCCGCTCTGAGCTTCCCACGACTCGCGTCGGCAAGATTGCCTACACCGAGCTGGAGCACGAAGAACTCACTAAGTCTGACGAAGAGTTAGCCGCGTAGGCCCCTCCCCTTCCCCCGTCATTCCGCGGAGGGCTACGAGTCGCCCTGGCGGGCTCCGCAGCACCACGACGCAGGTTGAGCGGAGAGTGCGCTTGCGCACTATCCCGAAACCAAGGAAGTGGTTGACGAACGAAGTGAGGAGCACCACGACGCAGGTTGAGCGGAGAGTGC
>WRIJ01000006.1 GCA_009782785.1 Propionibacteriaceae bacterium | reverse complement strand
TCACCTTCGATCCACCCCCACAGTGAAACCCCCACCACCACACGTCAACCATTCCACACACCACCAGCTGTTCACCCACCGCAACTAACAATCCCACCACCTGCAACCAACGTAGCGTGCTCACCCATGCTTGCTCGTGGCTAGCCACACACGAGCCGAACGCAACGTCAACACACCCAACACACCCCACCAGTAGCGGCATCCCCCCACCCCATCAATTCCCCCACCAACCCAAACCGACTAGACTCACCCCAACAGTGGAAAATCCACCCCGTGTTGCAACGACCACTAGAAACCACCTTCTGCGAGTCGCTTCGCTCCGCAGAATGACCGGAACGAAATGTGCCTTCGTTGGGGTACTTACTCGCTTCGCGCACTCAACCCCTGCCTTGGCTTCGGTAAACCCGAGCAAGCTCGTGTTTACCCTCAGCCTTCGTTGGGGTACTTACTCGCTTCGCGCGCTCAACCCCTGCCTTGGCTTCGGTAAACCCGAGCAAGCTCGTGTTTACCCTCAGCCTTCGTTGGGGTACTAGGACTCGAACCTAGACTGACGGAACCAGAATCCGTAGGGCTGCCAGTTACCCCATACCCCAGAGCAATACTGACAAGGGATAACCCTATCCGAGAAGCCTGACTAACCCCAAATACTGGTGCATGAGAGTTGAGGGCCGACACCTCACCCTTTCATCAACGGGGAACACTATTGATGGGCGATGAATCCACCCACCCAGATGATGACAGGAATCACTTTGCTGAAGCACCCGCGCGGACACGAATCGGCACCCTCATCTTCACCGCGATAGCCCAACACAGGGCAGCACACACACCAAACATGACCAAATCGCTCACGGCCTGCGTCCAGGGGCTATCGGTAGCACCACGGACCTCCACCAGCGTGCCGTTACAGATCGACATGGCAAACACAATCAAGTTATTCACCACATGGATGGCAACCGCTGCTTCAAGTCCACCAGTCTTCCACACGAGAATCCCTGCGATGAGACCGAAAATGAACCGCGAGGCGAACATCCACGGGTTTTGCGATCCGTGAAAAATCGCAAAAATCAGTGCGGTCATGGCGATGGCAAACCATTCGTTACGAACAATCGAACCACACAATTGCATGAGATAACCCCTGAACAGGATTTCCTCCCCCAGAGCCTGGAGCGGAACAGTGATGGCAATAACCACCAAGTAGGTCCGATACCCAGGGATCGGATTCCACCCAGGCCCATTCATCCAGTAATACGAAGCAACTGCACCCACAACAATCAGCCCAACGAATAGACACAGTACGGCGTACCTCCATCGCACACCAGGTGAAACCGAGAAGATCCACGACAATCGTCGGCGATGAATGAAACGAACATAAAGCCACACCACCACAATCATTGAACCAAGCCCCAGATGGGAGCCAGCAATACCGAGAGCCGTGGAATGGGCACGTGCGTACTCAAAGAATTCAACCCACGGTTTCGTTGTTCCACTGAAGCGATAGCCAACCCACACCACACCGGTATTGACAACCGAAGTGAACAGGAATGCTGCGGCAAGAACCATGATCGCCATGGTGCCAGCCATGAAACGAACCGACCCTTGTGAAGGGTCCTCACCTTGATGGGTGAGCGACACTGGATAAGTCGAGTCCGAAATGGGGCGATTCCACGCGGGAACACTGGTGTTTCGCTGTGATTGTTGCTTCAACACAGGGGGGGACGTTTTCGGTCCCTTGGCTGAGGTACGTGGAGCTTGGCGAGTCGGCCCAGCCCCCGATGGTGTACGACTCATCAGGACTCCCCCATGACAGGGTTAGCCAAGGAGCCAATCTGCTCAATGGTCACACTCACCTGCTGGCCTGGTTCAATCAGATGATTCCCACCAGGGGCACCAGTAAGAATCACATCGCCAGGGAGCAAGGTCATGATCGACGAAACGAAGGTCACCAAGTCTGTGATCCCGTGCAGGAGATTCTTCACCGAACCGCTGGTCACCGACTCTTCACCAATCTCTGCAGACACTTTCAACATCGAAGCCTCCTCAATGCTCAAGTGTGTGGCGATCCATGGCCCTAAAGGAGTGAACGTATCCCAGCATTTGGCGACACCCCAAGCAATCGAATCCCCCATTAAATCCAAAGCAGTCACATCGTTGGCAGCAGTGTAACCAAAGATCACTTCGGGAACTCTCTCAGCTGGAACTGAGCGACAGATCCGCGAAATGACGATGGCCAGTTCAGCCTCAAGAACTGGCTTCTGGCTCATGTCAGGAAGGATGATCGCTTCGGTGGGGCCAATGACTGAAGTGTTCGGTTTGAGAAAAACCACGGGCAGTTCCCCAGGAGAACTGGCGGCAGAATTCTTCCCAATCCCGATCACTTTTGATCGTGGCAGTACGGGAGCGAGCAGGCGTACATCCTCCAAGAGGTGACGTACCCCCGATAGTGACACTGGCCCAGCGAAAGGATCACCCTTCAGCTCAGAGACCGTATCCGGGTTGCCTGTTCCATCTTCTTCCAGGTCGACAACTCCATAGTGGATCGTCTCATCGACACTGTAGCGAGCAATTCTCATGGACTTAGCCTAATACCCTTCGCTGCCTGAACCACACCGGGCATCATGACTGGTCAACGACCATCAAGCCGTAGGCGTACGCCTCGACGAGCGCCTCCCACGAGGCTTCGATCACGTTTTCACCCACACCTACCGTGGTCCATGTTGTTCCACCCATGCGCATATCGATCAGTACGCGAGTGATCGCGTCCGTACCGTGCCCACCGACGAGTAGGCGTACACGGTAATCACTGAGTTCTGTGCCCGCAACCTGGGGGAACCGTGGTTCTAATGCTGCACGCAACCCCTGATCGAGTGCATTAACCGGACCATTGCCTTCACCGACGTACGGTTTAGGGTCCTCTTCACCAAAACCGACACGAACAACCGCTTGGGAATCCTCATCCTGATCGGTGTAGACACGCCAGGCATGAATCGTGAACGGTGGTTTTTCACCTAAGAGTTCACTACGAATGAGCAGATCAAAGGAAGCATCGGCGGCTTCATAGGAGTAGCCAGCCAGTTCGCGGTCTTTGATCGTGTCGGCTAACTGTGAGGCAGTCTGCTTGTCGGAGAGATCGTGCCCGAGCTGCTCTGCTTTGATTTGGATCGATGCTCGCCCAGCCATATCGGAGATCAGCATGCGCATATTGTTGCCGACCAGGTCAGGATCAATGTGCTGATACATGTTTGCGTCGACTTTGATCGCTGAGGCGTGAAGCCCAGCCTTGTGGGCAAAACTCGACATGCCGACGTACGGCTGGCGCGCAGCTGGAGTTTGGTTGGCGATCTCCGCTATGGAATGGGAGATTCTGGTCAGGTCACGAAGCCGCTCATCGCTAACCACATCCCACCCGTATTTGATCTTGAGATTGGCAATCAACGTGGTCAGGTCAGCGTTTCCCGTACGCTCACCGTACCCATTCATGGTGCCCTGAATGTGCATGGCTCCTGCGTCGACCGCTGCCATGGTGTTCGCCACCGCGCAACCAGTGTCATTGTGGCAATGGATGCCGAGGGGTACCTCTAACTTCATCACATCAGCGACAATGGTATGTACGATCGCGGGAAGCATCCCTCCATTGGTGTCACACAACACTGCTGCCTCAGCCCCAGCTTCTGCCGCAGTGGCCACGACCAGTTTCGCATAGGTGGGATTGTCGAGATAACCGTTGAAGAAATGCTCACAGTCCACGAAGACACGCCGCCCTTGGGACCTGAGATAACTGACCGTGTCATGGACCATCTCCAGGTTTTCTTCGAGTGTCGTCTTGAGGGCGCCCGTGACATGCCAGTCGTGAGATTTTGCCACGACACAGATCGTGGACGTCTGCGCATCAAGAAGGGCCTGGGTGAGCGGATCACTATCAGCAGTCATCCCTACTCGACGGGTCGCGCCAAAAGCGACCAACGTAGAGTTCTTGAGCGTCAATTCTTGGGCGGCTGTCGCGAAAAACTCCGTATCGTTCGGGTTTGCTCCAGGCCATCCTCCCTCAATGAAGGTCACACCGAGTTCATCGAGCAAAGTCGCCACACGAATCTTGTCGTGAACGGTCATACGGATCCCCTCTTGCTGGGTGCCGTCACGAAGTGTTGTGTCGAAAATATGGAACGGCTCCGGAAGAGACAACCGGGTAAATTCTGCCATCACAACTCCTTGACTGGATGCATCCATCCATGGGTATCTTCTGCGCGCCCCCACTGAATATCCACCAAAGCTTGACGTAAAGTACGAGTGACCTCACCAACTTTTTGACCGAAATTGAGTTCCAACACCTGATCGCCTTGTCGATACTTGATGTTCCCGATTCCGCTGACGACCGCTGCTGTACCGCAAGCAAAAGCTTCCACCATCTCTCCAGCTTGCGTACGAGTCATGAGCTCCTCGACGCTGAGGGGGCGTACGTCCACACCATAGCCATGGTCGCTAGCCAACGCCAGGATTGAATCGCGTGTGATCCCTTCGAGGATCGTCCCTGAGGTGGGTGGAGTGATTAACGTACCCTGATCAGTGACAGCAAAAAAGTTCATGCCACCGAGTTCTTCAATCCACTCATGGGTGGCGGCGTCAGTGAAGAGAACCTGGGAACACCCGTGGATGGCACCATCTCGCTGGGCGAGCAGCGAAGAAGCATAATTGCCGCCACATTTTGCTGCACCTGTGCCTGCTTCACCAGTACGCGAGTAGTCGGTCGTCAACCAAATGTCGACTGCGGTGAGCGCGTCCGACAGATAGGGACCAGCTGCTCCACCTATCACCATGTACGATGCTGAGGTGGCCGAGCGTACCCCAATGAACTCTTCATCAGCGAAGACAAAGGGACGCAAATAATAACTCATCTCTTCTCCACTGGGCACCCAGGCTTCGTCGATGCGAACGAGTCGGTGCACGGAAGTGAGGAAGTCTTCCTCCGGGAGTTGGGGAAGGCTGAGACGCTCAGCCGAAGCTCTCAGGCGTCGAGCATTCATCTCTGGGCGGAACAACCACACATTGCCATCCTCGTGGCGGTAGGCCTTCAACCCTTCAAAGATCTCTTGGGCATAGTGGAGCACTGCGGCCCCTGGTGGCATCTGAAGCGTATGGTAGTTCTCGATCCTCGAATCATGCCAACCCTCCGCCTCAGTCCATGAAGCCACGGCCATATGATCGGAGAAATGCTTGACAAACCCGGGTTCTTCCAGAATTGTGGTGAGCTGTTCTGCTGGGGTACGTTTCGTCCCAGGAACGAGGTCAAAGGCTAGAGGCATGGAGATAGCGTACCCCACCTGCGCCTTGCCACGCTGATTCCCGCCTTCCTAACACTGCCCCACCGGGGAAATCCCAGATGCCATGCCTTTGATGGTGAGTTGGAGCAGGTGAGATATGCCATGCTGAAAAAGACGTCTGTTGCCAGTCTGGTCATTGCCCTAGCGATCACACTGGCAGGTTGTTCCAGTGGAAAAGCAGGAGAGAGCCAATCATCGACCCCTCCCAGCAATCATCCCAGAGTGGAACTTCCTTTCGCTCCTTATGGAGCTATTGTTGACTCCTTTCTTTCTGAACCAGATGAAACTGAACCATGGTTCGTGGAAAGACTGGAAGCAATGGATGCTTCCATGGCTCAGTGCATGATCCGCCATGGATATGACTTCACCACCGGGTACCATTGGGCACCAGTGCTATGGGGTGAACCTCAAACCCCTCCGACTCCCAATGCTGCTTGGATGTTGGCGTACCGTACGAAACCTGATGGCTCTGTGGGCTCTTCCTGGGCAGATCCCTCATCTGAAGACAAAACCCCCGAAGATGAGCGCTCACTGGTGGGCAGTGAACACGAAATTCGCATTGCCCTCGACGATTTTGATTGTCGGGCAGAAACCAACTACACCCAAACCTTCATTGATGTTCTCACCGCCCGAGAAAATGAATTCATTGAAGCTCATGGGGTCCGACTCCAAGAAATGGTGGCGTACGCAGAAGAGCACTGATCTCTCGACCAACGAAAACCCACCAATTACGTACCTTGCTGAAGTGCTGTGGCTGGCTCTAGGCGTGCAGCTCTCAGCGCGGGGATTAACCCAGACACTGCACCAACGATGACTCCCAGGATGATGGCGAGACCAACGAGGCGAAGATCCAACACTGGAGTCCACTGGTTGATGGCCGCAGTCGTCACCACTGCGAGCACCCCGGCAGCTGCCCCAGCCAACCCCCCGAGCAGACCGACTATTGCCGTCTCAGTAATGTATTGAACGGCCACTTGTTGGCGGGTGGCACCCAAGGCGCGACGCAAACCGATTTCTCCTCGTCTCTCCATGACGGACAGTGACGACACGACTGCGATGGTTACTCCCCCTAACAGCAGAGCCACCAACCCGAGGATTAAGAACAGTGAATTAACATCCACTGTGAGTTGTTCACGCATCTGTGACGGTGGTGGGGGCATAACAATGTCGTACCCTGTTGGGGAACTCGGACTGAGCGCGGTACCAATTTGGCGCTGAATCATGGGTCCAGCACCAATCTCCACCTGTACGTGCACAACCTCAATCTCACTCAGGCCCAGAGTGACTCGCGCGGTCGATTGGGGAATGATGACAGCATCGATCAGGTCAGCGGCTCTCTCAGTGTCTTGAACAATGCCAATGACTGTATAACTCGTCCCGTCGATGAATACTGCCGGCTGGTTATCAACACGGGTCACTCCCAACAGCGAAGCAGCTTTAGTTCCCAGCAGGGCGACACGTTCACCACGTGCATCATGGAAAGAGTTAATATCTGTCCCCGCTTCCAAAGTGGCGGACACCGCATCCAGCAATCCGGGGGATATAGCGATCACGCCAGGTTTTCGTGTGGGCGGTGCCATGGGGTCAAAGACTGGTGAGGCAGTGATCACCATGTCAGTATTATCGAGGACGGTCAGGGTTCCTGCCGCGATGACACCGTTAAGCCGTGAGGCTCGCTCCCCTGCATCCCACGGAATGGTATTCAGTTGGGCCAGTGTCATGGGATCTTCTGCCACCCGTACAGTTCCATGGGTGGCAGCAATATGATCGAAACGAGCCTGGAGTTGGCGTGCCCCTGTTTGCGCCAAACCAATGGTTGCCACCAATGCCCCAATACCCAGCACCACCACAAGAGCAGACAGTGTGAGACGACCAGGATGTCCAGCCAAACCCGTAATCGCTTCTACTACTAGGTCTTTAGACCGGAACCGATCTGCTTTAGGTACGACCGGTAGGGTCACCGTTTTCTTCGCAGTGTCCTTCGCGTGGGGGCGTTTTCTAAAAGGGAAAACCTTCACGATGTCACCTCGCTCAGTTTTCCTTCCGACATGACCACCTGCCGGTTGGCTCGTCCAGCCACGTCAGGATCATGGCTGACCAGGATGACGGTTAAACCTTGCTGGGACAATTCATCAAAGATATCCAACACTCCGCGTGATGTCCCCTCGTCCAGATTCCCAGTAGGTTCGTCTGCCAACAGGACTGCAGGATGTGTGGCAGTTGCTCGAGCGACGGCTACGCGTTGACGTTCCCCACCTGAGAGGGTGGTGGGATAGAAACCTGCCCGATGGGAGACTCCCACCTGTTCGAGGGCTTCCTCTGCGCGGTCTTGGCGCTCACCGCGTGGAATACCTGAGTACGCCATACCCAACAGGACATTATCGAGCACAGTTCGTTGGGGAAGGAGGTGAAAGGATTGGAAAACGAACCCCAAGTATTGCCCACGCAGTTGAGTACGTTCACCGTCCGCCATGCCGACTGTCTCTATCCCAGCCAAACGATAACTACCAATTGTGGGTGCATCGAGGAGCCCAAGAACGTTGAGAAGAGTAGATTTGCCTGAACCTGAGGGACCCATGATCGACACGTAGTCACCTGTGCGTACGATCAGATCCACTCCACGAAGCGCCAGAACCGGGGTCGGGCCAGGGAAAGAACGATGAATATCGGTTAATTCTACAACCGGTTTTCTGGTGTCTTTCTGGGCCTTCGACTTTGGTGATGTCGTCTTCTTCGGTGTCACCTTCGGGCGCGGTGGTTTCTTGGTCGGGGGCTTCTCCTCCACTATCGGCCACCTTCTGGCTCTCCAGTGGTCGCTGCCCGAGCTACGCCTTGTCCGATCACGACAAGATCACCAGGGTGAAGTTCCAGGTCCGAGTGTGTAATCTCCACCATGCCTTCGGCAGAAATTCCAACATCCACCATCACTGTGGTCGTTGCTTGATCTTTGGCACCAACTCCAGTGACTAATTCGCCTTCAACAACTGTGATCCGTGCTTTCCCAGCCGTATCTGCTGACACAGCCGCCACAGGAACCACGAGAGAATCTTGGGAACTTGTTCCGACAGTCATGGTGACTTGGAAATTTCCCACAAGATCAGCAGCACTGATGTGCCCAATATCATCCAGAGCAATATCGACACTGCAAAACTGGAGGTCACCAGAAGATTCCCCTGAGCGTTCTCCCCCACCTCCTGCTCCACAAATTGAGACAATCTTTCCCGTGATGTCACCTACTCCTGTGACCGACATCACTGCTGGGCCACCCACCTCGAGTAGTTCTGCTTCTGCAGAATTGACCCGGGCAACCACTTCTATTTCTGCTCCCGACAAGACGACAGGCGCTGGGGTTTCTTCATCGGTGTTAGCGTTAAGATCGTCGCCAATTTTGACACTCACCTGGTCGACTCGCCTGGGAAGATCGTGGACAAACACCACTTCACCAACAGGCATCGGTGTCCAAGCTGCTTTCTGTGTTTCTGCTAATGATTCTTGTGCCCTGGAGACGCCGCGAGAGGCAGAAGTGACTTGGGTTTCACAGCCGTCGACCATACCTTGGGCTGTTTTCACTGCCTCTTGGGCCATCGCACGTTCTGTCGCATCGCTGGCCTTGGACAACTGAGTTTTTGCAGACTTCAGATCGGCCTTAGCACTGGCGAGATCCTTTTTGGCTTGGTCAAGCTGCTCATTGGCTTCAGTGAGCGCGTCGCGAGCACCGCGTACTGCTGAAGATAGTGAACTGTCTTGGCTTCCTGGCGGTGCATATCCTGCCTTGGTGTAGAGGGACCGTACGGCGTCGGCAAGCGCAGCATCATATTCCTGATTACCTGGAGTGCCTGCGTTGAGTCCCAAACCATTCAAGGCGGCACGTAGCTGTGCCACATCAGGGCCATGGGAGTCTGGACCAAGACTGCGATAGGCCCCGAAATTTCCTGGCAAAACGAACACCGGACGTCCTGATACTTCAAGCACAACACTGCCGGCTTTCAGTTGGCTCCCCACTGCTGGCACGGCTCCAGTGACGATGGCACTCAAAGCGCCTTCTGGGGTGGAGGGTTCCACATAGACCAAATCAGCGAACGCGATCTCAGCTCGCCCAACAACAGTGGCAGTGATCTGGCGGGCTTCCACCTTGGCCGTGATGAGACCTTCAGCTGTGCCCTGACCTGTATTGACATCCGCTGGAGAGCGTACGAGGCCTGAGAGGGCGAAACCAGCCACTAACCCGATACTGGCAACAATAGCTAGAACCCACACTGGGCGCCCCGACTGCCATAATCCTGTACTAAAATTGTGAAATGCTTCAGATATCCGAGACCAGGCAGTACGCGGTAGTGTGCGCCATGCACTCCACCTGCTGGTCCTGCTCATGAGTACTCCCTGCTGCGATCAAGGACTCACCAGAGTATCACGGAATCCCTTATTTACTTCATTGTTAGCTCACTAACACTTTCCCACTGCGCGTTCTAGATCGGATGTTCCTCAGCAAAAGCCAGCATGTCTTGGAGTTGTTGGTAATGGTCTTGAATGAATTGATTCTCCAACTCAATCTGAACAGCGGCAAAGGTCTCCATGTAGTTGGTCTCAACGCGGCAATCAAAATCATCAACAGCAATCTTGATCTCAGCCTCGGTCCCCAACAGAGAACGCTCCTCCTCAGGGGTTGTGTTGTCTATATCATTTTTCTTCCACGAATCCCCAACCACACCATCAGCGCGAATTGCTAAGGCCATATAATGCGAAGCCCATGGCTGCACCGTCTCCTCGGTATACATAGACCCTGAAATAAGCTCGCGCCCGCGACCCTTCATGCATTGATTCCATTGAGAACTCACCTTGATAATCCTTGGATCGCCAAAAATTTCGTCTGAAACAAGCATGTGCATTCCGAAAGCAACATCACCAAACTGAGAATTGAAAGAAACAATCACCTCATCGTCTTCATATAAATGAGGTGGAACATTCTCTCTAGCCAGCACCCCACAACTCTTGGGCAAACTTGGATCTTCAGGTTCATAGGGATTCTGGCCATAGCGAGCAAGATCATATTTTCCCCTCGCCGATGGACTGAGAGTCAAGCGATAGTCCTCATTCTTATCGATGTGTTCTCCTGTCCATGAGAATTGTTCCGCAGGCTGAGTCCCATATCCGACTCTGACTGCCTCTTCCCGTGTTGTGGGCAATTCAGGTAGCCATAAAGAATCGCCCTGAGGGAAATACCCAGGATCGTCTTCATTGTCCGTCCACTCCTCAGGGAAATAGGAGAACCCTCTCTCCTGCATGCACTGGGCCGTATAGGCTTCTAACTGATCAAACCTCTTCTTGAAGACACCATTACTGACACTGTTATCTTCCTGGGTGAAGCGATTCACCACCGGGGCGTAAGGTGCAAACGGTAAATCCCAATTTGACTCAACAATCCCACCATTGATGACAGTTCCTCGGTTCGACCCATCCTCCGAGGCTGAACAACCCGCCAGCCCAGCTAGCAACACCAAGGCAGCAGATGCCATCGCCATTCTTCGTACAATTCTTTTCATGTTGTCTCCTTTGACTATGAATAGTCTTGGATATTCACCATGATTATTCAAGGTGACTTTGACATTACAGTCCTGCCCCCCTGTCAAATAATGATATTTTTTTGTCTCATATAATGAGATCGCCTTGAATGGGATTTCCCCTCCTATGCTGCTTACCCGCACTCGTGCCCACACTGAGCAGTCATCATGAGTGTTAACAATGGGCATAGGTTTTCTCACCCAGGAAATAATCCCATGCTTTCATCATGAGTGGGTTTCGAGTTGACCTAAATCGGATGTTCCTCAGCAAAAGCCAACATGTCCTGGTGGAACTTGCCTTTCTCTATATCGAGCACATCTCTTCCCAACAGGCGTTTCAACCGCCAATGTCCCTATTCTCAAGATTAATCAGCTCTAGCTTGTGCTGGGAGATGAATTCCTCATCTCGAGAAATGCGGATGTCAATTGCTCGTGCAATGTAGTCAGTCTTCGCTCTACAATCAAAATCAGCTGCGGCAATGATGAGCTCGGGTTCGGAGCCGATCAGCGACTTGGCCTCATCTGGGATTTCATGAGTCAATACTCCGAGTTGATTCCAATCAACAGAGCCATCTGGAAAAGTGCGAAATGCTTGATCGAGAGCATCGTTTGGGCCCTGATTAGGTGATTCTAGATGAAAACCAAACCCTTTAGTTGCCATGCACTCATACCATTCAGAGTTCAGAGTTGAAACACGCGGATCCATGAACCACTCTTCTCCAATACTCGCCTGAACCATGAAGATTAGATCACCAAAATTTTCATAGAATACCCAACGTTCCTGCGGCATTTCGGGTTCCTGCACAGAATCCATGGCAGCCCCAGCACATCCGCCTGTTATAGGAATACCTTCTACTTGTTTTCCGTAGAGTGCTTCTTCGTAAGCAGCCCGCGAAGTCAAAGGCAACGATTCCATATATTGTAAATTTCGATCATTTGCCTGGGCCTCAAGCAGCTCAGCATGCAATACTTCGGGAGTGGGGTACAAGCCGTACCCGTAACTCTCAGCAGAAGAGCGATCTTCTGGGAGCAAAGGAACTGGAAGAGAGCCTACGCTGAGGGTCCAGTTAGAGATATCATCTTCTGCCTCGTACTCTTGAGGATAGTAAAGAAACCCTTTACCCTTCATACACTGAGCAATCGAATCACCGACTTTCCCCGCCCACTCAGCACGCTTCTTCTCATGTTCTTCATCGAGCCGTGGAGCTTCAAGAAATGGTGCATAATGGGAAAGCGGGAATGATACTGGAACTTCTGTCAAGAACGAAGCTTGAGGCCACTCTCCCATCGCTGCTGAATCGAGTGATGAATCAGGCTGGTTTCCCTGGTCTTCCTTCGACGCTGAAGATGAACATGCAGTTAGAAACACCAAGGCAGCAGATGCCATCGCCATTCTTCGTACAATTCTTTTCATGGTGTCTCCTTCGACTATGAATAGTCTTGGATATTCACCATGATTATTCAAGGTGACTTTGACATTACAGTCCTGCCCCCCCTGTCAAATAATGATATTTTTTTGTCTCATACAATGAGATCGCGGAGAACATTGCGGGGGAAACCCACATCTCACCAGTATCTTTTCATGTGTTGCTGACACCGAAGAGACCTACCAAGCTGTTCCACCCGGTAGGTCTTCCGCCTATTTCATTCAATGGCCCGGCATCTCTTTGCGTAAACTATCCGCCCTGGGCAGCTAACTCTAATGCTTGGAGATCATCACGATGCTCAGCAATGAACCGCTCATCACGTGAAATTCGGATATCGATCGCACGAGCCAGACACGACGTTCTCTAGAACGGCGACCGGCGGCCTATCGCCCCCCATCTCGTCCAGGACGCGGATGTATTCCCAAAACGTGCCCGACTCTGCGCCGCGCAGCCCGGTCCGCGTACCAGCCAGCGACAGATCAGTGCAGGGTGACGATGCCCAGGCCAAGGCTGTGTCGAGCGGCATGTCAGAGCCACGCACGTCGCGGATGTCACCCAACGTGAAGTGGTGATGCGTGGAGGGGCCGAAGTTGCCCTCGTATATTGTTTGCTTGTCCGCTTCGAAGTCGTTCGATCAAACAACCTTGAACCCGGCGGCCTCCAGGCCCAGGCGTGCCAAGCCGATTTCGGCGAAGAACTCCAAAGCTCTGGGAGCCTCGACCTTCGTCTGAGAACCATCGACTTGACGCATGACGACCATTCTATCGGCGGCCACCGACGAAAGCAGAGACACCAGCGATCCCACAGGTCGCGCATGTCGAACAACCCATGGATGGCTGTGCCCGTACTGGTGCACGCACAAAGCGGTCATGATGACCGCCGTGTGTGGACCCGGGTTTTCCAAGTCGAGGAACAAGCCTACAGGCCGTACCGTCTCGGATAACAAGCCGTGGTAGCTCACCACGTGGACATTATCTAGGCTAGAGACATGAATGAGTTGATCGCTGTCATTGCTGGGGATGGAATCGGACCAGAAGTGGTGGAGCAAACCACACGCATCCTGGACGTGGTCCATCCGGGGTTCACCTATGAGCATCATGGCCTTGGTGCTGAGCACTGGCTGGCCACTGGTGAAGTTCTCAACGATGAGACCCTCGAACAACTCAAGCTAGCTGATGCGATCCTGCTTGGTGCAGTCGGTGCAGCACCAGGGTCCACTGCGATACCCTCTGGACTGCTCGAACGGGGACTCTTGCTCAAACTTAGGTTCGCTTTCGACCATGCAGTCAACCTGCGACCCTCAAAACTCTATCCAGGCATTCCGACTCCCCTCAGCGATAGCGTCGTGGCAGGCAAAGATATTGATTTTGTCGTTGTCCGTGAAGGAACCGAAGGGCTCTATTGTGGAAACGGTGGTTCAGTACGCACGAACACTCCACAAGAGATAGCCACAGAGGTGAGCATCAACACAGCTCACGGTGTGGAACGAGTCGTACGATATGCCTTCGAGCTGGCCCGTACGCGCAGAAAGCTACTCACCCTCGTACATAAACATAACGTACTCGTCAACGCTGGTGGGCTCTGGCGACGCATCGTTGCAGAAATCGGGGAACAGTACGACGACATCGAAACTAATTACCTCCACATTGATGCAGCTACCATCAAACTCGTGACCCAACCTGACCAATTCGATGTCATCGTGACTGACAATCTGTTCGGAGATATTTTGACTGATGAAGCTGCCGCTGTCACGGGAGGAATCGGTCTAGCTGCGAGTGCCAACCTCAATGTTGATGGCACCTTCCCCTCCATGTTTGAGCCAGTTCATGGGTCCGCCCCCGATATTGCTGGCCAAGGGAAAGCAGATCCGCGCGCCGCCATACTCTCGGGGGCCATGATGCTTGACCATCTCGGTTACGGACCTGACGCTGACAAAGTACGCAAAGCTGTGGAGGAAGATATTGCTTCAAGTTTGGGAGCGACACGGTCAACCAAAGAGATCGGCGATGCGATCCTTGGTGGCCTGGTTTGATTGTCCATTTTTCCTGAGGGTTAGTGGCTCTTGACAGACCCCATATTGTGGTTGATGTTATATCTGGATTCTGCGAGTCGCTTCGCTCCGCAGAATGACCAGGGTTGGGTTATCCGCGGAATGACCTTGGTTGGGTTGCCCGCAGAATGACCGGGGTTGGGTTGCCCGCAGAATGACCAGGGTTGGGTTGTCCGCGGAATGACCTTGGTTGGGTTATCCGCAGAATGACCAGGGTTGGGTTGTCCGCAGAATGACCTTGGTTGGGTTGTTTGCGGAATGACCAGGGTTGGGTTGTCCGCGGAATGACCAGGGTTGGGTTGTTTGCGGACTGACCAGGGTTGGGTTATCCGCGGAATGACCAGGGTTGGGTTGTTTGCGGACTGACCTTGGTTGGGTTATCCGCAGAATGACCGGGGTTGGGTTGTCCGCAGAATGACAGGAGTGGGTCTCAAGGTTTGCGCAGGAGGGCACAAAACATCGCATCAGTACCGTGGCGGTGAGGCCACAACTGCAAGAAGCGAGAATCCGTGCTGGCCCGAGCATGAGGTACATCTGGAATGAACCCCGGGGCGTCGATGATGTCCATGGCACCCGCCACAGTGTCGACCACCTCAGCTGTCTCTTCAACATGCGGGGAACAAGTGACGTACGCCACCACTCCCCCAGGAAGGGTAGAGCGGCAAGCCGACATCAATAACTCCTGCTGGAGAACTCTCAACCCGGCGAGATCCTCGCGGCGTTTGCGCCACCTCGCTTCTGGTCGACGTCGCAAAGCCCCCAATCCTGTACACGGTGCATCAACGAGAACCCGTGAAAAGGACTGCCCCCATGAGGGCTTACGCCCATCAGCCACAAGAACATGGACAGGCGGGTTCTCAGGGCCGCTCGGTAAGAATCCTCGAAGATTTTCCCTGACCAATACAGCCCGATGCTCGTGAACTTCGACCCCCACTACTGTTTCGCCGGGCTCACGAGCCAATCCGGCAAGCAAAGCAGTCTTCCCACCAGGACCGGCACACATATCCAGCCATGGGCCCGAAGGTGCATCCACCTGTGCCAACAAACCAGCAACCAGTTGGGAACCCTCATCTTGAACCCCAGCTCGCCCGGTACGTACTGCCAACAATTCACTAGGATCTCCTGGCCTCACCACTCCCCACGGGGAATACTGCGTCGGTTCACCACCGAAACCAAGAAGCTCCTCACGAGTCATGAGAGTCGGGCGAATAGCGAGGGTAGGAATAGGAACAGTGTTATTGGCTTCCAACCCAGGAAGAAGCTCCTCCCCAGGCAGTACGTCCGAGTACGCCTCAACAATCCACCGTGGATGGCATGTGCGTACTGCCAAAGCATCGTTGACACCCAGTTCACCTGAGATATCTTCAATCCACTGTTCCCAGGTCAAGACACTGATCTTGCGCAAAATCGCGTTCACTACCCCTGTGGCTCTCCTGCCCACCACATAGTGGGCGAGGTCAACAGAGGTGGACACCGCAGCATGGGTGGGGACACGCATTCTCAGCAACTGCTCACTCCCGAGACGAAGAATATCCACCACTGCTGGTTGCAGGGTCGACAATCGCCTTCCACTGGCCTGTTCGATGATGAGATCAAGAGTGCCCATGCTGCGGCAAACTCCGTACACAAGATCGGTAACAAACCTCGCATCCACCCCTGTGAGCCCACTAGTGGGGAGGACCTCTCTCAGCACAAGATTGGCATATCCACCATCTCGGATCTTCTTCAGCGCCGCCACAGCTGCCCTGCGTGCATGATCAGACAAGACGCGAACCTTTCGGCAATCCGCGGCCCCAATCAGCCCCAGACATAGGTTTCTTCCCCTGAGGATGAACCTCGACTAGTTCGACGAACCCTTGGCGGGTACGCCAATAGAGTTTCTTTTTCGTTGCCAACAGATCACCCACCTGCGATGGAACTGGGGAAGCAACCAAAGACGCTAAGAGTGGTTCGTCATCTGCGACCAACCGTGCGCGAATAACCTTGATTCGCTGATCGCCGAGCATAGCCCACGCCCCAGGATCAGGGCTCATGGCCCGAACACGGGCCACCAGGCGCGAGGATGAAACACCAGCGTCCAACCGAGTATCAGCACTAGTGATCTTGGGCGCTAGTGACACTCCTTGGCAGAGTTGCTGTGCGGGAGCGATGCCCTGCTCAGCCAACGCCACAGCCTCCATCATCGCTTCAGCCCCCACGACAGAGAGCCGTTCCAGGAGCTCACCAGCAGTTTCCTCAGGAAAGATTTCCACACTGTTTTGCACGAACACCGGCCCTGCATCGAGTGCGCAAACAATGCGAAACACACTCACCCCAGTATGTGTGCATCCGTCCAATAATGCTCGCTGTACAGGTGCTGCCCCACGATAAGCCGGAAGGAGAGAATAATGCAGATTGAGCCACCCCAACGGTGGGATATCCAACACTTCTTGGGGTAGTAAACCGCCATAGGCAACAACCGGACAAACCTCGGGAGAGATCTCACGCAGGCGATCAGCCACTGAAGGATGGTGAAGGTTGTCTGGGGTGAGAATCTCTAGGCCATGGTCACGACCCCACTGCTCAACTGGGGAAGGAACAAGTCGAGAACTGCGCCCTTGGGGTGCTGGTGGACGGGTCAGCACCCCCACAATGTCATGAGACGTGTTCAGCAGTTCCACCACTGGTAGTGCCGTGTCGGGGGTTCCAGCAAAGATCATTCTCACCTCATGCTCCTAACCACCTTGGATCCAACCTCCACGAGAGCTTACCTTTGTTTCGCGATTTTGACCGCCGTGAAGCGATCGAGGTAATGAGTATGGCAAAATCTTTGCCCCGCGACGAAGGAACCCGTGCAATCAGTTGCCACTGTTCCTCATCGGGTTCGATGACTGGCCCGATGCTCTGCACGTACTCAACCTCCTGAAGTTGGGAAGCCACCCACGCGACACCTTCCTCGTCGCCAGTGAAAATTGCCATTCGGCTCGCTGGGGGAAACCCGGCTTCTTGGCGGTCAGCAAGCTCGCGTCCAGCAAAACCACGAGGGTCGAGCCGCAATGTTGCTTGCACGGTCCGATCCTCCCCTGGCCCAATGATGAGCACGGTTCCACCATCTCGACCAGGTTTGACCATGGAGATGACTCTCAGCCATGCTCGCAGTGCATCTTCACTAGTACGAATATCAGGACGCGAGAGCACTGCCGCTCCATCCATGATGACTCCGGCGCAGTAGCCGCCATCGACGACCGGTTCACACCCAGGGGTAGCGATGACAATGCGAGGTTCATCATCAAGAAAATCTATCGGTGTGGTCGAGTCACTGCACACCACTTCCGTACCTTTGAAGGAAGCAGCCAGTTCTTCAGCAGTACGAGTCGAGCCAATCGTTGATGCCCACCACGTTGTCCCCCCACAGGAGCAACTCCATTGCTCCACACTACGAGCACAGATCTGACAGGCAATGCGACCTGCCTCAGATTCAACAAACCCACCCCCACAGGAACACACCAAACGCTGGCGACAGCTTCGACATGTGAGATTGCGCCGATACCCCACCCAGGGAACTGACACCACTACTGGGCCTGAGATCAATCCACCCCGAATCACCGTGAAAGCATCATGGGGAAGCCTTGCCTTCCCAGCGGCTTCATCGTTGGCTAGGACACGATCATCAAGGCCCGAGACTCGAACTTGAGCGCTGAGATAACTGACCTGATCACGAGTGTGGTGAACCTCTGCCAACCATTTCTTCTCCACCCACTGGTGAATGATCGCTGAGCGCGAAAAGGAACCAAATACGACCCCACAGCTTTGTTGGGTGACACGTAAGGCAACGATGTCTCTCAAAGCCGGGTACGGGAAGTGCTGTTCCTCGCAAGAAGGATCCGACTCATCCCACACAGCAATCAACCCAAGATTATCCATGGGTACGTAAGCAGCTGCTCGCGTACCTACCACAACTCGAGCCTGCCCACCTAAAGCACGCAAAAAACTCGAATACCTGCGCTGAGGGCCTTGTGCAGCAGACAGGGTCTCCACTGCAGAGGAGTCCACCCATGGTGAGAGTGCCTCCACCATCGTGACACAATCCTTGGCATCTGGAACAAGAATGAGTGCACTACGCCCACTAGCTAGGGTGTCTGAGGCGAGGCTAGCAAAACCTATTGCCCAATTGCCTTCGACGGATTGTGTTGGTGTCAATGTCCATGACACTCGTGGAGATTTCCCGTCACGAATAGCCTGGCGCAAACTAGTACCCTGTGGGTAGGAATCCAAGCATGACGTCCGATAGGGCTCAGTGGACTTCAACGAGTCACTCTGGTGCGGATGGGGTTCCCACGATTTCTCTGAGCGAGCAATTCGAGGTGGTATCGCCAAACGGGCAACATCCATGAAACCACCGGCCAGGTGGTCAGCAACACTACGAATGAGTGTGATGGAATCCTTCGGGGCAACAACCACCTCGGAGACTACTGCTTCGAGAGGGAGGAGCTGGTCTTGATTGGTTTCATCGCTGACCCCAACAACAATTCCTGCGAGCAAACGACGGGCAAACCGAACCCGTACCCGGATTCCTGGACGCACCTTGTCTTCCCACTGCTGGGGGATCTCATAGTCGAAAGGGTGATCCAAATGTGGAACACCAGTGTCGACATAGACCTGAGCAATCATGGAAGCGCAGCGAGAAGCTCCTCCACCCGGTTTGTTTTCTCCCAGGTCATTACCTCAAGTTCGCGCCCGAAATGCCCATAATTAACAGTCTGGGAATAGATGGGTCGCAGCAGATCTAAAGAATCAATGATGGCGCGAGGTCGAAGATCGAAAACCTTGCTGATCGCAGCCAAAATTGCTGCTTCATCAACCTTGTTCGTCCCAAAACAATTGATGTGAAGTCCTGTGGGATGAGCCCGCCCAATGGCGTACGCCACTTGGACCTCGCAGCGATCAGCAAGCTCACTAGCAACCACATTCTTAGCAACCCAGCGCATGGCGTACGAGGCTGAGCGGTCCACCTTGGAAGGGTCCTTGCCTGAAAAAGCTCCCCCACCGTGGCGTGCCATGCCACCATAGGTGTCAACGATGATCTTTCTTCCCGTGACACCAGCATCACCAAAAGGTCCACCAACAACAAATTTTCCTGTCGGGTTGACGAAAACATCGACACCAGCCATGGTGAAACCTTCCGCCTCCACGATCGGCGTGATGACCTGGTCGATGATGTCCGCGCGAATCTGCTCGTGGGCAACATCCTCATGGTGTTGCGCCGAGACCACAACAGAATCAACAGCAATCGGTATGTCTGCTTCGTAGCGGATCGCCACCTGTGTTTTTCCATCGGGACGAAGATAGTCAATGTCTCCCGCCTTGCGCGTGGCTGCCAGACGTTCAGCGAGTCGATGAGACAAATGGATAGGCAACGGCATCAGTGACTTTGTCTCGCGGCACGCATACCCAAACATGAAACCTTGGTCCCCTGCACCTTGGAGATCATAGGTGTCACTGGACCCTTCACGGGTTTCTTCTGCCCGATCTACTCCTTGAGAGATGTCTGGAGACTGCTCACCGATCGCCACCAACACTCCACAGGTGTGCCCATCGAATCCGAATTCTGAACTGGAATATCCGATATTGACAATGGTGTCGCGGACGATGCGAGGTACATCAGCAAAACCCTGGGTGGTGACCTCACCAGTGACCACAACCGTACCGGTGGTCACGAGTGTTTCGAGGGCTACTCGGGAATGAGGATCTTGAGCAAGCAGACTATCGAGCACGCCATCAGAGATAGCATCGGCTACTTTGTCGGGATGACCCTCTGTCACCGATTCAGAGGTGAACACCACACTGGTCATGTCAGATCAGAATCAGCGAAGGGATTCGTGAAATCAAAGGCAGATTCTTTGAGCGCCTCTTCGCGAGCTGATGCTTCAGCTTCAGGATCGATTTCCTGGCACTCCAATAGGTCGGTTTTTATCTCCCGCAAAGCAATAGATAGCGGTTTTTCTTGGGTGGTGGAGTCCACCAGTGGGCCGACATTTTCTAGCAAGCCCTCGCCGAGTTGGGAATAGTACGCATTGATCTGACGCGCACGACGTGCGGCAAACAAAACGAGACGATACTTAGAATCTACTTTGTCAAGTAGGTCATCGATGGGTGGACTTGTGATGCCTTCTTGCACATGTGTCATCATGGAGATCCCTTCAGGTTAACTCTGAGCTAGACCGAGCAAGTTTACCAACTCAGTGGTTGCTTGTGCTAGTTCATCATTGACCAACACGTGATCGAAGCGGTCAATGAGTTGGATCTCTCGTTTGGCAGTGGCCAAACGTGCAGCGATAGCCTCAGGTGTTTCCGTCCCTCGCCGCTGTAATCGTTGTTCAAGGATGTCCAAAGATGGCGGAACGACAAAGATGGTCCGCAGTGGGGAGATGCGCTCCATGACTTGAAGAGCCCCCTGAGTTTCGATCTCCATCACAACCGCTTCGCCAGCATCAATGTGTTTGACCACCTCCGCGCGCGGCGTCCCATAGCGCGACGTCTGATACTGGGCCCATTCCAGAAAACCATCGTGAGTTATGAGGGCATCGAAATGTTCATCGTCGAGAAAGAAATAGTGTTCACCATGGATTTCACCCGCGCGCGGAGGTCTCGTTGTCGCGGAAACCGAGATCCATACTTGTGGACAGAGTTCCCGAACACCGGCCAACAGTGTCCCCTTGCCCACACCACTAGGCCCGACGAGGACGGTGGGGGTATATCTCACCCCAGTTCTTTCTGGAGACCCTCAAGTTGGTGGACCCCGAGCCCACCTAATCTTCGACTTGGGGCAATCGAGTATTTATCCATGAGCACTTCTGCCTTTTTCTCCCCAATTCGGGGAACAGCCTTGAGGAAGTCCACAACCTTGATTAATTTCAATTGGGGGTCGGCAATCGCCTGAGACATAGCTTGAGTGGGTGTGAGAGCCCCCGTGCGTACTTTATCTTTCAAGGCAGTACGTGCCCGGCGCACCACGATCGCCTTTGCTCGTGCCGCAGCCAGTTCTCCAGCAGACAGCGTTGGAATGGGCATGTCTTCTCTCTCCTTTGCACTTGCCGTTATCGGCGGAGTACCTCCCCGGTTAGCCTTCCCCTGGTTGAAGACTTGGGTCTAACCCTCGTTTACCACCATGTTCTTCGGAACTACCGTAACGCCATTTGGCGATACGAAAAAGCCCCGCGCCCTATCGTGATCGTGGTTGACACCGATTTCTACCCGTGGCGCCACTCTCACATTCTTGTCTAGGATGGCCCGACGAATGACTGCTCCCTCTTGGATGTCGCATCCGGAAAAGAGAATAGATTCATCCACTCGGCTCCATTTGTGAATCATACAGTCTGAGCTCAGCACTGATCTATCCACATCACCACCTGAGATGATGCACCCGGCCGACACAATAGAATCCTCGGCAGTTCCTCGCAAAACAAACTTTGCTCCCGGAGCTTGGGTTTGATGGGTCCAGATGGGCCACTCGTGGTTGTAGAGGTTGAATTCTGGGTGAATACTGACCAGATCCATGTGGGCTTCATGGTACGCATCGATCGTACCAACATCCCTCCAGTAACTGTGATCTTTCTCCAGTGAACCAGGCATCTCGTTGAGTGTGAAATCGTATACTCCGGCTGCACCTTCCCCGACAAACCCAGGGATAATGTTTCCACCCATATCATGTTTAGAATTATCGTCCTTCGCATCTTCGTGGAGCCGCTCCACAAAATCTTTCGTCGTGAAAATATAGTTCCCCATGGAGGCGAAGCATTCATCGGGAGAATCAGGCAAACCGGGCGGATCAGCAGGTTTTTCTAGGAAATTCTGGATGACATTGGTCTTGGATGCATCAATGATTCCAAACTCCGTACCCTGATGTCGAGGTACGCGGATTCCAGCAACAGTCGCAGCCAAACCAGAATCGATGTGGGCAGTGAGCATCTGCTCAACATCCATTCGATAAATGTTGTCCGCCCCAAAAACAACAATGTAGTCAGGGCGATCGTCAGCAATCAGATTGAGTGATTGGAAGATGGCATCAGCACTGCCGAGGAACCATTGTTTCCCCGTACGCTGCTGGGCTGGCACAGTGGTGACGTACTGGTTGAGAAGGGTCGACAATCTCCATGTCAAGGAAATGTGTCGGTCCAAAGAATGGGATTTGTATTGGGTGAGCACTGCAATTTTCCGCAAACCAGAATTCACCAAATTACTGAGAACAAAATCAATGAGTCGATAGGTTCCCCCAAAAGGTACCGCTGGTTTGGCCCTATCTTCAGTCAGCGGCATCAACCGCTTCCCTTCGCCACCAGCAAGGACCATGGAAAGAACATTAGGTCGCACTGCCATGCCACTACGCTAAGACCAAAACTGCTCGATGACAACCCATTTCTCAACATTTTTCACAATTCGTACATCTCACGAAAACAAAGAGTTCCGAAAACTGCTCAGATATGGCACGATGCCTATATGCGCGTCTCAATTCTCACCCGCGAATATCCTCCGTTCATCTATGGCGGTGCCGGTGTTCATGTCGGTCAACTCGTTAGTCATCTTCAAGGAAAATGTGACCTAGTCGATGTTCAATGCATGGGTGAACAACGCCCCGGAGCGACAGCACACAGCGAAGACTTCCCCCAAGGTGCCAATGCGGCACTGCGAGTCTTGGGTACGGACGTATCGATTGCTGGGCGCGTACCAGCTGTCGATGTCGTCCACTCCCACACGTGGTATGCCAACATGGCAGGGTTGTTGACCTCTAAGATGCTCAACATCCCCCATGTGGTTACCTCCCATTCCTTGGAGCCCCATCGCCCGTGGAAAGCGGAACAACTCGGCGGTGGGTATCGAGTCTCTTCGTGGGCTGAAAAGACTGCTTTCGAAGATGCTACGGCCATCATTTCAGTGTCAGACGGCATGCGCAGCGATGTCCTAGCGTCCTATCCCAACCTTGACCCCGATCGGGTTTTCGTCGTACGCAATGGTATCGACGTGGAAGAATTCTTCCCCGACCCTGATACTTCGAAACTTGTGGAACTGGGAATCGATCTCGATGCCCCACTGGTTGTTTTTGTGGGGCGTATTACTCGTCAAAAAGGTCTAGTTCATTTGGTACGTGCTGCCGGGCAATTTGACCCAGATACTCAACTGTTGTTACTCGCTGGCGCCCCCGATACCCCAGAGATCGAACAAGAGTTCACGGAAGCTTTCACTGCCTTAAAGAACCAGCGCTCTGGTGTGACGTGGGTTGTTGACATGGTGCCACGAGTTGACCTGCGCAGGATACTCACCCATGCCACGGTCTTTGCTTGCCCATCGGTGTACGAACCTCTAGGCATCGTCAATTTGGAGGCAATGGCTTGTGAAACTGCTGTGGTGGCTTCCCGGGTCGGTGGGATCCCCGAGGTTGTCGTGGACGGTCACACAGGAATCCTGGTCGACTATGACCCCGACAAGGCTGATGACGCGCAAGCAGTTGCGCAGTTCGAGCAGAGATTTGCTGAAGCAGTGAACACACTCACCCGTGACCACAAGATGGCCACCTCATATGGGAAAGCTGGGCGTGAACGGTGCATCCAAGAATTCGGATGGGACAAGATCGCTGACCAAACAATCGAGGTCTACAACAAGGCTATCGACGCCTACAACAGCTAAGGTATCACTGAGCAAGGACAGGAACCTGGGCAGCAACCACAGGTTCGAGGGCCTCGTATAGCCCTGTTGCCTCAGCGGTGTTCATCTCAATCACCAAACGACCACCGCCGTCAACAGGAAAACGCAAGAGTATTCCACGGCCCTCCTTGGTGACTTCTATAGGTCCGTCACCTGTGCGAGGTTTCATCGCTGCCATCGTGATTCCTTCTGTTCACTTAACTCGTACCTCCCTATTATTCCAGACTCTGAGGCAAAACAGAGACTTTGTGTCGTGAAAATCTCACTGGGAGGGTTTCTGATCCTCGCTTGCGGGGCACGATAATTGGTGTTGAAGACGGGATAAAACCTCATCAACCTGATCCATGGCATATCCTCTGGGTACGACCGTAAACTGGATTTCGCCCAGCTGCTCACTTGTCCACGGACCCTCGGGCAGTTCCATAGATTGGCGATCACTGACCAAGGGGCCGAACTGTCCTAACCCACCTGAACCGACCACAGAAGCGAAACCGAGGACCACGACAGCTAGTGAAGCAATCAGCCAGGCCATCTCTTAGTCCTTCTCGGGTGTGAGGATATCGATCGCCTCGTCAATGTCATCAGTGAGAGGAATGCTGGCGATATCTTCGGGTTCAATAAAACCTTGGGCCACCATCGTGGTCGTGATCCAATCGATGAGCCCTGACCAATAGCTTGTCCCCACCATCACTATGGGGAACTTGGTGACCTTGCTGGTTTGCTCTAAGACGAGTGCTTCAAAGAGTTCATCGAGCGTGCCAAAACCACCAGGCAAAACCACGAAACCTTGAGAGTATTTCAAAAACATGGTTTTGCGAGCAAAGAAATACCGGAACATAATGCCCAAGGTCAGATATTGGTTCATAGCCTGCTCGAAGGGCAACTCGATACCAAGCCCTACAGAGACTCCACCGGCTTCGTACGCACCCCTGTTGGCTGCTTCCATCAACCCAGGTCCACCACCTGTGATGACAGCCAAGTCTTTCTCAGCTAGTCGGCGCCCGATCGCTCTCGCCAGATCATAATTGGGATGACTTGGCCCAGTACGCGCTGAGCCGAAGACCGAAATGGCAGGCCCTAGGGTGGCCAGATTCTCGAATCCTTCCACGAATTCTGACTGTATCCTCATCACTCTCCAGGGGTCTGAGCTTTTCCAATCCCCATTGGATTGGAGAAACTTCTCATCAGCGGTCATGTCAGGAATCTGAGGCCCACGTCTGATAACCCCGCTTTGCTCACGAACTCCATAGTCTTTTTGCATGGAATCATCCTACAAGCACCTGGTTGTCCACACTCATATGCGTCATGAATGTGGATTCTGGATTCCTGCCAAGTCGTGCTGGCGCACTCCGCAAAATGACCTGCCCACGTCACCCTGCGGAACGAAGTGAGGAGCACCACGACGCAGGTTGAGCGGAGAGTGCGCTTGCGCACTATCCCGAAACCAAGGAAGTGGTTGACCGAACGAAGTGAGTAACAGGGTCCAGATATCACACTAGCCATGGTGGTGACCACCGGTGGTTAATGATCGACAACAGACTCCTTGTTCATGATCGATCACTAGTCTGATGGTTTTCTTGTCAGGAGGTGAGCCAGCGTTGAAGAGTGTCTCGACACCCCATCACCTGATCGACGAACACATATTCTTCATCAGTGTGAGCCAGGTTGGGATCACCAGGACCATAATTGACCGCAGGAATGCCAAGTTCTGCGAAACGAGACACATCGGTCCATCCATACTTGGGGTGTACGCTGCCTACCGACTCCACAAATGAAGTCAGGATTGGATCATTCAAACCTGGTAATGCTCCGGGCGCCGAGTCAGTGACTTCAATTGGATACCCTGCGAATTGGTCACGAAGAAAATCCACCGCTTGGGCTTGCGTACGGTGCGGTGCAAAGCGGTAATTCACATGGAGAACACATCGATCAGGAATGACATTGCCAGCAATACCGCCAGAAATCTCGACAGCATTAAGGCCCTCCCGATAGGTCAAACCATCGATGTCAACCTCCTGGGGAATGCCACTGTTCAAAATTTCCAAGGCCCGAGACATGTCATGGATGGCATTATGTCCGGTCCATGACCGTGCCGAATGCGCAGCAACCCCCCGGGTGTGAACCTCCATACGAATAGTTCCCTGGCACCCGGCTTCAATGGCACCATCGGTCGGTTCCATGAGTATCGCCATATTCCCTGAAAGAAGCTCGGGACGTACTTCAGCCAAACGCCCCAACCCATTGCGTGAGGCTTCGATCTCTTCGCAGTCGTAGAAGATCCATGTCATATCGCGAGGGGCATGTGTGATCGAGGCAGCAAGATTGAGTTGAACAGCAATGCCGCCTTTCATATCAACTGCACCACGGCCCATGACCACCTCACGGCCTTGACGAGTTTCCACAACACTGGGGACATTGTCAGCGACAGGCACCGTGTCGAGATGTCCAGCGATGAGGATACGAGTGGGTGCTGAAAAATTCGTACGAGCAACAATAGTGTTGCCCAAACGTGTCACATCAAGATGTTCATAGTGTTCAAGGCCAGACTCAATGTGATCAGCCAGGACTCGCTCATGTCCACTGACTGACTCAATATCGACCAAGCCGGCCACCAGGTCTTTGAGGTCTCCTAAGATGTCTAACACCCTTCAAGCCTAGCCCCTTACTAGTGAATTCATCGTATGGTGATGGTCACGAATCTGCCCACACGAGAGGAAATCCATCACAACTGTGACAGGGCACCACTAGGCTAGTGGGCATGAATTCTCGACAAGCTTCCGGGATGGGTGTGGCCACTGTTCACAGGAGTGCTGGCATCCTCGACTGCTGGTTTCCTTCCCCCCAGTTAGGTGTCAGTGCCCAAGAACCCCCACCTGTGGGGCCAGTGAGTCCCCTCCAGAAACTGATCGGGGTACATCACGAGGTAGCGCAGGTCACCATTGATCTTGACCAACCACCGACATCGGTCGTGGATGCTTATCTGAGGCTTCACCTGCTCTCCCATCGATTGTGCCAACCACGTACCATCAATGTGGAGGGAATCTTTACCGTACTGCCGAACGTTGTGTGGACCTCCGCTGGACCCTGCGCTGTGCAAGGTTTTGAGGAGGTACGAGCTCACGTACGCGGTACTGGCCACCTGACAGTGTTCAGTGTGGACAAGTTCCCACGCATGGTCGACTATGTTGTCCCTAGCGGTGTGCGTATCGGTGACGCTGATCGAGTACGCCTGGGTGCCTATTTGGCTGAAGGAACAACCATCATGCATGAGGGTTTCGTCAATTTCAATGCTGGCACCTTGGGTACATCCATGATCGAAGGCCGTGTCTCTGCTGGTGTCATCGTCGGGGATGGCACCGATGTTGGTGGAGGAGCCTCCATCATGGGAACCCTGTCAGGTGGAGGATCCCAGATGGTGACCATTGGCGAGCGCTGCCTGTTGGGGGCACAATGTGGGCTTGGGATCTCCCTCGGTGATGACTGTATTGTCGAGGCTGGGCTCTATCTCACTGCAGGAACGAAGGTAAAACTTCCTGATGGCTCAATAACAAAAGCTCTGGACCTCAGTGGGCAATCGGGATGGCTCTATTTACGTGATTCTTTGACCGGCGAAGTGAAAGCACTCCCCCGAGGTGAGCGTACTGTTAGCCTCAACGAAGAACTGCATCGGAATTGACAATGAAAAATACTAACCTCCGCACTATTCTCATCGGGATCGGCATCGGTTTGAGTGTACTGGGTGTCATTGCCGGGTTCTGGTTGCTCTTCACCTGGGCATCAAACCTGTGGGCAGAACCAGATCCTCCCCCACCTGCTGCTCATTGTGAAACCACAATCGATGGTACGACGGCAGTTCTTGATCTGGAACAGTCCCGCAATGCCTCCATCATTGCTGGTGTGGCAGCCCAGCGTGGACTTGCTCCTCGAGCTGTATCCATTGGGCTGACGACTGCTTTCCAAGAATCTGGGATACGTAACCTCGACTATGGTGATCGAGATTCTCTCGGCATCTTCCAACAACGACCCTCCCAAGGATGGGGTAGCGTCGATCAAATCATGGATCCGTACTATTCTTCGGGCAAGTTCTTTGACGTCATGGTGAAGGTTCCTGGTTGGGAGAATTCGGACATTGGTGAGGTTGCTCAGGAAGTTCAACGAAGCGGATTCCCTGATGCCTACGATCAGCATGTTTCCACAGCCCGGATCCTTGCCTCCTCGCTGTCGGGGCAAACACCTGCGTCGTGGAGTTGTGTTATTTCGCAGTACGAAGGAAGCGATCCTGACAAACTTGTTTCTTCGCTAGCGCGTGCATATGGAGCCACCGCCATGGTGGTGTATACACCGGCCCAAGGTGATAAACCTGCCGAGGTGAAGGTCTCAGCATCCTCACCCGAAATCGCCTGGTCGGTCGGTGCCTTTGCCCAGAGTTGGGCTAGTGAAACAGGAGTGAGTGAAGTCATGGTGGGTTCCTATCAGTGGAAGGCATCAACCAAGACTTTGAGCGGATGGACCTCTCAGGCGAACAACACTGGGCTGCCTACTGAGGTTCTCATCACCTTTGTGGTGGTGTGAACGAAAAGAGCGAATGACGGGAATCGAACCCGCATGACCAGCTTGGAAGGCTGGGGCTCTACCATTGAGCTACATTCGCTGGGGGTTGTGGATGTCCACAACCTTTCCAGTCTATTGAACTGGTTGAACCACCGTCAACCGGCATGGTTGATGGCAGTCACGGACTCTAGTCGCTCACAGTGCCATAGGGCCAGCTGCTCATGCCACCCATGTTGTAGACCTGGGTGTACCCCTGGTCCACAAGGATCTGTGCAGCTTGGCTCGCTCTGATTCCTGAGACACAGTAGACAATGATCACTGCGTCCTTGTCGGGAAGTTCTGCTGCCGCTCGCTGGGCAATTTCATTGTGAGGAATCAGCACCGCTCCTTCAATTCTCTCGGTTGCATATTCCTCTGCGCTGCGAACATCCACCATGGTGTGGGAGGTGGAGTTTTCCATCAAGTCTTTGGCAACCTCAGGAGCGATGTAGATATAGGGCAGGTTGGGTGTTGGGCCATCACCGGTCGCTGGATCATCGTTACCGCCACCACAGGCTCCGAGAACACCAAGAATCAATACAGATACAAACGCAATAGATATTTTCTTCATGGTGGTATGTTTTCCTACTTAGCACCATTTGTCTAGTCCAAGCGAGTGGTGTCGCAAGGTGTTGATCGAAGAATTACACCAGTTCAACACTGGTGAGCAACCCATCGAGTGAGGAATCATCTGGCGGTACGATGGCCAATCGGGAATCCTTGACATAATAAAAACCGGCAATAATATCTTGGGGATCCACCTCACGTACTTGGGCTATTGCCCGCGAATAAATCGCCAATTGTCGCTCGTCGGCGCGTGCAGATCCAGTCTTCCAGTCGATGATGAGTATCTTCTTTCCGGGAGGGATGAGTTTCTCAGCGCACAGTTGGGGATTGTCCTCAAGATCAAAGACAGCATCGATTCTCCCCGAAATTGCATGCCCAGCAATGGTGGTGATGATAGCCTCTTCAAGTGCCTGAGGCCGCGCCTGGGCAAAAACGGAGCTACGGAACTTGCGGCACAAATCTTCAATGCTCGGTTCATCTGTGATCGTGGCTCCTCCCCCATGACCAGCTGCGCGATAATACTGCTCCACCCAGTCATGGAAGGTGGAACCAGTTCGAGTTTGCCGGGAAGGGGCTTGCGGCATGGGTCGTACTAGTTCGGCAAGGAACTGGTCAGGGTCTTGCTCCAACCTCACCAATTGTGATGCTGACAAGGGAGCAGGCAGGCGTACATCAATGCTGAGATCACACTGTGATTGGGTGATCATTCGATCGATCGCCTCATCCCACCTCGCTAATTCTTGGAGAGCTTCCCCAGGTAGTACACTCTCACCCCAGTTGGTATTAGTGTCTTGCTCATTGATCTGGATCTGATGGATCGCTCGAGCGGCTTCATGCCAATCAATGTGGCCCGGTACGCGCCAAGGATAGGCTTCCAGGTGTGCAGGATCACTTGGGGCGTCCTGCTCCCCCATCTGTGTGATCGCAATGGGGAGAGTCGCTTCAATGATGTCCATATACGGGGATCTCTGCCGAGGGTTGACCAGGCCCGGGTACCTGTGATGGCCACTCAAAACGACCTTCGTCCGAGCGCGAGTGATACCCACATAGGCGAGTCGATCTTCGCTGAGAAGTAGTGACTCTTTTAAGGCATCTCGATAGGTGACCAGCCCCGGTTTCGTCACCTCTGTCAGTTGAGGTACGGCGTTCGCATCGCAGCGCAGGATACTCGGTAATGCTGAAGCCGTGGTGAGGGGATTATCCCGAACGCGGTCATAGGGGAATACCCCACTCACCATGGCAGGGAGATAGACATGATTCCATTCCAGACCTTTGGCTTGATGGATTGTCATGACATGAACCGCCTCATGACCCTCCCCTGGAGAGGACAGTGTGGAGGTTGAATAGCGATCTTCACTGTGAAGATAGGCTAATAAGCCACCTAGTTTTGCCGAGGGATAGTTCACAGAGAAATCTGCGACCAGTGAAAGGAATTGCTGATAGTAGCCATAGGAGTCCTTGAAAGAGCTGCGCATCTCTTGATCGAGACCTATAGTCTCTATGATCCACAGGACATGATCGAGCACACCACCGCTGTGATGGGACAAAAGCTCAAGGTCCGCTCCCAGACGCTGATACGCATGTCTCCCATGGTCGCTATACCCAAGGCCTGGATCTTTGAGCACCTCAGTCACCGTACGCCCCTGTGAGCTGGTTGGGGAGGACCGAGTACGGTGATAGAGCAACTCGAGATCAACCTCATCCACCCCGAAGCGGGAACCAGCAAGAATCTCCACCGCACACCGATGATCGTCTTCGTCAACCAACAGTTCCATCATGGCAAGAACATGGGAAATGGGTTCAACGCCGACCAGTGTACTGACTCGCGGGGAACTGACCGGTATCCCTGCACGAGAACATGCCGCGACTATGGCCGGGATGTGTTTGCGCTGCCGCACCAAGACGGCGATCTGATCATAGTCCTGCTGGTCTTGGGTATGTGATTGATCGATGGCGCTCACTAGCCAATCCAACTCATCGTCCCAGGCGGGAAACTCGTAGAGTTCAACCTCAGCGCTCTTGTCACCACCATCGGTTCTCAACAGGGGGGGCGCTTGGGCAGCAAGGAGAGGATCTTCTCGCAGTTTCGTAGAGATCGCATTAGCCACGTGAAGAATCTCCTCACCGCTGCGACGATTAATGGTGAGAGTGTGGCACATCGGGGTTTCCCTGCGGAACACCTCCGGAAAGGAATAAATGGAATCTGCAGCAGCGGCTCGCCAGGTATAGATAGCTTGCAGGGGGTCACCCACAGCTGTGATGGGATAATTCTCTCGACCCGCACTAGCCCCGTACAGTCCAGACAACAAAGCAATTTGGGCGGGTGAAGTGTCTTGATATTCGTCCACAACAACCACCTGATAGCGATCACGCAATATCTCTCCAATGAGTGGAAATGATTCCACCACTTCCACTGCTTGAGCCATCTGGTCAGCAAACTCCATAACATGGCGTTCACGCTTCAATTGCCGAAATCGTTGACAGAGATGGAGAAGCTCGATTCGCTCTTGAGCAATCTCAATTGCTGCACGTATCTCGGGGAACACATTGCCTTGGCGATTGCGTGGTGCATGACTCAGGTCTGCCAGGAGTTGTTGCCCATGATCGAGAATCCTTTGGTCACTGACAAGATGGGCTTGGATATTTGCCTCACCATCAACAATGGCTTCTACGATATTCCCCCAGGAAGCCTGCGCTAGCCTGCTAGTGAGATGATCAGTGGTGACAAGAACCTCTTCAGCTAGCATGGCGGCCTCTGCCTTGGTGATGATCCTTGATGATGGACCAATCCCCAACCATGAACCAAACTCTGACATGACACTAGCTGCGAACGAGTCATAGGTGGCCACTGTTGGGCGCTGGCCTTCTCCACCGCTATCAAGGCGCTCCAAGGCTTTCGTTATTCGAAGACTCAATTCTCCTGCCGCCTTGTTGGTGAAGGTGAGTCCTACAATATGGTGCGGGTCAACCTGTGATGTTCCCACAAGCCATACGACACGTGCAGCCATGACGGTGGTTTTCCCTGTGCCAGCACCAGCAATAATGACTTGAGGCCCCAGGTCAGCAGTGATGGCTTCTAGTTGCTCGTCACTGAAAGGTATCCCCATCACATCGACCAACTGGGCAGGATCGGTGAACGCCGTCACGGCAAACCACCTCCGAGAGTTGTTGGGCATCCGTTCTTGACCGGGCAGAAGAGACAGTGGTGACCACCCAGTGCATGATATTGGCCTGAAGAAATGATGGATTGCACGATGGTGAGACGGTGATCAACCCACGTACGGTGCTGGTATTGATCACCAACATCGACAAGCCCCGCTTTCAATACACCCGGCGATATTTCTTCACTCAGGTGTGGTGTCGTTGATAAAGGAGCTTGACCCAGTATCTTCGGCATACTAGACGACGATGATTCATCACACCCGAGGCCAATGAGCTCTGCTCCTCCTCGTGTGTGCCCTGGTTGAACAAGTCCAGGAATTCCCCCAGCTTCGAGCGCCAACTGGTAGACCCCCAGTTGAATATTTGATGCAGCCTTCTTGGCAGTGTAGCGGGAAAACGTACTGCCTGTTTTATAGTCAATGACCCAGAGTTGACCTGCCTCATCAACGTCGACACGGTCAATTCTTCCCTTCACTACCAGTGGGCTCGACTCTTGGACCAACTCCACCGAAACCTCTGTAGCGAGGACTGTACGGGAATTTCTGGCCGCCCAAAGGTCATAGCGCTCAAGGATACGCTGGGCAGCCTCACGATGATGGGCATCCTGCCAGGGGGCGAGATGATCAAGTTCACCCCAGCGATCATGGAGTGCGTCCAAGCGCTGTTGATGTGTCCATGAGGTTTCCTGCAGGAGGTCGTGAATCAGGCTACCCATGGTGAGCGACACCACAGGACGACGAGCACCAAGGCGCTGGGTAACGTACCATCGACGCGGGCATTCAAAGAGAGTCTCCAAGGAGGAAGCTGACACCACCACGGGTGCCTGTTGAGGTGGTTCCCCGCTCACCAGGCTCACACCCTTCCACCACTGTGCCGGATCAGCGCCGTGGAATACGTCGTGATGGCTCATCTCAGCGAGTCGACGAGCAGCCATATGGCGTAGACCAGGGTGGGCACCGGAATCAACGAGAACATTGCGAAGAACCCCGATGAGTTCTCCCGGGGTGCCCAGCGTTTCAGGCATGGATGATAGGTGACGTACTGGTGCCAAGACCTGGTCAAAGAACACCGAAGGCCTGTGATGCTCACTGTTGATGCTGGTGAGAATCAGTTCCTTGGTGGATGCGCAGCACGCAGCATAGAAGAGTTTCCTCTCAGAATCGAGACGTTGGAGCTCACTGAGACTCCCTCCCACAGCGCTACGAATTCCGAGAATATCTCCACTATGTGTTCTGCTGGGCCACATGCCATCGAGGAGTGAGGCAACCACGACGAATGGCCATGACCTTCCCTTTGCCCTATGTGGAGTAGTGATACGTACCGCAGGGATATTCCCTGAGAAAGGTCGGGGAAGATTCTCTGGCACATCAGCGCTCATGACCGCGTCAATCAGTGATTCAACGGCTATCTCCACCGGTAGGTGTGCGTACATTGATGCCCACGAAAACAGTGCAAGGACAGAGTCGAGGATGCGATGGGCTTTCAAGGAGGCAGAATCTGCCAATTGGGACGCCTTTTCGAAGTGCTCTTTTTCTTCACTCGTTGACCAGAGAGTCCACAGAAGTTGCTCAATATCACTGGTGTCTGGTGATCCTTCACCCAGTCTCGTAGCGCCTAAGCGCAGGGAAGAAGAATGGACCTCCAAACGGCGATCAGATGGCTCACCTAACCGCGCTGCGATACTTAAAGCTCCCAAGAGTTCCAAGACGGACCCTTCAGTGTTCAATTGCATTTCTTCATCAGAAACCCGCACTGGAACCCCCACTAATTCGCAGCTTCGTGCCAGACGATGAACCTCATTTTTTGTCCGAGCAATCACTACCATGTCGTCATACCGAACATGGTTGACACTGTGTGCTTCACGTATCAACCCAGCGATGAACTCACCTTGAGCCCCCGCATCACGCAGGAGATATTTCGACACCTTTCCTGAGAGTTGGGCACCATTCAAGCGGTAGGTGGTTAAAGCGGGCGCGCCCAGAGGTGGTACGGCAATAAGATCCCGGATCGGCTGGCAGGCTTGCACCACTTCACGAACCTGGGTGAATCCCTGATGCAGGGCGACAACTTTTGTGGGTAAACCGGAGTCTTTCATCATTGACACAAGGTCAGCCACGCCACGCAAGCGTGCTCCACGGAAACCATTGACTTGGACATCCGGGTTCGTAGCGACAATCATAGGGTGGTGACCTGTGGTGAAACACCGAAGTATCTCTGGCGGAAAATCGAAGTCCTCGTAATCATCAACCATCACCATGAGTCCTGGTGGGCAGACTTGGGCCCGGATCTGCTCGTCGTGCAAGAGCTCAATAGTTCGGTTGACTAATTCCCCATAATCGAGTTTCCCTTGAGCGACAAGTGCGTCGTGGTACTTCTCAAAGAAACGGGCGAAACTCAGTAACCGGGGGTTGTCTTGTTCGTGAGCAAGGTCAGCGATGGACCCTGGAGTGAACCCCATGTTTTGGCATTCGAGAAGTGTTTCACGCAGTACGGTGAGAAAACCCCGAGTAGAAACAATCTCACGGAATTCTCCAGGCCAGTCCGCCAAGTCTTGACTGCGCACTACCCAAGAGATGAGTCCCTCTTGTTCTCCAACACTGAGAAGGTCAAGGTCTTCGGCCGCAGGCCCAAAAGTTTTCATCACCGATAGACACCAGCGATGGACGGTGTCAACTATGAACCTGGATGATAATTCAGGCCATGCACTGCCCACACGGGCTTGAAGGTTCATTCTCGTACGCCGAGATCCAACGAGAAACAACACCTGAGGAATCTGCTCGCGTAAACCAGAGATACCTGCTTCGATGAGTGCCACAGTTTTTCCCGTACGCGTACCGCCTAAGACGATCAACCCACCTTCACGATGTTCGGCGATCTGGCGTTGCCCTTCGACCAGCTCGTAGTCACGACTTTGGGTTTCGCGAACTAACCGATAGGAAATGGCCATGAGAACATCTCATCACATTCCACTGACATCCTCGTCCTCTCAAGGGAATTGTGGACCTTTTGTCTCGGTAAGGAAGAGTCAGCTACCCCTTGGCGTAAGAAATCCGCTAGATTTATCTCCTGCGATCTTTCATGGAGGTTTATATGTCCGACGCAACACCAACAATGCCCACACCCGAGGTATCCGATATCACAGCTGAAGCCGCCGGTGGCGCAGCCCTAGCAATGGAAGCTCCGCTTCTCTCTCTGGAAGCACCAGCCCCCATGGAGGTTGTTGTGGCTACCCAAGCCCCGGCAATGGCCCCCCAGGTGGAAGCTGAACAAATTCCGATTCTTGACGAGAAGGTCGCCGCTTTCATGGCCCAAATCGAAAAGGCTGAAACAAAGTCTCCTGAACTCTCTGCACAAGCAGATGCAGTACGGGCCATGGGTGACACGGATATTCGCAAAGCTGCCGAAACCTCTAACCGCTTGTTGACGACCCCGGTCAGGGCAATGAAAGAAGGTGGACTCTCCCAGGGTTCCACGGTGGGGCAAACTTTGATGGATCTCCGCCGTACTGTCGAAGACCTCGACCCACATAATGACAAGGGCTTCAAAAAGAAGCTTCTCGGTGTTATCCCTATGGGTAAAAAGATTGACAACTACTTCCGCAAATACCAGTCCTCAGAACAACATCTCAATGCCATACTCCATGCCTTGCGCTCTGGGCAAGATGAACTCACCCGTGACAATGTCTCCTTAGGCCTTGAGAAACAAAACCTCTGGCAGACCATGGGACGTCTCAACCAGTACGTCTATATTGCAGAACGTCTCGATGAGAAGGTTGAAACCCAAATCAATGAGTTGACTGCAACTGATCCGGATCGAGCTAAAGTCCTCAGTGAAGATGTCCTGTTCTATGTACGCCAAAAGCATCAGGATCTTCTCACCCAGTTAGCTGTGTCCATTCAGAACTACCTCAGTATTGACATCATCGTCAAGAACAACATTGAACTCATCAAGGGTGTTGACCGCGCGTCAACAACCACAGTGTCTGCCTTGCGTACTGCTGTCATTGTTTCCCAAGCCTTGTCGAACCAGAAGCTGGTCCTTGACCAAATCACGGCCCTCAACACCACCACGAGTTCGATGATCCAAAAGACTTCAGAAATGCTGAAAGATCAATCAGCGACCATCCAAGAACAGGCTGCTAGTTCATCAATCGGCCTGGTTCAGCTCCAAAAGGCTTTCGAGAACATCTATGCCACCATGGATTCCATTGACACCTTCAAGGCACAAGCGCTGAATAACATGTCGCAAACGATCAACGTGCTCGAGTCTGAAGTGGCCAAATCGCGAGTCTATTTGGACCGTGTCCAGCAACCTGCACAGCCTGCAAGCGAAGCTATGCTCGCAGTCGACTCTGGTGCATAGGCAGTAGCCAGTGGGTCTGTTTGATTGGTTTCGTGTCGATCAGGAGCCACCGGTTCCTGCGACTGCTGCTGCGCCCACTGAGGAGGAAATTTCGACTGCCCTTGACATGATGGACGACAAGGTAGCGTCGAGTGCGCTGAGTTCAGCTGTGGTATCACGAGTGAGCAGAATCACTACTCGGCTGCGCGAAACTCTTCCTCGGATGACCAACACTGGGCTCACCTCTCTCGAGCAGTATTCGCTCATCGCTACGGCGACTAGCTACCTGCCCCAGACCGTCGGTAGTTATGTCCGTTTGCCGAGGGATTGGGCAGATACTCGCCCTGTGGATGCTGGGCGATCGTCGTTGTTGGTGCTCATTGATCAACTCGATCTTCTCGGGGAGACCGTGGACAAAATCTATGATGCCGTTCTAGCCAAGGACGCCGAAGCTTTAGTCATTCATGGACGATTCTTGGCTGAAAAATTTGCACCTGGACGCGCTGCACTCCCCCAACCACAACCAACAGCGCCTACCCCCACCTCACCACTAGATTTAGGCTAACCATGGTCGATGATTCGCTCGAGAAAATGGAAGATTTCACCAAGAATGCTCCAGCACTACTCAATCAAGTGATGGAGAAATTGCGTGGAATCTCAGCTGAACAAGCGCAAGCCATTGAAGAGCTCCGCAGTACGCCCTTTGACCTCAGCGGCATTGATCCTCATGCCCCAGGAGCTTTCGGGGCTCTGGGAGGGATCACTCCCACCGGCGGAATCACCTCTAGTACCGCTGGGGAAGAAACAACTGCAGAACCCCCCCAGGTGGCCACACAAGCAGCTCCAGGGTCAGCTGAGGAAGATGAACCGCCACCGGAAAAGTCCTTGGAAGAATTGCTAGCAGAACTTGATGAGCTCATCGGTTTGACCACTGTTAAAGAAGAGATTCACCGCCAATCAGCAATACTAAGAATCCAAGGATTGCGCCAAGAAGCTGGACTCAAAGAATCGAGCGTCACTCGCCACTTGGTCTTCGTTGGCAATCCTGGTACGGGCAAGACAACTGTTGCACGACTGGTGGGGGGTATCTATCGTGCATTAGGCCTGCTCTCCAAGGGCCACCTAGTGGAGGTTGATCGCTCCGAACTGGTGGCAGGTTATCTCGGCCAAACCGCCATCAAGACAGCTGAAGTAGTGGAGAGTGCTGCTGGTGGTGTGCTGTTTATTGATGAAGCCTACTCGTTGGCAGGTGATCAATATGGTCAGGAATCTATTAATACTTTGGTGAAAGAGATGGAGGATCGCCGTAGCGATCTTGTCGTGATGGTCGCTGGGTACCCTCGCCCCATGGAAAAGTTCATTGCTGAAAATCCTGGATTAGAATCCCGGTTCAGAACGACGATCCTCTTCCCTGACTACACCGATGATGAGCTGGTCGAAATCTTCTTGTCAATGGCCACCAAGGGTGATTTCGATGTCCCTGAAGAATCCGTACGCGCTTTTCGGGGGCTACTCGCCCTTCACATGCGTGACGAAAGCTTCGGCAACGGTCGATTCGCACGCAATGTTTTCGAGGGAGCTATTGGAAAGATGGCCTGGCGGCTGAAGGATGTCGACAACCCCACTCTCGAACAACTACGTGTTATCCTCCCCCAAGATATTGCGGCCCAACCGGCACCACGGAACGTCGATCAAACCCGTGGCAATGAGGAAACCTGGGAGCAGGCTCTCGCGGACGTACTGGCTACAGAAACAGCCCCAAGCACGCACAGCGATACTGATAGTCTTGCCGAGACTCCTATCCCGGATGCTGGTGAACAGGAGAGCTGATGGCGTCGACACAACGTAGTAGCCAACCAACGGCTCTTGCTTCGCGCACATCAACCCAGCAAGCACCCACAACGTCCACGCCATCCACTGTGCTAGCCAAAAACTCCTCTTTGCCCACCTTCAAGACACCCGGGCCACGGCTGTATTCGTGGATGAGAATCGGTTTGGTCATCTGGACAATCCTTGCGACAGCACTCTGTATTGGTTCTGTGATAGAAACCAAGAATCAGCAAGAAATCTCTGCTTCGGTGAACACCCACGCCCAAGATCTCCACGATCTCTATGCCGGGGTGGTGGAACTGCACGCTGACCGCTTGGTTGCCCTCACCGATCTAGAGAACTCCACCCTCGCTACACAGGCTGAAACAGCTGCTGCATCCCTGGATAGCTCTTTGTTGGCTAGCGCATCCAGTGCTACCAGTGCGGATGACCTGAGCGCCCTAGGTGATGTCCTGTCGACATTACGGTCCTGGCAAGCTCGTTACACTCTGGCAACCCAAGGTGATCAACTCCCGGCAGCCTTCACTGTCCGAGAACTCGATCAAGGGGCGGACAAGCTCAAGGACTCCATCCGCCGCGCACATTCCTCACTTGATGTGGTGTCAACAACTGGTTTTATCGTCGTGGGTATTATCGCCAGTATTCTCGGTGCCGTGGGGTTCGTCCTCGTCTTAGTAAAAACTGCCCAACGCAGTCATCGAATCCTTAACATTGGACTGACAATAGGGTTGCTTGCCGTCATCGCGATTATTGCAACCGTGGGAGTGTACGCCAACAAATCCTCTGCGATTTATCGCGATCAGGGGCAGGAATCCACTTTGTTGGAAGCTCACACTGAGATCTGGGAGTCTCGAGCGGAGGCAGCAAGGAATGAACTTTCCGCGATTTCCGGCACTAGTGATTCCCCACAATCCCACCTGAACACCGCTCGACGACTTATTACGTCCCTGGATGTACCCGAAGGAAAACAACTCATAGAGTATCTTGCAGCGATGGAAAAAACATTCCCCGAACAGCAGTTTGGCAGCATAGAACCGTGGCGCAATGCCTCAACTCAGTTGCGTGACATCATGGAAGCCAACCGGCCTTTACCAGACCAACTCATCGTAGACATCACCGGATACATAGCTAACTTGTTCCTCATGGGTATCGTCGCTGTCATTGGGTTACTGGCGGGAATATCCACCCGTACAAAGGAATACCGATGACTGCACCTTGGCCGGAAGGTTCGGCAACACAACCACTCACCCATGAACAGATGTTGGCGTACTTAGAGGAACTTGGTTCGTGGATTACGCAGTCTCGGGCAGCTCTGGATCGCATTGACCCGCAGATCCAAGAAACTGGCCAAGGCTCCGTAGATATGGCCATGACACTCACTATCTGGCAATCAATCAAAGATCGGTACACTGACTTGCTGAACGTCTGGGATTCCGGACGCGTGATCGACACTGATTTGAAAAAGTTGGCGATCATGACCTGGGCAAATCTCAACGACATGCTGACACCAGGCACCTCCCTGTCCAATGCTGGTGGTCTATCAGTGTCACTTCCTGAGGCCTGCCGGATGCTTGACGCGCTCATCACACAATTAACCTCGCGCTATCAGCTGGCAGAGGTGGCGAGTGAAACCTCTACTCGTATCTCTGGGCTTCTTGCCCAAGTTGAACGCATCAGGGACCAAGTGAAGCTCGATCCTCCCGGGATCCGCGAACCCAACCAGGCAAAAGCCGAGACTCTGGCCGCGAACGTAGCCGAACTCGTGGACAAAATGAATCGCGGTGGAGATATTGGTGGAATGCTTGGCCCGATCGAGATCCAAGCAGCCCAATTCGAGAGGGACCTCATCGTCTCCCATGCGGAGCTCACCTGGGCTTCACAAAGATTCACCCAAGCTAGCGAGCATCGCGCAGCCTTGTTGGACCATGAAAAGAAGGTACGATCGCTCGCTGCACAAGCTAAAGCAAGTGTCGATCCTGCGCCGAAATATGCCGTACCACGAGTCGAGGCTCTCGGTCCAGTCCCAGCTGATGGTGAAGCGCTGGATGAATATATTGCCAAACTCCAAAAGATCGCGGAAGCCTTCGACACGGTCAGTCGAGCCAATAACCAGGCACTCAATGCGAAAGAAGCGCTCAAAACGAGATTCGAGTCAGCTCGATCCAGTGGAAAGCCCAGTGCACTCCAAGTCACTTTGGAGAAACAAATTGTTGAACTTCTTGCAGCAAATCCCACTGCTCTAGCTGTCGTAGAGCCATTGATTGAGTCCTATGAAGCTGCAGGTGAGAAACCATGACATGCCCTCAAAGCGGTTGCACTGGCACGATCGACGATGGATATTGTAATATCTGCGGTTTGGCACCAGCGAAGTCAACCAACCCTGCACAAGACGCCCCCTCGCCTGTGACAGGACGAGACAAAAAGACATCGACCAGTCGCGGTGTTCCAGGGACAGTTCCCAGCTTGGTTGCCACTGGCCCCTGCCAGATGCCCTCATGCTCCGGAAAAATTGTTGATGGCTACTGCAACACCTGCGGTTCCCCAGCCGGGTCGACCATAGGCATTACCCAGGGGTTGTCTGCGGTCACTGCTCACCTCGCAACAGCATCACTGGGTTCAGCAAGGATCAAAGGTTCCATAGCTGCCACAACCAGGGAAAGAAAAACCAGCAACCATGTGGGCAGTCTTGGGGCTGGTTTGACCTCGATTCCACCAGAACCTCTCATTGATCCCCTCTCTGCGATCATGAAAAATCCGGAGGTGAACGAAGACAAGCGGATCTGTCCACATTGTGCACAACCTGTGGGTCGCTCAGTGGAAGGTTGGGTTGGTGCCTTGGCCGGAGAATGCCTGGGTTGCCACAAACCGTACTCTTTCACCCCCAAACTGGCTCAAGGCGACATCATTGCTGGCCAGTACGAAGTTCAAGGATGCCTCGCTCATGGTGGCCAAGGCTGGATCTATCTTGCCCAGGATCGTAATGTCTCGAATCGCTGGGTAGTTCTTAAAGGTCTCCTTAATGAGGGTGACGAAGCAGCGATGGAAGCAACGATGGCTGAACAAAAGTTTTTGGCCAAAGTCCAGCATCCTCTCATTGTGGAAATTTATAACTTCGTTACCCATGAAGGCGGAGCCTATATCGTCATGGAGTACGTGGGGGGACGTTCAATCAAACAGATCCTCAAAGATCAGATGAAAACCAACAAAGGGACCTATGGATTAGATGTTGACCACGCTTTGGCCTACATCCTGGAGATACTTCCAGCACTGAGCTACCTCCATCACCACGGTTTGCTCTATTGCGATTTCAAACCTGACAATCTTCTCCATCTGCAAGACTCCGTCAAACTCATTGATTTGGGTGGGGTTCGCCATATTGACGACGATGAGTCAACCATTTTTGGTACGACTGGTTATCAAGCACCCGAAGTTCCCACCCAAGGATGCTCTGTTGCTTCCGATATCTACACGGTTGGACGCACCTTGCTTATCTGCTGCGCGGAGGTGAAAGGTTACCAAACCACGTACGAAACAAGTCTTCCACCCATCAGCGAACTTCCCTCCTTGAGTCGCTATGACTCGGTCTATCGCTTGATTGCCAAAGCCTGTGCTCCACACCCCTTGGATCGATTCTCCTCCATCGAAGAAATGCGTGAGCAAATGCTGGGTGTCCTGCGGGAAGTGGTCGGGCTTTCACGGGGCCAGGCTGCGACCACTTCATCACCGTCCGATCTGTTCGAACCACCCACGGTTGTGGCTGATGTGTTTAACTGGAAACATCTCCCCAAGCTCAAACTTGACCCTAGTGACCCTGGGGCGACCGTGGTGGCATCCCTCGACTCTTCTCTGCCGGCCAAAGAGCGCTACAGGGCTTTAGCTGATTCACCCACCCAGTCACCAGAGGTTCAACTAGCCTTATGCCTCGCTGCTTTAGAGACTGGCCAACGAGACACACTATTGAGCACAACGAACGCCATGCTTGAAGCTGATCCCTGGGAATGGAGAGCAATCTGGATGCAGGGGCTCGACGCATTGAACGCACAAGACTGGGAGCAAGCCCAAGGTTGTTTCAATGCTGTCTATTCTCAAGTTCCTGGGGAGCTGGCTCCCAAATTCGCTTTAGCTGTTGCCTGCGAAATGGGTGGAAAACTCGACATCGCCGAGCAGCTCTACCACGTTTGTACCGTGACTGGGGTCGGCTATGTTGCCGGTTCTGCCTTTGGTCTAGCCCGAGTTCGCACCCAGGCGCAGACCCGTACTCGCGACCACAGAGCCGTACTCGATGCCCTTGATCTTGTTCCTGCGACTTCAGGTGGGTTCACCCAATCACGTCAACTGGCTGCCACCTATCTGGCCCAAACAGCCTCCACCCTCACCGATCTCACCAAGGCCCACCAAGCTATGACTGCCTCACAGATATCTACCGAAGATCGCCTTGCACTCGAGATGGATATCTACACACGTGCACTCTCACTAACCCACGGGTCTGGTGCGTCAAAAACTGCATCAAAGGCCCTGGGAGGGGTCCCGCTCACCAAACCAGACATCCGTGCCAAGATCTCTTCGCTCATGCGCCGCAAAGCCACACTTGAACGAAATCCCGCTAAGAGAATACAACTCATCGACCAAGCTAATTCCTTGAGGAAGTGGACCATCATATGAGCATCTTCAATACACCAACTCCAGGAGTTGAATACAATTCACACGACCCTGAAACCACCCAACCGCAGGTTGGCTTAGGCCCCCTACCAGGCCCAGATCTCCACGCTGAATATCCTGAAGTCTGCCGAGCTTGCGAAGGCGAACTAGGGATCGATTCCTATTGTCGTAGTTGCGGGCAGAAATCAAAATCCCTGCGCGAATACTACAAGCTCACTCCTGCCCCCTGGGTGGCTGGTGTGTGTGACATCGGACTCGTCCATGTCCGCAATGAAGACGCCCTAGCCTGTCAAGCTGATGCTTGTCGTGGGGTACTTGTCGTTTGTGATGGAGTGACCACGTCAGAAGATTCTGATGTCGCTTCCTTGGGAGCTGCACGAGTAGCATGCCAATACCTCTGGGACCATGACCCACAAGGCACTGGAGAACTTGACTCCCGTACAGCTGCAGTGATGGAAAACCTCAAGCAGGGTGTTCTAGTAGCTAATCAGGAAGTGATCAACCTCACTGCCCCCACCTCACTGAATGCCGCCGCCTCAACCATTGCGATCGCAATCGTCGATCACGAGGCGATTTTCTGTGCAAACCTCGGTGATTCCCGAGTCTATTGGATCCCCGATGACGGTGAGCCAGTGCTGTTATCGAAAGACCACTCGCTAGCCCAGGATGGCATCGATTCTGGAGCTGACCGTGCTGAAGCCGAATCCTCAGCGCTTGCTCACACCATCACCAAGTGGTTGGGGCGAGACGGGGTTGACCTTGATCCCCATCTGGCCATGGCCCCTGCCACTGATCCTGGATGGGTGATCGTGTGCTCTGATGGGCTATGGAATTACGCTTCAGAACCAGCAGCGATCAAAGTCTTAGTGGACTTCCTTGACCACCCCACCCCTGAAGCACTGAGTGAATATCTTGTTGCTTGGGCGAACGAAAAAGGTGGCCACGATAACATCACAGTTGCTTGTGCCCGAGTAGAAATCGCTACTCCTACTGATTCCCCAGGAGCGATGGGGGAGATGAACCTTCCGATGGGCAGTGCACAGCCCTTAGGGGATCAGGGGAATTCCCCATCTGATCCCCAGATCGGGCTAGACTCGCAGAAGATGACCCCCCTAGAGCCTTCCAGCGACTAAACTCTCCCTATGGCTATCTTCACATCTGTCGTCTACCAAAACGAGCACCTTGCTGAGAGCAGTACTGATGTTAACGCGATCGTACGAGTGACGTGTGCTGAAGCTGGTGTGGCAGGGCAAACAGGTGTGGGTGATGTCGGGGAGATTGTCATTGTCGACACCTCCGCATCCATGGGGTTGGTCAATATGCAGGCAGCCAAAGATGCAGCCATGGTAGCTGTTGATACGATCGTTGATGGAACCTTCTTTGCCATCATTGCTGGAAACCACCGGGCGTACCTCGCTTATCCACGGGTGACCTCAGGACCTGGGATGGTTCGCATGACTCCCCAGACTCGCAGTGATGCCAAACAAGCCATTGCTGGTTTCCGCTCTGATGGTGGAACAGCCATGGGCTCATGGCTTCTCCTTGCTGACTCACTGTTCTCCTCCATTCCTTCCCTTGCTGGCAAACACGCCATCTTGCTCACTGATGGGGAGAATCATAATGAGTCTGTTCAACAACTAGATGCTGCTATTCGCCAGTGCCTGGGCAAATTCCAGGTTGACTGCCGTGGGATCGGGATTGAATGGCAGGTCTCAGAGATTCGCAAAATTGCTACTGCGCTCTTGGGGACAGTGGACATGATCCCCTCACCCAAGGACCTTCCTGGAGTATTTCGCGATCTCATTTCAAGGTCAATGGGTCGCGGGGTTCCTGATGCCCATTTGCGAGTCTGGGTGCCGCAAGGTGCGACCACTCTTTTCGTACGCCAAGTGTCGCCCACCGTGGAAGACCTCACCAGCCGTGGGCAACCTATTGATGCCCTGACAAAGGGATATCCCACAGGCGCATGGGGGGATGAGTCCCGGGATTTCCATGTCAGCGTACGCTTGGAAGCGAAAGCAGTAGGGACAGAACAGTTAGCTGCTCGGGTTCAACTGGCTACTGGCACAGCCATTTTGACCCAGGGTCTTGTGAAAGCAAAATGGTCCTCAGATCCATCTCTGTCGACACGCATCAATGAGGAGGTTGCTCACTACACTGGGCAAACAGAACTGGCTACTGCTATCCAAGAAGGTCTCGCTGCTCGTTCCCAAGGCGATGATCGGACAGCAACACAAAAACTCGGCCGTGCAGCACAACTAGCTGAGCAGACAGGCAATAAGGAAGCCAGCACACGGCTGTCCAAGGTTGTCGACATTACCGATGCTGCCACAGGCAAGGTGACCATGAAAAAGAGTATTAGTCGGGCTGATGAGATGGCCCTTGACACTGCTTCAACAAAAACGACACGAATTAAAGGATAATCATGGCGTACTGTCCCCATGGGCATGAGACAAAAGCAGAGGACTACTGCGATATCTGTGGAATGCCTGTAGCCCAAGAATCACCACCCGAGACTGAGGTGGAAGAAGCCACATGCCCACACTGTGGTCAGTCAGCAACTGCGACGGCTCTGTTTTGTGAATCTTGCGGGTACGATTTCATCACTGGGGCTCTTCCTGGACTCGATGAGGAGCTTGCTGACCCAACCGACCACATCGACGATCAGTCCACGCCACCCGAAGAAGCGTCCCCGCCCAGCGAAACCCATACCGCTGAGAAGGGCACCACCGAGGATACTGACAAGGAGACGCCGCCTACGGATGAATCAGATGATTCTCAGATCGCGGAAGAAGGGTTGGACGATGGCGATGAATATACTGGCCCGATAGGAGATGCGCCAACCAAGCAGTACACCGCCTCACCTATGGATGAAGTAGACGCTGACCTGGAGCAATATCCTCCCCCCACATCACCACCGCGAGGCTCTTCACAGTTGACACCCTGGGTTGCTGAAATCTGGGTGGATCCCACGTGGCATGCTTTCCAAGAATCCACCGATCCTCTTCCTCCTCTTGGCCCACCACGGATTGTCCCCCTGCATGAGCGCGCACTCATTGGTCGGCGCTCAGAGAATCGTGGGGTCTTCCCAGAAGTGGATTGTGAACCCGATCCAGGATGTTCAAGGCGACAGGCTTATCTCACCTGGGCAGATGGGCATTGGTATGTCAATGATCTTGAATCTGCCAATGGCACCTACGTGGGAAACTCTAGTGGAGAGATTCCACAAAACCCTATTGAGATTCGTACGATCCTCACCCCTGACACGAGGATTTACCTCGGTGCTTGGACAAGAATTGTCGTACGCCCGGGCCTGACCACTGATCAGGGCAACTGAGGAAGGAACCATGGAAATCAAGATTGGAATACAAAATGTCACTCGCGAAGTGACGATTAATGTTGATGGAAGTATCGCAGACATCGTGAAGGACTATTCCGATGCACGCAGTAAAGACTCTTGGATGACTCTCGCAGATTCCTCTGGCCGCCAAATCATGATTCCGGCCTCGACGATTGGCTACATCGAGTTTGGTCAGGAGCATGCGCGCCAGGTCGGCTTCAACACCTGACCCAGGCCGCACGCCTCACACTCCAAGACTGGATCGCCGCAGCCTTTCTTCGTTGGTTTGATCAGTGGAGGGGGTATGGCCCGACAGCGGAACCATGAGGGTATGGATAGCATCGAGAATGGTCGTTGCTGTTGGGGAGGTCAGGTCACCTAGTTCAACATTGGCACGGACATGGTTGCGTGCACCCAAGACCACAACAGGGGCATCAAGATCATCAAAGACATGATTAGTCACCTGTGTGGCAATAGTGTGGAGGAAGGATCCCCTCTCCACTGCTTCAGACACGAGAATCAGCCGTCCTGTCTTCTTCACTGACTCTAACAACTTGTCATATTTCAACGGCACTGCGAAGCGAAGATCTATCACCTCTGCTCCAAGCTGATAGGTATTGTGAAGGGTCGCTGCCGCTTGCATGGCGGTATAGAGGCTGGGCCCTAGGGTGGCAATAGTGAGGTCATTGCCTTCCAGGCGTACAGCCACCTCCCCTTCTTCAATATCGTAAAGCCCTGATGGCACACCACCGGGAGTGAAAAACTCCCCCATGTCATAGAGTTTCTCTGATTCAAAAAAGATGACAGGGTCCACTCCTGCGAGGGCAGTATTCAACATGCCTTTCGCATCATGGGGTGTCGCCGGGTAGTAGATTTTCAGTCCAGGAATCTGGGCCAGCATCGATGACAGATCCTGAGAAACTTGAGCGGAATCGTGACCTACACATACCCGAACCACTAAAGGCATCCTCAATAGCCCTGCCGAGAGTGCCTGCCACTTAGCGACCTGGTTGATCAGTTCATCACCAGCTCGGCCAAGGAAATCGGCGTACATGACCTCAACAACAACATGCCCACCGCACATGGCATACCCCGCACCAGCACCAACCGCAGCCGCTTCACTGACTGGAGTGGTGAAATAGCGGTGGTACGGCAAAAGCTCAGTCATACCCTGATAGACCCCACACACCCCGTCCCAGTCGCGGTGAGCCTGCCCCCAGGCCACTATGGTGGGATCAACAGAGAATCGGTGAACGAGTGCTTCAAAGAGCCCATCACGATAGGAAAAAACCTCCAGTGGATTGTTCTGGGCACCCTCCAAGTCTTGGGCGGACCGATGCTTACGTGCAATGGCTTGAACCCGAGAATTGTCGCCAAGGTTCTGCAGAAGCTCTACCGGTTGGGAGGCGATCACTGGAGGTTGGGAATTCGAAAACATTGCTGACTCAACGAAGGTGGCATCAACCCGGGGACACATATGATCATCTGCAGCAATCCGAAGAACCTGCGTGAGTTTATCGATGATACGTGAATAGATTTCTTCCACCTGCGTACTGGAAATAATCCCAGCATTAATGAGTGTGGCAGCAAAGGTAGCAATAGGATCAACCTGCTCCCAAGCTTCCATCTCTTCAGAAGATCGATAGCTGGACGTATCTTGAGAAGTGTGGCCAGCGTAGCGATAAGTGAGAACATCGAGCAAGACGGGACCCTGGCCACCGACGAGAAGTTCTTTCTTTCTGCGTACTGCGTTCGCTACAGCGAGCGGATTAAACCCATCGACTCTTTCAGCATGCATAGCTTGCGGATTAACTCCAGCCCCTACACGTGCAAGCACATCATAGGCCATGGTTTCCCCTGAAGTCTGGCCGCCCATCGAATAGAAATTGTTCCAGACATTGAACAAGATTGGTGGATGTCCACCTAAGGATTCATCCCACAAACCTCGATACTGGTCCATAGCTGAAAAAACCAGGGATTCCCACACTGGGCCAGCACTGATAGCCCCATCACCAATGTTGGCGACCACGATCCCTGGAGTGTTACTAATGCGCTTAAATAAAGCTGCCCCAACAGCTAGCGGTGCTGAACCACCAACAATGCCATTGTTAGGCATCGACCCGAACGGTGGGAAAAAGCCATGCATGGAACCACCCATACCACGGTTGAAACCAGCGCGACGCCCAAAAATCTCCGCCAATGTCCCAAACAAGATAAAGTTCGCCTGCACTTCAGCTTCAGTCGAATGGGGAATATGCTCAGCGTACTTCAATGTTTCACCACCCAGAAAAGACTCCATAACGGCACGTACGTCCTGATCATCCATCGTACGAGTGGCAGAGAAACTCTTCGCCAAAACTTCGCCATGCGAGCGATGGGAACCAAAGATGAGATCTTCAGGATCCAGTTCGAGGCTTTGGCCAACAACAGCTGCTTCCTGGCCCATAGACAGGTGAACCATGCCCCGGTGATTGTACGAGATACCTTGCCACCCTCCCACAGTTTTCACTGATTGAAGCATCGACTCGAATTCGCGAATGATGATCATGTCATGAAGAACATTGATCAGGGCATCATCCCCGTACCTGCTCACTTCGGCAGGAAGATCCAAACGATAGGCGTTAACCGGAATCTCCGGAGGACGTACTGAACTCTGGGCACGAACCTCGTGGGGATCCACGTTTTGCTCTTTAGGCATTATTCCTCCTGATGAACATCACTGAGAGAACCAAGGCGTCGACAAACTCAGCCATAGGGTGATCCTTCGGCAAGGATAGCGAGGTCAATATTTTCAATATAGGCAACGAGGGCTTGAAGGTAGCGTGCTGCTGTGCCTCCATCAATCACAGCGTGGTCTACAGTGAGCGAGAAAGTGATTCGCTGCTCGAGATTCATCGCGGAATCTTTCCCCATGACTGGTTTGACCATGATCGCATTAATGCCCAAGATGGCTACTTGCGGAGTATTGAGAATGGGGGTGAAAGACTCTATTCCATAGGCTCCCAAATTAGTGACCGTGAATGTTGCATCACCAGCAGAGTGAAGATCGAGACTGCCATCGCGGGCTTGATCGCTGAGAGCCTTTGCTTGGGCCGAGAAGGTTCGCAAACCAAGGGAGGACGCCCATTTCAGAGTCGGAACAACGAGTCCTTGGGGGGTATCGACGGTGTACCCCAAGTGGACTGCGTCAAAGGTTCTGACCACATTATTATTCACCGTCGAATTTAATATTTGGAAACCACTCAAGGTTTTAACAGCCGCGAAGCTGACGAGATCACCAATGGTGACCCCATTCATCCCCAAGGATTCGTCCCCGTTTTTTAACCGTTCTCTCAACGACAGGAGTGCTTGGGCAGAGGCCGACATGTCCATCGTGAATTGCGGTTGGGTGGCTTGGGAAGTTTTCAAATGCTGCGACAGCTGAAGTCTATGTGGACTGAGCAAGGTTTCAGTGAACACTCCAGGGAAGCCATCGGAGGAGGTTGTGCTCTCTGCGATAGGTTCACTGTCGGCGTCTTCGTATGGTCCATCTTCTGTTGACTGGTCCATGTCAGTGATCTCTACACCTGCTGGCTCCTCACTGGTTTCTTGCTCCAGGTCGTCAGAATTCTCCACAAGGTCATCGACATTCTCGCCCGACTGCATGGATTCGTCCTGGTTGGATTCATCGATGGGCTCTGTTGAATCACCCTGATTTGCTGAATCACCCTGGTCCCCTGAATCCTGGTCGCTTGGATCGTCTGGATCGGTGAGGTCGATGTGTTCTTCTTCATGACCGTGATCGATGTCATTGCCTGGGTCAATTGGCTCACCGTCATCAAGTGGATCTTCCAGGCCATCGTGGGCCAATTGGTCACCTTGTTCGACCTGGCCTTCCTGATCAGCGTGGTCGGGCAGGTTGGTGTATTCGGTTGCCTCTCCTTGTTCAGTGAAGTCAACTGCGTGGGTATCTGTGGCGGTATCTCCCACGCCATGGTCAGTGACTTCATGATGGTCGGTGAGATCTGGGTCGTACGTACCTTCCACCAGAGGACCACCGCTACTTTGATCACTGATGGCTTGTGTTGTCACCTGAACTGCTGCTTCGACATCTGGTACGAGGATTCGCCCTTGAGGACCTGTACCAACAACTCTCGACAGATCCACACCCAATTGCTCAGCCATCCTTCGCGCTCTCGGGGATACCGAAGCAAGAGTGGCGACTGGAAATTTCTCAGCCACTTGTTGGGGTTCTGCCACTTGAGGAACCACGATCACCTGGTCATCGTCGTTGAACTCAGGAGGTTGCTCCACCATGTGTTCCTCCTCTACCTGTGCTGGGTCAAGCCCGAGAGCCAGTGGAGGGTGGTCGATGGGTTCGGGTGAAGCCTGCACGTGGTCGTCGATGTCTTCCCAATGCCCGGTGCTCTCCACCTGTTCACTATCGCCAAAGAGAATGTCTCCACGACCCAGTGAAGGATCCATGTCAGTATCCCCTTGTTCTTCGAGTGAAGAATCATCAGACACGACAAAGAATGGTCCACCAACAGGAATCTCATCCCCCTCTTGGGCCAAGAGTGCAACAACGGTTCCCTCCACTCCAGAAGGCACCTCCATGGATGACTTGTCTGTCTCAATGACAGCAACAATTGTGGTGGGAGTTACCCGGTCGCCAGGCCGTACCCTCCACGACGTTACTAGGCATGGCCCAGTGGGATTTCCCAACTGTGGCATCGCGACAACATTCGCCATGCTTCCTCCTGTTCACCGTGCTAGGTTCAGGCTATCGAATCTGGGGAGTTTTCGCCCACAAATCCCATGAAAACCCACAGTTCCTCGACACGTAAGTTTTCTCCTTGTGACTGTGAAGAAGGCAGCGCTAGGTCTGTGTATCTCCACCGATCACTGTGGTGGAAAAACACTTCGCTGCTCGATAATCCCTTTCAGCTGATCGACACCCTGATCACACATCACCGTGTGCTGAGCAGTATCCATCACTGAAGCAAATCTTGAAGGAACCTCTGGCACCGTGCCGATAGCTTCCTTAGTGATGGACCCAAATTTCACCGGAAGAGCAGTTTCCATGGCGACCATGGGTTCCTCGCCAGCATGTTCCCGCCCCACCATCACACCATCTGCGGTATGAGGGTCCATGAGATAACCTGGGCGTCGATAGAAATCCGCGATCGTTGCCACGCGGTCCTGATGTGTGGAGACCCCCGTCTTGAATCCGTACACCTGGGAAACATCACCCGCATAAGGCTTCTTTCTAATATCGATCACACCTTTGGTGGCGAGCTGTTGGCCAAACAGTTCAACGATTTCGCCGGAATCACGTCCAGCAAGATCGAAAAAGAAGCGTTCAAAGTTGCTTGCCTTAGAAATATCCATCGATGGCGAAGAAGTTTTGAAGGTTTCAGTTGAGGTGCGAATGCGATAAACCCCAGTACGGAAGAATTCCGCAAGGACATTGTTCTCATTCGTGGCACAGACGAGATCCTTCACAGGCAAACCCATCATTTTGGCCACATGCCCAGCACAAATATTGCCAAAGTTCCCCGAGGGTACACAGAACGACACCTCACCTTCGCCTTCAGTGACCCGGAACCAACTCGACACGTAGTAGACCACTTGAGAAACCAGCCGTGCCCAGTTAATCGAGTTCACCGCTCCAATAGAGAACCGAGCCTTAAACTCAGAGTCCGAATTCACTTCCTTGACCAGATCCTGGCAGTCATCAAAAGAGCCAGGAACAGTGATGTTGATGATACGCGGGGAATCTATCCCGTACATCTGCCCACGCTGGAAGGGTGTCATACGATCAAGGGGTGACAACATGAAAACTTGTACTCGAGAAGTATCGAGGAGAGCAAACTCTGCTGCTGAACCTGTATCACCTGAGGTTGCACCCACAATAGTCATCGTCTGACTGCGGCGGCGAAGTTCGTAGTCAAACAGTTGGCCCAGCACCTGCATCGCCATGTCTTTGAAGGCAGCAGTTGGGCCCTGCGAGAGATGAGCAAGCCACAGGTTGGGTTCCAACTTGGTGACAGGAGCAATGAGGTCTGTACCAAACTTTTCTTTGGAGTACGCCTGGCGGGTGATCTTCTCCAAGTCCCACATGGGAATATCGTCAATGAATAGGCTCAGAATGTGAGCAGCCAACCGCGGGTATCCATCGTGGACCAGGATCTCACCAAGGATCTGGTAATCATCGAGTGAGAGCTGTGGGTATTCCTGAGGCATGTAGAGCCCCCCATCGGGAGCTAGACCTTCGAGCAGGATGTCGGTGAAGGACATGGGGCCGTACCCCCTGGTGGATACATACTTCACTTCGAACCCCTACCTTGACATCCATATAACTCGGGATGATGAGTTGCGCCCTGGGCGAGAGCGTGCAGGTTGCGCACCATGGCATCGGGATCGTCTGATTTGTATACCGCAGCACCCGCGACGAAGGTGTCAGCACCGGCTTCCACGCAGCGCTCAATAGTCTCCACTGTTATTCCCCCATCCATTTGCACCCAAATGTCCACATGTGCTTTCGAGATCATTGATCGTATCTGCGCCACCTTGGGTAAGACAAGATCCAGAAAAGGCTGTCCACCAAATCCTGGTTCAACACTCATGACCGTCACCATGTCTATCTCCCCCAGGAGCGCGCTTAAGGTGCTCACTGATGTGGCTGGGTTGAGGGCTACCCCCACCCGTGAACCAAGCCGATGTAGTTCCCTGGCAAGACGCACTGGACCATGGGCGGCTTCAATGTGAAAGGTCACCGATTCTGCTCCCACTTCAGCGTACGGCGGTGCCCAGCGATCTGGGTCTTCAATCATCAGATGGATGTCCAGCATCTGGTCAGTTGCCTGGCGTACGGCTTCAACCACTGGTAATCCAAATGTCAGATTGGGTACGAAGTGGTTATCCATTACATCAAGATGGATCCCATCAGCCGAGGGAACACGCGCAATTTCTTCACCCACACGGGCAAAGTTGGCATTCAGGATACTCGGGGTGATTCGCACTGCTCTAGTCTACTAGTGATCGCGAATATCTCTGGTCACCCCTGGATTGGAGGACACTCGTGGAGGACACTCGTGGAAGGGTTTCCTCCCGAGCAGGAGAAGCATCGTAGGTGTCCTACTGCTTGCTTAGAACTCTTCCGCTCGCCGGGCTAGGCAGTCTTCACACTGCTTCCACGTTTGGTCTCATGAGTTAAGACCCAAGCAAACCATCGACAAAGAGTTCGGCTTCAAACTCTGCTAGATCATCTGCGCCCTCACCGAGTCCAATGTACTTCACCGGAACCCCCAACTCCTGTTGAACGGCAACGACAATGCCACCCTTGGCGGAACCATCCAACTTGGTTAAGACGATGCCAGTGATGTCCACCACTTCAGCAAAAACTCTCGCCTGGGCAAGACCATTTTGACCCGTTGTCGCGTCTAAGACTAGGAGAACCTCAGCCACTGGAACCACTTTTTCAATCACCCTCTTGACCTTGCCCAGTTCGTCCATCAAATTGGACTTATTATGAAGACGCCCGGCAGTATCCACCACCACAACATCAATTCCTTGGTCCTTTCCTTGACGTACGGCATCAAAAGCCACCGATGCTGAGTCTGCGCCCTCGGGGCCCCGTACTGTTTGTGCACCAATACGCTCACCCCAGGTGGTCAACTGATCAGCTGCAGCAGCACGGAAAGTGTCCGCGGCACCCAAGAGAACACTCTTTCCCGCCTCCTGGAATGACGCAGCAAGTTTTCCAGCTGTCGTTGTTTTTCCTGTCCCGTTCACCCCCACCATCAAAATCACTGACGGTGAGGCGCCAGCGAAGTTCAACGTACGATCCAAAGAAGGATCAACCAGGGCAATCATTTCTTCGCGCAAAATCCCCAACGCTTGATCACCTTGGGTCACAGATTCACTGGTTAAGCGGATTTTGAGTTTCTCGATCAATGCAGTGGTTGGCCCCACACCCAAATCCGAGGAAATCAGTGTTGCTTCGAATTCATCCCACGTCTGTTGAGAAATCGTACTAGCCTTCAATAAGGAACCAAGCCCGCGTGCTAGAGCATTGTTACTGGAGGCGAGTTTCGACTTTAAACGAGCCAGTCGAGACACAGGCGGTATCTCCTGTGGAATGGATGTGATGTCACCAACATCAGGGGCCTCACCACCGTCAGCATCTTCCGCGGTGGCTTCCAATTCCCCATGACTCATATGTTGATCGAGTTGCAGGTTTCGTCGTGCTTTGCGATTCGAGACTATAACAATGACTGTGGCTGCTAGAAAAGCCGCCACAATAGCACCGAGAATCCACCAAAAAATTCCATCCATGTCAGTAGCCTACGCGATTATTCTTCCCGAAGGCGTTGAGAAACCACCGTTGAGGTACCATCGGAGCCCATGGACACTCCATAGAGCGTGTCAGCAATTTCCATGGTTCTCTTTTGATGAGTGATGATGACCAACTGTGAGGTTGCCCGTAATTCTTCGTAGATCCCCAACAGACGCCCAACATTCGTATCATCGAGAGCAGCCTCCACCTCGTCAAGAACATAAAACGGACTCGGGCGCGCCTTAAACAGGGAAATCAAGAAGCAAACAGCAACCAAGGCACGTTCTCCACCAGAGAGCAGCGACAACCTCTTCACCTTTTTCCCCGCAGGGCGAGCCTCCACCTCTATTCCCGTCGTCAACCACTCATCAGGCTCAGTGAGTAAGAGCCTTCCTTCACCCCCAGGGAAGAGCCGGGAGAAAGTGGACGCAAACTCGCGCTCAACATCCTTGTAGGCTTGCGAAAACACCTCTTGGACACGGGCATCGACTTCATCGATGATGGACAACAAATCCACTCGGGTCTTTTTCAAATCCTCCAACTGGGAGGATAGGAACCGGTGACGCTCCTGCATTGCATCAAATTCTTCGAGAGCCAAAGGATTGATCCGCCCCAGCAGCTGAAGATCGCGTTCAGCAGTTCTCAATCTCTTCATCTGATCTTCACGGACGAACGGTATCGATTCAGTTTCGCCAGTTTCAGGATCTGCCTCACCAACAGGAATCAGGCACTGGGGCCCGTACGTCGCCATGAGAGCCTCAACATCAAGACCAACCTCATCCATGACCCGTTGAGACAAAGCATCGATACGCATCTTTTGTTGGGCCAACGCCAGTTCATCATGGTGAGCGGAATCGACAATTGTTTGGAGTTCTTCCGACAAATCTCGTACGCGGCGCCGAGCAGACTCCGCAGAAGTCTCAGCCAGGGTACGTGCCTGATTCAGTTCGCTCCTGTGTTCCTCGGCTATCGCGAGAGACGATGCTATACGCTCATCGAGCCATAAGGCTGCCTCTTCAGCCTTGCTCGCCACCTCTGCACGGTGTTGAATATGTTCTCTTCTTCGTTCAGCGTCTTGGCGGGCAGCCCTCTCGGTCTCTGCAGTCTTCGTCAAGTTCTCGACTTGTCCAGCAAGCGACCTGACTCGCTCCTCCAAAGTGGTTAGCCCTAGACGTGCTTCCACCTCATGGCTTCGAGCTTGTTTAGCCTGTTCAGCTAGTTCATCTCTATGAGAAGAATCGGGAAGATCAACGTCCAAACCAGGTTCAGCCAAGGAGATTCTTTGTTCAAGTTGCTCAGCAAGTCTGCGAATATCATCCAATTCCTGCGAGGAAGTTTCGATCTGCTGGGAGTAGCGTTCAACGTCTGTTTCCGCTAGTACGCTCGCCTGTCGCAGTGCGGCAAGTTGGGTGGAGGTTGCACTATAGGCAGCCTCGGCCTCTTTGTATTCGGTAGCTGCCTGAAAAGACAGATCTTGGGCTTTGGTGAATTCCATCTCGCAGGAATCTACCTCTGCTTCAACCTGGCGAAGTTCACTATCTACCATTGAGAGTTCCTTCTGAGCTGCTACCAATGTTGATGCGAGTTGAATCGCTGAAGGCTGAGACTGCGACCCTCCACTGATATGGCCAGCTGTGAGAGTTTCACCATTGATGGTGACAAAGCGCAATTCGGGGTTCTTCTCCACCAAAGTTCTACCTTCGGAAAGAGAGTCAACAACCACGGTTGAACCGAGCAATCCTGCCACAGCTGAGAGTACGGGTTTCTCAGCGCTGATCACCGATAGTAATCCTCTGCTGCCAGTGGGTGGGTGTGGGCGAGAAGGCACAGACGATGGTGCGTAGACCACTTCGGCTCGCCCGTGATCCTTAGCGTGTACGACATCCATGGCCTTCATCGAGCAGTCAAGATCTTTCATTACCACTGCCTCGCCAGCTGTTCCCAACCCTGCTGCGACTGCTTTTTCGTACCCGGATTCCACACGGATCAAGGAAGCCAAAGACCCAAGAATCCCCGAGATCTTGGATTCTTTGACCAACCATGTGGAGCCATCACGATTTGATTGTAGAGCCAACTCGAGTGCCTCAATTCGAGCAACAAGGCCAGCTCGTCGCTCAACACAGGCGCTCACTCGTGCCTTAGCTTCGTCCCGGGTGGTACGTGCCTGATCGAGTCCTTGTTCAGCTTGGTCGCGCTTCGAAGCTAAATTCGACAGATCCACGTTGGGAAGTTCTGCTTCCTGGTCAGCCAGCTCTTCAGCTGCACGGTCAGCACGTTGTTGAGCCTCACTATGTGCTTGGACTAATTCATGTAAGCGAACAGCTTGGTTTTCACTGCGATGTTTCGTCGATGATAGTTCACCCACTAAGCGAGCATGGTCCTCACGGCTGGTTGATCTGGCTCGTACTAAGGTTTCAAACTCTTGGGCTGCAGCTTGATGAGCCGCCTCAGCATCCTGTCTCGTTGTGGTTGTCTTCGTTAATTTCTCAGCTCTCTTCGAGATTTCATCACGAAGGGCTGCTTCCTCTTCTCTCATCGAAACCGCTTGAGCAAGTAGGGTGTCAGGATCACGAGCCGGGTTCGTTGAAACTATAGGCATGGCTTCAGCGCTGCGTACTCTTTCTTGGGCGAGTGAGATCACTGAATGAACTCGCTCAGCAATAGCTGTCAGTGAGAACCACGTTTCTTGGGTACGGCGATAGGCAGATTCCTTGTCGATGGCACCAAGGCGTCCTTCATCTTCTTCAAGTCGAGCTTGAACAAGATCAGCTTCTACTTTGATTCTGCGGGCTTGAATACTGTGCTCATCAGCCATCTCTGCAGCGAGAACCTCGTGAGCTTGGGTGAGATCGTCCGCTAACAGTCGAGCTTTGGCATCACGCAGATCAGCTTGAACTGCTGAAGCCCTCTTAGCTACCTCTGCTTGGCGGCCCAAAGGTTTCAACTGGCGACGGATCTCAGAGATGAGGTCAGTGAGGCGGTGAAGATTTGCTTGGGTTGCGTCAAGTTTTCTCAGAGCTTTCTCTTTGCGTTCGCGATGTTTGAGAACCCCAGCGGCTTCCTCGACGAAACCACGCCTAGTCTCGGGGGTGGCTTGAAGAATCTGATCGAGTTCACCTTGCCCAACCACCACATGCATCTCACGCCCAATGCCAGAATCTGAGAGTAATTCTCGAACATCAAGCAGGCGGCACACTGTTCCATTGATGGCGTATTCTGAGTTTCCGTTACGAAATTTCGTACGAGAAATCGTCACCTCGGAATAGTCGATAGGCAAAGCACCATCCGAATTGTCGATAGTGAGCTGAATCTCTGCCCGCCCCAGTGGAGCTCGCGCAGAAGTGCCAGCAAAGATAACATCCTCCATGGACCCTCCACGCAAGGATTTGGCCCCCTGTTCCCCCATCACCCAGGTCAGGGCATCCACAACATTGGATTTGCCTGATCCATTGGGTCCCACAACGCAAGTGATTCCTGGTTCAAGAACCAAGGATGTGGTGGAGGCAAACGACTTGAACCCACGAAGGGTGAGCTTCTTGAGATACATCACCCCTCCTTGGTTGGGTCGACATCGACATCTGGTGTTCTGATCGCGCGAAAAGTCCAGAACTTATTCAACAGGAAACTGACTGGAACAGTCACACAGACCATAATCATATGTGCCCAGTACCATTTTGTGCGAAATCCTGTGGTGTTATCAAAGATGGCTTCGGAAAGCCCGATCGGTGAACCAGGATGCATGAGGGCTAATTCCAGAATCATTCCCAGCCCTTGAGCTATCAGCCCCACAGTGAAGAAGGGAAGGAATTCTTTCCACCAGCTGGCATGGCTGTTCGAGCGAAAAGACCACAATCGATTGAACTGGTAATTCCACACATTAGCCACAACAAAAGCGATCATAGAGAAAACCATGAACCACCGAAGAGCGAAACTCGTCCCAGGAATGGTGATCCAGACATTCTCAACTTCAGCACCAGAAATCACTAGTGGGGCTACTTTCTTCACGCAATAGGCTGTGAACAGATTCACGAGGACCCCAGATGAGCCAACAACACAGAACTTGGCAAGCTGGCTCAAACTGGCTGTGTGACGAGTGAGGAATTGCTGGATCATCTCACCTATTCTCCGGTGAGCCCCATGAGGTATCCGTACGCTACTTCTGCCGCATTCTGTTCTGCAGCGCGCTTAGATGATGCACTGCCTTGCCCTCGTTGTTCACCTTGAATACACAGGCTTGCTTGGTAGGTACGTTCATGGTCGGGCCCGAAAGCTTCACAGAAATAATCTGGGGTGCCTAAACCTTGTGAAGCCATCAACTCTTGGAGTGAGGACTTCCAATCGAGAGCTGCACCCAGTTCCCCAACATGGGTAATCTCCGAATCGAGCAGTTCATGGATTAACCCAGCAGAAGCGTCCAGCCCCCCCGCCAAATGGACAGCACCAATCACGGCTTCCATCGTGTCAGCGAGGATGGAATCCTTGGATTCACCTTTTGTCGCGATCTCTCCTTTGCCCAATTTCACCTGGGCCCCCAGGTCGAGTTCTTTTGCCTTGCGTGCCAACGTCGCACCACTGACGACTGCTGCTCTCACTTTGGCTAGTTGGCCTTCGGTACGATCGGGGTAGGTGTGGTAGATGTGTTCGGTGACCACGAGTCCCAGGACCGAATCACCAAGGAATTCCAAGCGTTCATTTGTTGGACCTCGACCGTTTTCATAGGCCCAGGAGCGGTGAGTGAAAGCGAGATCAATAAGTTGGGGGTCAACCTCGATCCCCAACTTTTCAAAAATGACCGATAGTCGGCTCACCAGTGTTTAGGCTTCGAGAACCTGACGCCTGGTTCCTCGTGGGCCGTACTGCCCACAGGACGGGCAGGCGGTATGGGGCAGATGCTTCTCTGCACAGGCAGGATTGGCGCAGGTCACCAAGCATGGCACCTTCGCTTTCCACTGGGACCGACGGGCATGGGTGTTTGCTCGCGACATCCGCCTCTTCGGAACAGCCACTGGTCTTCTCCTTCATCCATGCCCTCACTAGTGGGCAACTAGGACATCTTACCCCACTGTGACAGGCTAAGCCAACGTGAGTCGATATCATCATCGTGGTGATGATCTGGTTCCGCATTGAGATCTATTCCGCACTGCAAACACAATCCACGACAATCATCACTGCACACTGGGGACAGTGGTTGGTCGAGGATCAGTGCATCGCGAATCGGTTGGTCTAAATCAATGGAACCGTTCTCGATGACCAACACGTCTTCTGTTTGGTCATCATAGGGGGTGTCTTCGTAGACGAATAACTGCACAATCGGTGCCTCAAACTCATGCGAGGTGAGGCGAAGACAGCGCGAACACTCGGCATCAATGGTGGCATGGACATTGCCCGTGACTAGTACGCCTTCACCAACAGATTGAAGTTCTCCACCCACCGCGATCACATGGTCAGGTGGAATAACACTGAGCCCCACAGCAAGGGCTTCATTCAAGGTCTCTTCGACACGGAACTCAGCAACTGCACCCTTGGTTCTCTTCAGCGGGGTCAGTGAAACAGTAAAAGGGCTTTTCTTCACTTACACCGACCACCGCGGCATGATCGTCGTGTGTGGCTCTTCCGAGTCATCAATCTTGGCTCGGCTCATGAGGCGTTCACGCATGACACCGACACGTGAGAGGGTCACCTGCAGTTCAGCTTCAAAAGCAGCCAGGCGGGTTTCTACGTATCGATCTGCCTCAGCGAGTAGTTCCTCTTGTTCCGCTTTGGCTTTTGCTTCGATGCGGGCTGCGCGTACCTTAGCTTCCTGGACGATTTCGTGCTGATCAACAATATCCCAAGCCCGTCGAGACGACTCGGGGGCCATCTCTGCACTTTGTGCTTCAAAGTCTTCTTCAAGACCGGCAATGATGGCATCCAGGAAGGCAAGAGTCTCAGCACGGTTCATCATGCATGAAGCCGACATCGGCACTGCCCGCGCTTCGACAACATTTCTTTTGAGGTCTCTGAGGCGACGTTCTGTTTGGGAGCTTTCCAGCATGACTACTCCTTCTCCAAGGCATGCACGACACTTGGTGGTACGTACCGGGTAATATCCCCACCTGCCCGAGCAACTGACCGTACCAGGGTTGAGGAAATGAATCCAATTTCTACTGCACTGGGCAAGATAACAGTATCGATATTCCCCAATGATGAGTTCATGGCAGCCATTGCCCATTCTGCTTCAAAATCTGCTCCACCTCGGGCACCTCGTACAATCACTGAGACCGAGTGATCAGCGCAGAAATCAACGAGGAGCCCCTCCATGGGTTCAACACTCACGGTGGGCAGATGCCTGAGTGCTTCGGTTGCCATCTGTACACGAGCATCCATATCGCAGAAGTAGTTCTTTGAATTGTTGACACCGACGGCCACAATCACCTCGTCAAAGAGTTCACTGGCCCTGGTCACCACATCAAGATGGCCTAGGGTGAGCGGATCATAGGAACCAGGGACGACTGCTTTCACCGCTACCTCATTTCTGCTGTGTAGATCACTGACTCTCCATAGTGTCGCGTACAGACATTAAGGAAACTCTCAGGAAACTCTACCGCAGAACTGCGTCGAGAGCGTTCCACCAGAACTATTCCATGAGATTTGACCAATCCTCGATCATTGATATGAGAAATCAACTGGTCGACGTCTGCCGTGGGCAACTCATAGGGCGGATCCATCCAGACAATATCAAAGGTGGTGGATTCTCGGGAAACAAATGGCCCAACATTACGGGACACAATGGTTCCTCGTACACCAAGAGTTTCACAATTGGCCCGAATCACACCAGCGCTGAGGTGATCAACCCAGGTGGCCTCTGCCCCCCGGCTGACTGCTTCCAACCCCATCGCGCCAGATCCAGCAAACAAATCCAAGAATCTCAGTGAGGCCAATTGCTCGGCTGGATCTCGATCTGCAACACCCAAAGTTGAGGCTAGATACGAGAAAACTGACTCCCTGACACGATCAGTTGTCGGCCTCGTCGTGGTACCTTTCGGCGTGGCAAACCGCCGAGAAGCCAAAGAACCTGCAATAATCCTGCTCACAGCACCAGATTACGTGAAAGAATCCTCTTATGACAGAAAACGACTCTCCCGTCACCTTTCTCGATACTGACAAGGCATGGGATCTTCTGGCAGGCGAGCGCCTCGGTCGCCTCGCAGTCCTCACCGATTCTGGGGTGGACATCTTTCCTATCAACTATGTTGTCCAAGGGGAATCCTTGGTCTTTCGTACAGCAGAAGGGACCAAACTCTCAGCGGTGACCGCGCATGCAGAGGTCACCTTTGAGATCGACCAATGGAATCAGGACGCCGGATATTCTGTTGTCGCTCGAGGACGCGCTATAGCTATCAGCGATCCTGCAGAAATCTCCCAAGTTGAAGCACTCGGGCTTCGCCCCTGGGTACCCACCTTTAAGACAATCTTCGTACGCATCATCATCCATGAGTTAACAGCCCGCAAGTTCTCCTTCGGACTGGATCCCATCGACAAATACCGCTAAAACCTGCGGACACTAGGTGGAGTCTTCAAGGTCGCCCTGGGCCCGGGTTTCAATATCCATGATGTAGTCAGCGATTCCTGGATCTAGCCCCTGAGGATCCTTGGTGACCACCTCGGCAGCAATACTTCTCGCCAACTCAATGATCTGACTATGTTCAAGGACCTTAAGTAGTCGCAGAGAGCTACGTTTTCCCGACTGGCTCATCCCCAAAACATCGCCCTCTTTGCGAAACTCAATGTCTTTCTCCGCCAACAGAAAACCATCAGTTGTCGAAGCGACTGCAGCAAGTCGATGACGAGCCTGGGAGCCCTCTTCAGCCTTGGTCATCAACAGGCACACCCCCGGGTAGGCTCCCCGACCGATGCGACCACGTAGTTGGTGCAACTGAGAGATCCCAAACATGTCAGCGTCGACAATGACCATCATGGTGGCATTAGGCTGATCAAGGCCCACCTCAATCATGGAAGTTGCAACCAAGACATCGAGTTCGTGGGCAGCGAAACGTTGCATGGTTGCTGTTTTCTCTGAACCAGGCATCCGCCCATGGAGGATATCCACTCGAAGATTCTTCAATACTCCACTTGACAGTTGTTCGGCAAGCTCGACCACAGAGGCTCCATCTTTCCCATCGCTTGGATCTATTCGCGGAGCAACAATGTAGACCTGATGTCCTTGTTCCACTTCTTCGCGTACTCGTTGCCAAGCTCTGTCAACCCATGTGGGATGTGTGGTGACATCGATCACCGTTGTTGCCACCTCAGCACGTCCAGCAGGGATCTCTTGAAGAGTTGACATGTCCAGGTCAGCGAAAACTGTCATAGCCACTGAGCGAGGGATCGGTGTAGCTGTCATCACCAAGACATGCGGGCGTGAGTCTTCTTGGGATGCTAAAGCATGACGCTGCTCAACTCCGAATCGATGCTGCTCATCGACAACAACCAAACCAAGGTCGTGGAATTTGACAGCACGGCTGAGAAGCGCATGGGTGCCAACGATGATACCTGCCTGACCGTTCCAGATTTCCTCCAGAGCAGCAGATCGAGCCGACGGAGTCATCGAACCAGTCAACAACGCGACATTGGTTCCCACTCCCCCGCTCAGGAGACTTCCGCACCCCAGGTCCCCAAGCAGGGTGGTGATGGTTTCATAGTGCTGGTGGGCCAGCACCTCGGTGGGGGCTAGGAGCACACCTTGACCTCCACTATCCACCACAGAGAGCATTGCTCGCAGCGCAAGGACAGTCTTGCCTGAACCAACCTCACCTTGGAGCAGTCTCTGCATGGGAGAATCCTTAGCCAAGTCTTCAGCAATTTCTTCCCCTACACGAATCTGCTCATTGGTGAGAGTAAAGTGAAGAGAAGAATCAAAGGATTTCAGGAGCTTTCCACCCACACGTGGGATGGCTGACATTGTTGAGGTGCCATGGCGGCGGTAGGCCATCGCCACCTGTGCAGCGAAAGCTTCATCAAACAGAAGCCGCTTCACACCTTGCCCATAGGCTTGCTTACTTGTGGGAGTGTGAACATCTCGTAGGGCATCACCCAACGCTGGCACCTCAGCACGTTTGCGTATCCAATCAGGCAAAGGGTCATCGAGGCCAACCATCATGTTCAGAACCAAAGAAATGGATTCACTAACCGTCCAGGTTGGCAACTTGGAGGTTTGCGGATATAGCCCCACAAAAGAACTGGCTGTTGCTATCTTCGCCATCTTTGCATTTTGTTTGGACCCCACAAATCCATCATCGGTGATCATGACAAAGGCGGGGTGGGCAAGCTGAGGTGCATCGTGAAACCAACTCAGCTTCCCTGCGAAAATTCCACGAGTGGATTGGGAGAGTATCTTCTGCCAGTACGAAATCAGGGAACTTCGCCCAAAGAATGTTGCTGTCAGGGTGGCGCGACCATCACTGAGCCGCACTTCTAGTCTCTGGCGCGGAGACTGCCCTTTAACTTCCACGCTCGCGACATTCGCAATGACAGCCAAGTATTCTTCACTGCCGCGATGATGGTCGATGATCGTGCGAAGATCAGTGAGATCGGTGCCAGACATGAGATGGCGTGGCAGAAGGTGGAGAAGGTCACCAACTGTGACACAGTTGAGCCCCAGAAAAGCCTTAGCTGTGTCAGCTCCGAGAGCTTTGGTCAACGGCATCGCTAATTGTGCGAATGTCGTAGTCTTCCAAGGTGGGGTCACAGCTCACAGCCTACCAAGCTAGTGGTTTCTACTCCCTCCGTACGGATATCTCTTCTGGGAATAGAAAAACCCGCCGAGGCGGGTTATCGATTTTGAGGTGGTTTCACTCAACGAGCAACCTTGCCAGCTTTCAGGCAACTGGTGCAGACATTGATCCTCTTAGGGGTACCACCAATCACAGTGCGTACTTTCTGGATATTTGGATTCCAGCGACGCAGAGTCTTTTTCTTGGACCAGGGCACATTGTGTCCAAACCCAGGGCGCTTCGCGCAGATCTGACAGACGGCAGCCATACTTTCTCCTTGATTACCGCTCGGCGATGCCAAGCTAACTGAGACATTCTACATCGAAGACCAAGGAATACCCAAATACAACTGTTTAGGACTGAACCACAATGGGGAGGATCATGGGGCGAGTTTTCAGGGTCGAAGAAACCCAACGCCCTAGGGTACGACGGATATTTTGCTGATGGAGATATGTGTCACTGACCCCATTGAGAATCTCTTTCTTCAGATTTGACTCAATCAGGGCAGTCACCTCATCGAACACAGCATTGTCATCACTGACTCCTCGGGCATGGACATCAACTGACACCACTTCATGATCATTGACATTGATCACAGCAATGATAGTGATGAATCCTGCGGCCCCCAAGATGCGCCGGTCCTTGAGTGATTCTTCACTAATGGTGCCCACGGTTGCCCCATCAACCAAGATATATGAGGTATCAACCTGCCCCACCACCTTGGCTTGATGATTGGCAAGATCGATAACAACCCCATCTTCACCGATCAACACGTTCTCAACACCACTAGATCGGGCAATGTTCCCATTTGCAATGAGATGGCGGGGCTCCCCATGGATGGGGAGGACATTGTGAGGTTGAACGATGTTGTAGCAATACAGCAATTCTCCAGCGCTCGCATGCCCAGAGACGTGGACCAAAGCATTCGCCTTATGAACCACTGTGGCTCCCAAACGAGACAGGCCGTTGATCACCCGCGACACCGAGTTCTCATTGCCCGGAATCAACGAGGAAGCCAACAAGATAGTGTCCTGTGGGCCAATCTCAATGTTTGGATGAGTCCCCTGCGCCATGCGTGCCAACGCCGCCATGGGTTCCCCTTGAGAACCAGTACACATGATCGCCAGACGATCCTCACCAATACTCTCCATCTCAGATTGGTCGATCACTGTGCCCGAGGGACACTCCAGATAACCCAGCTCCTGGGCAATACCCATATTGCGGACCATAGAACGGCCCACAAACACCACAACACGGCCATGTTCATGGGCTTGGTTGATCACCTGCTGTACACGGTGAACATGCGAAGCGAAACTAGCGACAACAATTTTGCCCGGAGCTTGGTCAAAGACTCGGTGCAGAGCTGGTTCAACCTTCAATTCACCATCAACAAATCCCGGAATCTCAGCATTGGTGGAATCGACCATCATCAGGTCCACTCCCTCTTCCCCGAAACGTGCGAAAGCTCGCAAGTCCGTGAGACGTTTGTCTAAAGGAAGTTGATCCATTTTGAAGTCACCTGTGTGAAGAACCGTTCCCCCAGCAGTACGCAGAAAAATCGCCACCGCATCAGGTATCGAATGGCTGACCGCAACGTACTCCACATCAAATTGGTTGCCAATCTTCATTCGTTGCCCATCACTGACCTCAATCAGTCGCGGTGATGACACGTTATGCTCTTGGAGTTTGGAGCTCAAAAAAGCCAAGGTCAGCTTGGACCCATAGATGTCGATCTTCTCCGATTCTTTGAGAAGGTACGGCACTGCACCAATGTGATCCTCGTGCCCATGGGTAAGAACCAGCCCCACTACATCATCAAGACGCTCAGCAATAGCGTCATAGCCGGGCAGGATCAGATCGACTCCAGGGTGGTCATCTTCAGGGAAGAGTACGCCAGCATCAATGAGCAGGATTTCCCCATTGATCTCGAAGGCAGTCATATTGCGACCGACATCACCCAAACCACCCAGTGGAATAACCCGCAGAGTATCTGGGGCAAGCTCGGGTGGAGCCAGGAGAGGACTATTCATTCAAGACTCCCGCCAAACCAAGAACTGGTTCAAGCCCCACAGTCAGCCCCCGGTGTTCGCTGACCCAGCGGATACCTTGGAGAACACCCGGCATATAACTTGAACGCGCCCGAGCATCATTGACCACACTCAAAGTCTCACCAGCGCTGGTGAAACGTACCTCTTGAGCTGCAATGACACCAGGAAGGCGAAGTGAGTGAACACGAATACCATCCACACTTGCTCCACGAGCACCGCTAAACTCATGGGTGGTCGAATCCACCATGGGCGCGCAATCGGCCTGGTGGCGAGCTTGGGCAATACGTTGGGCTGTGGAGGCGGCCGTACCCGAAGGAGCATCAGCTTTACCCGTGTGATGGGTTTCAATGATCTCCACCGATTCGAAGTACGGCGCTGCCACCTGCGAAAAATGCATCATCAGCACTGCGCCAATCGAAAAATTGGGTGCAATCAGTACCCCGACTGATGGATCCTCACCAAGTTGTTGGCGGACCTGCTCCAGACGCTCTGGGGTAAAACCGGATGTACCAACGACGATAGAAATCCCTTGCTCAACACACCAGGTGATGTTGTCCATGACCGAATCAGGGTGAGTGAAATCCACCACCACATCCCCACCGCTTGCCTTGTCGCGTGAATCAGCAATATCGATGCCAGCAATCAACTCCAGCTCAGGATCGAGGCTGATGGCCCGACAGGTTTCACCACCCATACGACCATCAGCACCAAAGACTGCAATTTTCATGACTTAACTCGCAGGTGTCGGTTCATCATCTTCCCCGATGACAGGGGTCAAGGACAGCTTTCCACGATCATCAATGTCAAGTACTTCCACTTGGAGCTTCTGGCCAACAGTGACAACATCGTCGACACTCTCGACACGGTTACCACCAGCTAGTGCTCTCATCTTTGAAATGTGAAGCAGCCCATCCTTACCAGGGACCAGGGAGATGAAGGCACCAAAGGCAGTGGTCTTAACGACCGTACCCAAGAAGCGTTCACCCTTTTCAGGTAAATGAGGATTAGCAATAGAGTTCACCATTTGGCGCGCTGCTTCAGCAGCATCACCATTGTCTGCACCGATGTACACTGTGCCGTCATCTTCGATAGCGATATTGGCGCCAGTGTCATCCTGAATCTGATTGATGACCTTACCCTTAGGCCCGATCACTTCACCGATCTTGTCAACAGGAATAGTGACTGTCAAAATGCGCGGAGCATACTGACTCATTTCACCAGGGGCACCAATCGTTGCATTCATGATTTCCAAGATGGCATGGCGTGCTTCGCGAGCCTGCAACAATGCACCGGCTAACACATCAGCGGGGATCCCATCGAGTTTGGTGTCCAGCTGAAGGGCAGTCACGAAGTCCTTGGTTCCAGCGACCTTAAAGTCCATGTCCCCCAGGGCATCTTCTGCCCCAAGGATGTCGGTCAAGGCCAGATATTCTGTCTTGCCATCGACATCTTCACTCATGAGCCCCATGGCAATACCAGCGATGGGCGCCTTGAGCGGCACACCGGCATGGAGCAGCGCCAAGGTTGAGGCACACACTGACCCCATGGAGGTAGATCCATTCGATCCGAGTGCCTCAGAGACTTGGCGAATTGCGTACGGGAACTCGCTTCGGTTCGGGATCACCGGCACTAGGGCCCTCTCAGCGAGAGCTCCATGTCCGATCTCTCGACGCTTCGGCGAACCTACACGACCAGTTTCACCAGTGGAATACGGGGGGAAATTGTAGTTATGCATGTAGCGCTTGGTGGTTTCAGGAGCCAGTGTGTCAAGCTTCTGCTCCATATCCAACATATTGAGGGTGGACACACCCAAGATTTGGGTTTCACCACGCATGAACAGTGCCGAACCATGGACCCTCGGGATGACCCCAATCTGGCAAGAGATCGGGCGAATATCTTTCGGCCCACGTCCATCTAGGCGTACCTTGTCACTCAAGGTCCGAGCCCGGACAATCTTCTTCGTCAAAGAACGATAAGCCCCAGTGATTTCCTTCTCACGCTCAACGAATTGTTCATCAAGTTCCTCGTGCAGTGCCGCTAAGAGGTCTTCTGTTGCTGTTTCACGCTCCTGCTTGGCGACGATAGTGTTCACTTCGCGAACCCGCTTCTCACCAGCTGCTTCCACAGCCTCCATCACATCATCTTCATAGTCTTTGAAGACAGGGAAGGCGGCGGTTGCTTTCGGGAATTGGGCAGCCAACTCAGCTTGGGCATCACACAACGCTTTGATGAAAGGCTTTGAAGCCTCCAAGCCTTGTGCCACGACTTCTTCCGTGGGAGCAGTACGACCTGAGCGTACCAATTCCCAGGTCTCAGCAGTGGACTCTGCCTCCACCATCATGATGGCAACATCCCCATCGGGAAGTACGCGACCAGCCACAGCCATATCAAAGACGGCTTCTTTCGTCTGGTCAATCGTGGGGAAGGCCACCCATTGGTCTTTGATCAACGCGATTCGCAGACCACCCACAGGGCCAATAAACGGCAAACCGGCCAGCGTAGTAGACATCGAACCAGCATTAATAGCTAACGTGTCATACACCACGGATGGATTGAGTGCCATGACAGTAATGACCACCTGGACTTCATTGCGAAGTCCCTTGGTGAAACCAGGACGAAGCGGACGATCAACGAGCCGTGCAGCAAGAATAGCTGACTCGGGTGGGCGTCCTTCGCGACGGAAAAAAGAGCCCGGAATCTTGCCCGCAGCGTACATCCTTTCCTCAACGTCGACAGTCAGGGGGAAGAAATCGATCGCATCACGCGGGTTTTTGGCCGCTGTGGTTGCCGATGTCAACATGGTGTCGCCGTCAAGATAGACAGCGGCAGACCCAGCAGCTTGCTGGGCGAGGAGGCCTGTTTCGAACCTGACAACATGCTTCCCATAGGAGCCGTTGTCAATAATGGCCTCGGTATATCGAAGGTTGGGACCTTCCATGATCTTTCCTTTTCCGGTACGCGCACGCGTACCATTGCGTGATGAACATGTCCGTGAGGCCTTCATGGTCAGATGCGGTCTTCGATCGTCGCTAGCGGGAAACCCCGACAGCCACCACCAAAGACCGTACGCGATCTGATGGCTCACAACATGTCGTTATGTAATTGTTATTTCTTAGACTACACGCCTTGAGGGGTCCAGACCCCACCCCAAGCTCATTGCCTTGGAGGGGTGTACAGCGCACTTATCGGCGCAGGCCAAGCTTGCTAATGAGCTCACGATAATGTTCAATGTCTTGCTTTGCGACATAGTTGAGCAGTCGACGACGCTGGCCAACCATAAGCATCAAACCACGGTGAGAGTGATGATCACCCTTGTGGACTTTCAAATGCTCAGTGAGATGGGCAATGCGCTTCGATAGGAGGGCAATTTGCACATCAGCGGAACCAGTGTCCCCTGGTGTGATGGCGTATTCTTCGATGATTTTCTTCTTTTCAGCAGCATCCATGTGCCACTCCATTCAACTCGTTGCGCGATGCAAACCCCTGATGGGCAAGCTCTCTTTATTCGCGGCCGAAATACGGCGAATCAACATTACCACAGCCACTGAGCCTCGTCATTCTAGATGCCAGTACGACCGTAGACACCGACACCTAAATCAACCTACCTTCGTGTATGAGCAAAACGGTCATCATCACCGTTAACTGCGTCCGGGAGTGCTGGTCAGGGCCTTGCGTGTGGCTTCGACATCGTGATTCATCTGGGAGATGAGGTCCTGTGGTGAAGAAAACCGCATCTGGGACCGCAAACGGGCCACAAAATCCACACCCACCTTGTCACCATAGAGATGAAGGTCACACTGATCGAGTGCATACGCTTCGACGCGACGAGTATCACCATCGAAAGTCGGGTTCGTCCCTACCGAAATAGCTGCAGGCCACGTTTCGGATTCCCAGTGGAGATACCCCGCGTACACGCCATCTGCTGGGCAAGCGTACCTGTCAGGAACCGTCAAGTTAGCTGTGGGGAATCCGAGTTCACGACCACGCTGATCGCCGAGTACGACGATTCCTTGGTAGCGGAAGAATCGACCCAACATTCCAGCGGCCTGCTCAACGTCCCCAGCCACAAGTGCTGTACGAATACGCGACGATGAGATCCGGCCCTGATGGGCAAGAAGCGGCATCACTGTGACCTGGAATCTGCCTTGGGCATAGTCACTCATCTGTTGACCACCAGCTTGTGCTCCGACTCCGAAACGGAAATTCTCTCCAACAACAACATCACTCGGGTGAAGGGAACAGAGAACTCTCTCGACGAAGTCCTGAGGTGGGGTGGAAGCAAGAGTGTGAGTGAACTCCACAATAGAGACCTCGTCAGCTCCCCCTGCTTTCAGCAGCCTCACCCGGTCAGAAAGACGACACAGTAACGCTGGAGTCTCACTCGGCCTCACAATCGATGTTGGATGAGGCCAAAAGGTGACGGCAATGACCGTACCGTCAGGGCCTGCAAGCTTCCTCGCTTCGCTGAGTATTGCTTGATGGCCGAGGTGTACCCCATCAAAGTTACCGATCGCCAGTACCCTACCCATCATGGGCCTCCCCTCGGCTGCGCACATCGCCAGAGGCCCCAATCCCGTCACCCTGCGGCTGGGTGACGAGCGAAGCGAGGAACACCTGCTCGCAGGGTCCAGACTCCACAGTTGTGGGACTGTCCAGTCTGGATTCTGCGAGTCGCGCTGGCGCGCTCCGCAGAATGACAGAGGGCTGAGAATGCGTAGACTCCTTTTCCTCGTCACCTTGCAAGGACAGGGACGGTGGTGAGTCGATAAACACAGCGACAGGTCGAGCGCAACCACTGACTGTCTCATCAGGCTCGTATAGAGCTACAAGATCGTGGTCGTACATCATTGAGGCCAGTTTAGTCGCCAGGGTGATGGGTAACCTGCGTCCCACGGAAATGTCGCGTACTTGGTCATCGTCCACCTCAACTACTGGTGCGATGTGTGGAGCCATCTCGCCCATGGAGATCAGTGACCTACTACTGATCCCTTCTATGGTACGAGCTTGATCCACACTGAGATCCCCGATGCGAGTACGCCTCAAAGCAGTCAGGTGCCCTCCCACACCCAGGTCACGACCCAAGTCACGAGCCAAAGCACGAATATAGGTGCCCGAAGAGCAATCAACCACCACATCAATATCTACCCACGGTGAACCGTCCACCCGGTGTGTCAGAGAGAACTGATCAATAGTAACCTCACGTGGACTCAGTTCGACACTCTCCCCAGCACGTACCCTCGCATAGGATCTCTTCCCATCGACTTTGATCGCCGACACTGCACTAGGAACCTGCTGGATTTTTCCCAGGTACGAAGACACGACTTCCGAAATCTCATCCGTGGACAATGAGGTGGACAGTACCCACTTCCCCAGCAACTCACCTTCGGCATCATCAGTGGTCGTCCCAGCTCCCAGGCGAATCGTCGCCACATATTGCTTCGTGTGGCCTGCAATGTACCCCAATAAGCGAGTCGCACGACCAACCCCAATGATGAGCAGTCCTGTTGCCATGGGATCAAGGGTGCCCCCATGGCCGACACGTCGAGTTCCTAGAGCCTTCCTCACCTGTGCCACAACTGTGTGCGAAGTGACCCCGGAAGGTTTGTCGATGAGGAGAAACCCTGATACCGACGGTTCAGTCACCATCATCCTCATCGTCGTGGCGATAGGGATCAGATTCCCCTGCAAAACCAGCATCAACAGCTTTGGCAGCAATCTCGGCATCAGACTTCCTGACCGCATCAAGCAGTGCCTCAAACTCATCGGAGGATTCCGGCAGAGAGTCCGCTACGAACGTGATCGATGGGGTGAACTTCATTTTCACTCCCCGAGCAACAGCCGAACGGACTTGCCCCTTGGCTGCTTCCAAGGCTAGAGCAGAATCCTCGTGAGCTGATTGATCTCCTAGAACCGTGTAGAAGATTTCTGCTGCCTGCCAATCCTTGCTCAAGCGAACATCAGTGATCGTGACAAAACCCAAACGAGGGTCCTGAATGCGTCGTGACAGCATCTCAGCAGCAATGAACTTAATCTGCTCAGCAACCTTTTGAGCGCCTGGTCCAGTCATGAACTCTCCTTAGTTAACAATGGTTTGCGTGTGGCCCGACTACAGTCACCACAAAAGGTACGTCCCCATGTGTTCTGTCAGGGAATACCACCTCAGTCTCGTGGCTTCTCCACCATCTCATAGGTCTCAATCTGGTCCCCGATACGAATATCAGAGAAACCAGTCAACGTCATGCCACATTCGTAACCTTCACGAACCTCCACGACATCGTCTTTTTCACGTCGAAGAGTATTAATCGAGGTCTCCGCAACAACAATTCCATCACGAACAACACGCGCCTGTGCGTGGCGACGAATCGTACCGGACAAAATCATGCATCCAGCGATCATGCCTGCCTTCGAATACTTGAAGGTTTCACGAATTTCGGCTGTACCGCGAGCCTGCTCCTCAAATATTGGCTTGAGCATACCCTTGAGTGCTGATTCCACATCATCAATAGCCTGATAGATGATTGAGTAGTAGCGGATATCGACACCCTCCTGGTTCGCTACCTGCGTGGCATGCCCTTGAGCACGGACATGGAAACCAATAATGATGGCGTTGGAAGCTGCAGCGAGTGCCACATTCGTCTCAGTGATAGCACCCACGCCACGGTCGATGATGCGTAAGGTCACCTCATCGCCGACATCGATATTGAGCAGGGCATCCTCCAAGGCTTCCACTGATCCAGCAGAATCACCTTTGAGAATGAGGTTGAGCTCTTCGCCTTTCTCCATTTCTTTGAAGAGGTCCTCTAAGGTACGGCGCTTGGTCGCCTTAGCTAGGGCGGCAGCACGCATGCGCGCTTCACGCTTCTCTGCGATCTGACGCGCAGTGCGTTCGTCATCAACCACGAGGACGTTATCACCAGCTCCAGGAACTGCAGTGAGTCCAAGAATCTGAACAGGGGTGGACGGATCAGCTTCCTCCACCATGGCGCCATGATCGTTGATCAGTGCACGCACACGCCCATAGGAGTTCCCCACAACGATCGAGTCACCAATATTCAACGTACCGCGCTGAACAATGGTCGTGGCAACCGGGCCACGTCCACGATCCAAATGGGCTTCGATCGCCACACCTTGAGCTGGCATGTGTGGGTCAACACGAAGATCCAAAGATGCATCAGCGGTGAGCACAATAGCTGTGAGCAATTCATCGAGCCCGTCACCAGTCACGGCAGAAACATCAATGAACATGGTATCGCCGCCATAGGTGTCGGGCACGAGCCCATACTCACTGAGTTGTCCACGTACCTTGGAAGGATCAGCACCCTCCTTGTCGATCTTGTTCACTGCGACCACCACAGGCACATCTGCAGCTGTGGCATGGTTGAGTGCTTCAACAGTTTGCGGCATCACTCCATCATCAGCCGCCACCACCAACACGGCAATGTCAGTGACCTGGGCGCCACGCACACGCATAGCGGTGAAGGCCTCGTGTCCAGGGGTATCAATGAAGGTCACACTGCGATCCTCACCATCAACCTTGGTAGCGACTTGGTAGGCCCCAATAGCTTGGGTGATGCCACCGGCTTCACCTTCGACAATATTCGTACGACGGAAAGCATCCAACAACTTCGTCTTACCATGATCCACGTGGCCCATGATGGTGACAATAGGTGAACGTACGACAAGGTCAGCTTCATCAGCTAAGTTTTCACCGAAACCCAAATCAAAGGTCTGAAGTAGTTCACGATCCTCGTCTTCAGGGGAAACCACCTGGATGTCGTAATTCAATTCTGACCCGAGAATTTCTAAAGTGTCATCGCTGACCGATTGGGTTGCTGTGAGCATCTCTCCCATGTTGAAGAGCAATTGCACTAGTTGTGCGGGATCAACGCCAATTTTTTCAGCAAAATCGGTGAGGGAAGATCCGCGAGGCAAGCGAACAGTTTCACCGTCACCTGGGCGAATCCGAACACCAGAAATGGTGGGTGCTTCCATTTCATCAAACTCTTGGCGGCGGAGTTTCTTTGACTTCTTGTTCTTTCGTGCAGGTGCACCTTGACGCCCGAAGGCTCCCTGAGTTCCTGAACCAGTACGGCCCCCTCGCCCTCCACGACCCATCGGCATCCCAGGACCCTGGGTGGGTCCACCAAAGGGGCTGGAGCCACGCCCTCGCGCTGGGCGCCCTGCTCCCGTTGGGGCTGATGAACCTGGGCCAGCTCCACGCGTGGGCGCACCTGTGGAACCACTCCTGGAGAATCCGGGAGGTCCACCGGCTCCAGGGCGTTGACGCGAGCCCTCACCTGGTCCTCTGGAGGATTCTTCACGTGGTGGGCGGCGTACTCCCATCCCCTGAGAGGGGGCATAAGGATTATTCCCTGGTCGTGGAGCTCCCGGGCGGCGGGCTTGACCCGGAGCCGGTCGAGGCATCGGGCGAGGAATCATGGACGACGGTTTCGGAATAGAAGGTTTACCATCTGCTTCGTCAGGTTTGTCAGTTACTGGTGGATCAACAATCTCTGGCTCACTGTCAGCAACTGGTTCACTCACTTCAGGCTGCGGCGACTCACTCTCGGTCGGTGCTGCCGGAGGCATGGGTGCTTCTTGACTCAGCGGTGGAGGTGGGGTTTCTACCACTGGCGGTGCAGGTGGAGCAACGGAAGCAAACTTTTCTCGTAAACGTCTTTCCACTGGTGCTTCGACAGTCGAGGAGGCAGACCGAACGTACTCCCCCATTTCTTTCAGGGTAGCGAGAACAGTCTTGCTATCGAGTCCGAGCTCTTTCGCAAGCTCGTGGACGCGGGTCTTGGCCACAAATCTCCTTCGTGCCCGAAACGCGTCCGGGCAGGGCTAAGTAGTGAGGGTGCTCATCGTATGCAACTCATCGTAAGTTCATGAGCAAAAGCCCACCTTCATGATTCCACCTTCCTGTCTGACAGGCCGGTGAGCCCACCACAGTGGTAGGCCATCGGATAGTTTAGGGCATAACGAGCGTGAAACCCAACATCCGCTCAGGCAAAGAGCCAACTGAGGTCAATCTCAGGCATGAGGGTGATGACATGGCATGATGGTAGTCATGGACTGGCCAATCGTGGTGACCTTGGGGGTTTGCGCCCTAGCAGCAGTCATCCTTGCTTTTATAGCGGACAACAATGACGCCCAACGCCGAAAAGACATACTGGCTAGTGCTCCCGATCGCCATGGCTTGGAAGGTCTCGACATGACGTACCTCCAGGAAGAAGAAATCCGCACTCGCGGGTTCACCGGTGATGACGTTGAAGATATCTCCTCTGAGAAGTTGTCCCAGGCAGTTCAGCTATCAGGGGGATGGGCGTCACAGGATTTCATCAACACCGCTCACACCAAGCAAGCCATTCACCACGCACCCTTTGTCCTGGTCATCGATCAGGTCAGCAGTCTTCGCTTGCTTCATCCAGTCCTCGAACACATTCATACCCACCAGGTTCCACTGGTCGTGGTCGCTCGCGAGATTGATCACGAGACCCTGACCACGTTGGGCCTCAATGCCCTGAGCGGACGGCTGCGCTGTCTATGCGTACAAACTCTGGAGCTTCAACCCTTTGCAGAAGCCGCTGGTTGTGAGATTGCGTCACACCACGATTTGATGGCGGGATATCTTGCGCCATCCATCAAAGGATCGTGCCAGTTCTGGGTCTGCGATGCCCAACATTCGTGGGTGGGACGCAACTAAATATGTGGCCAGGGTCGGGATCGAACCGACGACCTCATCCTTTTCAGGGATGCGCTACTACCGACTGAGCTACCGGGCCAAAGAGTCATTTCTGGGTGAATCAATGACTCTCCGCGACCCCGATGGGACTTGAACCCACGACCTCTTGCGTGACAGGCAAGCGCGCTAACCAACTGCGCCACGGGGCCAGAACCAGCATGACTGGCCTGAAGAACTATAGCTTACGGGCTAACCCACAGGCAATGTGGCACCCAAGAATGCTACGCATCCCCAACGGGGTTCGAACCCGTGTTACCGCCGTGAAAGGGCGGCGTCCTAGACCACTAGACGATGGGGACTTGTTCAGCGCCTACCAGTGTAGGGGATGAACGAAGATTCGTCACATGCCCGAGTTTGACAATGGGGCAAGACGTGATACTTAGATCAAATCACATCTCACATTTCGGCATTGTTTACATCTGTGGCATGGCGCTCCACCGAAGAACGGAGACAATCATGTCACAGTGAGAGGAGCAATGAGGCAGCGCATCGGAAAACTCCGCGTCCGTGATCTGATCGCCAGCAAGCAGAGCCTCAACATAAGGGCTGTTATTGTAGGCTCTCGCCAATTCAAAATCGCTCTCGTAAGGATTACCCTCTACCGCAGATGGTGATGCTGTTGAAGCGTGGACAGTGGAAAAGAAGACCGCGAGCATCGCTATAGCAACCGATGTTCTTATTTTTATCATGAATAATCTCCCCTGCAATAAGAAACGGGACTATGTCACGCCACGTAGCATCAACAATGTATTCCCACAGTAATACCATGAATCTTCTCATGTCAACTAACTGCTAGCCGACTTTGATGGGGCCTGTGGGTGGCCTTCGAGGAATACAGCCGTACAACTTAAGTATCGCGGGAAAAATAAGTGAGGCACCGGTCTGAAGATTCCCTCAATCATGAAAGATAATAGTTGGCGGACCTGACAACTATTCATCCACGAGGTGTCCGCAAAACTCCCTTGCACACGAGTCTCGATCACCAGATGATAAAGTTGCCAGGTGCATATCCATAACTTTTCTGCAGGTCCGGCTATGTTGCCGACCGATGTTCTTTCCACCGCCCAACAAGAACTCACCAGTTGGCAGGGTTCCGGCATGTCTGTCATGGAAGTCAGCCACCGAGGAAAACCCTTTGTGGCCTGTGCTGCTTCTGCCGAAGCGCGCTTGAGAGACCTGTTGTCTATTCCCGACAACTACAAGGTCCTGTTTCTCCAAGGTGGGGCAACTGGACAATTCTCGATCGTCCCGATGAACCTCACCTCCCCAGGTGAGCATGTTGCGTACCTCAACACCGGGCAGTGGTCAAGCAAGGCCATCAAAGCAGCTCGCAGCCAGGATCTAGTGGTCGAGGTTCTCGCTGATGAGAAAGAATCGAACTATTCCACTATCCCTGCACCAGGGTCGTACACTGTGGCTAACAGCTCCCGCTACCTCCACTACACCCCTAACGAAACCATTGGTGGGGTCGCCTTCGACTATGTTCCCGACACTGGCGATGTTCCTCTGGTCGCTGACTGTTCATCAACCATCCTCTCCCAACCGATGGACGTCGAGAAATTCGGACTCATTTATGCAGGCGCACAGAAAAACCTGGGCCCTGCAGGACTCACCGTTGTGATCGTACGCGAGGATCTCACTGGCCACACCCGGGCAATGACTCCCGACATCTTTGACTATGCCGCCATGGCAGAAGCCGATTCCATGCTCAATACCCCGCCAACTTTCGCCATCTACCTGCTCGAACTCGTTCTGGAATGGGTCCAGAATATGGGTGGACTCTCCGCCATGGAAACACGCAACAAAGCCAAAGCAGACAGCTTGTATACCGCCATTGACACCCATGATTTCTATGCCAATCCTGTGGCTGTCCATGCACGAAGCCGGATGAATGTTCCCTTCACCTTGGCTAACCCAGACCTCGACAAGGTGTTCTTGTCTGAAGCTGAAAACGCGGGATTGACCAATTTAGCCGGGCACCGCTCAGTGGGAGGGATGCGCGCTAGCATCTATAACGCTATGGGCCAAGACGGCGTCGATGCTCTCATCTCCTTCATGAACGATTTCGCCGACCGGTACGCCTGAGAGGAAACCATGACCTTCCGCATTCAAACACTCAACGCAATCAGCCCACTTGGGCTCAAACATTTTCCCGAGTCTGCCTATGAGGTCGGCAACGATGTGGAGGCCCCCCATGCCTTGCTCTTACGTTCGGCCAATCTCCACGATGTAGGGATTCCGGACACTGTGGAGGCTGTTGCTCGTGCAGGAGCTGGCACCAACAATATCCCCATCGCTGACTATTCAGCGCAAGGCATTCCTGTGTTCAACACCCCAGGAGCTAATGCCAATGCAGTCAAGGAGCTCACATTAGCTGGAATCTTCCTCGCTGCTAGAAATATCATCGATGGTGCGGCTTTCGCCCATCGCCTCACTGGCACCGCCGCTGAGATGAATGAGGCAGTTGAAAAAGGCAAGAAACAATTCGTTGGCTTCGAGTTGCCTGGGCGTACTTTAGCTGTGATCGGTTTGGGCGCTATTGGCGTCGAGGTCGCTAACTCTGCTTGTGCATTGGGTATGAAAGTCATGGGGTACGATCCTCAAGTCACGGTCGACAACGCTTGGAAGCTTTCAAGTCACGTTGAGCGAGTGACCAGCCCTGAGCAGATGTACCGTCAAGCTGACATCGTCACCGTTCACGTACCGCTCATCGATGAGACTCGCGGAATGGTGGGGGCCGATCAGATTGCACTCATGAAACCCAGTGCGGTGATCCTCAACTTTTCACGTGCGCCCATTGTGGATGAAGAAGCATTAGTCGCAGCCCTCGAAGCTGACAAGTTGGGAGGATATGTGTGCGACTTCCCCTCCCCGAATCTTAATACGCGCAGTAAATGTGTCACCCTTCCACACTTGGGGGCTTCCACCTACGAGGCAGAAGAGAATTGCGCATTGATGGCCGTCGACCAACTGCGCGACTACCTTGAAAATGGGATTATCCGCAACTCAGTGAATTTCCCCACTATTGATCTTCCTCGAAGTGCTGGTTCGACGCGTCTGGGGATCGCCCACTCGAACGTCCCTAATATGGTTGGCCAAATCTCAGCGTTACTGGCTGAGGCAGGTCTCAATATTGCTGATCTGCTCAACCGGTCCAAAAATGAATTGGCCTATACTCTGGTCGATGTTGAGGGCTCTATTCCACAAGCGGTCATCGACGAGATTCGTACCATAGCTGAAGTGCTCTCAGTACGGGTCATCGCAAGCTAGTCCATTCAAGGAGATATGATGGCAAAAAAGAAAAAGAACACTCCACATACCCCAGATACCCAGGCGACCACCAATGCTACCCCTGGCGAGGATCCCACACTCGATGAGACTGTATCCGACAACACCGCACAGGTGCCTGAAGTAGCGGAAGAACCCAAGCCGGTTGAACCAAACGTGGAACCCACACCTGTATCACCGGAGACTACTGTGGAACCCGCCTCCGGACCACTAACCTCACACACTGGTGTTCAGCTGGTAGAAACACCACACACTACACGACTTGATGACCCGAGGGATTCCATCATTCGCACCCTGGCAGTGTCTCTCGGTTTTGTGAGTTTCCTTGCCCTCGGTTTGGGGATCGGCCTCATTTTCCTGGCACGAAGTATCAGCCAGACCAACGTCGCCACTCCCGCCGCAACAAGTAGTGACACCCCAGCAGAAAACCCGGATCCCATCTTTTCTGCCTCTGCGATTCGGGTGAATCCCAAGGCAAGCAAGGACGCCATCATTGTTGAACTCCATGTGGACTACCATTGCGGTTGGTGCCAGCGTGCTGACACTATCTATGGGCAGGCCCTTCACGAGTTAAGTGCTGAAGGAAAGATTGATCTGAGAGTCCACATCCACACCTTTGTGAAAGAAGACTCCTCCAACCGAGCTGGTGTTGCTTCTGCCTGTGCACATCAAGTGGGGAAATTCCTGGACTACCATGAAGTGATTTTCGCCAATCAGCAACTCGGTTCTCAAGGTGGTTACTCCGATAATCTCTTGCGTACTGATTTCGCTAACATGGCTGGAATTACTGGGACGGACCTGATGAAGTTCCAGAAATGCTATGACGACCGAGCGACCCAATCCACGATCGATGCCATGAACGCTGAGTCACCAGAAATGGGAATCACAGGCACCCCTGCTTTCCTGATCAATGGAGTCAAAGCATCCTTCGATCTTCAACCAGACGATGAATACCCTCAGCCCATCAGCGCCTCAGATCTCTATGAGGGCTTGGTCAACGTCATTGGAGGATGATCTCCTGAGGTGTCGGTAGCACTCTGAGCGTGGGTCACATAGGTGTCCACCCATTGACGTATTTCCCGGAAGAAGGCCGTACGTACCTCTAGGCGTGATAAACCCACGTCATGGAGCCCGCCTTCAAAGCGAACCAAGGTAGTATGACGCCCCAGGTAGGGTGCGCGTGCTGAGATGCGGTCCGCATCCAGGGCAAGATCCGTGGAATGGGCATCCTCACACCATTGTTTCGGGGTGGAAGAGCGCATCGAGGTAGCAACAAAAACCGGACAATCAATCCCCAGACCTTGTGCCACGCGATCATGCCCATCCACGACAGCTTTCACCCATCCTGGTCGGATCGGTTGAGATTCCACCCTCTTGAGGCTCAAGTCATATTCCCATTCCCCGTAGAAATCTTGGTGGAGAGACTGGCCATAGAGAGGATTCTCCAAGGCCGGCATAGTCATGGTGGGCGAAGTGATCGATAATCCTCGAACCAAGATCGGTGTCACCGCTCTCATTAATTCCGAGCCCTGCATATCCAGCCATGGGGAATTGAGGATGACCCCAGAGAAAGCACCTGGGCGCTCGGCAGTGTAGAGACTCGCAATGAGACCGCCAGTGGAATGACCCGACAACATGACCGAATCATGGTCGGTTGAAATGAAATCCACACAGGCATCAAGTTCTTCACCATAGTCTTGAACAGATTCCATATATCCTGGCAGTTCTCCTGGTTGAAGGCTGCGCCCGTACCGGTGAAGATCAACAGCATAGAAGTCGTACCCGAGGTCTTCAAAGAATTCTGCGAGGTGCGGTTGGAAGAAGTACTCATTCCACCCGTGAATATGTAAAACAGCCCGACGCGATGTGGGGGTCTTTCGACCAATCAGGGTCGAAATGAGATGCCCCGGAGGCTCTTCATTGAGATGCGAGCGCCACACCATGGAATAGGTACGAGTGTGAAAACCAGTGAGATATTGGTCCTCCATCCACGATTCACTCCATCCTCCAGCGAGCAGATCAGTGTTTTCTATCGTGGGATTGTCAGATGGAAGTTGATCACCGCTGCGAGAAAGAACCGATCTCCACTTGGAAATCATTGAGGCAAGGGGCCGACGCGTTGACGGTTGTTCCATGATTCCTCCAAGGTGTGGTTGGGTAGAACCCGGTCTTGTGAGGGAAACTCTACGCGAATTTAGTGGCGGAATCACCCACCGGACAAGGAATTATTCACCATCGGTTTCTCGGTAGGCAGAGTATTCATCGTCATCGCCTAACTCGTCATCGAGATCCTCATCGGTATCGAAAGTATCCTCGTGGTCGTATCTCTGGGCAAGATCTGCGTATGCGGCAGGGATCTCGGTACCAGAACTCGATCTCAGCTCTTGTTCAAGGGAAGCGAAATCAGTCGATACTGGTCGATACTTCAATTCGCGAGCGACTTTTGTCTGCTTTGCCTTTTGACGGCCGCGCCCCATAGGGTCAGCCTCCTTCACTCGCGGCAACCCCGCGTAATCTCAAGTGTTTCATCTGTTCGTGGTTCCTAGGTTACTCTGTTTGGGCACATTGATCCAAGCCGACACTCACCGGGTGGGATGCACCCCGACAAGTTCCACCTGATCTTGGGTGGATTCACGAAGACTCACCACACCTGCGTCCCACGCTTCAATCCCCTGGGAATCAAGGAGACTGATCGTCTCATCAACCGATGATTCTGGGCAGATCATCACCATTCCGACCCCCATATTGAGAGTCTCTTCGATGTCTGGTTGGCTGATGTTTCCCACCGATTGTACGAGAGAAAAAATGCTCTGCGGGGTCCACGTTGATCGCTCGATGTGGGCGTGGAGATGCTCAGGGAGGACCCGTGCCAGATTATTTGCCAATCCTCCACCAGTAATGTGACTCATGGCATGGATTTCTGTTGCTCGAATGACCTCAAGGCAACTCTTGGCATAGATCCTCGTGGGATGAAGCAGTTCCTCCCCAAGTGTGCATCCGAAGTCTTCAACATAGGTGTCCAGGCTCATGTGGGCTTCGGTGAGCAGTACGTGCCGTACGAGAGAATAACCATTGGAGTGGAGCCCTGATGACCTCAAACACACCACACGATCACCTAGATCCACCAAGTGGGAACCCAGGATATGGTCATATTCCACCACTCCAGTCGTTGCTCCTGCGACATCGTACTCGTCAGGATCCATCAGGCCCGGATGCTCAGCAGTTTCTCCCCCAATCAGGGCTGCTCCCGCTTGCACACATGCCTGGGATATCCCTTTGACAATGTCAGCAATCTTGTCAGGCACCACTGAACCGCAAGCAATGTAATCGGTGACAAACAGTGGTTCTGCCCCCACCACAACGAGATCATCAACAAGCATTCCGACCAGGTCGAAACCGATCGTGTCGTGAATATCCATGGCCCTGGCAATGTGAACCTTCGTCCCCACCCCATCTGTCGATGTTGCCAACACGGGGTGACGGTAACGTGCAAGACCAGAGGCATCAAAGAGGCCAGCGAACCCACCAAGCCCAGTGAGAACCTCACTTCGCTTGGTTGAAGCAATATGGGTTTTCATCAGTTCAACAGCCTCTTCCCCAGCGGCAATGTCGACTCCCGATTGTGCATAGGCAGACTTGTCACTCATGAAGCCTCCTGCTTATGGACGACCAGTTTCTCATCACTCGCCTGACCGATACCCTCATCACTCAGGCTCAATGCAGAGATTTCCTCTCGGGGCACACAGACGTCATAACACCCATCGAAACAGGCTCGACACAAATCACCAGCAGGGACGTGGGTCGCTGCCACCAGCGACTCGAGCGAAATGAAACCAAGAGAATCAGCACCAAGATGATCCCTCATCTGTTCAATGTCCATATGGCGAGCTGCCAGTTCATTTGGGTCAGCAAAATCAATCCCAAAGAAGCATGGCCACAACACTGGTGGTGAAGAGATACGAACATGGACTTCAGCAGCTCCGGCTTGTTTCAACATGGCAACCACCTGTTGCTGGGTGTTTCCCCGAACAATCGAGTCATCGACCACCACGAGACGTTTTCCTTCCACCACATGGCGCAAAGGATTGAGTTTGAGGCGAATACCGAGTTGGCGAAGACTCTGAGAAGGCCGAATGAAGGTACGCCCAACGTACGCGTTCTTGACCAGCCCCAAACCGTACTCTATTCCCGACCCAATGGAATAACCAATAGCCGCTGGTGTACCAGAGTCTGGGGTGGGGATCACCAAATCCGCTTGAGCAGGATGTTCACGGGCAAGAAGTTTGCCGATTTTCACGCGAATATTGTGGATTAATCGGTTATTCAAGATAGTGTCTGGGCGGGAAAGATAGACGTACTCAAACAGGCATTCACGTCTGTTAGCTTCGGCAAAGGTTTGGGAATAGAGCCCACTAGCAGAGATCCTGACCATCTCTCCTGGTGCTATTTCTCTCAAGTACGTCGCGCCGACAATATCGAGTGCTGCTGATTCTGAGGCGATAACCCATCCTGACCCGAGACGACCAATACACAGTGGCCGCATCCCATGGCGATCTCGGGCTGCAAATAAATGATCATTCGTCATAAAAACCAACGAGAAGGCACCCTCTAATCGTGGAAGTATCTCTAAGGCAGCCTTTTCACAAGGACCTGGGCTGCTGGCAAGAAGTCCAGCGAGCAGCATGGTGTCAGAACTTGAATCCATGCACTCTTTGTCTTCAACGACCACATCAGGATCACGGTCAGCCATCCATGATGCTAGTTCACTGGTATTCGTGAGGTTTCCATTGAGCGCGATAGCGATGTCGCCGTAACTCGTCGTCATGAACGTGGGTTGGGCATTCTCCCATTGACAAGAATTAGCTGTGGAATAGCGAGTGTGCCCGACAGCAATATGCCCACTGAGAGTTCCCAGGGTGGTTTCGTCAAAAACTTGGGAAACCAGACCCATGTCCTTGAAAACAACCATTCGCTGTCCGTCGCTGACGGCCATTCCAGCTGATTCTTGGCCACGATGCTGCAAAGCAAAAAGCCCAAAGTACGTCAGCTTGCTCACTTCTTCTTGGGGGGCCCACACGCCAAAGACCCCGCATTCATCTTTGGGTGTGTCGTCTGTTTCCTGCCACGAGTCATCCATCACAGTCCTACTTTACTGATCAGCGAGTCATCGTGAAAACTTATCCACTTTTGACCACGCAGTATTCTTCCATGAGCGCAACCTGAGCACTGACCGTACGGCATAAATCCATGAAACTCACCGATTCGTTCGGCCCGTGCATATGCGACCCAGGATCAGCGATAGCGGTAATGAGAAACTCTGCCTGGGGAAAGGCCTTCATCAATTCATTGACCAGCGGAATAGCTCCACCTTGCCCAATGAAAACCGGATCAACACCGAAGGCGTGCTTGTAGGCCTTCATCCCTGCTTGCACCAAGGGGCCCCCCGTGTCCACCATGGCAGGGTTCGCTTCGGCTCCACGGATGACCTGGACTTCAGCTCCCCAAGGGACGTGTGTCTGGCAATGATTCTCTAAGGAATCAAGAATCTTGGTCGGGGTTGTCCCTGGGGGGATGCGAATCGACACTTTGGCTCGCGCCGAGGGAATCAAAGTATTCGAGGCTTCCTCAATAGACACAGTGTCCATCCCAATGACGCTCACAGACACTCCAGCCCATAGTCGGTCGGCAAGAGTACCAGATCCGATTTCCGTCAACGAGTCAACTACGGTTGCAGATTTTCTCAGATCATCACGGTCAATCTCAACATTGAAAGAGGTTGCTGGACCACTACCATCAAGAGTTACCTCCCCTGCTTCATTGTGCAAGGTTGCCACGAGACGGCACAAGGTGGTCAAGGCATCGGGATAGACTCCCCCAAATTGACCAGAATGGACGCCTTGGCGCAGAGTCCGTACCTCAATAATGGCGTCACAGACCCCTCGCAATGTGGTGGTGAATGCTGGTTGCCCCACCTGCCAGTTTCCTGAATCGAGGATGACAAACCCATCAGCCTTGACCAGGTCGGCGTACTGATCCAGGAATTGGCCCATTGAGGGGGACCCGATTTCTTCTTCACCTTCAATCAGTACGACTACCCCGATCGGTGGTTGGCCCTCCCAGGCTCTCAGCGTAGCCAGATGTGCAGCGATAGCACCCTTGTCATCGGCAGATCCTCTCCCATAAAGGCGGTCGGAGTCACGAACCAGGGTGAAGGGTGGATGATCCCAGTCGTCGCCAGCACCAGCTGGCTGAACATCATGGTGCGCATAGAAACACAGGGTCGGAGCTCCAACAGGCGCGGGAAAGCGGGCCACTATCGCCGGGGCACCCAGCGAGTCGATCACCTGCACGTCTTTGCACCCGACATCCGTCCACATCTGTGCAATAACCGAAGCCGAGGTCGCGAGGTCATGGTCGTGATTTTTCTGAGATCCCACCGTGGGAAGTGCAACAAGGTGAGTCAGATCTGCGACGAGTTGATCCCCAGCAGCTGTAGAGAAAACCATGTCCCCACTGTAACCCACCTCACGGGGAATAATCGCGTACCAGGGAAAAAAGTGATGGTGGCGGGGAATAGTAACCCGCCACCATCGTCGGATTCGTCTGCCGATATGGTTTGGAAGGGGGTCCTAACGTGGCGACGAATCTCGTCTGTGGGTGTCTAGAAAATCGAATCTAGCAGTCCGCCAAGTCCGCCGGAGGAACTCTTGGAATTCTTCTTCGCCTGTGTTGCTTGGTCATTACCCAGCGCACCACCGAGCATTCCACCGAGCATTCCTCCGAGGCCGCCACCAGCGCTTTGCCCGCCGCCACCGCCACCGAGGAGCCCGCCAATCAGTGATCCTGCAGCAGAGCTTTGTCCGCCGCCACCACCGCCGAGCACAGAACCAATAACGTTGCCCATCATATTGTTGTTGGACGCACCGCCCCCACCAAGCAATCCGCCAACAACAGCACCGAGGGGATCACCGGAACTCTGAGCTGGTGCTGGAGCAGCCTTGGGTGTGAAAGCTTGCTTGGCGATGTATGCCATCACCACAGGAGCGAGCAAGGGAAGAAGTTTTTGTAACAAGGACTTATCTGTCCCAGTCTTAGCAGCCAGAGCAGTTGCTGATTTTGCCGGAGAGGCACCGAGAGTATGTTGAACGATCTTCGATCCGTCTTTCACATCAATCCCCGAAAAGTCCACACCGTTGGTGGCATAAGTCTCCCCCACATCACGATGCTTGAGAAGAGCTGCGGCAAGCGATTCTTCCTCTTGAGGGTCTTGAGCATTCGCTGTCAAACCGCCCAACAGTGAGGTGATGACCTGTGTCGAGGCGTTCTTGGTGTCTTTCTTGCCTGCTCCCACCTGCTGGGAGAGCATGTCCATGGAAAGTTGTGCAAGGATGTCATTAACTGCACTCATTTTTATCCTTTCTGCCCGACACGGGAGGTGCCGAGGTGGTATTTCCCACTATGAACTACCATGGCAGGGTCACGCAAATGATTTCCCACTGAGATAATCGTCGCGTTGTACACTCTACATCATGCGAATACTTCTCACTGGTGGCGCTGGATACATCGGTAGCCATGTTGCACTTGATTTATGCTCTACCGGGCATGAGGTGATCATCGTTGACAACCTAAGTAATTCTTCGCGTACAGCAATTGAGCGAGTCGAAGAAATCACTGGAAAAACGATTGACTTCCACCAACTCGACTGTAGGGATACCGTTGGGTTACGCCACGTCTTCCACCAAAGAGCACCAGAAGGTGTCATCCACCTCGCTGGGCTTAAATCTGTGGGTGAATCTGTTGCTCAACCCTTGACCTACTATGACACGAATATCAACGCTGCGCTGTCGGTCATTGAGGTTATGGACGAATTCGATGTACGGAAACTCATTTTCAGCTCATCTGCCACCGTCTATGGCGACCCTGAGTTCCTTCCCCTCACTGAACAGGCTCGCACGGGAGTTGGGATCTCCAATCCTTACGGATGGACGAAGTTCTTCATCGAGCAAATCCTCATGGATCTCGCCGCGAGCAACAACCTGTGGGAAATCTCATTGCTCAGGTATTTCAATCCCGTTGGTGCTCACGAATCTGGCCTCATTGGGGAGGACCCCACGGGGATCCCTAATAATCTCATGCCTTTCGTTGCCCAAGTCGCCGCTGGTCGCCATGACCAGATCAAGGTCTTTGGTGACGACTATGACACCCCCGATGGTACGGGAGTGCGCGACTACATCCATGTCATGGATCTTGGGGCAGCGCATCGTGCGGCCTTGGAGCATCTTCGTCCTGGGGTAGACATATATAACGTGGGGACAGGAACTCCAGTATCAGTTCTTGAGATCATTAGTGGCTTTGAACAAGCTTGTGGGCGAGCCTTGCCGTACACCATCAAGGAGCGCCGCGCGGGTGACTTAGCATCGACGTACTGTTGCCCAGATAAGGCTGAGAGCGAACTCAACTGGAAGGCACACCGTACGATTGCCGAAGCCTGCCAAGATTCCTGGAGATGGCAGTCCATGAACCCTGATGGCTACGGGACTCCTCAAGGGAATTAACAATCAGATTCGCGTTGGACAACCACAGGTTTTCCCTTGGCCGTCGAGGGGGGAGGCTGCGAGTAGTCTGGCCCAGTTTCGGTGTTGGCTGTTTGCTGACCAGAAGGCTGCCCAGAAGGCTCGAGCTCCGCTTCAGGCAGGGGTTTGTCCTTGCGGATGGCTTCCCATATGGGTTCTGCCGCATATTCATCCATGACCACATTTGTGCCATTTCCAGCACTGTTAACGGGAAGCATAATCATCGTGACATTGTCAGTATTGAGATCACGCAGAGAATAAGCGAACCCAGCAAGTTGGGTCAGGTTCTCACCTAAGTTGGTATCAATGGAACCAAGAACATCCCTAGCGAGCCCGTAAAGTTTCGTAAAATCCTTGACGTAGTTCATGTCATAGATCTTGTTGAGCACCGCTCCAAAGACAGCATGTTGGCGATGAATACGGTGGAGGTCAGATCCGTCCCCTAAGCCTTGCCCAGTACGCGCACGCGCCAAACCGAGAGCTTCCTTGCCATTGAGATGACTCACCCCAGCAGGGAGATCCAGACCATCAGCTTTGGGAGCGTAGATGGGACATAAGAGTTCGACGTCTATTCCACCAATAGTATTGACAACATTCCTGAAACCGGAAAACTTAATGACAATATAAGCATCGATTTCTATTCCACCCAGCTCCCTGACTGCCTGAGCTGCACAGGAAGCACCAGCATTAATGCTCCCTCCATAGGCAACACCATAGGCAAAAGCAGCATTAAAGCCACTGCGTGGCCACCCTGCCGCCGCAATGATGTCACCGTCTTCACCTTCACAATCGGGAATAGTGATCCATGTGTCGCGGGGAATGGAAACAATATCAATGCGGGATCGGTCAGCGGAGACATGAACAACCAAAGACGTGTCAGATCGTGCCCCTTGGATTCTGCTGTTCCCGTCTTCACGTTCATCTGATCCTAAGACGAGGATATTGACAGCCCGCCCCGCATAGGGGTCCACTCCAGATCGTGATCTGTCTTCACGTCCCCCTCCCTGGGCATCCCAGCCCATACGGCCTCTTTCATGGAAATTGGCCTGACTATTCAGATCAAAATACATATACGCTAAGCCACCACCAACGACTAACAACAGCGATAGGAAGCTCGCTAGTGCGATTTTGGCGAATTTTGGCATTTTCCGCCGACGACCGGTTTCGGAATCCTCGTCAGTTTCACCACTGGCATCGATGTCTTTCTCCAGGGAAGTGGAATCTTCAGAACTGAGAGGCCCACGTAAGGAGTTGAGATCCTTCGAATCTTTCGTCGGGGAGGAAAAATCATGTGGAGAGGTGGTTTCCCGATCGATCGGCCCACGGTTGTCAGCCCGCTGCGTGCTCACTGTGCCTTGCCCAGCAGTGGAACCCATACCAGCTGACTGAGTCGCACGGGCGGCCATTTCCTCCCATGCAGAGGTTCCCAGCACGGGAATAGCCGTCCCAACAATGGTTGAATCTGAAACAATCGCCCACGTGGACTGCTGTTCAGGGGTACGAGGCTTCGATGATGGTGGCGGAGTCGTTGGCGGTTGCACCGATCCCGGAGCTGGCAGGGTCGGTTCAACCTGCTTTGTTGGTGGAGCACTGGCGGGCCTGGGGCTCACCACAGGTTGACTCACTGGGGACTGGCTCACTGGAGGTTGACTCACAGGAGCAACTGGGGTGTGGCTCTCGCCTGGATGATCCCCGACAGGCCTATGCCCAGGCACCATCGGTCGTACGGTACTAGGTTCAGCTGTAGCGGGAGGCAGTGGTGTCGACGCAGCAGGAGGAACCCAAGCTTTGACCTGAGTGACGTCAGGTGGTGTGGAGCCAAGGTCTACCGACTGGGACCCCTGGCCGCTTCGAGTTGGCTCATGACTGATAACAGTCTCGTGACTGGCTGGGCGTCGGGTTTCTTGAACAGTACTGTCAAACCACCCGGTCGTGGGGTAGTGGTCAGACTTGTCATAGGACCATCGAGCCGCAGAGGATTCCGACCGTGAGGTTGTCGCACTCCAGTCATCATCAAGGAGTCGCCCCCAAGGATCGTCATCCGCAGGAGGAATTGCACTAGGTGGAGGGGAGGTTTCTTGAAAGACCGAACGACTACTCACCCGTGGTGGTGGCGAGGGCCGTTGTGATGGGCCAGGATGCGGAGTTTGGGATGGTCTCGGAGTTCCATCACTGCCGGTGGGTGGGCGTGGTCGCAGTGTTTCATGGGACTGCACACGGCGATCACTACCCATGGTCTCGCGAGCCTGGGTGGGCCGAGGTGAACGAGGTCCATCTGGTGAATATCGTGGGCTCGGGTAAGGATCCTCATGGGGACGCGTTGGTGGCACACTGCGAGGTGTCTCACGCGGCCGTGGAGGAGGTGAGCTCGTGGTGTCAAAGAGTCGGGAAGGCTCCCGAGGGGAAACTACTGGTTCCTCTCGAGCGAAGAAACCCCCAGGGGGAGGGGTTGAACCGCTTGCGGATGTGGTGGAGCGAACACCGGGAGTATCACTGAAATAACGAGACGAAGACCGGGGGGCTTCTGGCGAGCGAGGAGCCTGCTTTCTGGGGCCAGATATCTCAGTATCTGCGTCCCTCGATTCAGGGGTTAGCTCAGCCCACCATGGGCCTCTGTTTTCAGGCATATGGGCTATTTTACCTCGTTTGACGCTCACACACCAAGACTCGGCTGCGCAAAGAGGTCTCGATAAGGCCCCCTGCAAGGTTAGTGAAATCCTTTTAAAGGACCCGGTGGACGCCCCGAAATCATCTCCCGCACAACCACCGAGTTGTCTACTAGACTAATACCTCTCATTGCCCGCGGGTACGATGAGTTGACAGCGAAGAAAGGTCAATATGCTGCAGTTGCAAGGAAAAATTCGGGACTATGCTTGGGGTTCCCTCACCGCTATTCCCGAGTTGATGGGAAGTGACCCCACCGGTGATCCGCAAGCTGAATACTGGCTCGGTGGGCATCCGCTTGCACCAGCAACCCTTGATGGTGTCGGCCTGGATACAGTTTTTAAATCGACACCACAGTGGTTTGGTGTACGAGACGATCGCTATCCGGTCCTGATGAAGATCCTAGCCGCCGATCACCCTCTGTCCCTCCAAGCCCATCCTGATCGCGACCAAGCTCAAGTCGGCTTTGATCAAGAAAACCTTGAAGGTATACCTCTGGATGCGCCGAATCGGATCTACCGTGATCCCTGGGCAAAACCTGAAATTATCGTTGCACTCACTGATTTCGATGTGCTGTGTGGTTTCAGGGACCCGGCTACAACTGTTGACCTCTTCAAGCGTCTGGGTGTCGGCGAAAGTTTCGCCAGGGTTATTGCACCGCTGTCCATGCGGAAAGGATCCCCGGGGTTCGCCGAAGTCTTCCTCAACATTTTGAGCCACGATCACCCCAACTATGTTGAAGAAGTCCTGCACCTGGCCCATCAATACACAGAAGATGACACTGATCTTGGGGAATTTGCTCGTACTGCCACAGAATTGAATCATTTTTTCCCACAACATCGCTCCATCTTGGCAGCATTATTGCTCAATCGTATCCATCTCGAACCTGGACAGGGCCTGTTTATCCCCACGCGCACCCTTCACTCCTACCTTGGTGGTGTCGGTGTTGAAGTAATGGGGTGCTCAGACAATGTTTTACGAGGCGGTCTTACCAAGAAGCACATCAGTGTGGATGAACTGATTCGTGTGGTGGATTTTTCCCCCTGCGAGATGACCTGTGTCGACACAACCGACGAAGCGGGTTTCACTCGTTACCTCACCGAATCTCACGAATTCATCCTCTGGCGTGGCGACCTTGCTAGTGAACCAATCCAGATCCCTGGTACGGACACCTGCCGTATCGTACTGGTCGTTGAAGGTGAAGCTGAACTGAGCCAGGATGACACGACCTTGGAGCTCATCGCCGGGCAAGCAGTGCTCCTCCCAGTTGGTGAGAAGGTCACAGCATGCGGATCTGCCACGATATTCATTGGTGCTCCTGGAGTGACGCCATAGCTCTCACACACATTGAATACGTGAGCCCTCTTCTACAGCTGCGACCATCCCCCGGAAAAAAGGATACTTGGGTCGAAGACCGCAATCTTCCCCACTAGTGGCTAGGAGCCAAACGCGATCCTATCGCGACCACCGATTCATGGATCGGAATGCCCCCCAAGTGGCACAACAACCCCTGCCACGCATCCAAGTGAGTCGCTAACCCATCTTCATGGGGAAGAAGCGGGGTCCATGAGGCACGTACCTCAATTTGTGAGAAAGGCTCCTCATCCTTCTTCGTTCCAAAAGGAGTCGAAGCAGTTGTCGTGATCGTTCCTGATTCACGGGTATAACTAGCCCCAGCCTGATCCAGTGCATCCATCAACCACGACCACCCGACCTCAGCTAGCAGTGGATCATAGACCAGGTCTGTTGCCAATTCTGCTTGAGCGAAAGTCACACACCGAAAATCTCCCTGCCACACTTCACTACCGGCAGGATCATGGAGCAAGATGAGACGCCCCGACGCCAGTTGTGCACCTTGGGAAAAAATCTCAGCACTCAAACCAGCGACATGCGGAGCTAGTGAAGCCGCAGGGTCAAGCGAGCCAACTGATATCCGTGAATCCCAGTCAAAGCGGTGCAAAGTGCGCACTGCCGCTGAGAATCGGGGCGGAACTCCAATATGGGTCGGTGTCATCACTTCTCCAGGCTAGCTAGAGGGTCTGTCATGGTGGCGGCACCACGCCGACACACTGCCTAGTCACCTGATGAACGAAGGAACAGTGGCACAATGGCACCATGACAACAACCATCACCACTTCCCCTTCTTGTGTCCGTGCTGCCTTAGCCGTACCCCCCAACGTCCGGCTCAGCGATCTTGATCCCAGCGCGACCCCCTGTTTCCCTGGTACGGGGCCCCAGGATGCGGCCCAACTAACAACGCAACTCAGCAAAGAACTGGGCACGTGGCAAGAGAAACTCTATGCCGGGTCAAAAGCGAAACCTACCCCACCACAGAGAATGCTCGTGGTCTTGCAAGGCATGGACACTGCTGGAAAGTCGGGAGTGGTTCGCCATGTCTTTGGACTTGTTGATCCACAAGGGGTCAAGATTCATGCATTCAAGCAGCCGACCGAAGAGGAACTTGCCCACGATTTCTTGTGGAGAATAGAAAAACAGGTTCCTCCCGCAGGTTACATTGGAATTTTTGATCGCAGCCAGTACGAAGATGTACTCGTGGTGAGAGTGGACGAGCTGGTTCCACCCAGCCAGTGGGAACCACGTTTCGAGCAGATCAATCAGTTTGAGGCTTCCTTGGTAGATTCTGGGGTGACCATCATCAAGTTCTTCTTGCATATCAGCCCCGATGAACAAAAAGCCCGGCTACTGGGTAGGCTCAACAACCCCAATAAATATTGGAAATATTCCCCAGGGGATATTCCCGTACGCTCCAAGTGGGCTGAGTACATGGCTGCCTATGAAGATGTGCTCAATCGATGCAATCAGGACATCGCGCCGTGGTACGCGATCCCGTCAAATAACAAGTGGTACAGAAATTGGGCCATTGCGAATATTCTTCTTGACCATCTTCGCCAGATGAACCCCGCTTATCCTGGGCCAAGCTTTGATGTGGACGAGCAGATCACTGCTGTAGAAAATTCACTGTGAATTGAAAGTGCGTACACGCCTATGAGGTAGGCAAAAGACACCGGGTCACCGGCGACGATCTAACCGACCGAGGAAACCTGTGGTTCATGGTCAAGTTGGAATTGTTCATCGTCACCGAGAAGATCCATCGCAGCGAAAGCATACCTGGCCAAAATCAGATCCAGAACAGTATCGTCGACCCCAATGGGGGAACTGACAGCGATAGCACCATGTTTGAGAGCTAAGCGTGCTTGGGCATCGAATCCAAGATCCGGAGCAAGGAAGAAAGACCCCACACCAACATGGCGACGCCCTTGTGAATTGAGACTCTCAATAGCTGCAGCAACATTAGGTGAAGAACCATCACCCATGGCTAACTGGCAGGGAAGCCGATGGTGGGCTCCCCACTGGCGTGCTCGCCGAGCAAGCATACCCAAACCACGGACATCACATGGCCCCTCTGCAGAAAGTACCAGCCCATCAATTTCTGTCGCGTGGGAGGTTCCCAAAGCCGAACGAAGGCGCTCATCCAAAGGTCGAAGGAGACAAGCCTCAGGCCCTAGCGGGCGTGCCACTGCGAATTTGATGGAGGGATGGGATTCTCGTACCTTATTGACCACTGCATCAACTGAAGGATCATGATCGGTTACTGTCGCGAGCTGAAGTGGAACAAAGACTATTTCAGTGATTCCGCGGCCAGCAAGATGGCTGACAACTTGGAGGGCGCTTGGAGGGCAGTGGTCAATGAATGCGGCATTAACTTCCAATGTGGGGCGGATTGTTTGGAGGCCATAACGGAGGTGGTGACTGACTTCTCCCACGTGGGGATCAGTGCTGCCATGAGTCAGCATCACTAGTGCCGGCGCCGCCATGGATATCCTCTCTCGATGGTAGCTCTCGCCTCAGCTGGTGGCGGGTGAAGGATTTGAACCTCCGAAGGCATTCGCCGACAGATTTACAGTCTGCTCCCATTGGCCGCTCGGGCAACCCGCCTTGATCATCGTTGATGATACGACGCATAACCATAGCACCATCTCCGCAGGTGAACCAAAAACCGCGATTCGTGGCAACTCGCGAGTTTGAGTACGTTCGAGTTCTGATGTATCGTTGTTCCGCTTGCCCCTATAGCTCAGTCGGTAGAGCGTTTCCATGGTAAGGAAAAGGTCTGCAGTTCGATTCTGCATGGGGGCTCGTTATCTGAGCGGTAGCACTGCACCAGATGGCGGGGTAGCTCAGGTGGTCAGAGCGAACGACTCATAATCGTTAGGTCGCGGGTTCAAGTCCCGCCCTCGCTACATTGTTCAGAAATAAAGGAGAGTAATATGGCGAAGAAAACAGGCGATGTACGCCCGAAGATCACTATGGCATGCACAGAATGTAAAGAACGTAACTACATTACAAAGAAGAACCGCCGCAATGACCCTGACCGTTTGGACTTAAACAAGTTCTGCCCCAGGTGTCGTAAGCACCAGGTTCACCGCGAAACCCGATGACGTCTCACTACTGATAAAGCACGCACCTCCTCAATGTGCGTGCTTTCTTTTTCCCCACACCTTTGACGACTATGAACCGACAGCTCACTAAGATGGAGACTCCTGAGGTCACCGACTTGCCCCTTTACATCCCTGAGCTTGTCGACCTCATTTCTACCGACGAGGAACTGGAGCCTCACCTGGCAATTCTCGAGAAGTTCGACACCCCTATCGCAGTAGATACCGAACGAGCCTCAGGTTTCCTCTACAACCAGCGCCCGTACCTCATTCAACTCGCTAGTGAAGAAACTGGGGTCCTTCTCATTGACCCCACGACCTTGAGTTCACGAGCTATCGAACAATTGGGGCGGGCCTTGGCCAGACATACGTGGGTTCTCCACTCGGCTAGCGGCGACCTCGCCTCAGTCAAACTCATTGGGCTAACACCAACCAGAATATTTGACACCGAGCTGTCCGCCAGACTTCTTGGGTACGAGAGGGTCTCTTTGGGAGCCTTAGTCGAGGACGTCCTTGATGTGCGACTAGCGAAGGATCATGGACACTCTGACTGGTCTACTCGCCCTCTTCCAGCTTCATGGCTTTCCTATGCTGCCGGTGATGTTGAATTTCTTGTTCGCTTAAGCGAAAAATTACGCAGTGAGCTCATCCAGAGCGGTCGAGATTCGTGGGCAGAACAAGAGTTCACCTGGCTCCTGAACGCCCCTGCTCCCCTACCCAAACCTGACCCGTGGCGGGGGACAAAGAATATCCATATGGTGTCCTCCCCCCGCGGCCTGGCCGTGGTCCAACACCTGTGGGGTCAAAGAGAAAACCTCGGAAAAGAACTCGATCTTTCTCCGCACCGAATTCTGAGGGACCAAGAAATATCTGCGATCGCATCACTTGCTGGACAAGATCATCTCAAGAAGAGTCGAAACCTGTTGAAGCGAAAAAAGTGGGGAAAGTTCCTGAGCCAGGCACATATTGCCAGCTTCTACGACGCGCTGGATCGAGTCGAGGAATTGTCTACCGATGAACTGCCCTCTCGCCGCCGCCTATCAACAGATATCCCCCCACCCAGCACATGGATGCGAAAGAAACCTCAAGCAGCGAAGTTGTGGGGAGAACTTCGCCCGACAATCAAAACCCGCAGCGAAGAGCTGGGCGTGGCGATGGAGATTCTCATAACATCAGCAATACTGAAAACTTTCCTGTGGAATCTCACCACCACTGATGAGGAGTCGGTGAGAAGTCAACTGATGCACTTACATGTACGCCCATGGCAGTGCGATATTGTCGTACCGATACTTGTCGATCACCTCAACAAGTCCGATCTGGTTACGGAAGATTCTCCACCACACGATCCACTATTGCCGACGTTGTGAACCCAAGATCAGCGAGGATTTTCTCTCGTGAACCCTGGGCAATGAAGGCAGTCGGAACAGCGTAACTGATGACGTGAGCAGCAGACCCATGATTGTGGAGTCCAACATGGACTTTTTGCCCGATCCCACCTTGATCGATGCCATCTTCCAAAGTCACAACGATGTGAGAATCACCGCTGAGTTCAAGGAGATCATCGCTGATCGGTAAAGCCCACACAGGATCTACAACGCGGTTAGGTATTGACCTCTTGGTCAGTTCCTGACCAATCTCGCATCCAAGACCCACCAGAGGACCATAGGCAATAATGCTCACTGTTGGATTGTCTTCCTCTGCCATGACATCAATTGAGCCGACTTGTCGCACAGGTGCTCGCCTCTTGGGAGCTTCGCCACGAGGGAATCGCAGTGCCGTAGGGTGTTGATCATCGCTGATGGCCTCGTTCAGTGTTGCAACCAAGGTTTCCCCATCCCTGGGTATGGCCACTCTCATCTGCGGAATACTCCCCAAGATAGCTAGATCCCAGATTCCATGGTGGCTCGCCCCATCAGGGCCAGTAATACCAGCCCTATCCAAAACAAAGGTCACTGGTAGTTGATGGAGAGCCACATCCATGAGCATTTGATCGAATCCTCGATTGAGGAAGGTGGAATAGATCGCTACCACAGGTTTGAGTCCGGCCATTGCCATACCTGCTGCACTGGCGATGGCATGTTGTTCAGCAATGCCAACATCAAAGACTCTCCCTGGGAAGGCTTGTGCCATGGGCCCTAACCCCACGGGATTCACCATCGCCGCACTCAGAGCAACAATTCGAGAATCGTCACGGGCAAGGTCGAGCATCGCAGTTGAAAAGACCGAGGTCCATGAGGGGTGTGAGGGTGCCGCCTCGTCGACAGTTGACATGGCATCAACAGCATGGTGGCGGTCTTCCTCATTTTGCTCGGCTTCGGAATATCCATGACCCTTTTTCGTGATGCAGTGAACGATGACTGGCCCGTCGTACTGTTTGGCTTGAGTGAGTGCGATCTCTATTGAATTCAAGTGGTGGCCATTTACTGGGCCAATATATTTCAGATCCAAATCAGAGAAGAGCCCTTGAGGAGTGAGAATATCTTTCAGCCCCACTTTCAACCCATGGAGAAGCTCATAGGTGGGCTTACCGACTACTGGGGTTTTTTGTACGACAGTTTTCACCACGTCCAAGGTGGGGTCATATCGGCGGTCAGTACGAATACCGGCAAGTCGCTTGGCCAATCCACCCACAGTCGGGGTGTACGAACGCCCGTTATCGTTAACGACGACGACGATACGTAAATCCTTGTGAACTGCGATGTTGTTGAGTGCCTCCCAAGCCATTCCCCCAGTGAGAGCCCCATCACCGACAACGACAACGACTGTATGGGGATCACCACGAAGATGGAAGGCTTCAGCCATGCCTGCGCCCCAGGACAAAGCTGCTGAGGCATGCGAGCTTTCTAACCAATCATGGGGGGATTCGTCGCGTGAGGGGTATCCGGAGAGTCCTCCGGCTTGACGCAAGGTATCAAACTGGGCATGTCGGCCGGTGAGAATCTTGTGTACGTAGGAAATGTGGCCAGTATCAAAGAGAATAGGATCTTGGGGGGAATCAAATACTCTATGGATGGCCATCGTCAGTTCCACTACACCAAGATTTGGCCCCAGGTGCCCACCAGTGGCAGACACCTTCTCAATGAGGAATTGCCGAATCTGGTGACAGAGATGATCGAGTTCCTTGTCTGTAAGATTCGCAAGATCCTCAGGAGCACTGAGATCCGACAGTAGTGGCATCCCGCTAGTCTAGTAGTCGCATGCCGAATCCACTATCCCACAAGCCCTCGTTCCCTTAGTTCTTACCTGTGAGTAATATCGCTAACCACACGATGAATTGGGTAAAAATCACACCGAGCCCAACCAGCCTCCCTATGGCCAATGGTCGTGGCGCTGGAGCATCTGACAGCCCGTAGGTCGCAAGAGCGCCGAGTAGCGGAATCACGACAAGGAACCATCCCCAAGAAGGCGCAGACAGATCGATGATGAGTTGGGCAACAACCAGTGTCAGACCAATCATCCACAAAGCCCACTGCCACCCGAGGCGAAGAAGATGCGCAGTCAGGAAAAGAAAACCCACGATCGCACCTAGACCAACGTACATTGTCAAAATGTGACTGCAGTACCCTCCGGGGTCGTTCTTGCACACTGGGAGTGCAGCCGTGATGGGCCACACGACGACCAAGGTCATCATGGTCATCAAACCAGCGAGGATCGCACCGAGATAGGAGTACGCCACTCTAGCCATTCCCCAAGGTGACCGAGATATTCGCAGACTCATAGTCTACCTGCCAGTAACCTTGCCTGGTATCCCAATATTCCACCATGGTGGATATAGCGTTCCTCTGTGGGAGTATCGACACGCAAACGAGCAGTGAACTTTTTCGCGCCAACCTTGACGCTCACCATACGTGGAAGAGGATCAATACCAGTAAGTCCTTCAATGGTGATCACCTCGGAGCCTGTCACCCCCCAGGTTTCAGCGGATTCACCCTCCAAGAATTGCAGTGGAAGGATACCCATTCCCACCAAGTTGGATCGGTGGATTCTCTCAAAGCTCTGAGCAATAACGGCTCGTACTCCCAACAGAGCAGTCCCCTTAGCGGCCCAATCGCGACTAGATCCTGAACCATATTCTTGTCCCGCAAAGATAACCAGAGGGATTCCATGGCTTTGATAACTTTCTGCAGCATCGAACACCGAGACCACAGGGGTGTCACTGTGAGTAAAGTCGAGGGTGTATCCCCCCACTGTGCCAGGAACCATGTGGTTTTGTAGTCGGATATTGGCGAAAGTACCGCGCACCATGACTTCGTGATTTCCACGCCTCGATCCATAGGAATTGAAGTCGCTCACCTCCACACCTTGGGAGAGGAGATAACGCCCAGCAGGACTCTCGGGTTTGATTGTTCCAGCAGGAGAAATATGGTCCGTGGTCACTGAATCCCCCAGCATCAGCAAGATACGCCCCTGGTTGATGTCCCCCACACCTTGTGCAGTGGAACCTAGCTGATCAAAATAGGGTGCGCGGCGAATATATGTCGATTCACCCCAGGTGTACTTCGATGATGACTCCCCACTAAGACTTTGCCAACGCTGTGATCCGGAAAATACCTGGGCATAACGTGAGGAGAACATGGAGGAATCTACGTGGTTGTTCACTGCCGAGGTGATTTCTTCCACAGCGGGCCATATATCCTTGAGGAAGACTTCCTGGCCTTCGGAATTTAGACCTATGGGTTCGTTAGCAAAATCAATATCCATCGTTCCTGCCAGTGCGTAAGCAACCACGAGAGCCGGACTTGCAAGATAATTCATCTGGATATCGGGTGAGATGCGCCCCTCAAAATTTCTGTTGCCACTCAAGACTGCGCTCACTACAACCCCCTGATCGACAGCTGACTTCACTTCAGGTTTGATCGGACCTGAGTTACCAATACAGGTGACACATCCGTACCCCACCAGATAGAAACCCAAAGCTTCAAGAGCTGGAGTCAGTCCTGCTCGATCCAAGTAGTCTGTGACCACCTGAGAGCCTGGAGCTAATGTTGTCTTCACCCAGGTTTTAGTCTCAAGCCCCATCTCAACAGCCCTCTTCGCCAGGAGCCCAGCGGTCACCATGGCTGAAGGGTTGGAGGTATTCGTACAGCTAGTGATAGAAGCCAGGGCCACCAAACCCGTGGTGAGTTCCCCCAGATCGGACGGCACGCTCAATGTTGGATAACCACCCTGAGCGAGAGCCTGTTGAAAACTCGACTTGGCATTGTCCAACAAGATTCGATCTTGGGGTCGCTTAGGCCCCGCAATGCTGGGGGTGACCTCACCCAAATCAATACGGAGAGTCTCCGAATAGGTGGCTTGCCGGGGCCCGAAAAATCCTTGTGCTTTGGCATAAGCCTCCACTAACTCCACCTGGTGAGCATCTCTGCCAGTCATACGCAGGTAGTCGATAGTTCGAGCATCAATGGGAAAGAGACATGCAGTCGAGCCATATTCTGGGCTCATATTAGCAATGGTTGCCCGTGTTTCCACACCAATGCCTTCAACTGCTTCGCCAAAGAACTCAACAAACTTTCCCACGACCTTGTGTTGTCGAAGCCTCTGGGTGATCATCAAGACGAGATCGGTTGATGTCACTCCTGCAGCGAGGGTTCCAACGAGTTCAACACCGACCACGTGGGGCACAGTCATCGTAACGGGTTGACCCAACATGGCAGCCTCAGCTTCGATGCCTCCCACTCCCCAACCAAGTACTCCCAGCCCATTAACCATAGTGGTGTGGGAATCCGTACCCACACAGGTGTCGGGGTATGCCAGGTCACCATCAACCATGACCACTCGAGCGAGGTGCTCGACATTGACTTGGTGAACGATCCCTGTTCCTGGAGGTACGACATGGAAATTGGTGAAAGCTTGCTGCCCCCACTTGAGAAATTCGTATCGTTCTTGATTCCGGGAAAACTCCAGGTCAACATTGTCTGCGAAAGCCTCCGGTGACCCGTGGTGGTCCGCTACAACCGAGTGATCGATGACCAGTTCTGTGGGGACCTGGGGATTGACCTGAAGAGGATCACCTCCCAATTCATCAACAGCTTCACGCAAGGTGGCCAAATCAACCACACAAGGAACACCGGTAAAGTCTTGCATCACCACTCGCGCTGGCAAGAATTCTATTTCCTGGTCAGTCCCACTTGCAGGTGACCAGGAGCGTAAGGCCTCAATTTGAGCTGGGTCAACGTCCCGACGAAGCAGATTCTCGGCAACAATGGCCACGGTTAGCGGCAGTTTCGCCGAAAAGTCCGCTACTGGAAAGTAGCGGTAGGTCGTTGATCCCACGCTTAACGTCTGTGTGGTGCTCATCATGGTTCCTTCCTGGAATATCAGTCCATCCTACCGGCGCTTACCCGGTAGTGTTCGCCAGTACGGCAACACACTCCACATGGTGTGTCATCGGGAAAAGGTCAAAGGCTCGAAGCCGCGTCAATTCATAACCATGACTGTGGAAGAACCCCACATCCCGAGCCAGTGAAGCAGGATCGCAGGCAACATAGACCACTAATTCTGGCCGCAGGCCTGCGATTTGGTTCACTGACTCACGTTTGAGACCAGCTCGTGGAGGATCGCAGACCACAACCTCATACTGGCCCGGGGCCATGGCTGTCATTGCTATTCGAGCATCCCCCGTTCTGACCTCGACATCTGAGGTACGGGCATTGCGACTCAGCAATTGACTTGCTCGGGTCTCGATCTCTACAGCCGTAACCCGGGCGCCTGTGACCTCCGCTAAGGGAATAGCCAACAACCCCACTCCACTGTAGAGATCCAGGAGGGAATCCCAAGACTCCCCCACTGCGTCAATGACTGCTTCAAGCAAGACTTTCGGTGCCTCACGGTGAACTTGAAAGAATCCCCATCCATCCACCTCAAAGGACCATGTCCCCAAGCTCGTCGCAACTTTTTCGCGTACGATCGCTGGTGAGGTTTCTTGAGTGACGAGCAACCCAGAGTCACTGGCATAAACATAACGCCGGGTTCCTTGTGGGTGCCGCCTGGTGATATCGTGGTGTAGCTCTGAGATGATGTCCTCATGTGCGAGTGGCATCCCATCAATGGCCACCACATCATGACTGTGGGCACAGTTCATCGCGAGGCGTCCTTGGGCATTGACGCTGAGATCTAGTCGAGTACGCCACCTGAGACCTCGTCGGTCCTGATCACCGGGAGCTGGTTCTACCTCAACGCGTGTGTCGAGCTGGGCTAGGCGCCTCATCTGGGTATTGATCACCGATGCTTTCCACTGGTGTTGGGCACTCAAGGAAACATGTCCGAGGTTCACACCGCCAACACTGGTGGCCTCAGCAAGGGGCCAGATGTGCGGGACCCGATCCGGGGAGGATTCTTGAATGGCCACAGTACGCCCGTACCACATCTTTGAGCGCTGAGAAGTGATCTCTACATCGACTGTTTCATGGGGAAGGGCACCCGACACGAAGACAACTCTGTCCTCATGGCGTCCAACACACCACCCACCATGGGCAACATCTGTCGTCGTGAGTCTGATGATCATCGTCCACTGACTGTACTACAGTTCCCTCACGTACCCTGGGTGACCATTGGTGGGTGGACCTGCTCCCCACTGCCATGGAAGGTGTTCGATTCTTGAGTCCAGATGCCCTACCATATTTATTATGACTGAATCTCCCTACACGCCCTATCCGCCTTCTGATTCAATGAGCACCGATAGTGGAAGCCCTACTAGCCCAGCTACTGTAGCTGATGCAGCTATCGCACCTTATCCATCGATGAATTCGCCCTATGATCCGATGGCCTATCCAGAACCACCCAAGAAATCCTCAACCCTGGGAATCATTGGTTTGGCTTTGGTCATCGTGCTCGGCATTTTGCTGTTCATTGCCGTTCTGTCTATGTACAAGGCCGCCTTCACCTCGGGTCTCATGGCTATTGACCCTTACACCTACGAAGTAATCAGCGACATGAACTCTGCAACAGATGCACAGATGTCGGCCATCATGGGGCCCGCGATGTTGATTTTGCTGATCGGGATCGCTGGACTGAGCGGATTCATTATCTCCATCGTGGCAACAGCAACAGGGCGAGGACGGGCTTTCGGCATCGTAGGAATAGTCCTGGGTGTGATCGCTCCCATTGTTGCCTTCATAGCAGCAGCTACAGTGGCGGTTACCCAATATCTCCCGATCTAGTCACCGGGAGTCCCACCCACAGCGAGCGGTATGACGGCCCCGGGCATCATAGCTTCGCCGCCTCGGCGTACCACCATATTGCGCACAAATTCGATCAGATCTGCTGCTGCGCCCACACCGCCGATATCAACAGCGGCTTCACCCAAAAATCGAACATTGACTACCCACCGGGGTCCGGCAATAAGCCAGTCGCGAACCGGAGCAAAATCCTGTTTGCCTTGAGGATTCGCCACAGCCATGATGCGTCGAATCTCCGTACCGAAAGGTCCTTTGCCCAACTCGATCCTGTGAGCATCTTGAGAGTTGGAGATGATCTCATCTCGCATAGTCGTGCAGTATTCACCTGAACTCGGAGCAGCACAGACGCTCACTTGGAGTGACGATTGCCTGTGGTCAACCACGAGCCCCACCTCTTGGGAGGAGTGAGGGGCGGCGACGAGTTTGAGTGTGAACTCCGGCTCTGGTGTGACGATCAGTGCGCCCAAGTCAAGACGATTCACCTCGTCATGTTCCAGATCCACTTCAGAAATATCAAAGGGGCCGTCCTCACGCCAATCCTTGCTCAGATCATAGTCTTTCCACACGGTAGAACTGTTGTTGGTTTCCACCCATGAGGAGTAATCCCAGTGAATATTCACAGTGTGATCGGTGGTTGGCTTCATACTCATTTTTCTTTCCGTCTTCATTCCAGGTGGCATCACGAAATATCTGGACCGTGGTCGCCCATGTTCTCCCAGGCAACCACCCCGCCAGTGGAACCGAACCCTTCCTCGCCGCGATCAGAGGGCAGCAATGTGGTCTCAACAGTGAAGACTGCCTGGGTGACGGGTTGAATGACCAGTTGAGCAATGTGATCACCGGCATGGAGTTGAATATCACAGGTGGAATCCAAGTTGATCAAGCACACCATAATTTCTCCACGATATCCCGCATCGATAACTCCAGGACTGTTGACAATTGATAATCCTTGACGCGAGGCCAACCCCGAGCGTGGATGGATAAATCCTGCAAATCCTTGGGGTAGGGCAATACGAACCCCCGTACCCACAAGTTGGCGTTCAAAAGGGGCTAAGACGAGGTCTTGGGTGAGGCAGAGATCTGCTCCAGCATCGCCGCTATGTGCATAGGACGGAAGATGGCCATCCTCACTGAGAGTGGTGGGAACGTCAACTTGATTCATGGTCGCCCTTCGTGGGGTGTTGTCAACTTATTGATGCCGCCCACTAGACTAGCTGGTGTTGGACTACGAATGCGAGGAGTACCACGATGGACAGGGTCATTCTCAACAAGATCTATGCGGGATTGATTTCTGCAGCAGTCACCTTGGTGGCAGGTTTTGGAGTGAAGAAAATGTGGGGTCTGCTGACTGGTGGGGAACCACCTAATCCTGAGGACCCTGATGTCCCTGTACGCCACGCAGTGGGCTGGTTTATGATATCAGGTGTGGGGATAGGGCTTGCTCAGCTTCTCTTCCAACGTTCCATCTCTCGGAGAGTGAAGGCTCATTCTTACAGTGATCGGCGCATCGACTGACGAGACTCTTCCGCAGGAAAATTCTTACCTAGACACAATCAACGCAATACTCTTTGCCGCGCCGAGTTTCAGCAATTTGTGACCTATTTTTCACCAGGAAACACCCTGCGCATGAGAATTCATCTGTTTGCCTCGGGACCACCCGTACTGTCAGCTCTTCGTTGGACAGATCCGCACCTGGTAACTCAAAGCTCTCAGCCGCCTCCGCTTCATCTTCATCGACCGAACCAGAATTCTTGTCGTTTCTTCTCGTCTTCAACTCCTCAATGGAGTCCTCAGATATTTCTTCGTCTGATTTCCGCGGTGCATCGTAGTCGGTTGCCATGGTACTCCCTCTTTTCGTCACATTGTTCCCGCACATATATAGCATCAACTGGCTCAGATTTCCACCCCAGGCGGAAATATCCCAGTACTTGGCTTCCTGCATGTGGTCAATAGTGCCTAGATTCTTCATGATGGCGGTTCGTGGGGGATAATGAGCGTGAGGAATTCCATACACCATTAAAGCAAGGAGTGAGGATCATGCAGCCCCCATTGACTCCGCGCGACATCCAGATGAGGATTCGCAGCGGTGAGTCCTTGGCTGACGTCATCGCTGAGGCGGGGATGTCCGCTGATCGGGTTGAAGGTTTTGCCGCCCCCATATTGGCTGAACGCTCTCACATAATTGACACTGCCTTGTCCTGTGCAGTACGCCGCCAAGGTGAGACAGTCTCTGGGCGCCGCCTACGCCAAACTGTCGCGGAATCGCTGCTGGACACCGGCCATGACATCGAGGACATTACCTGGGATTCCTGGAGGCGCTCCGATGGCCGCTGGATCATCCAAGGAGTATCCTCGGGGGATTCTCCGCAGCTGCGTGCCCGTTTTCTCTACGATCCTCGTGGACGTTTCAGTGTTGCTGAAAATGACCCAGCACGTTTACTCATCGGTGATGCACCGCTTCGATCCCCAACAGATCTGTCGAATGAGACCACTGATCAGGTCGAACAACACCTCGGTTTCGACCACAGCGATCTTGATGAAGAACCCACCGTGGGTCTATCTCCACATGAGGATGAGGAATCGACTTTTTCTGGGTATCCGGAGGACTCACTTCGCAATGATATTGATTCGCTGTATGACATGATTTCCACCATTGATGAGGATTCTGTGCGAATATTCCGCGGGCTTCGAGAATCGCCAACATTGTCCGATTCGCCCTCCCCCGACCAGCCTTCACTGTTGGGTGAGGTCACCGCCGAACCAGTGCGGCAACTCCGTGGCGGAGATCTGCCTCCCCCACCTGTCGAGGTGTTTGATTCCATTCCTGCAGGAGAGGGAGAATTTCCTCCAACGAAGGAATCCAAGAAAACCCGTTCATCACGCAAACGAGCTTCAGTGCCTGCTTGGGACGACATCATTTTCGGCGGAAAGTCGTAAAGGATTGGACTTCTTCTCCAACCCTATGCAGGCAGTTAGACTGGAACCATGATGGAAGCCACCTCCATCCATCTGATCACCTAAAACGAGAAAGGGACTTGTGCGGAAACGACCGTTCTTCGCAGCTCGCATTGAGAAGTACATCAATCGCCAAATCGGAGTCGGACTGAGACGACTCGGATGGCGCGATACTGTCGTGGCGTACACCGGATATGGCAGCCAAGATAGGCTTCGGATTCTCGGTCGGGTCATTCTCGCACCACACAAGAGTTCCCTCATCGCCACCACCCGTGAAGAGGCTTGGGGAGCCAGGCGAGGATGGAGAAATTTCATCTCGATCCCTGGCGTCAACCGCAGTGTCCAAGTCAGCGTTGGTGGACACGTGACGAGAGCAATCACTGATCGAAACGGTTACATTGATATTGCTGTCGCTCGCCATGGGCTACCACCAGGATGGCATCAGGTCTCCATCTCTGCAGGGGATTCCGCACCGACCGAAGCTCCCGTCCTTGTCATCGGTGATGACGTACGCTTTGGGATCATCTCTGACATCGACGACACCATTATTACTAGTTACCTCCCCAGGCTTTTTATCGCGTTCTACAACACTTTCGTCCTTCAAGAATCAGCCAGAATTCCCATCAGCGGAATGTCCACCATGTATTCCACATTGTTGAAGATGCATCCGGGTTCTCCCTTGATTTATCTGTCGACCGGTGCCTGGGGAACCAAACCCTTCCTCGAACGGTTCATTGGACGTCACGGGTATCCCCCAGGCCCGATGCTACTGACTGATTGGGGGCCAACCAATACTGGATGGTTCCGTTCAGGGCCTGACCATAAACGTGCTTCCCTAGCTGGCTTGGCCCGTGATTTTCCCCAGATCCAGTGGCTTCTCGTCGGCGATGACGGACAACATGATCCGGGAATCTATGCAGAGTTTGCTCGCAAACGTCCTGCGAATGTTGCAGGGATCGCTATTCGACAACTTCCATCAGTCGAACAGGTACTGGCCCACGGAACTCCAGTAGAGCTCACCGATTTCCCTGCGCAGACACCCACGATGATTCGTGAAGTACGTGGACCTGATGGCCACCACCTGCTTCCTGCAGTACTCGAGGTGCTGAACCAACGCCGAGAAAGTCAGACCCCATGATTAGGGTGTGTCTCACAGCCTATTCGCCACCCCAGCGCGGTAGCATGGCGCGGTTAGAGGAGAACTTGTGGCAGCCATAGACATTGATGAAGACACTGGTGAAAAGATTGAGGACATTGAAGTCGAAGAGGAGATGGCTTCTTCCTTCCTCGAGTACGCCTATTCTGTCATCTACTCTCGCGCTTTACCTGATGCTCGCGACGGACTGAAACCGGTACAACGCAGAATCCTTTTTTCCATGAATGATATGGGAATTCGCCCCGATCGTCCGCACGTAAAATCAGCTCGGGTTGTCGGGCAAGTGATGGGCGTACTCCACCCCCATGGTGACGGAGCAATCTACGATGCCTTGGTTCGTATGGCCCAGCATTGGTCGCTCAGGTTGCCCCTCATTGATGGGCATGGGAATTTTGGCTCTTTAGACGCTGGTCCAGCAGCAATGAGATACACCGAATGCCGGATGGCTCCCGCTGCTCTGGCTATGACGCAGGGTCTTGACGAGGATATGGTTGATTTTCGCCCCAACTATGATGGGAAAGAGTCAGAACCTGTTGTCCTCCCAGCTGCTTTCCCGAATCTTCTCGTCAACGGAGCAACAGGGATCGCCGTGGGTATGGCCACCAATATGGCCCCCCATAATCTCATTGAAGTTGTCCATGGTTTGAAACATCTCCTTGAGAATCCTGATGCTTCCATTCAAGACTTGATGAAGTTTATCCCTGGCCCTGATCTCCCTACTGGTGGGAAGATCATGAGCCTGACCGGGGTAAGTGAGGCGTACGCCACTGGGCGAGGATCCTTCAAGATTCGAGCTTCGGCCCGCATTGAGCAAGTCACACCACGGCGCAAAGGGATCGTTGTCACCGAACTGCCCTATCAAATTGGTCCCGAAAAGATCATGGAGCAGATTAAGGCACTCGTCGACAAGAAAACCGTCGTCGGAGTATCAGACATCAAGGATCTCACTGATCTCACCCATGGTTTACGTCTCGTCATTGAAGTGAAAAACGGGATCAATCCTGAGGCTTTACTTGAACAACTCTACAAGCACACCAAACTGGAAGACTCCTTCTCCATCAATGCGGTTGCCCTCGTCGATGGCCAACCACGTACTCTCACCCTCAAAGAACTTCTGCAGGTTTACCTCGACCATCGCCGTGAAGTGACCTTGCGCCGTACGCGGTTCCAACTGAACAAAGCTCAAGATCGACTTCATCTGGTGGAAGGCCTCTTAGTAGCTATCCTCGACATTGATGATGTCATTGCTATTATTCGATCCAGTGATGATGCCGCAGTAGCAAAAGCTCGACTCATTGACGCCTTCGAGCTTTCTGAGATCCAAGCTACCTACATCCTTGATATGCAGTTGCGCCGCCTGACCAAGCTGTCAAGGATAGAACTCGAATCTGAACGTGATGACTTGGTGAAGAGGATGAAAGACCTCGAAGCCATCGTCAACCAGCCTGAGCTGCTGACGAAGGTCATCGCAGATGAACTTGACCAGGTGGCTCGCGACTTCGGAACTCCGAGGCGTACTGTTCTTCTCTCTGATTCAGCCACCCCCACCAGTGCAGCACAATCCTCCAGCCCCATGGAAGTTCCCGATGTGCCCTGTTGGGTTGTCCTGTCCACCACTGGGCTCATTGCTCGAATAGATACCGAGGACACTCCAGGAGACACCGGAGCTCGCAGCGCCCACGATTGCCTTGCATCAGTTATTCGCTCGCGTACGCGCTCACAGATGGGCGTCCTCACCTCCCAGGGCCGTTGTGTGCGATTAGGGGTCATTGAATTACCAGCTATACCTTTAACATCTTCTCCAGTTAATCTCCAAGGTGGAGTCCCTTTGAAAGAACTGCTGAGTTTCCATCCCCAAGAACGCCCTGTGGGGTTGACCACCCTAGATGAGTCCACCTCGACGTGGGCTTTGGGAACAAGAAACGGAGTAGTGAAGAGGACGAACCCAGAAATCCTGGGTAAGGATTTCTGGGAGATCATTCGCCTTGATGACGGTGATGAAGTCGTGGGTGGAGTCGAATTACGCGATGAGTCCATGGATCTCGTCTTCCTGTCGAGTGACTCGTCACTGTTGAGATTCCCTGCCACCAAAGTACGACCCCAAGGCCGAACCGGTGGTGGGATGGCTGGAATCTCCCTTGCACCAGGATGTTCCTGCGTATTCTTTGGGGCGGTCATAGCGGAAGAAAGCCAGGTGGTGACCGTCGCAGGATCATCGAGAGCTCTGCCAGGGACGGATGCTGGTTCAGTGAAGGTGACCGCCTGTGATCTTTACCCCAGAAAGGGTCGAGCAACCTCCGGGGTTCGTTCACATCGATTCCTCAAAGGGGAAGACATTCTCCATGTGGGGTGGGTTGGCCCCGCACCCAGTGCAGCTGCAGCATCGTCTGGTACCCCCATTGACCTGCCCAGTGAAGATCCCCGGCGTGACGGTTCAGGAAAACCGGCCCCGCAGCCTATCGCTGGTGTGGGTACGCGACGGGTGTCCTAGAGTTTGGTGGACGAACCTTTAGCTCCACTCCAGGACCCAGCCAAGATGTTCGAGTCGAAGGAGAAGGTCAGATCCTCCTGGAGGCGCTGACGGGTCAGGGCTATGGAAATGAGCTGGTCCAAGAGCTCTGAATAACTCATTCCCACTGCTTCCCAGAGATAGTAGGACAAGGATCCAGGAATAGTGTTGACCTCGTTGATCCATATTTCTTCAGTGACACCGTCCATGAGAAAGTCGAATCGGCAGACCCCGGCCAAATCAAGAAAAGTGAACGCATTCATGGCGAGGGTTCGAACGTTTTCTCGTTGGGAATCAGTGAGATCAGCGGGTATCTTTCGCTTGAGTGACGCCATTCCTTTCGATGGCCCCTTGGACTTTCCAGTGGAGGCATATTTGTCCTCATAGCTCAAGATGGCATCATTCATCACCGGTTCTTCACATTCAGATGCTTGAACCATAGAGCCATGGCCGAGAACCGCACAATTGATTTCTCGCAGATTCGCCACAGCTGGTTCGACCAAGATGAAAGGTGCATAGCGGAAGGCATCATCGAGTGATTCACGAAGTTCATCACCATGACTCGCTTTGCTGATCCCTACCGAAGATCCGAGGTTCACTGGTTTGACGATCACCGGATAGGACAAGCTCTCCTCCACCTGTGGGATGATGCGGTCATCATGGAACTGATCCAGAGAGAACCTTTTCCCTTCGACAACCGGGAACCCACCATGGGCAAGCATCACTTTGGCTGTGTATTTATCCATGCCCACTGCAGAACCTAAGACGTTTGGCCCCACATAGGGAAGATTCATCATCTCCAAGAAACCTTGGAGTGCACCGTCTTCAACATTGGTCCCATGGACGATAGGAAACCCCACATCAATGAGCTGTGAACGCCGTGAGCCGAAACGTGGTTGATCCACATCTTCCAGATAGGTGCGTCCCTGGCGTACGGTAAACCCTACTCGCCTCGACTTCTTAAGCAGTGAGTCAATATCTTGATAGTTCTCAATGTCTCGAAGGTGATCACCAGCATAGAACTCTCCAGTTTTGGTGAGATACACAGCCCAAACGTCGTACTTGGACTCATCCAAGCTCGCTACAGCTTGGAGTGCGGAAATAATGGAGACCTCGTGTTCAACCGAACGACCACCAAAGACAACAGCGACAGAGATTTTCACTCGGCTAAGTCTAGACCAGACTCAGTAGTTGTCTGGCAGATCATTTTCTAACAAGATGACCTTGTCGCCTGAGACTGTTAACCCTTGAGCTTGGGCGAGCGCTTCACGGACATCTTCAACAATCGTTAGTTTGGACGGGTCATATCCTGTGGACAGTAAGCCGTTCGCGATGGGTTTAGTTTGTTTCGCCCCAACCAAGAAGACATGATCGCAGATAGCCGCCTGTACCCCGAATTCTTCGTTCAATGCTTCTTGGCGACTTCCCAGTTCCACCATGCCTGGAGTAATGAGGATCTTCGCCGCTGGAAACATCGCTAAGGTATCAAGAGCCGCTTTGGCGCCTGCAGGATTGGAATTATAGGCATCATCGATGATGGTGAGAGGTCCTTGGCGAGACATGGCGAGACGATGCGGTGCGGGTTGAAGTTTTCTCATGCTTGCTCGTAGCTCAGGAAGGCTCACCCCCAAATCGAGGGCAACAGCCATAGCCCCGGCAAGGTTTTGTATCGTGTGTTCCCCGATCAGGGTGGTACGAAAACCTGTGTATTCTTGGCCTCGATGGGTCAGTGAAAAACTTGTCCCAGTCAAAGATACCTGTACGTCATGGGCATAGGTTCCATTGGTGGATTCCAGCCCATAGAACCATCTTTCTTGATCACTTTCCTTCTCCCGGAGTTTGGCATCATCCCCGTTGAGATAGAGCATTCCCTTACCGGCGACACTATCAGCCAGCTCCCACTTGGTAGCCATGATCACCTCTGGGGACCCAAAGGTTTCCAGATGCTGTTCCCCAATAGCGGTAATGATCCCCATCGTGGGTTGAACCAGATCGCAATCTTCCTTGATTTCTCCTTGGCGGCGCGCCCCCATTTCACAGACAAAAACCTCGTGGGTTGCTCGAAGGTCACTGCGAATAGTCTTGGTGATTCCCATGGGGGTGTTGTACGACTCGGGAGTCATCAACACATTGAAATGGGCTTTGAGTAGGGTGGCCAAGTAATACTTCACCGAGGTTTTTCCATAGGATCCCGTGATTCCGATAATGATGAGATTTGTGTGTGCGCTCAGGATACGTTTCGCATCACGAAGATAGTGCTGTCGTACGCCAAACTCCACTGGTGCATTGATCCAGTTGACACAGATCACTACAAGAGGACTCACGATCGCAGGGAGAGCGACCACCAGAATTGCCCAGGGTAATGGAACGACCAATGCCACGACGAATGTTGCGATAGCGAACAGGGCGATAGTGATGAACATGCGATTCACCCGAGAGGTGAACACCAGTGGTTTCTTGGTGTCTCGCCGTGGACGGGCCACAACAACCACAAGCGCACAAACAATGAGGAAGATAATAACCCCAGCTATGGGTGCGACCAGGGCTAAGAGTGCAGCCGCAAGAGCCATCACTTGAAGGATCCACGAACTGAGGTGAGCACCCAACCAGGTGAATTGTTCACGCCACTGGTAGGAACCCAATTGGAACATGTGCATATGGTGGACAGCAACAAACCCTGTGGTTACGAGACTTCCCACCCCAGCCATCACGATCAACCACATCATTGCCCCCTATCAATGTTGAGAAAGGACTCCATGACTTTCGTAAAGCCATACTGGTTATCTATGAAGCTATAGTGCCCAGCTCCTGGCAACACAACCAATCCTGATCCCGGGATGGCCTTTTCCATGACACGCCCATTATCGACAGGAGTATCTTGGTCGTTCTCACCCCAGATAAGCAGAGTCTCAGCCTTAATCTGTGGTAGGAGTGGTTCCATATCGGTGTTGACCACTTTCACTAATGACTCTCTCATCACAGGTGAAGCTGCGGAATAGTCAGTGGAGCCAAGTTTGCCTTGGAAAGCATCCAGGGCCCCTGGAAACATCGCTTTGACAGGTTTGAGACCTAACAGGGCTTTTCCCATTTTGTAGGTACGTACGCGCAGATGATACTTCCAGGATCGATGGGGGATGATCCCTGCCGAATCAACAAGAATGAGCTTTGACATGGTGAAAGGAAGATCATCTCGTGCAGCTAAACCGATGGCGACCCGTCCACCATGAGAGTGCCCGAGAAGAATGATCTCCTGTGGTGAAAACGAGGCAATAAAAGACTCGGTGAACCTCAGATATTCATCCATCCCCCACGATTGAGCAGGTTCTTGGGTTTGTCCACATCCAGGAAAATCGACGCTGACCACGAGGAAGTGTGTGCTCAGAACCTCAGCAAGGTGATCGAAGAGCCCAAGATGTGCACCCCATCCATGTAGAAGAAAAAGATAAGGACCACTTCCGCGTACCTCATAATGGACATCGATACCGTCCACAATTATTGTCAAGACAAAGCCTCCTGAATGAACGCCGGTAGCCTACCATAGGGGGTATGAAAATTACCTCGACTCTGGCCTTTGAGGCCACACCTGATCGCGTACGAAATATGCTGATCAATCCAGACTTTTCTGCCTATATAGCCGAAGAGATCCATGCAGACAGTGTCCAGTCAACTCAAAGCGACCAAGGTCTACGAACTGAATTTGTTGTCGCCTCCCCCGATCAAGCTAAACGATTCCTCGGAAAGACGATGACTATTGCTGAAACGCTCACCTGGAAGGCCACCGATGGCGACACCCATACTGGCACACTCGATCTCGGTGTCAAAGGGGTTCCTGGCGGTGCCCAGGGTGTGATATCTTTAAGCCCTACACCACAAGGGTCAACACTGGTGTACGACGCGGATTTCTCTGTACGAATTCCGCTGGTCGGCAAACAGGTAGAGAAGCTAGCTCGCACCCACCTCACAGACATCATCCATGCAGCCGAAAAGGTGGGCAACACATGGTTGAAAGACAACCCAAGTGAATAGGTCCTAGTTATCCACAGATTCACCACTTCCCTCTTGCCGACACAGGAGGACAGCGGTGATAGTGGTTCTATGCCACAGGAATTAGTCCATGCCATCCCAGGTGCCCACCTGCGTCCACTGCCGATACCACCCCAGCAACACTCATGGACCTGGACCCAACACTTGTCGACTGATCCCAATGTTGGTACGTCTGGAGGGGTGGTGAGTCGTCAAAGAATCGACACCACAGGCACCTGGGAGATCCAGCCACCACTACCCTGGAGTGATCCAAGTAGACAAACAGCCCTTCAGCTTTCACGAGAAGGTGAAGGGAACTCAGGTCCCCACACTCCTCGCGGAATACAAGCCATTTCCACCCAATTTGCCCATTTGATCCTGGAAACCATCAATGGGCGCCGACGTATAACTATGCTGAAAGGACATTTTGCTTGCAGGTCCTATGGCGTCCTGGCAAACAGATGCCGATCACAGCAAGTATCGCAGGTGGGATTGGGATCCATTCGAGTCCAAACTCCAAACCCACATGTTGCTGAAATAGCTATGCGTTTGACGTCACGCGCCCACGACCAAGCAGCTGCTTTCCGCTTGATCCTCCACAAGAATCGATGGATCTGCACAGATCTAGAATTGGGTTAATCCCTTGATAGCCGCAGAGCCTATCTCTTCTTCTTATTCCGGCGCCCTGATGCTCCTGGACGTGACTCTCGCAAGGTTGAGGTCGTTGCACTCTGCACAGACTTGGCAGCTTTCTTCACGACCTGACTGCGTTGCACGGTGGGTGCCAGTATTCCGTCAGCTGTGATGTGAATCTCGGATCGCGCAGCTGCTTCTTCTGCTGCGAGAGCCTGACGAGCTGCTTTGCGTACGTCCTTGCGAGACATGACTTGCTCAACCTTGGGTGCAGCTGGGGCCTGCTTGACTTCGATGTGGAACAGGAAGGACACTACTTCTTCCATGACTGAATCCATCATCTCGAGGAACATCCCCGCACCTTCGCGTTGATATTCGATCAAAGGATCGCGCTGAGCCATGGATCGCAGCCCGATACCTTCACGAAGGTAGTCCATTTCATAGAGGTGTTCACGCCATTTTCGGTCCAAGACACTCAAGAGTACCTGGCGCTCGATGCGGCGCATGTTCTCTTCTCCCAGTTCAGCTTCGCGAGCATCGTATGCTTTTTGAGCGTCCTTGGTGAAAGCCTCCACGAGGGATTCCTGGGTGAGATCATCATCAGTATCGAAAGACTCCAAGGTTAGCCGTACTGGATACAAAGTGGTCATCTGCTTCCACAAGGCTGGAAGATCCCAGTCCTCCTCAAACCCTTCGGTCGCACCTTGAACGTACTGTGTCACTACCTCATTGACTGTCCTGCGCAATTGATCCTCGATGTCTGCCCCTTCGAGGACGCGGCGGCGATCCTGGTAGACCACGTGACGTTGACGGTTCATCACATCGTCATATTTGAGAACATTCTTTCGGGAATCAAAATGCTGAGCTTCAACTTGCTCTTGAGCATTCTGGATCATCTTGGTGATTCTCTTGTCTTCTATAGGCACGTCATCGGGAACCTTGAGCGCTCTCATAAACCAGTCCATGGCGTCACCTTTAAACAAGCGCATGAGATCATCTTGTAGAGAGAGATAGAACCGAGATTCACCCGGATCACCTTGACGCCCTGATCGACCACGAAGCTGATTGTCGATGCGCCTAGCTTCGTGGCGCTCAGAACCAACCACGTAGAGGCCTCCGGCTTTGACCACTTCCTCATGTTCGGCTTCCACCTGTGCAGTGATTTCTTCCACAGCTTTGGGCCACTGGGCTTCATAGTCGTCAGGAGTTTCAACCGGATCAAGCCCGCGCTCACGCAAGAGTGCATCAGCGAGGAATTCAGGGTTACCACCCAAGATGATGTCGGTTCCACGGCCTGCCATGTTGGTGGCCACAGTGACTGCACCACGGCGACCTGCCAGGGCAATGATGGCTGCTTCTCGAGCATGTTGCTTCGCGTTGAGCACCTGGTGGGGCACACCGGCAACCTTGAGCCTCTTAGCAAGTTCCTCAGACTTTGCCACGGATGCGGTACCGATGAGGACAGGTTGGCCCTTGTCGCTTCGCTCCACAACATCGCGGACAATTGCATCGAATTTTGCATCCTCGGTGCGATAAATAAAGTCCTTTTTGTCTTCGCGGACCATAGGCAAGTGGGTACGAATCGGGAGAACCCTCAGGCCATAAATCTTCTGGAATTCTGATTCTTCTGTCTTCGCTGTCCCTGTCATTCCAGCGAGTTTGTCGTACATGCGGAAATAGTTCTGCAAGGTGATCGTTGCCAAGGTTTGGAACTCTGCCTTGATCTCAACCTTCTCCTTGGCTTCCAAGGCCTGATGGAGACCTTCAGAATAGCGACGACCTTCCAGGGTGCGCCCGGTGAACTCGTCAACAATGAGCACTTCCCCATCGGTCACGACATAGTCCTTGTCACGCAGGAAGAGTTCTTTCGCTTTGATGGCATTGTTCATGAACGAGATCAATGGCGTATTGGCTGATTCATAGAGATTTTCGATACCCAAACGCTGCTCGACCACAGTGATCCCATCCTCCAGGACAGAGATCGTACGCTTTTTCTCATCCACTTCGTAATGAGAGTCGCGTTTGAGAACCTCAGCAATGCGAGCAAATTCTGGGTACCACTGGTTGTTTTCGTCTGAAGGCCCAGAAATGATCAAAGGAGTACGGGCCTCATCGACAAGGATCGAGTCAACTTCATCTACGATAGCGTAATGATGACCTCGCTGGACACACCCTTCGAGCGAGAGTGACATGTTGTCACGAAGATAGTCAAAGCCGAATTCGTTGTTGGTTCCATAGGTGATGTCTGCACCATAGGCGGCGCGACGCTCATCGGGAGTCATCTGGGCAATAATAACGGCGGTTTCCATACCTAAGAAATGATGGATTCGACCCATTTGTTCAGATTGAAACTTGGCCAAGTAGTCGTTGACGGTGACCACATGGACACCCTTGCCACCAATAGCATTGAGGTACGACGGAAGAACAGCAACCAGTGTCTTTCCTTCACCAGTTTTCATCTCAGCAATTGTGCCTTGATGCAGGGCAGCTCCACCCATGATCTGCTCATCAAAGTGGCGCTTACCGAGGACGCGGCGAGATGCTTCACGGACGGTAGCGAAAGCCTCTGGCATCAATGAATCGAGGGATTCCCCATTGTTGTGACGCTCTTTGAAATTCGCTGTTTGCGATTTCAGCTCCTCGTCGGTCATCTCGAGGAAGTCTTTTTCAATCATGGACACCTGATCGGCGACGACTTCGAGTTGTTTGACGAGTTTTCCCTCACCAACATGGAGGATCTTGTCCAAAAGGTTCATTGCTGCTCGGTCTTCCTCCCCGCTCGTTAGCGAGGTCACAGTTTCTCATTCTACTTTGCAGCAGGGCTGAGGAACCACTTCACTCACCTGACAGGCAGTTCACCGCACAATAAGGCCTCCACCAAACAGCACAAAGGGACGTAACTTTTGTGTTGTTTCGGTTATGAGAGCGCCCATGACTGTCGTTCCGCGGAGGGCGCCAGGGCGACTTGGCAGGAATCCAGACTAGCGACCAGCCACGAAAGTGAGTCAGTGGGTGATCACACATCACCGACGGTCACCATCATGGTCAGTGTGATATCTGGACCCTGCGAGTCGCGGAGCCTGCGCTGCGGAGCCCGCTAGGGCGACTCGCAGTGCTCCACAGGGTGACACCCACCCCGTCATTCTGCAGAGCACTGCGAGTCGGACTGGCACCCTCCGCAGAATGACTGGGCGAGGAAAACCGCAGAAATCTTTAAACAGCCATGATGAGACCCACAAGCCGTTCATGATGAAATGACCACTTGAAACCACCAGTTGCGATCAGAACCTGGGCTCCCCGGGTTCACTCACGTGGGATATCGACTTCTCTGAGCCAGTGCTCGCGGATGGGAGGTACGGTAGACCTCCCTCAAGTGATCAACTGTGATCAAGGTATAGATCTGGGTTGTGGCCACTGAGGAATGACCCAAAAGCTCTTGAACGACTCGCACATCTGCTCCCCCATCGATGAGATGGGTGGCATAGGAATGTCGCAAAGTATGCGGAGACACTTCTGAGGTGATCTGTGCTTTTTCTCCCAGAGCAGCAAGGCGGTTATACGCTAAAGTACGGCTGAGGCGGGCTCCACGCGAATTGAGGAATAACGCCGGGGTTGCGCGGGTAGCTTGACGAGCCAGGTCAGGGCGGCCCCGAACAAGGTACGCATCGAGTGCCTGACGAGCAAAACTGCCGACAGGGATGATCCTCTCCTTGTTCCCTTTACCGAGATAACGCAATCCGAGGCTCTGGTCGGCAAGCATGCGAGTGGCATCATCCACATCGAGGGCAAGAACCTCTGAGATTCGAGCACCGGTTCCATAGAGAAGTTCCACCAGCGCCCGGTCACACAATTGCCCAGAAGTAACCTGGGGCTGGTCACCCCCACAGGCCGCAATGAGTTTTTCGATGTCCTCAACACTGAGAGCTTTGGGAAGGCGGCGCCCTGGTGTTGGTGGAGTAATCTCGGCAGCAGGATTGGTTGGTGTGGTGAGTTCATCAGCCCAGAAGCGATGCAAACCTCGTACGGCCACGGTCATTCGTCCCACAGACGACGCCGACAAGCCCTGCGTGGACAAATACACCGGAAAACCTGCCACGGCAGGCGAATCGATATCCCAAGCAGTGGTGATCCCACGATCACTGAGATAGGCCGCATAACGTTTCAGATCCCTGGTGTATGCTGCCACAGTGTTCGCCGAAAGCCCTCTTTCCGATTTGAGATGATCCAGGAAGGAGGTCATATCACGCTCAAGTGACGTGGGGGTCTCCATAGGTTCCCTCAACCACTTTCTTGACCGTCGCGAAGGTTATCCAATCGATGAGTTTCCATCGCTGTCTTCAGTGCCAAAACACCCATAGCCAGGGTGGGATTGCGCAGTTTTCCATGAAAGATCGCATCCAGAAGATCATCGAGGTCAGCCCATCCGATCTCCATCTCAGCTTCTTCACCTTCCAACAGGAAGCCTTCTGGACGGGACACTTCCTCCAAACCTCGGGCAAGAAAGATCCGAGCTAACTGTGTCGAGCATCCAGGAGTCGCATAAGCATCAACAAGGATCGACCAGTGTTGAGCTGCCAGGCCGAGCTCTTCGGCAAGTTCGCGGCGAGCAGTCACCAAGAGATCCTTATCTTCGGCGTCACAAAGCCCCGCTGGAGCCTCGACAAGGACAGATCGTACGGGGTGTCGATATTGCTTCTCAACAGCTATGCGCCCCCGGTCATCCATGGCAATGATCCCCACCGAATTGGGATGCTCCAAGTAATTACGTACGACCGTACTCTTCGACGGAGTCTCCACTTCATCCACGACAAAGTCCATGAGGACCCCTTGGGTGAGGTGTTGACGCCTACTTGGCCACGAGACCTCTTGGTCACTGAGATCCTTCCACAGGTCACTCATGAGGAGGTTGTCCTCGCCACAGCAGCTTCGATCAGTCCAACAAAGAGTGGATGAGGATTGGTGGGGCGAGACTTCATTTCAGGATGAGCCTGAGTTGCCACAAAGTAAGGATGCATCCTGCGAGGTAGCTCAATGAACTCAACCAACTGTGAATCAGGTGAGGTGCCAGAGATCACCAAACCGGCTGCTTCCAAAGGTGCACGGTATTCATTGTTGACTTCATAACGGTGGCGATGGCGCTCTAAGACTTTCGTACTGCCATATAAAGTGGCCACGAGAGAGCCCTTGACCAGTTCTGCCGGATAGGACCCCAGCCTCATGGTGCCACCAAGGTCTCCAAGTCCAGAAACAATAGACACTTGGTCTTCCATCGTGGCAATGACCGGGTGTTTGGTCTCAGGGTCAAACTCTGTAGAGTTTGCTCCCTCCAACCCAGCAAGCGATCGTGCCACTTCCACGACCATGCACTGCAAGCCAAGACACATGCCCAGTATCGGAATCCTGTGGTCACGTGCGAAGGTAATGGCGCCAATTTTTCCTTCCACTCCGCGAATTCCAAACCCCCCAGGAATCACGACCCCATCAACACCACCGAGAGCTTCCTCAGCTCCCTGATTCGTTTCGCATCTATCTGATTCCACCCATTGGATATTGACCTTGGCCCAATTGGCAAAACCCCCAGCTCGCAGTGCCTCTGACACCGAGAGGTATGCATCGGGGAGATCAATGTATTTCCCAACCAGAGCAATAGTTACCTCATGTTTGGGCTCATGGACCCGGGCAAGAAGATCATCCCATTTCTTCCATTTCACATCCCGGAAAGCAAGACTGAGACGACGTACGACGTACGCGTCAAGACCCTCATCGTGGAGCACTTTCGGGATATCATAGATCGATGGGGCATCAGGACAAGAAATGACAGCCTCTTCATCGACATCACACATCAAAGCAATCTTGCGTTTAATCGAGTCACCGATGGGTCGATCAGAGCGACAAATGAGCGCATCGGGTTGTATACCGACCTGCCTCAACGCAGCGACTGAGTGCTGGGTGGGTTTGGTTTTCATTTCTTGGCTCGGGCCAATATAGGGAATCAGTGCGACGTGGAGAAAGAAGACATTGGCTCGTCCCAATTCGCGACGTACCTGCCTAGCTGCTTCGAGGAAAGGTAAGGATTCAATGTCCCCCACCGTGCCCCCCACCTCGTGAATGACCACATCAATTCCTGGGGTGGCCATCTTGAGCATCTCTTCTTTGATGGCATTGGTGATGTGTGGAATCACCTGGACAGTGTCCCCTTGATAGTCCCCTCGACGCTCTTTAGCGATGACGTGGGAATAGATCTTTCCCGTGGTGAGGTTGGCTGTCGATTCCAGATCACGATCAAGGAAGCGTTCATAGTGACCAATGTCCAGATCAGTTTCTGCACCATCCTCGGTCACGAAGACTTCGCCATGCTGAAAGGGATCCATGGTTCCTGGATCAACATTAATATAGGGATCCATCTTTTGCATCGTGACCTTGAGTCCACGCGCAACAAGAAGGGAACCAAGAGAGGAAGCCGTGAGGCCTTTACCCAGTGAGGAAACAACCCCACCAGTAACGAAAATATGTCGGGTTATTTGTCTGTCTGCCACGGAACTTCAGCCTATCGAAGAATCCTCGTCCCCGAGTTGCGCCACGCACACGTGAGACAAGGATTTAGTGAATAATCTCCGAAGAAAACCGGGCCCCACTCTTGGATAGATCCCAGGTGAGTGTCGCTGGAGTCAGTCACTGGTCAAGCACAGTCATTGCCTCGGCTTGGGCAACGAGTTCCCCAGCATGAGCAATCGAATGTGAACTATCATCCAATCCACCCATCATTCGGGCAAGTTCACGCAGACGTTCCTCTCCTTGCACTTCGACGATTCCCGAGGCAGTGACCTCACCGTCATCAGTTTTGGACACCACAGCGTGGGTGTCAGCAAAGGCAGCAACTTGGGCGAGATGGGTGACAACAATCACTTGGCCTTGGGCTGCCAATCTCTTAAGCCTCTGGCCGACTTGCAGACCAACAGCTCCCCCAATTCCTGCATCAACTTCGTCGAAGACAAAGGTCTGTTTGCACGAATCATCGGCTAGCACTACTTCGATGGCGAGCCTCACTCGGGAAAGTTCGCCACCAGAAGCGACCTTGGCTAGTGGTGCGGGATCACTTCCCGGGTTGGCAGTGAACACCATGGTGACGGAGTCACCACCATGGGGACCTAACTCTGGCAGGGTAGCGATCCGAAATTCAACCCTGGCATGCGGCATCGCTAGTGCGGCGAGCTCCTGGCTTATCTGATCAGCGAAACGCTGAGCAGCTCGACGCCGTAGGTCGCTGAGTTGTGAGGCGAGCTCGGTCACTTCGGCGTTCCGGGCCGCGATCTTATCTCTCAGGTCAGCGATTAACTGATCAGAATCCTGCAGGGTCCCCAGTTTTTCTTCCGCCTGGTGTGCCCATTCCAGGACGGAGCTAGCATCTGGGCCGTATTTCCTCGTGAGAGACTTGATCTCGGCAAGTCGAGTTCCGATCCACTCCAGACGTACCGGATCGGCATTCAGATCACTCACATACGAGGCCACCGATGAAGCAAGGTCACCGGTGAGTGTCGACAGCTCTTGGGCCTGGGTGACCAGCGCTTCTACCCTTGGGTCCTTGGATGCTGCCTTCGTGAGAGCCTTCATCGCGGATGATATTCCAGCGATCATTCCAGATTGGTCACTGGTCTCATCCCCGCTGAGATCAACCATGGCGCGATAAGCTAATTCGCGCAATTCATCGGCATCTTGCAACCGAAGTGCCTCACTGCGAAGTGCGTCATCTTCGCCTTGTTGAAGATTAACCTTCTCAATTTCTGCCAACCCAAAAGTGAGCATGTCCATCTCTCTAGCAGACTCCTGGGCTGCTCTGGTGAGTTCAGCTAGTTGGGTTTCGAGGAGACGCAATTGGGAATACTTATCCTTGTATTTCTCCAAGGTTGCAGCCATTGCCGGCCCAGCACTACGATCGAGAACCTCACGTTGCCTCTCGGGAGTCGACAATCGTATTTGCTCAGATTGGCCGTGGATCGTCACAAGTTCTGCACCAATGTCTTGAGCGATTCCCTGGTTGACACTCGATCCTCCCACCCACGAACGGGATCGCCCAGTGGAGGATACTTGACGCTGTACGATGAGTTCACCGTGGTCGAGATATCCTCCCACATCGTCGACAACCTCAATCACCTCATCACTGAGATCCTGAAAACGAGCGACCACTTGGGCTATGCCGATCCTGTTTCGCACTACCGTCGAGTCCGCTCGATCACCTAAAACCAGCCCCAATCCCATGATCAGCATCGTCTTCCCAGCACCTGTTTCACCACTGACCACTGTGAGTCCAGGCCCAGGATTGAAGGTCGCTTCCTCGATGACACCCACTTGCCTGATCACCAGTTCACCCAGCATAGTCACCTCGCGACCGCCACCCCTCAATGGGTAGCGCAAATTTCTTCACCAAGCGAGAAGTGAAAGGTTGCTCAGATAGCCGAGCAACACGCAGATCATGAGGGAAGCGTTTGATGTCGAGGCGTGAACCTGGAGGAACATCGCACGTGCGGAAACCGTCACAACACACAACGGCATCTACTGGAGAATCCAACTCTAAGCGTACGAGAGAATCTGGTGCCAACACCATGGGCCGAGCAAACAGTGCGTGAGCAGATAGGGGAACCACTTGGTAGGCCTCCAATTGGGGCCACATCACTGGCCCACCAGCTGAAAAGGCATAAGCGGTTGATCCCGTGGGTGTGGACACCAGGATTCCATCACAACCCCACCTGGACACCGGCAACCCATCAATGGACACCAGCACATCGATCATTTTCATTCGTTGGGCTTTTTCGAGTGACACCTCATTGACAGCGATCGATGTCCATGACGGTGTCGTACGGCCTTCTTCGAAGAGCTCGACTTCGATGGTCATTCTCTTTTCCAGCACAAAATCACCAGTGACCACATGGTTCACCAGCTCAGGGATTTGAGCCATTTCGAGCTCTGCAAGGAATCCCACGTGACCGAGGTTGACACCCAAAACGGGAATATCGAACTCAAGGGCCTTCTCAGCAGCTCGAAGGATCGTACCGTCTCCACCAAAAACCACGATCACTTCTGCTTGGGTGAGTGTCTCATCGTCAATATCGACAAGATGCGCATCAGGAACCCGGCGTTGAATCTGATCACGGGACTCGGTGAGTACCAAACATTCCACCTGCGTTGGCAATTCTTCGATGAACTGACAGGCGGCGTCCAGGGCAGGAATCCTCGCTGTGTGTATCCACACCGCGATCCTTCGGCTCGACGAACTGTTCATAAACCTAACTGTACTGCGATGATCTGACATCACGTGAATCCATCCACAGTTCTCCCCATATGGGTGGGTACGTGTGAGACAATGGATGGGTTAATCTCAAGGAGAAAACCTATGGCTAAAGCGTTGATCATTGTTGATGTACAAAACGACTTCTGTGAAGGTGGATCCCTCGGGGTAGCTGGTGGGGCTGCCACTGCCTCACGCATCACCGACTATGCCCGCGATCACGCCTACGATCTGGTCGTTGCCACGAGGGACTCCCATATTGACCCAGGAGATCATTTCTCTGAAACACCCGACTATGTCGATTCCTGGCCACCGCATTGCCGAGTCGGATCCCCAGGGCAGAACCTCCATGACAACCTCGTAGCCAGTATCGATGCCATCGTGGACAAGGGGTTCTATGCAGCCTGTTACTCCGGATTCGAGGGCGTTGATTCTTGGGGACGTACTCTCGATGAGTTGCTCACCCATCATCAGATCGTGGACATAGATGTGGTGGGAATCGCTACCGACTATTGCGTGAAGCAAACCGCACTTGATTCAGCTCGCTTAGGGTACGACACCACCGTATTGGTCGATCTGACAGCAGCGGTCAACCCCGACAATCTGGATGTGGTCACGACAGAATTGAGTTCTGCTTCGGTACGAGTGAAAGAGTCGACACTCCCCTAGGGTTTCAAGGTGCTCATCAACACTGGAAGAGGCAGAAGGTCTCTTGGTTGCCAAACTCACCCACGACAACTGATTCTTCACTCCACACCAGCATGCAACCTATATCCTGAGCAGAGTTGATCACTTCTGAAATGGCCGTGTCGCGGTGGTGAGCATCCATCACGATTCCACGAGAATCAAGTGCTGACCGCCCCACCTCAAACTGAGGTTTGACCAAGACAAGGATGTGGCCACCAGGGCGTACCACGCCACGGACCGGGGCGATAACCATCTTGACCGAGATGAATGACACATCAATGACCACTAGATCGACTTGTTCATCCTCGACATCATCCACTACCAGGTTGCGTACGTTCAAACCCTCGCGGACCACCACACGGGGATCATGACGAATCTCTTCCACCAACTGCCCATGACCCACATCAATGGCATAGACTCGCTGAGCTCCGCGTTCTAAGAGCACCTGAGTGAATCCTCCAGTGGAAGCACCCACATCAAGAACACGTGATGGAACAGTTAGTTGTGACCTATCAAGAGCATGGATCAACTTATGGGCAGCACGTGACACATAGTGATCTGTGTCTACTGTAATGATTGACTCAGCGCTCACTTGAGTGGATGGCTTGAGCTCCGGGTTCCCAGCAAGATGGACCCTTCCACTGTCGATGAGTTGACGCCCGTGGCTTCGTGATCTCGCAAGTCCACGATGGGCTAGTTCGCTATCAAGGCGCATCTGTTGTGTGATTGAGGAACCCCAACAATGCATGGTGAGCTTCTTTGAGGACATCCGGGTGTTCAACAAGGGGAACATCACTCAAAGCCGCAACCTTAGCCAGGACTTCATCAACGCCACTATCACCAGTGATCGGGGGTTCGGGAACAGAACTCATGGAATAAGTATAGATTGAGCTCATGGACATCGAATAGTCTTGCAAGAGACAGGCATCGCGTGATGGGCTTGGTCTGGCAAGGTTTCTTGAGAAAGGTGTTGCGCCGATCCTTCACGGGGACTTAAAATCGTTCGACGGATACTACTCCAATGATGGCCTCGAGGAAGGGATTAGGGAATCTGGTTTCACTCTCTATACCTATACCCCCGAGGAGTATTTCAGTGACCCGCTGCCAGTTTTCCCACACATCAGCGTCGACCAAGACGGTGAGTGGACATACTGGAACGGCAACAACCATGGCCTATTTAAACTCGATCCCTCGAAGTCGCCACGGTACATCGATGGATATTTCGAAGTGTTCTTCATTGGCGCGAACATGCGAGCAATTGAAGGCCAGGAGATTTCTATGCTGCTCGTTCCTCCTGGGGTGAAAGCACCTGATGGCAGTCTCAGCCATGAGCGCAGACTCTTTTACAGGATCGACTATTGGGCAAGTGTGCGGGAATACCACGACCAGTGGTGGGAACAGTAGTACGTTTCTTCGAACTCTTCCTGAAAGCCTCAGCAAAACCGAGCGCTAACCAAACAGTGAAGGCGGGGGTGTTGAACACTGTTCAGTGACTCGGTTATGCTGAACAGGTGAGCATCACCCACGATGACATCGTTACTACGGGACTCGATCTGCTCGACTCCTATGGGTTCGGCGATCTCACCATGCGTCGAATCGCTTCGACACTTGGGGTTCAACCCAGTGCCCTCTATTGGCATGTCGCCTCCAAGCAAGACTTACTGCGCGCCATGGCTGATGTCATCATCACCGATCTCCCCCCCTTCCCGGGTGGTGATCTTTCACGGATTCCACCTTGGGCGGCACGGTTCCATTCCCTACTGACCCGCTATCGCCACGGCAGTGAACTCGTCTGGTCTGTCCTGACCACCCATACCTGGGCTGATGGTCTTGGGTCACAGATAGAAACAGGACTCATCGACGCTGGGATTCCCCCCCACCAAGCACTTGCTGCTAGCCGCGGGCTGCTCCATGTGATCCTAGGCCACGGTTTTGATGACGATAACCGCCAAGAGTCGAAGCGATTGGGTCTCGCCTCCAGCACCTGGCCCAACTCTTCTGCCACCTTCGATGAAATCATTGCCATTTTCTTGAAGGGTTTAACTTCATAGCCATGCTCACCTTGTATTACGACGGCCATTCCTTCCTTCATCGCATGAATCCTGTGGTGAAATTCGTGGTGTTTTTCCTTGTCGCTATCGGGGTGTTCTTCCTGAAATCCCCAGTGGTCTTGGGTGTTTTCCTGCTGGGGTTTCTCTGCCTATACATACTGGCCAGGGTCCCTGGAGTCGTGGTGTGGAGGCTGTCAAGAAGCATTGTGATCATCGTTGGGATCATCGTGGTCTTTCAGTGGTTCTTTTCGTCCTGGCAGGTGGCTGTCGTCGTCGGGTTGCGAATACTCATTCTCATTGCTGGAGCTAATCTGCTCACCCTCACCACATCCACGTCGAAACTACTGGCCATCGTCGAACGTGGTGCTCGACCACTAGCTCTTTTCGGGTTGCACCCAGAAAACATCGCCATCGCTGTATCGCTCACCTTGAGGTTCATCCCGCTTGTGCTGGAACAAAGCGCCCGTATACGCGAAGCCCAATCAGCGCGAGGAGTGAAGGCACCCTGGACCTTTCTCGTTCCCCTCACCATTCGGTGTCTGCGGATGGCCGATGGGGTTGGTGAGGCTTTAGAGGTACGATCGGGTCTCGGCACCACTCTTGGCGATGGACCAATGAGGATTGACTCAACGATTGCTACCAGCTAGGGTGTTTCCTGAACACTGTTCAATAACGAAATGAGGGAGACATGCGGCATCTCGGTTTGATCGCGATGTTCGCCGCTATCACCTGTGCACTTGGTTTGACCCCGATGATTCTCCTGCCTGTTCTCGGGATCACCATCTCTCTTCAAACACTGGGTATGCTGCTCGCGGGAGGAATCATTGGATCAAAACGTGGGGCCCTTGCCATGTGTGTGGTGATTCTTCTTGTCGCCATAAACATGCCCGTCCTCACTGGAGGCCAAGGTGGGTTCCATAAGCTGATTGGTCCCACCGCCGGATTCATTTGGTCCTGGCCCCTGGGGGCCTTTCTCGTTGGCAAACTCATCGAGAAATGGTGGAAGAAACTCACCTATCTCAAAGCCTTAGTAGCTTGCTCACTAGGTTCGGTGAGTATCTATCTTCTCGGGCACACCTGGTTTGTCTATCTCATCGGTATCCCCTGGCGTACTGCACTCTGGAGCTGGACGCTATATCTTCCTGGGGACATCATCAAATCACTCGTCGCTGCCTTCCTCATTATCACAATCAAGAAAGCCTATCCCCTGATCACAGTGAGGTTGTCGTGATCGAATTCGACCATGTGTGGCATCAGTATGGCGAACGTACTGTTCTCGAAGACATCACGGCAAAGCTCACAGAACAGCGCATCGGGATCATCGGAGGTAACGGATCAGGAAAGTCCACTCTTGCGCGGCTCATCAATGGGCTCATTGGGCCCAGCCAGGGCACGGTTCGGATAGATGGGTATGACACCGTCAAGGAACGAAAACATGTGAGATCCAAGGTTGGTTTCGTCTTCCAAGATCCTGACCAACAAATCGTCATGCCGACGGTCAGTGAGGATCTCGAGTTCTCTCTGCGAGGGTCGAAGCTCACCAAAGAAGATCGTGGGCGTCGAGTCGAGCGTTCCCTTCATCAGTACGGGCTTGAGTCGCACCACGACCACCCTGCACACCTTCTCTCGGGTGGGCAGAAACAACTGCTCGCCATCATGGCTATTCTCATCACTGAACCAGAGATTGTGGTATTCGACGAGCCCACAACGTTGCTGGACTTGAAAAACGCTGTGGCCATTGAAGAGATCATCTATCGCCTTGACCAACAGGTGGTCGTCCTCACCCATGATCTGGAGATGCTACAGAACTTCGATCGTGTCATTGTCCTCGATGATGGGCGTGTTGTTGCAGACGATGTACCCAACATAGCTGTGAAAACTTACCGCGGGTTAGTTCTCAGCTGAATCCTCATCTTCTTCAGTGTCGAGTTCGTCCAAGGAATCGGGCCTTTCATCATCCTCGAGGGCCCCATCAGGCAATGAGTCATCGAGGTACTCATCAACCTCAGACTCATCAGACTCAGGTTCATCACCATCAGGTTTTTCACCCTCCTGGTCGCCGTCTGCTTCTTCTTCATGGAACTCGGCCTCATCCAACTCCAGAGTCATACCGTCATACTCATCCATGCGATCAATCGCCGAGGTTGCCTCGGGATCCAAACTCGCTGACAAGGAAAACCAATGATAGGCCTCCCCAGATTTGTCTTGCCCTGCCAACATGTCACCATAGGCGTAGAGCAGTCGGGCCTGGGCCTGGCGCGGATGGCGTACGCTGGGGTGTTCAATCTCTTGGCGTAATATCCGAAGAGCTTCGTCAACTTGGCCCATGTCACGGCGTACCCCGGCCACAACGATCACCAATTCGATGACCATGGAGGGGTTCGTGATCTGAGATCTGTCCTGGGTAGCCATCTCCAAGGCTTCACGATGCTTACCTAACGCACGCAAACAATCAACAATCACCGGTATGAGATCACTGTTGCCGGTCATTCTTTTGAGAGTTCTATATTGTGCTAATGCTTGGTCATAGAAACCTGCCGCATAGGCAGTCTCAGCTGTTGCCTCCCTGGTGAGCGGCAATCGAGGTGCTCGCCGCCGGGCCGCCTCAGCATGGCGGTACGCCAGTTCTGGATCTTCATCGATGAGTTCGGCTGCCTTCATCATATGTGCACCCACGATGTCAGCAATCTCTGCAGACACTCCTTTGAGTTCTGCCCGCATCCCTGCAGGCATGCGCACATCTTCGTCGAGAATGGGTACATCGGGTTCGTCACTGCGAGGTTCTAGTCCTGGGCGAAGATTTCTATCTTCGTCTCTCAGATCATTGCGCGCCGGAGTATTGCGGCGGAATTGTCCTCGGTGGGGCTGTTGCCAGGAACGGTACCCCCCTGATTCTTTGCGACTGCCATCGCGATTTTCCCGGCTATCATCACGGAAGTTTCGACGACCTCCGCGAGACCTGTCACCCTGATAGCTGCGACCCCCTTCAGAGCGTCCTTCTCGGCGTTCAGCGAATCCTCGATCTGATCTGGGTCGCTGCTCGTGAGTGGAGAATCCTTCACTATCCCTGGTTCGATCATCTCTTCGTTCAGAATATCCTCGGTCCTCCCGAGACCCGAAATTCCTGCGCTCACCACGATCGCCATGATCAGAGGAGTATCGTGACCTTGCGCTTGCAGAATCCTCTGAGCCCCGACCACCACGACGATGGTCCTCACGTCGTGGCGACCAGCTTCCATATCCACGACTCTGACCACCGGAGCGACCACCACGCAGTGAATCCCCGTCTCGTGACGAGCCGGTATGGCGGGAATACCCACTATGGTCTTGTCGAGAATAACCCCCACTTCCATCATCACGATCTCGGCGTGGTCGATCCTCTCGACGCGGGTATCTTTCACCACGATCTTGACGATCACGTGGTGGACGATCCTCTCGATCTCGTCGAGGGTATCTCTCCTCCCGTTCCCTACGATCACCACTGGGACGATCATTGCTGCGATACGACGAAGAACTCCGAGCAGGACGACCACTACCAGAGCGTCCACCACCACGTGAGCCGTACTCTCGCCCACCATCCGAGCGATCAAATTCGCGCGGAGAAGACCTTCGATCGCGAGTATTGTCGCGCGAGTCACGTCGAGGTGAGTCGTCTTCTTGTCGATCATCACTGCGGCGATAGGATCCGCCTGAATAACGACCCCCCGATTTTTGTGAGCGTGACCCCTGGGAATAGGAACGTGGAGACCCGGGAGAACCACCACCCCGCCTGGGGGGTCGAGAAGACCCTGATCTTTCCTCAGCCACGCTATTATCCTTTCGCATGGTCACCCATAGTGACCTCCCTCACGGAGAGGGGCATAGACATCATACCGGGGTTACCGGCCATTCCCAAGGCGAGTCAGTCAGTGGGGACGGTACTCACTGGCCCACGATGAGGTCGTGGTCCTCGAGCACGCTAGACCCTTCATAGGATGATTGTGGTTTCTGGATCCCGCGAGTCGCTTCGCTCCGCGGAATGACGGGGTGGATGCATACAACGTACGTGTGACAGACGACTTGTCCCCTTCGTGACGAAGAGTCTGTTCTTGATGAGGAAAGCACAAAACCCCTGGGGCTAAGCCCGAGGGGTTTTGTAAAAATGTTCGGCAACGACCTACTCTCCCACACAGTCTCCCGTGCAGTACCATCGGCGCTGAAAGGCTTAACTTCCGGGTTCGGAATGGAGCCGGGTGTTTCCCTTTCGCCATGATCACCGAAACTCTATTGAAATGTGGCGGATTCCCGACCATATTTCGGGAACAACACAGTGGACGCATACAACTTTGTAGAAACAAGCCCTCGGCCTATTAGTATCGGTCAGCTTCATGAATTACTCCACTTCCACGTCCGACCTATCAACCCGGTGGTCTACCGGGGGCCTTACCAGCTTAACGCTGTGGGAACCCTTATCTCGAAGCGTGCTTCCCGCTTAGATGCTTTCAGCGGTTATCACTTCCCAACGTAGCAAACCAGCCGTGCTCTTGGCAGAACAACTGGCACACCAGAGGTTAGTCCGTCCCGGTCCTCTCGTACTAAGGACAGCCCTTCTCAAGATTCCTACGAGCGCAGCGGATAGGGACCGAACTGTCTCACGACGTTCTGAACCCAGCTCGCGTACCGCTTTAATGGGCGAACAGCCCAACCCTTGGGACCGACTCCAGCCCCAGGATGCGATGAGCCGACATCGAGGTGCCAAACCATGCCGTCGCTATGGACGCTCGGGCAAGATCAGCCTGTTATCCCCGGGGTACCTTTTATCCGTTGAGTTACGGCGCTTCCACATGCCACCGTAAGATCACTAATCCCTACTTTCGTACCTGTTCGAGCTGTCACTCTCACAGTCAAGCTCCCTTGTGCATTTACACTCAACACCTGATTGCCAACCAGGCTGAGGGAACCTTTGGGCGCCTCCGTTACTTTTTGGGAGGCGACCGCCCCAGTCAAACTACCCATCAGGCACTGTCCCTGATCCGGATAACGGATCTAGGTTAGATAACCAGAACGACCAGAGTGGTATTTCAACGATGACTCCACTAGAACTGGCGTCCTAGCTTCAAAGTCTCCCACCTATCCTACACAAGTCGCACCGATCACCAATACCAAACTATAGTAAAGGTCCCGGGGTCTTTCCGTCCTGCTGCGCTTAACGAGCATCTTTACTCGTACTGCAATTTCGCCGAGTTCATGGTGGAGACAGTGCCCAAATCGTTACTCCATTCGTGCAGGTCGGAACTTACCCGACAAGGAATTTCGCTACCTTAGGATGGTTATAGTTACCACCGCCGTTTACTGGGGCTTAAGTTCAGTGCTTCGCTTGCGCTAACACGTCCCCTTAACCTTCCAGCACCGGGCAGGAGTCAGTCCATATACATCGTCTTACAACTTGGCATGGACCTGTGTTTTTGATAAACAGTCGCTTGGGCCTGGTCTCTGCGACCCTCAGTGCTCCAGATGTACATCCTTCACACGTCAGGTCCCCCTTCTCCCGAAGTTACGGGGGTATTTTGCCGAGTTCCTTCACCATGATTCTCTCGATCGCCTTAGTATTCTCTACCTATCCACCTGTGTCGGTTTGGGGTACGGGCGGCCAGATAACTCGCTAACGAAGATTTTCTAGGCAGTATAGGATCACCTACTGGGGGGTTCGTAAACCCACCAGGCGTCATGTCTCAGGCTTCATGAGGTGTTTTCGCCACCTCGCCCTACACACTTACCCCGGGACAACCATCGCCCGGGTTAGGCTACCTTTCTGCGTCCCTCCGTAGCTTGCCTACTACGAGTGTGGGTCGAAGACTTATCAGGCCACAAGACCACGAATGGTCTCGAATCCTGACTCGCATTCTTAGCATTACTCGTCTCGGCAGGGGCGTTATCAAGCCGGTACGGGAATATCAACCCGTTGTCCATCGACTACGCCTGTCGGCCTCGCCTTAGGTCCCGACTTACCCAGGGCAGATTAGCTTGACCCTGGAAACCTTGGATATTCGGCGGACGGGTTTCTCACCCGTCATTCGCTACTCATGCCTGCATTCTCACTCGTATGCTCTCCACGGCTAGGTCACCCTGCCGCTTCACAGCACATACGACGCTCCCCTACCCATCCGCACACCTGGACCGAAGTCAGGTACACATGCGAATGCCATAGCTTCGGCGGATAACTTGAGCCCCGCTAAATTGTCGGCGCAGAATCACTTGACCAGTGAGCTGTTACGCACTCTTTCAAGGGTGGCTGCTTCCAAGCCAACCTCCTGGTTGTCTCCGCAACTCCACATCCTTTTCCACTTAGTTATCGCTTAGGGGCCTTAGCTGATGATCTGGGCTGTTTCCCTTTCGACTACGAACCTTATCGCCCGCAGTCTCACTGCCGCGCTCTGACTTACCGGCATTCGGAGTTTGGCTGATGTTGGTAAGCTTGTAGGCCCCCTCGACCATCCAGTGCTCTACCTCCGGTAAGAAACGCGCGACGCTGCACCTAAATGCATTTCGGGGAGAACCAGCTATCACGTAGTTTGATTGGCCTTTCACCCCTATCCACAGCTCATCCCCTCGGTTTTCAACCCAAGTGGGTTCGGGCCTCCACGACGTCTTACCGTCGCTTCACCCTGGCCATGGATAGATCACTACGCTTCGGGTCTAGAGCATGCGACTCAAACGCCCTATTAGGACTCGCTTTCGCTACGGCTTCCCCACACGGGTTAACCTTGCCACATACCACTAACTCGCAGGCTCATTCTTCAAAAGGCACGCTGTCACCCAGCACAAGGCTAGGCTCCAACGGTTTGTAGGCAAACGGTTTCAGGTACTATTTCACTCCCCTCCCGGGGTACTTTTCACCTTTCCCTCACGGTACTGTTCCGCTATCGGTCACCAAGGAGTATTTAGGCTTAGCGGGTGGTCCCGCCGGATTCGCACGGAATTTCATGGGTTCCGTACTACTTGGGATGACACTCGAGAGTGAAAGTCTTACGTCTACAGGAGTATTACCTTCTGTGCTATGTCTTTCCATACATTTCGACTTCAACAATCATTTCTTACTCTCTGACTGGTTAACAGCCCAGTCTGAATGGTCCCACTACCCTATCAACACAACGCCTGTTAGCTCTCACATGCTGATAGTTTGGCCTGGTCCGCGTTCGTTCACACTACTGACGGAATCACTGTTGTTTTCTCTTCCTGTGGGTACTGAGATTTTTCACTTCCCCACGTTCCCTCCAACTGCCCTATATATTCAGGCAGAGGTTGCCGGACATTACTCCGGTTTCTTTCAAGGTTTCCCTATTCGGACATCCACGGATCAAAGCTCGTTTACCAGCTCCCCGTGGCTTATCGCAGGTTACAACGTCCTTCATCGGCTCTTGGTGCCAAGGCATCCACCGATTGCCCTTAGTAGCTTGTTTTCTACAAAGATGCTCGCGTCCACTGTGAAGTTCTCAAAATACGGGCGGGTCTAGCGTACTTGTCCCGCGAGGGGGTTCGTACGAAAGTCCGCGTCGAGGTGTTGCATAAAACAACTGAACCCTCAGGACCCAATAGCGTGCTTGGGCTTCTCCATCCATCGTCATGTTCCACTCCTCAAAGAGGTTGTACTAGTGATGATGAGTGTTGAAGCTTTAGGTCAATGTTCCACATTCCGTAGCCTGTTCACCCTCGAACGAACGTCGAGGAAGTGAACGCTGGACATCGCAAGCGATGCCATAGGCTCCTTAGAAAGGAGGTGATCCAGCCGCACCTTCCGGTACGGCTACCTTGTTACGACTTAGTCCTAATTACCGGTCCCACCTTCGACAGCTCCCTCCCACAAGGGGTTAGGCCACTGGCTTCGGGTGTTACCGACTTTCATGACTTGACGGGCGGTGTGTACAAGCCCCGGGAACGTATTCACCGCAGCGTTGCTGATCTGCGATTACTAGCGACTCCGACTTCATGGGGTCGAGTTGCAGACCCCAATCCGAACTGAGACCGGCTTT